>CBDDCJ010000024.1:0-229527 GCA_965226205.1 Opitutales bacterium | reverse complement strand
CGTATATCGTGCATGTTTAACAATTCACCATCAACCAGGCTTCGAATTGATTCGGCTGAGATTCCCATAATATCACCTAACAAATTGTAGGCAACGCCTACGCTGCCTATGATTATTGATCCGGCAATTAAACAGTGTCATGTTTTTGAGTCACCAACCGTTTAATCAGCACAGAATCAGGGTTAGGTAAGTGTTACTATTAAATTGCCGGAGTAATAGTTACCATTAATATTTTTCAAAACATTGCAAGTGAGTTTGTAATTCATTAGCGGAGAACAGGATTTCTATATGTGTTTTTGGAATGAGGATGGGATATTTTTTAACCGCGAATGGATGCGAATGGGCGCAAATGAGGTTGTGGGATGGGGATTATGGGTGTTTTTGTGGGACATTTTGGCGCATTTTTTGGTTTTTCATGGTTTTTTTGGGTTTTTTTTTGAACTTTAATCAAACGCATCAAACGGAGCCAACCTATCTGTTGCTTTTTTTTGGGATTTATGGTATGTAGAGGCTGTCCCAAAAACCCGAATTTTGCGAATTGAAATATTCGACTCCGAACTGTATGGGAACGTAAGTCATTCAATTCCGTCAAAATCGCTGTATAAGGCCTCTTTTCGTTATAAATATAATCGCGTCAGACAGAGGTCTATGGTAGAATTGTATTTGAATATGCAAAACAAGAGAAAGGCTGACGGTGTTATAGACATCGAAATTGCCCAAAATCCTCTAAAAACGGTCTTTATAACAGCTTTATAAACAAGTTAACTCACTGTAAAACAAATGGTTATAACTTTGGGACAGCCTCTATGTATCTGGGCTTGACTGGAATATTTTTAATAAAACCGCAGATTACGCTGATGAACGCAGATAGTTGATTGAATGGAGAACAATACATATTTCGGTAGTGTATTAAGTAGGAATGGTGGCTAATTCTTGATTATATTGATGAATGAAAAGTCTCAGACAGGTTTCATGCATACTCTTAAGCTTGGAAAAGGAGAGGGTTTTGCGTGTGAAACGACCCAGTCGTTGGCGCAGGGTATTGTTCCATCGTTCCACATGGGCCGTTTCACCGGTTTCTTTTCCCACGGATCGGTTATGAGGAAAGACTTCATCATAAGTGGACCAAAAGTCGCTGTAGGTGGCACATCTTTTGTAGGCCCGTGGCAGACGCTCGTAAAGTTCCCGGCAACGATACCAATCCCGAGGCCCAATGGCATAGGAGAGGATTTGACGGGTGCGTCGGCAAAGAGCGATCCAAACCCATTGGGCATCGCTCTTGCGTCCCACAAAAGACCACAGTTCGTCCAGTTCAATGACATCATGGCGGCGGGCCGCAAGAATCGTGCTTTTGAGCGGTCGCAGCGATTGTCGTTTTTTTAAACCAACTCAAAACGGTGTTGGGACTCACCCCGAAGGCGCGCTGTAAACCGCGTAGACTGCTGCGTTCCTGATAGACTCGAAGGATCATTTCTTTTTGCTCTTCGGTGTATTTCACTGTGGGGTTTTCGCGGCTTTGTTTACCACAATCATGGCAGCGGTAGCGCTGTTTATGGTTGGGCGTCTTGCCAAATTTAATGATATTTTCACTTCCACAGTGCCGACAATTAATAATTTTAGTAACCATGCACTAAGAATAAACTGCCTAACGCTATTTGTACAGCTAAAAATACAAAATAACATTCTTTTTTTATACACTACCCATATTTTGAACCACGGATTACACGGATGGACACGGATAGTTGTTTATTAACCACGGATTACGGAGATGGACACGGATAATTGATTATTAACCACAGATTACGCTGATGAAGAGATTGAAACTGATTTTTAACCACGGATTACACTGATGGAGAGATTGAAACTGATTTTTAACCGCGGATTACACGGATGGACACGGATAGTTGTTTATTAACCACAGATTACGCAGATGAACGCAGATTGCTTTTTAGTTGGGGATCAATATAGATTTTTTAACCTCGGATTACGGGGATGGACACGGATGGTTGTTTATTAACCACAGATTACGCTGATGGACGCAGATTACGCTGATGGAGAGATTGAAACTGATTTTTAACCACGGATTACGCTGATGGACACGGATTGTTGTTTATTAACCACGAATTACGGAGATGGACACGGATAATTGATTATTAACCACAGATTACGCTGATGGAGAGATTGAAACTGATTTTTAACCACGGATTACACGGATGGACACGGATAGTTGTTTATTAACCGCAGATTATGCTGATGGAGAGATTGAAACTGATTTTTAACCACGGATTACACGGATGGACACGGATGGTTGTTTTTTAACCGCAGATTACGCTGATGGACGCAGATTGCTTTTTGGATGGGGATCAATATAGATTTTTTAACCACGGATTACACGGATGGACACGGATAGTTGTTTATTAACCACGGATTACACAGATGGACGCAGATTGAAACTGATTTTTAACCACGGATTACGGGGATGGACACGGATGGTTGTTTATTAACCGCAGATTACGCTGATGGACACAGATTGCTTTTTGGATGGGGATCAATATCAATATAAATTTTTTGACCTCGGATTACGGGGATTGACAGGGATGATTGATTGAAGAGCGCTGGTATGACACATTATTTTTCAGTTATGGTATTAAATTAATATGGAATTAAAATTATTATGAAGAAATTTATTTTTTCGGTTTTTAAGTTTTTTGGGGCCATGTTTTTGGCTACCGGTCTTTTTGTGGTGTTTTTGTTTCTGCTGCTGGTGGCGGTGGGGAGTTTCTTTTCGGAGGAGCGGGTGTTGGTCGAGGAGGGGGCCGCTTTGGTGCTGGATATTTCTTTTAATATTGCGGATGCCCCTCAGGCGATTTCTCCTTTTGCCTGGTTTGAGGAGGCTTTTGGGGATGGTAAACCGCCCCAACTGAACTTGAAAAGGGTCGTCTCGGCCCTGGATCGCGCGGCCGGGGATGAGCGCATTTCTTCATTGTTTATAAAGGGCCGGCTTATATCGGAAAATTATGGGTCGAGTTTTTCCGCGTTGCGGGAAGTGGGGGAGGCCATCGGGCGTTTCAAGGATTCCGGCAAGCCGGTGGTGGCTTATGTGGTTAATCCTTCGCTGCGGGATTATTATTTGGCCTCGAGGGCGGGCACGGTCATGCAAAATCCTTTTGGCTTGATGATTTTGAAGGGTTTGGCGGCGAATCCGGTTTTTATCGGGAAGGCTTTGGAAAAGTACGGGATCGGCGTGCAGATTGCGCGAGTGGGGGAGTTCAAGTCTGCGGTGGAGACATTTACGAGTGATCGGATGAGCCCAGCGAGCGTTTTGCAAACGGAGGCGCTGCTGGAGAGCTTGTGGGATTCGATTTTGCAGGATATTGCCGAAAACCGCCAACTCGATACGGAGCAATTGCGTGATTTGTCCGATACGATCGGGATTTTTTCGGCCACCAAGGCGCTTGAAAGCGGGTTGGTGGATGAAGTCGGGTATTTCGACGAGGTACTGGCCAAGCTGATGGAAATCGCCGGTTATGACGACGCGATTGAAAGTTTTACCCAGGTTAAGTTTTTCGATTATGCGGTTCAGGAAAATGACTGGCTGGAGGGGTTTGGGGAATTGAATCAGCCCAAGATAGCGGTTATTTATGCGGAAGGGGCCATCGTTGATGGAGAGGGCGATCCGCGGAGGGCTGGCGGGGACCGGATTGCCCGGGAACTGCGCAAAGCCCGGCAGGATGAGGAGGTCAAAGCCATCGTTTTGCGGGTGAACAGCCCCGGGGGAAGCGCCCTGGCAGCCGAGGTGATCGAGCGCGAGGTGGCCTTGGCGGGAGTGGAAAAACCGGTGGTGGTGTCGATGGGTGGTTATGCGGCCTCTGGCGGCTACTGGATATCGGCGGGCGCGGAAACTATTTTTGCCGAAGAAACGACCATCACGGGATCTATCGGGGTGTTTGGCCTATTGCCCAATATCCGGAAAATCGCCAACGACCACGGCATCACTTTTGACGGGGTGAAAACTTCTCCCTACGCCGATATCCTGACTCTTTCGCGCCCAAAAACACCGGCCGAGCTGGCCAAATTCCAAGAAATGGTGGATTGGATTTACGCGGAGTTTGTCAACAAGGTAGCCAAGGGCCGCGATCTCAGGCCGGAAGAGGTGGAGAAAATCGCCAGCGGGCGTGTGTGGACCGGGATCGACGCGTTGGAGGTGGGCCTGGTGGATCAAATCGGGGGGCTCGACAATGCGATTAATGAAGCCGCCGCCCTGGCCGGATTGGGAGAAAACTGGAGACTGGTGGAAATGCCGGAGGAGTCCGAGAAGAACAAATTTTTCCGCAAGATAATGGAGGGAGGCAGGAAGAGAGAACCGCTTTCCTCCCATGATCCCATTAGCGGCATCCTGCGAATGATGCGGGAGGAATGGAATTCACTGAGCGCGTTCAATGATCCACAGGGAATTTATGCTCGCCTTCCCCTGGAACTTTTTCTGGATTAAGCAAGATAATGGATACTGGATGCTGGATGCTGGACACTGGATGCTGGATGATAAATGAGGGCTTTGGGCGGATTGACAAATAGTGATTTAAAGGAAACCTTTTGTTATGGACTATCGGGAAGCGACACTTTTGCGTGATTGCAAGGCCACCCTTATTCCGGCCGGGGATGAGGTCGTGCTGCCGAGTGGGACCGTGTTGCAAATCAGCCAGACCTTGGGCGGCTCCCTGACCGTGCGGAGCAAAGGCGGTCTTTTCCGTATTGGAAAAGAGGACGCGGACGCTCTGGGGGCGGAGATAGCGGAGAGTCTGGAGAAGGAATCGGCTGTCTCCATTGAGGATGGTGGACCATTCCGGGAAGAAATGGTTTGGGGGGCGTTGAGGACTTGTTTCGATCCCGAAATTCCAATCAATATCGTGGACCTGGGATTGGTTTACGACCTTCGGGTGAATAACCTGGACGAGGATCGCTACAAGGTTGAGGTTAAAATGACTCTGACCGCGCAGGGTTGCGGGATGGGGCCGGCCATAGCGGCAGACGCCAAAGCGAAAGTCGAAGCCATCCCTGGCGTGGATGAGGCGGAGGTGGAAATCGTCTGGGACCCGCAATGGACACCGCACATGATTTCCGAGGAAGGGCGCAAAGTACTCGGCCTGGATTGACCCGACCGATGCGTTCGAATCCGGTTGAGAATCTTCCCCTGCCTGAAAGAGATTGGGTGGAACGCTTTCTCGCCTACCTCGCCCTGGAAAAACGATACTCCCCCTATACATCGCGCAATTACAGCCACGCCGCAGTCCGCTTCTTTACCTGGATGCGAAAGGAAAAGGAGAACGATTGGAGCGGGGAGGCGGCAAAAATCAGCAGCCGCAATGTTCGGGATTTCGTTATAGAAAGCCGCCACAGGAAACTATCCGATCGCACGGTGCATAATCATGTATCTGCCTTGCGGTCGCTTTTTCACTACTTGGTCAAGAACCATCATGTGGAGAAAAACCCATTTACAGGATTAACCCTCCCCAAGCTGGGTAAGAGTTTGCCCAAGTATCTTACTCGAAAACAGATGATGCATTTGCTTGAGGCGCCATTGCAGCTACGCATAAACGGGAGGATCGATCCGGCCGAAGCATCCCGAGACCAACTGGCGCTGGAAATCCTTTATGGCGGTGGACTGCGGGTGAGCGAATTGGTGAGTTTGAATTTCGGGATGATCGAAACCGGCAGAGGAATTGCGCGGGTCATGGGCAAAGGTGGAAAGGAGCGGCTTTGCCCCTTGGGACCGAGGGCCACCGAGTGTCTGCGCAATCACCGCGACTTGTATGCCACAAAAAACGGGTATGGCGATCCTGTATTTACGGGTAAAAAGGGGAACAGGATGCGGGTTCGCGAAGTTCAGTTACTGGTTAAAAAATACCTTGATTTGGCCCGCCTGCCGATGGACCTTTCTCCCCATAAAATTCGCCACTCCTTCGCCACTCATATGTTGGACGGTGGAGCTGATTTGCGCCTGTTGCAGGATTTGCTTGGCCACGCCAGCGTCTCCACAACTCAAATTTACACTCATGTCGGCATTGGAAGGTTGAAGGAAGCGCACAAGAAAGCCCATCCCCGGTCATGAACCATGAAGGTGGCCGGGAATGTGCCCGGAAGAAAACTCGATTGCCTGCCAAGCCGCCAAGCTCTTGTCTTGACTTGATCGGCGGCCAAAGCAAAGCTTCCGGCCTGTGATGCGGGTTCCAAGAGATCGGGGTTTCCTGCTTTTTGGCTTGGAAGAAAAAGAGCATTCCTGGCGTGGCGTCTGGCTGTTGATGCTGGTTTATTTGGGAGCTATTATATTCGCTTCCATTTTCAGCCCGCTAATTTATTGGGCCATTCAAACCTGGGCTGAATCCTCACCCAACCGGCT
The DNA here is from genome assembly GCA_965226205.1 of Opitutales bacterium. Taxonomy (GTDB): domain Bacteria; phylum Verrucomicrobiota; class Verrucomicrobiia; order Opitutales; family UBA2987; genus JAJFLU01. The sequence goes on along the minus strand of CBDDCJ010000024.1, from coordinate 223,130 downwards.
TAATACTTACCTGGCGGAAAAGGATTTCTCCCGTTATTTCGACCGCCTCCGGTGGCTCCCCGTTATACTTCTTTTGCCCTGGCTGTTAAAAAGATGCGGTCTGTTTTCTTGGCAGAAGTTGGGATTTGGATCGATCAGAAAAACCGCAATGGGCGGGACGACCCTTCGATGGATAGCGTTTGGAGCGGGTCTTATCCTGATTGCCGCGGTAGGGCAGGGCATGGCTGTGGGACTTGAAATCGAAACTGATTTAACCGCTCTCAAGAGCCTGCAAATTCTGCTGGCCGCCCTGGCGTCAGCTTTGTTGATAGGTTTTATCGAGGAAACCGTATTTCGGGGAATGATCATGAGGATGTTTTATACCGCCCTCAAACCGATCCCTTCGGTTATTTTATGCTCCCTCTTTTTCGCCTCCGCTCATTTCAAGAAAATACCGCCCGATATCTGGAATGACGATACGGCGTTGGTGACAATGGGGAGCGGGTTTTATGTCGGGTTTTGGACGCTGCTTAGTGTCGTACAAACATTCGAGTTCATCCGGTTTTTAAACCTCTTTCTGTTCGGAACAATCCTTTGCCTGCTATTTTTGCGGACAGTTTCTCTGTGGCCTTGTGCCGGGTTTCATGCAGGGGTTGTTTTTGTCCGAAATATTTATGGCAAGTGTTTTAACCTGAATAACGAAACCTTGAATAAATTCTGGGGTAGCGGCGTTCTCCTGGACGGTTATTTTGCCGCCATACTTCTCATTTTACTCTGCATGTGGCTTTGCAAGGGCTGGATAGTTCCTGAAATAACTGACCAATCGGGTTGAGGAAGTGACGAATCTTGAAGTTTAAAAAACCAAACTTCCTATCTGCGGTTCAACCGGTTTTAACCAGTTTTCTGGACCTCGTTTACCCGCGCGATTGCATCAATTGCGGAAACCTCGTGGAAGATGATCGATTCGACTATATATGCTCGCATTGCGTGGATGAATTATACCGGGTCGAACAGCCTTGGTGCGCTACCTGCGGATTTCCTTTTTATGGAATGTTGGAAAGCGACCGAAACTGCCCCCATTGCGTCGAACTGGCCCCGATTTTTGAAAAAGGCCGGACCCTCTTTCTTTACCGCGCTTTGGGCCGGACCTTGATCCACGAGTTAAAATACCACCGGGCGCATTATTTGCTTGGGGACTTCAGGCGACTGATTTGGGAGGCGAAAGATTTGGGAGAATTCCTGGCCGGCGCGACTCTGGTTCCGGTTCCCCTGTATCATCGAAAATTAAGAGAGTGGGGATTCAATCAAAGCCTCCTCTTGGCGCGATGCGTAGCCGAAGTATTCGGGAAGCTGCCTGTCGAGAATTTACTGGAACGGACCATCGACACTGCAACCCAGACCCGATTGGGACGGGAAGAGCGAATAAAAAATATGGAGAATGCATTCGGGCTGAAAGCGGGCGCTCCAGTTGTTGCTGAAAAGAAATATGTTGTTGTTGATGACGTATTCACGACAGGAGCGACCCTAAATGCCTGTTGTTCGACATTGCGGGCGGGGGGGGCGCAACGATAGCGGGTGCTGACCTTGGGGCATGGTTGAAAAGCCGGAGAATAGCTGGGCGATTCGCTCTTGCCGTCACCTGTATCTTGCATTTCAATCGTCGGCAATAATCACAAAAATCCATGGCTATTTTTAAAAAACCTCGGTATTCAACTGTCACGGTTGATGTCAGGAAGCGGGACATCCCCAAGGATATGTTTACCCGCTGTCCGCTCTCCGGTGAAATCGTTTATTACAAAGAACTAGAGAAAAACCTCATGGTGGTGCCCAAAAGCGACTACCATTTTCCCCTCAAGGCTCGTTCCCGCATCGACAGTCTTCTCGATCCCGATACCTTTACGGAGTGTGACGAGATGCTCAAACCGGTCGATGTCCTTGGGTTTAATGGTCTGTCTTCCTATCGGGAGAAATTAAACAAAGACCAGAAAAAGACAAAAATGAATGACGCCGTCATTTGCGGAACCGGAAAAATCGGCAAAACCCCTGTTTCCATCTCGGTGATGGATTTTCGGTTCCGCGGGGCCAGTATGGGTTCCGTTGTGGGTGAGAAAATTACCCGCTCCATCGAGACATCTTTAACGAAAAAAGTACCCTTGATCATAGTTTCCGCTTCCGGCGGCGCCCGCATGGAAGAAGGTATTCTCAGTCTCATGCAAATGGCCAAGACGAGCGCCGCCCTGGCCAGGCTGAGTGAAATCGGGGTTCCGTTTATTTCTGTGTTAACCAATCCAACCTTCGGCGGTGTAACGGCCAGCTTTGCCACCTTGGGCGATATTATTTTAGCCGAACCCAGAGCCCTGATCGGCTTTGCCGGCCCCAGGGTGATCAAGGAAACCACCCGGCAGGAATTACCCGAAAGCTTCCAAACGGCCGAATTTTTAATGGAACACGGATTGATCGATCAAATCGTTCACCGGTTGGAATTGCGGCATCGTCTTATTTCGCTGCTTTCAGCCCTGTACAGCGGTCGTCAATCGACCGTTCTCAAGTAAGTAAAAGAGGACCATTACTTCCATCTCCTTTTTTGCCCGGACCGACCCTTTACCTGCCCCATGCCCCCTATTCGAAATTACGAAGAAGCCAAAGCCTACCTTTACAGTCTGAAGCACCACGGAGCCAAATACGGTATCGATCGGATGAGGCTGCTGGGCGAAAAGATCGGCCACCCTGAGCGCCGGTTCCCCATCATCCATGTTGCCGGAACCAACGGAAAAGGCTCCACCTGTGCCATGCTCGAAGCGATTTTTCGGCACAGCGGATATAAAACGGGACTCTTCACTTCGCCCCACCTCGTTTTCCAGGGGGAGCGCATTCAGGTAAACCGCAAAATTCTCGACCCCGATTCCATTGTAAAATACACCCTCCAACTCAAATCTATAGCCGACAAACTTGCGGCGAGGAACCCAGACGACCATCCCTCTTTTTTTGAATTCATGACCGCCATGGCCTTTATGCGATTTGCCGAGAAAGCCGTCGATATTGGAATTATCGAAACCGGGTTGGGTGGACGGCTCGACGCCACCAACATTGTCTGGCCCGAGATATCCGTTATAACTTCGTTAAGCCTGGATCATACCAACCTTCTTGGGAACGACCTTCCCTCCATTGCCCGGGAAAAAGCGGGTATTATCAAAGAAGGCCAGCCGGTTGTATTAGGTTGTTTGCCGAAAGAGGCGGAAAATACCATTCGCGAGATAGCCTTCCAAAGAAAAGCGCCTGTTCACTCAATCGTTGAGCAATTCGGTAAATCCACGCTGGACTATCCTTTAACTAACCTCCACGGCGATTACCAACGGTGCAATGCCGCCACTGCTCTGCTCACTGCGCAAGCGCTTCAGTCGAATTATCCACTGGACCGGGAAATCGCTTTGAAATCTTTGCAAGCGGTATATTGGCCCGGTCGCTGGGACCCGCATGCGGTTGGATCAAAGACCGTTATCCTCGACACCACCCACAACCGGGAAGGAGCTGAATTGCTGGCTGGGAATTTAGAGAAACTGGTAATGAAGACCGGCCGCAAACCCATTATCATGGTTGGCGTGCTCGGCCCGGAAAGGGTTCAAGCCATCATGCCGGTCATTGCCCGTTATGCCCATGAAATCATTCTCCTCAAGCCCATGCAGCCCCGCGCCGCAACATTCAAAATGCTGCACGAAGCCATCCCTGACGTATTCCCAGGCCATGTGCGCAACTCGAAAGTAGAATCCCTTTTCCCTTTTCCCGGCCACTGCTCCGAAGGAGAAGACGGCGAAACCCTCGTCGCCACCGGCTCCCTCTATCTCATAGGCGAAATCATGGAACGCCTCTACCACGAAATCCCCGTCCGGGAACACATGCTGCAATGAAACTAGAAGTCTCAATCCGCAAAGTTATATTAGCCTGATTGCGGTTCTATTTTAAGGTCGGGAAAGTTCCTCGAAAACAATAAAATTCTGAAAAAAAACAAAAAAAAATTAAATATTTTTTACGGCGGAAGCATTTAAAACGTTATTCACGATAGGGGGTGGCGAGTTTTTCACAATCCTAAATAGAGGCTGTCCCAAAGTTATAACCATTTGTTTTACAGTAAGTTAACTTGTTTATAAAGCTGTCATAAAGACCGTTTTTGGGGGATTTTGGGCAATTTCGATGTCTATAACACCGTCAGCCTTTCTCTTGTTTTGCATATTCAAATACAATTCTACCATAGACCTCTGTCTGACGCGATTATATTTATAACGAAAAGAGGCCTTATACAGCGTTTTTGACGGAATTGAATGACTTACGTTCCCTTACAGTTCGGAGTCGAATATCTCAATTCGCAAAATTCGGGTTTTTGGGACAGCCTCTAAATAGAGGCTGTCCCAAAGTTATAACCATTTGTTTTAAAGTAAGTTAACTTGTTTATAAAGCTGTCATAAAGACCGTTTTTAGGGGATTTTGGGCAATTTCGATGTCTATAACACCGTCAGCCTTTCTCTTGTTTTGCATATTCAAATACAATTCTACCATAGACCTCTGTCTGACGCGATTATATTTATAACGAATAGAGGCCTTATACAGCGTTTTTGACGGAATTGAATGACTTACGTTCCCTTACAGTTCGGAGTCGAATATCTCAATTCGCAAAATTCGGGTTTTTGGGACAGCCTCTAAATAGCTCTGTTTGGGTGGGATGCGCAGTTGCTCACAAAATGCTCACATGGAAAAGGCGGCTTATACACAACTTGTTCTTTTTCAGTGTTTTAGGTCATTTTTTATTTGACAAGCATTATTTCATATCCATTCTTACGGGCAGTTCTTTGGAAGAAATATGGCAATTTGCCGCTGGGGTTTTCGGACTGTGGCGGTTGAGAAACCGGGCAAAAGCTAGACCAAAACTGGTGGGTCTGGCTCCTTAGGAACCATCAAAGGAACTCTTTCGGGAGTTGCGCCGATGGGGAAAAAGGCAGATTCCACCCGTTCCGCCGGCGGGGTTCGCGCCCCGACGAAATGCGGAACGCGGCAGTGAGCCGCTGTAAAAATGGTTCCAGCGGCGAACTGAGTGAGTTCTTTTTGAAGATGCTTGCATGTTCGAGAGGGACGACAGGGTGACCCGGGCAACGGGTCGTGGATGCTACCATGAAGACCAGTCCGAGCAAGGTGAACTGGCGAGGGCAAACTCGCCGCAAGGCCTCCGAAAGCAAAGCGCCGGAGGCGCGAAAAAGCCACCTTGAAGCGGGGAGGGCGCGAGGAACAGTGCAAGCTGATCCTGGTGAATTCCGAAAAAGTGCGGGCGGTGTGAAAAACCGCATCGACCGCTCTGCGATGCGAAAAGTATCCTGAGAGCTAAGAGGTCAGACCCGTAACCGGGGGCCAACGCCGCGGAGCCATCTGCGGGCTGACCCTCGGGCACAAGGAGCAGAAAGCCTATTGCAGGGCGATTTGCTCCAAGTAGGGCGCACCGGTGTCGGCAGACACAGGTCGAACCCTGCCGAGAGGCCTCACTTGAGAATCGTCCGGAGCAATTGGGGCGACGGTCCTGCTATGAGACCGACAATCGCGTGTTGCCGCGCGGAATAGCGTCGGGGAGCTGGCAGCTTTTGAGTGATCGAAAGCGCCCAATGCCAGCACTTGGAAAGAGCGTGTGGCGAGCGACATTCCAAACTTTCAAGGGGCCCGGCCTCCGCAAGGAGACCGGGCCTTTTGTCTGTACTCTTTTTATTATATCGTCCGGATGGAATGATAATTAAATTTATTCCAGCAAGCTAGAACCTATCTCAAATTCGATGATGATGATGCAGAGAGCCATTATGTGTTTGAGCAAGGTGCCGGGCTGGAAGCCCTGGTGCCCCGACGGAACGCCGCTCAAACTCATAATAGCCTCTGTCCGAAGGATTTGTGCGGCACGGCAGCCCCTGCGGCGTTGGTTCGGGCCCGAGGGGCTCCCAGCCCATCGGGCGCGAAGCCGCCTGGCATCTGCCACCGTGGCGCCACAAACATCATTCATCCGCGAATTTGAGATAGGTTCTAATCAATTCTACTGTTTCCGGCACGTCATCGATTATCTGGGCGAGTTCCGGGCCGACTCCGATATAACGCAGATTGGGCAGTGTCTTTGGACGATGGCCGTCACGATAGGCCACATCCAATATTCCCTTGACCATGCCAGCCACATAGCGTTTGGCGTTTATCGGCAAAGCGTCAAAACTGCGAATATTGGAAATATCCTCCCTCCATCCGGGGTATTGCAGGAAAACCGGCCGCAGCGTTCGTCGCAAGGCCTGATCTCGCGGAACCTGCTGGTATTTCGTCCCATCGGGTGCCACATAAGCCACACAAATGAGCAGTTCGCCCCCTTGCCATGAATCGGAGTAAGTCAATGCGTCCAGTTTATTTATGATCAAGTCCTGGAACCCGCCATATCGCAAGGTATCGCCCTTTTCCACCGCATCGAACCAACCAACCATGCGCTGCCGGCCCGTCGTGGCGCCAAACTCCAGTTTTTTCAGTTTCTCAGCCAGAGGATGAGTATCATTCATTTGGGTGATGAAATCATGTGTTCCCACTTTGGTGTCATAGGCTTTGCTGGCCCCGATGATGTGAATGGGTTGCGCTGGAACTCCGGCCGATTGAAAAAACTCGGGCGCGTAGGTGTGGGAGGCGGTTACATTGGGGGAAAACCCGTGACGTTTGTCCAGCCAGTAGGATTGGCCAAATTCGCCGATCACAAAATTGCCTTTGGACATATTTCTGAGCACAGCTTCCCTGACATCTCCAATTATTGGAGCCAGCGCCGTGCCCGCCTCCCAATAGATATCTATAAGCGCCTCAAAATCCAGATATTCGGGGGAGGGAGCCTTGAAGCGATCAAAATTAAATTCCTCGGCGGAGAAAATACTCTCCTTGATGGAAGATTCGTTGGCCCTGGTTTCCGCCTTGGTGAGGGTTTCAAAGAAACCGTCCCATGCCTTTTCATCCACCCGGCAGACATAATAGATGGTGTGCAGCGCCCGATCCATGCGCTGTTTCAATTTTATTGCGAAATCTTCCTTTTTACCCAAAAAATCCGCATAGGTAATCAGCCATTGGCCGACCTCATCGCCAAAGGCAGGGGTGATGCCCCGCCCGGTGGAGCCACGGGCCGATTCATTGAGAACGTTGGCCCTATAATATTCCCAGGCCAGGTCGAGCAGGCGGTGGCTCAAGTCGCTGACCATGGTGCGTTCGTCAATGAGCAGACGGTCGAAAACTTTGTAGCCCAGCCGTTCAATTGGCTTGATTTCCCACCAAAACTTGAGCGGGTCGGCCACCACTCCCGAACCGATACCTAGACAGGGAACCTCAGGATTGACCACAGCGCAGGGCAGCAGGTTGAATTTTAGTCCCCCCGCGGTATGGCCGGAATTTGCGCCGCCGTTGACCTTCATGACCATTCCGACCCGGGAGCTTTGTGCCGCGTTTTGGTTTATTTCTTTTACCAGTTCGCAGACCAGGCGGCCTTTGCCCTCGTCTCCCATACTGATGCCGACATCGGCTATTAATTTACTGCAAAAAGGAGTTAGGGCCATGAATAATGGGGGTTTGGAAAATCCTTAAAGAAATGAAATATATTATAAGCGGTTTATCCCGGTTTTCTGACCAAAAAACGCTGACTTATGGCAATATCTCGATAAGGGTTCAATGTTAAACAGCCTTACCCCATTTATTTTTTCGGAAACTTCTTTGACTCAATTTCAGAATGAACAGGCAAATGAAATACCGGATTCATTTTAAACCGTATAATCGGAAATTCATCCATCCGGTTCGGTTGGGAACCGTATTCAGCACACAGAGGGAAGGGGCCATCGTCCGCGTGCAGAATCAGGCTGGGAAATTCGGTTATGGTGAAATTGCCCCCCTGTTACATTTCGGCACTGAAAGCCTGTCTCAGGCATTGCATTTTTGTCAGAATCTAGATGGTGAAATTGAAGAAAGCCGGATCAATGAAATACCCGAATCCCTTCCTTGTGTCCGCTTTGCCCTTGAATCTGCTCGAAATATGGCCGCTCAAGGCGCAAACCGGATCGAGGTAAAAACCTCTTTGCGCGCCGCGGCCCTTCTTCCTTCCGGCAACCAGGCTATCGATCAGGTTATCCGCCTGGCGGAGGAGGGATTCACAATTTTTAAATGGAAAATTGGGGTGGACGCTTTCGATTCCGAAAAACAAACATTTCACCGCCTTTTGACCGCCCTGCCGTCGGGCGGCCGCCTTCGGCTCGATGCCAATGGAATACTCGATCAATGGCAGGCCAAACGCTGGCTGGAACTTTTACAAGGCTGTGACAAAATCGAGTTCCTGGAGCAACCTCTCCCCGTGGAGTGTTTACAGCAGATGCGAGGTTTAGCGGAGACTCATTCCACGTCCATCGCCCTGGATGAATCGACAGCCGGTTTGAACAATCTGAAAGATTTGGTGGCCAACGATTGGAAGGGTCCACTGGTGGTGAAGACCTCATTGGTGAGTTCGCCAGAGGCTTTTCTAAAATGGTCGGCCAACTGTCCTTGTCCCTTGGTTTTTTCCTCCACCTTCGAGACGGCCATCGGTTTTCAAGCCGGACTGAAATTGGCTGCGGAGGCTGGCAATTCGAATTTTGCCTTGGGGTTCGGAACCAACCGATTTTTGGCCGAAGATGGTCTCTCCCTGCATGGAAACGGCCCGGAACTGAACCCGGATTTGTTATCAATGGAAGATTTTTTACAAATCTGGAATCGATTGGATGCTCCAGCTAAAACAACTATTCATGTGGAGTATGACGGTAAAGACTTACTCCTTTGCGAGAAAGACCCCGTAAAATTTCAACAATTCTTTTTTGAGGCGTTTCAAGATGGAAAAAACCGGATATTTTTGGCCGATCCCGAATGGGGTATTTCCCGATGGAAAGAACTTTTTATGCTGGTGCAGCCCGACAAAATTTGCGGCTCATTACCGGAGGGACTTTCAATCCCTGAAAACAGCAATAGCTCCAGCTTCGAGGATGCGCTGAAGGCCGAGGGCGCCGTCCTTATACCAACCGGCGGGAGCACGGGCGGTTTGCGTTTTGCGATTCATACGGTGGACACTTTGACGGCGGCGGTAGATTCTTTCGTGGCCGGATTCGGTATCGCCCCGGTGAACAGTTATTGCCTCCTTCCCCTCCATCATGTGAGCGGATTGATGCAGTTGGTTCGCGCCCGGCAGACCGGAGGCAAGGTGGTTTTCGGTTCCTGTAAAGAACTCCTGGCGGGACGGTTTCCCGAGTTCGCTCCGGGCGATTACATAATTTCCCTGGTATCTTTGCAATTGCGCCGGCTGCTCGGCTGCCAGGAAACCGCTGTCTGGCTGAGAAGATTCAAAATGGTTCTCCTGGGGGGTGGAAATGTGGACCATGATTTGCTCGAACTGGCTCGAAATAAAGGTATCCGCCTGGCCCCTTCCTACGGGATGACGGAAACTGCCGCGGTATGCGCGGCGCTCACTCCCGACGAATTTCTCTCCGCCCAAGAGGGATCGGGGAGGGCCTTGCCGGGTGTGGAAATAAGCATCCATGATGAGAATGGAAACTCGTTGGGACCGGGTAAAAAGGGCAGAATTCACATTCAAACAAAGGCTCTTTTCGGGGGCTATTTCTTGAAGGGATTCCACGGCCTCGAAAGTCAACTCCTAACCGAAGATGAAGGTTTTCTTGATTCTGTCGGCAGCCTGCATGTGACCGGGCGTTTGGATAGAATAATTATTACTGGCGGGGAAAAGGTTGATCCCGCTGAGGTGGAGCAGGCGATCGTAAAAACTGGTCTGGTTGCGGATGTTTACGTTTATGGAGTCAACGACCAGGAGTGGGGGCAAAAAGTTGTCACCCTTTATGTTCCTTTAACAGGGGAAACATCGTCGGATAGTATCAAAGCCTCCCTCAGTAATGATCTCACCCCCAGCCAGATTCCAAAAAGTTGGAAATGCCTTAGCGAAATTCCGCGAAATGACCTGGGAAAAATCGATTTTCATCAGGTCGAGGCCCAATCAATTTGAATATGGATTTTTCAAATAGTAGAAAAACCCGTCTTCCGCCCCAACGAGCAAGTCCTTAATGCCATCTTTATCCCAGTCAACGAGGGCCGGACTCGTAGTATGCCCAGCGAGTTCTGCCTCTCCCAACGGACCCTCGTCTTGAAAAACGATCCTATCTTTTTCAGTGGAAACGTTTCGCAGGAAGTTTATGTTCCGGGAATTCACTAGCAGGTCGGTTTTTCCATCCTGATCCCAGTCCGTCAGGGCAAATTTGCGCCGTCCGCTTTTACCAGCAAAGCCATTGTTTAAAACAAGGAGCCCTTCTCCATCCTCAATCATCCTGTGGTCCCTCCCAAAAACCGAACCATTGCGTCCCTGGAATATTCGCCTGGGCGCTGTCAAGGTCAGCCCCTCACTCGTTTGCCGACGTTCGAAAAATGCCAGGTAGCCGCCTGCATCAAGCATAATCAAGTCGTTTAATTCATCACCGTTCCAATCAATAACCATTGGCGTTGTTCGCCATTGGGTGGCAAGTTCATTGTCAGGCGGGTTCCACCAATTCCATTCTGGATTTGCAGGGCTCCCATTCCACTCAACTTTTACAGAGCGGGCTGGATCGAGTCTTGGGTTTCCGCGAGTCCCACTATTGTGGAACCAGATAACTTTTCCCCAGATCGAGTTGACCACCAGGTCGGTCAGTCCATCTCCATCCCAGTCGGCTGCGTTCAGCACAGTATAGCCCCATTTTGCTTCGGCGGGCCCCTGGATGGAACCGTTGCTGCCCGCCATAATCCGAATAATCTTTCCCTCTGCTTTTAAATAACGAGGAGCCGCCCATTTGGGTGGGTCCTCGCCGTCCAGGTTTTCGATAAACCCAATATAACCGGCTGTGTTTCCGCTTATGATGTCTTCATCGCCGTCATCGTCCCAATCGATACTGAAGGGCGTGGCCAAGGCGCCGAATTTCACCGCGTCGGCTTCCTGTTGAAAAAACTTGGGAGGCAAAAACTGTGGCATCCCGTCCACAACCTTCCCGCTATGTTCCAGCAATGAGACGCGTCCATCTTCCTCCCCGACTACTAAATCGACATCGCCATCTTTATCCCAATCGATGGCCACCGGCACAATCATGCAGAGATCCATCCGTATCGGCTTGTTATTTCGTGTCAGCTCCCGCCCGGCAGCGTAGCGGGGTTTGCTTCTTGTCCCGATATTTTCAAAATAGGCAAACCTGTCAACGAACGATCCGCACATGAGGTCGAGGTCGCCGTCTCCATCAAAATCGGCAAAATTGGGGGATGGCATGCCGTAAACATCGACTGGCTCGCCATCGGCATTTACCAATATCGGTTCGCCATAGGATGGTGACCCGTCGCGGCCCGAATTTCGAAGCAGGTAAACAAATCCATGCAACGGCCCGCTGGTCCAAACCCCCTCTTCGTTGTAGGCGTTGTCCCAGCCATAGTCCTCCCAAACACCCACTCCAACGATTAGATCGACACTCCCATCGCCGTCATAATCGCAAAGCTTCCACTGGTTGGCGCGAATTTTCCCTTTTCCATAAATATCGGTCTCCATGGGCAATGGAATGGGTCGATTAAATTGGTGATGAGGAAAATCAACATATTCCTTCGCCGGACCGAGCAATCTGGGCTTTCCGTTGACATAAGAAATATCCACTCTGCGAATACCGGGGCCGATCCTTAGGCCCGGTTTGAATACGGGAAACTTCACGTTGCCCTCAACATTCTCGAAAAAATAAACGCCATTGCTCGGCACGTCGTTTGTGGAAACCAGCAAATCCAGATCGCCATCGCCGTCAAAATTCATGGGCATCGGATTGGCCCATAGGCCCACCCCGAGATCGATTATCAAGCCAGGATTCCGGTAGGAGAGCCGCTCAAAGTCGCCCAACATGAGGTTGTCGGCAGCAAAAAATGTCAGAATCGCGGCTGCCCCGATTTTAATATTTTCAATTCTTGCAGTCATAAAACCACCGGTTAGTCTGAATTTTTTCTCCGATTATGTCGATTCATAGTGTTACAGTCCGTTTATTAATGAGGAAGGTATTTAAAAATTTTCCACTTTAATGTAATGTGAATAAACACACTTAAAAGGAGAAAACAAATGGCTAAATTCATTGTAATGTTGAGGGGAGGATATGAATCCTTCAAAAAATGTCGCCCGAGGAAACCCAGCAGTCCATCCAGCGTTACCGGGATTGGTCGCAATCCCTGGCTGAAAATGGAATTCTCAGGGGAGGGGATAAATTAACGGACGACGGGGTGCGGTTTTTAAATTTTAATAACGGTGAAATTGTCCTTGATGGCCCTTTTTCTGAAACCAAGGAAACTATTGGCGGAATTATTACGATTGAAGCCACTGATTATGAGGAAGCCGCGTCGCTCTTGGCCGCCTGCCCCATTTTTTCCGACGGCGGCAATATCGAATTACGTGAAATTGATGTTTTCGATTAATCTGTGAAGAGAGAGGAAAAAGGCGGGTTCGACTCCGATGAAGAAGAAGTTCAGGTCCTGGTCGAACATTTGTTCCGGCGCAAAGCGGGACAGATGATCGCTTCCTTAACTCGCCTGTTTGGGCCGGAAAACCTGCAATTGGCTGAAGATGTGGTCCAGGAAACCATGCTCAAGGCGCTCCGAAAATGGTCCTTTTATGGAATCCCGGAAAATCCCGGCGGCTGGCTCTTCCGGGTAGCTAAAAACGGCGCTCTCGATGTATTAAGAAGGGAGAAGCGTCTGCGGGAAAAACAGGACCTAATTTCTAACGAATTCAAAGGCGACATGTTCTTTGAATCTCTGTTTAATAAAGACAACTCCCTCAATGACGACCAACTGACCCTGGTTTTTATTTGCTGCCATCCGATCATTGGGCGCCAGTCCCAAGTAGCGTTGGCCCTGAAAACTGTTGGTGGATTTAGCGTTTCTGAAATTGCACGGGCTTTCCTTCTGCAGGTGACGACTGTGGCGCAACGTCTGGTGAGGGCGAAACGTAAAATCAGGGAAGCCAGGATTCCTTTTAAGTTTCCGAAAACCGAAGATATGCCAGGGCGGCTGGAGGCCGTTCTCGAAATCATCTATCTTCTGTTCAATGAGGGTTATAGCGCGACGGCGGGTGATTCGCTCATTCGGCGGGATTTGTGCGAGGAGGCCATCCGCTTGGCTCATTTGTTGGTGGTTCACTCGATTGGCGATTTGCCTGCGGCGCACGCTCTGCTGGCGCTGATGCATTTTCAAAATTCGAGGTCGGAAGCCAGGGTGGATACGGTGGGAAACTTGCTCCTTTTATCGGAGCAGAATCGCTCGAAGTGGGACAAAAGCTCTTTACGGCTAGGTTTCTATCATCTCGACCGGGCGGGAAAAGGTGAAGCCCTCAGCCGATATCACCTCATGGCTGGAATAGCCTCCTGCCACGCCTCGGCAGAAAGTTACGAAACTACCGATTGGGAGAATATACTTTTTTATTACGAATGTCTTTGCCGGAGCGCTTCCTCCCCAGTTTACGCTTTGAATAAAATTGTAGCCTTGGGGATGGTTGCGGGACCCGCCGCCGCCCTGGCGGAACTGGAACTGCTCAGAAACACGGAGGCATTAACAAACTACTACCTTTTGCCCGCCACAATCGGGGAAATGCTCCTTCGCAACAGCCAAGCGGAGAAAGCCGGAATCTTTTTTAGGGAGGCATTTTCACTGGCCACGAATCCGGTTGAAAAGCTTTTTTTGCAAAAAAGAATTCAATTGTGCGGAAAAGAACCCAGCGACCGCGGCCAGGAACCGGGTTTTCACAAGAATTCCAGGCGGGCTTGACCCACCCAGCGCCGAGGGATTGAATGGCGGCACATGGATAAAAACACCATCGCCGGGGTGCTTTCCGAAATCGCTTTGCTACTCGAATTAAAGGGTGAAAATCCCTTCAAGTTCCGGGCTTACCAATCAGGAGCGCGCACTTTGGAAAGTCTCGAAGAGGATTTGGCCGAAGTTATAGCCGAAGATCGTCTGACTTCTTTCAAGGGCATCGGCAAAGCCCTGGCCCAGAAAATCGAGACCCTTTACCAAACCGGCAATCTCGAGTATTATGACAAGTTGGTGGCATCGGTGCCGCCCGGATTGGTGGAAATGCTGGAAATTCCCGGCCTCGGCGCGAAAAAAATCAAGGCCGTGCATGAGGCTCTCGGCATTGATACCATAGAGAAACTGCAGGCGGCTTGCCATGGCGGCCAAGTGGCAGTCTTGCCCGGATTTGGCGAGAAATCGCAGGAAAAAATTATTGCCGGGATTAAAAATCGCCAAGCCTATGGCAAACGACATTTGTGGTGGACGGCCTTTGCCGCCGCGGAACCTATTTTAGAGGGCTTGCGAGACTTGCCGGCGGTCGAGAGGGCAGAACATGCGGGGAGCCTCCGGCGCCGTCTGGAAACGGTTGGCGATCTCGATTTTTTAGTCGCCTCCAACCACCCGCAACCAGTCATGAATTGGTTTACGGCCCAGCCATCGGTGAGAGAAGTAACGGCTCATGGAGAAACTAAATCCAGCGTGCGCCTACAGGGTGGTTTGCAGGCAGACCTGCGGGTGGTCCCGCTCAGGCAATTCGTATTTGCTCTCCATCATTTCACGGGATCGAAGGACCACAATGTCCGTATGCGGCAGCGAGCCCTGCAAAAAGGTTTCAGCCTCACCGAGTGGGGCCTTCGCCCGGAGAGCGGGAGCGAGGAATTGCTGGAGGTGAATATCGAAAGCGAGGCCGATCTTTTTCGTTTTCTTCAACTGGATTTCATTCCGCCGGAACTCCGGGAAGACCTGGGCGAAATCGAAGCCGCCGAAAATGGAAAAATTCCCCGCTTGATCGAGTCCTCCGATATCAAGGGTGTATTCCATAATCACACAACCGCCTCGGACGGGCACAATACTCTCGAAGAAATGGCTGCCGAGGCTCAAAGGCTCGGTTGGGAATACTTGGGCATCGCAGACCATTCAAAAGCCAGCTTTCAGGCCAACGGCCTTGATGAGGAGCGTTTGCTCCGTCAAGTTGAAGAAATCCGGCTCATAAATGATTCCGGCAAATACACAACCCGGCTGTTGACCGGGACCGAATGCGATATTTTACCTTCCGGCCAACTCGATTTCAGCGATTCGGTGCTCCAGAAACTCGATTGTGTGGTGGTATCCGTACACTCCGCATTCAGCCAAAGTGAGGATGACATGACGGCACGTGTTATCAAGGCCATTGAGCATCCGCATACCACAATGATTGGTCATTTAACCGGGCGCATCCTTCTACGCCGGGAGCCCTACAAAATCAACCGCCAAAAAGTGATTGAGGCGGCCTTGGCGAATGGCAAAATAATTGAGCTCAACGCCAATCCGAGCCGCCTGGATATGGACTGGCGGCTATGGCGAAGCGCTGCCGAAAAAGGCCTGCTCTGCGCCATCAATCCCGATGCCCATAACACCCAGGGGCTGCATTATTACCACGCGGGGGTAAACGCCGCCCGTAAAGGCTGGCTTGGCAAGGACCAGGTTCTCAACACGAAATCTCTGGTCGAAGTTTTGAATTATTTTTCCAGGTAATTTTTCAATATTTAAGAGTTGTTATGAATATAGGATTCCCAATTTCGCGCTCATTTTTACCGCTTTGCCTCTTTGTGGCGGGCTCGTTTCTGTCGGGTCAAGATACGTTGTCATTCGCACAGGGTCAATGGATCGATTTGACCCATGATTTTTCCGAAAAAACTCCCTATTGGCCGACCGCGGATGGGTTCTCCCTCAATGTGGATTACCACGGCATGACCGAGGGCGGGTGGTTTTACGCATCCAATACGTTTCAGGCCTCTGAGCATGGCGGCACCCATCTGGACGCGCCTATCCATTTCGCCGAGGGGAAAATGACAACCGATGAAATTCCGCTCGAAAAACTACTTGGGCCCGCAGCGGTTATTGATGTCGTTGAGAAAGCGCTTCCCGATCCGGACTATCTCGTCAGCATTGCGGATTTTATTGATTGGGAGAAACTTCACGGCAAAATACCCGATGGCGCCATTGTGTTGCTAAATACCGGTTATGATCGATTTTGGCCCGGCCGCAAAAAATACATGGGAACCGATGAAAGAGGCCCGCAAGCCGTGGCCAAGCTTCATTTTCCAGGTCTAGACCCGGAGGCGGCTAAATGGTTGACGAAAAATAGAAGGGTAGGGGCGATCGGGCTGGACACCCCGAGCATTGACTTCGGCCAATCCAGCGTCTTTATGAGCCACCGGATTTTATTAAAACACAATATCCCGGTATTTGAAAATGTGACTCGCCTTTCCAGTCTGCCGCCTTTAGGTTCTTTCGTTATAGCGCTTCCCATGAAAATAAAGGGAGGCAGCGGCGGGCCCTTGCGGATCATCGCTTTTGTTCCGGATTCTCACCAATAACCATTCAACAATCCAAACTTCGGCGGAGGAAAAATGGACCCAAAAGAGAAAATAATACACGGGGTCGCGACAGTCTCAAAATGGAATGGCGGCAGCATTGCCCTATTCGCCGGATTGTGCACTTTGTTTTCGCTCGCATTCCAGGATTGGCTCTACGTTCTTGTGGGAATCGCTATCACCGCTTCCGGTGTCATGGAACTGAAAGGCCGCAAAAAATTGCTCAACGGTCAGCCAGATGCGGGTAAATGGCTCAAAGGCAGCCAACTCTGGCTTTTGGGTTTGATTATCGCCTATGTTGGCTTTAACATTTTTTCATTCGATTCTTCCGATCCTTTAAAAGATATTCCGGCCGATATCCTTGATACGCTTAGATTGACCCTGGAGATGAACGACCAGGAATTGGGAGAATATGCAACCGTCTTGAATCGCGCTTTTTATGCAATGGTTTTGGCAATTTCCTTTATCTATCAAGGCGGCCTGTGGTTATACTATAAACTAAAAACTGCCAAGCTGATGAAGTTAGAACAGACCCCATAATAACTCATTCGGCATTCCAAACCCGGCCTCGGAATCACCGATAATGTAGTAATTTATATAATTTCTGGCAGTTTTATGTTCACATGGTTCATTTTTTCTTGAACTCACCCGACTTTTCCCTATTATATAGAGGCTGTCCCAAAAACCCGAATTTTGCGAATTGAGATATTCGACTCCGAACTGTAAGGGAACGTAAGTCATTCAATTCCGTCAAAAACGCTGTATAAGGCCTCTATTCGTTATAAATATAATCGCGTCAGACAGAGGTCTATGGTAGAATTGTATTTGAATATGCAAAACAAGAGAAAGGCTGACGGTGTTATAGACATCGAAATTGCCCAAAATCCCCTAAAAACGG
The DNA here is from genome assembly GCA_965226205.1 of Opitutales bacterium. Lineage (GTDB taxonomy): Bacteria > Verrucomicrobiota > Verrucomicrobiia > Opitutales > UBA2987 > JAJFLU01. Next base: position 205,784 of record CBDDCJ010000024.1, on the reverse strand, counting down.
TCTTTATGACAGCTTTATAAACAAGTTAACTTACTGTAAAACAAATGGTTATAACTTTGGGACAGCCTCTATATACTGAAATTATGGCTATCAACCTGCAAAATGAAGTGAAGCGAAACAAATCTTTTGCAACTTCACCCTCATCATTAATCGGGATTGCTACGGACACATCCAGGTCCTCGCACCTAAGTCCGATTGAGCTCGAAATCATCCATATATTTGTTCAAACCGCGCAAGTCCTTGGCCTGCCAAAATCGGTCGGTGAGATTTATGGCCTCCTCTATTGCTCCCTCGAGCCTCTTAATTTTTACGAAATCATGCATCGTCTGAAGATCAGCAAAGGCTCGACAAGCCAGAGCCTTCGTTTCTTGCGAAACATTCGGGCAGTCAAAACAACCTATGTGGCCGGAGAGCGTAAAGATCATTTTGTGGCCGAGCTGCGTTTGCGTAACCTTTCAGCCGGGTTTTTACGGGAACGCATCATGCCGCACCTTGAAAACGGAGAGGAACGCCTGACCAACCTCCAGCAAATTCTTGACCACAGCCCACCTGAAGAAAGAAAAATTTTAAAGGAAAGAATGAGTTATCTTTTTACCTGGAATAAAAAGGCGAGGGGACTTCTTCCCTGGGTATTGAAATTTATTGATACCTGATCCCGGCAACGGCCTCCACGCCTCAATTCATCGCGGAAGCATGTAATTAAATGCCTGCAAGCTTCCGCTGGATTCTATGGATCCGCACAGTCAAAACCTGAAATACGGACTGGCTTCGGCAATAAGCCGAGCGGCCAGGGGCGGCAGCTTGGCATAGACATTAAATTTACACCTCTCGGTTGTCAGTTAATCTATACCTAACTCTAACCGTCACGAATTAAAGCTTTTGCAGAATATACTTCTAACCGGAGCCGCCGGGTTTATCGGAGCCGCCACAACGGAAAAATTACTCGAGCAGGGCCGCATGGTAATTGGAGTGGATAATTTAAATGATTACTACCCGGTCAAGTTGAAACAATTCCGCCTCGATCGACTGCTGAAAAATTCCAAATTTATCTTTTATAATGCGAACATCGAAAACGAAACTGAAATTGATAAAATATTTGCCAAACATCGGCCTGGGGCCGTTATCCATTTGGCTGCGCGAGCCGGAGTCCGCCGGAGTTTGCAAAATCCTCAAGATTATTTTCGCACTAATTCATTGGGCTTAATCAATATCTTGGAGGCTATGCGAAAATTTGAAACCGCGAAATTAGTCCTTGCCTCTACTTCTTCACTTTATGCCGGGGAGGATTCTCCGTTTGTCGAGACTCATTCTTCCAACACGCCGATCTCGCCTTATGCGGCATCCAAAAAATCAGCCGAGACCTTAGCCTACACTTATCATCACCTGTACGGCATCGATGTATCCGTATTGCGATATTTTACTGTTTACGGACCGGCCGGACGGCCCGATATGGCGCCCTTTCGCTTCATCGAGTGGATTCTTGGTCAAAGAACCCTGAAATTATTCGGGGACGGCAATCAATCGCGTGACTTCACCTATATCGATGATGTCGTCGATGGGACCATTCTTGGTCTTAAAGATTTGGGGTATGAGATATTTAATATAGGCTGTGGAAAAAATCCCCTTTCTATCAACAACCTGCTCTCGTTGCTGGAAAAGCTAACCGGTAAAAAAGCCAAGATTCAAACCAGCCCTCAAATTTCCGCCGACATGCGGGAAACGCGGGCCGATATAGCAAAAGCTCAACGAATTCTAGGCTGGAAACCTGCAATAAACCCGCTAGAGGGATTTAAGAAAACGGTTCAATGGCACATGGGGAATAGAAACTGGCTTCCCGCCATCATGACAGCTTCAGAGAACATTTAATTCCTATCGCTGCATAGGATAAGTATTTTTAATCCCGTTATTTCATGAAAGTTCCCCTGCTCGACCTAAAAGCACAATACCATTCTATTAAAACGGAGATTGATTCCGCTGTCGCCGAAATCTTTAACTCACAAATGTTTATTAACGGCGACAAGGTAACGGAATGCGAAAAAGCCGTGGCAGCTTATTCTGATTGCCAATTTGCGGTTGGCGTTTCCTCCGGGACGGATGCCCTCATCATCAGTTTAATGGCTGAAAATATAAACCAAGGTAGTGAAGTAATTACGACTCCCTATTCTTTTTTTGCCACCGTTGGGTCAATTGTCAGATTAGGGGCTCGACCCGTTTTTGTTGATATCGACCCCGACACTTACAATATTGATTCTTCCGCTATTGAGAAAAAAATAACGGGAAAAACTAAAGCCATTATTCCGATCCACTTATTTGGCCAATTGGCCGATATGGAACCCATAGTTTCTCTGGCTAAAATACATGATTTAACCATAATTGAAGATGCCGCTCAGGCTATCGGATCTGAAAATAACGGAAAAAGGGCTGGTACGTTTGGGCGTTACGGATGTTTCTCTTTTTTCCCATCTAAAAACCTGGGGGCTGCCGGAGACGCAGGAATGGTTGTAACCAATGATCGGGATAAAGCCGATATTCTGGATTCTTTGCGAAATCACGGGTCGCAACATAAATATTCTCACGACCTGGTGGGTGGAAATTTTCGTTTGGATGCTTTGCAAGCGGCAATCATAACCGTAAAAATATCTTACCTCGATAGTTGGACTATGGCCCGTCAGGTTAATGCCCAACACTACAACCGTCTTTTTAACGAATCAGGCCTAACGAATCAGGAATGCATTCAAACACCTGTCGATATAACCACACGCCATATTTACAATCAATACACCATAAGAGCCAACAAACGTGATCAGTTATGCGAGTTCTTAAGAAAAAAAGAGATTGGCAACGAAGTTTATTACCCAGTGCCTCTTCACTTGCAAGAATGCTTTTCTTTTCTGGGTTATCGCCAAGGTGATTTTCCCCATAGCGAAAAAGCCGCCGGGGAAACGGTGGCCCTGCCGGTTTACCCTGAACTAACCATCGCTCAACAAGAGTATATTGTATCGGCTATTGCCGAATTTTATAGGAATCTTTGATTCAATTGCAATTTCATCAAATTAATGAAAGAATTTTCGCAAAAAATTATTCAAGGAAGCTTTTGGGTTCTAAGTCTGCAAGTATTCCAAAAAAGTCTGGCTTTATTACGCACTTTAATTCTGGCACGTTTGCTCGCCCCGGAAGATTTCGGACTTTTCGCCCTTGCTTCACTCATGATCCTTGCATTCGAAGTATTCACTAGAACCGGTTTTGAAGATGCCTTGATTCATTTTCGGACGGATCTGGAAAGCTACCTCCACACAAGTTATTGGATTCAGGTATTAAGAGGCCTAATATTAGCTATCCTATGCTTGGTTCTGGCGCCTTTAATGGGAAATATATTTCACGAACCTGTAGTTATCAAAATTGCTCAATTCATGGCTTTAACTCAATTAGTCCGTGGTTTCCGTAGCGTCGGGATTGTGCTTTTGCAACGCGAAATGAATTTCAAAAGAGAAACACAGTTTAATCTCGTCAATGTAATCGTCAGCTTTATCGCAACCATCGGGTTTTCCCTGTTATTGAAAAATGTTTGGGGAATGGTATACGGATTTTTCATTGGTGAGTTGATCGCCACTATTTTTTCATTTTACATCCACCCTTACAGGCCACGATTTGAATTTCACTGGCAAAAAGTGACCTCTCTTTGGAACTATGGTGTTTGGTTATTTCTTTCTGGTATTGTCAGTTACTTGGCGCTTAATCTGGATAAAATATTTATCGGCCGCCTCCTTGATGCCAAGGCGCTAGGGTATTATTACATGGCATTTTATATAGCCAATTTACCTACAGCTGAAATTACAAAACAGATTGGAAGAGTCACCCAGCCTGCTTATGCGAAAATACAAGATGATTCCGTGAAATTAATTCAATCATTTCGGCTAATATTACGTTATTCGATCATTTTTCAGGCACCAATTGCAATTAGCTTGGCAATATTAGCGCCTAAATATACCTCTATATTCTTAGGTGAAAATTGGAGCGAGGCATCAGTGCCACTCGCTATCTTGGCAATAGGCGGTTTGCTCCGTAGTTCTGGTGGTTTGGGTGCATCCTTTTTTAAGGCAACTAGTGAGCCAAAACAAATTCTGGTAATCGAATTTTTTCGTGCGTTGTCGCTTATATGCCTACTCTATTTTGGATTTCAACTGGCAGGTTTGGTCGGTATTGCAGTCGTATCGACTATATCATCGTTTGTTGTGCTTATCGCGACAACAGTATGTTTGAAACGAAAAATAATAAACTTTGATAATTCCATATTTTTGGCTTCTTTCCCGTATTTCCCAATATTTTTAATGGGAACATCTGTTTATATTCTTTCTCAATTATTATCGGTTGATATATTAAGTCTTTTATTTATAAGTTTAATCGGAATATTGATATATGGGGTTATTTTAATAATATCAGATAAGAAATTGCTGAATCCTTTAAATGAGTTACTAGTACGGAATAAATATTATTAAAGTTGTTGGGTAAGAATATGACTATTTTCAGATGAAATCTATTAATAATAATATTAGGATTATTAGTGGGCGAAAATTGCAATTAACATAGAGGCTGTCCCAAAAACCCGAATTTTGCGAATTGAGATATTCGACTCCGAACTGTAAGGGAACGTAAGTCATTCAATTCCGTCAAAAACGCTGTATAAGGCCTCTATTCGTTATAAATATAATCGCGTCAGACAGAGGTCTATGGTAGAATTGTATTTGAATATGCAAAACAAGAGAAAGGCTGACGGTGTTATAGACATCGAATTTGCCCAAAATCCCCTAAAAACGGTCTTTATGACAGATTTATAAACAAGTTAACTTACTTTAAAACAAATGGTTATAACTTTGGGACAGCCTCTAACATAATGGCAATAATTAATTATTTTTCCAGTAGAATTACGCCATCAAGAATATTATGTTCGGCAGTTGTTTCCGAAATTATGCCCACTATACAAGGTAAGGTCGTAGAAATTGGAGCGTCAACAACTGGTTTCAATAAAAAATATGCTGAAAATGCTAAAGAGTATCTTTTAACAAACATTGTTATTTCAGACAGTGTATCATATCTTAATGCAATGGATATGGAATTGGAAGATAATTCAATTGATACTATAATATCGATTAATATGCTGGAACATGTAACAGACCCCAATCGGGTTATAAATGAAATATGTCGAACATTAAAACCAGGTGGAAAAATATTTTTAATTGTTCCATGGATGTATCCATTTCACGCTTCACCCGACGATTATTATCGATTTTCTCGTTCAACTTTAATTATTATGTTGTCAGATTTACAAATTCTAAGACTGGAAGCTTTGGGTAACTTCTGGAGTGCAATATCACTATTTATACAACTAAATGGACCAATCGCTAAAACTTCTAGGAAATTTAATTCCGTTATAAAAATAATATTATATTTACCGATTAGTTCTTTTGGTTTTCTATTTTACATATTTAGCAGATTTAAGCGTAATAATGACAATTTTACCCCATTGTTTCATAAATTCAATCAGATTCAAGACTGTGATCCGCATAAACAAAGGGACTAACGTGCAAAAAGGTATATTGCTGAACTTCACAAAAAGTGAAGATACAAAAATGGATTGATAGAGCGTTATTATGGTTGTTTATGCCGCATTCAGAAGGTTTTTACTCAATATTTATGAAACAATGGGGTTTACTATACTACATTGTGTAGTTGCAAAAAAACCACTATAAAAGTTAATAATAGCAAATTTGAAAAATATAAATATATATCCTAAGGTAACTGCCGTAGTTCGAACCTATAACAGATCTGAATTATTGAGGAAGGCGATTAATAGTGTGCAAAAACAGGATTATCCGAATTTAGAGATTATTATCATGGATGATTGTTCAACTGATAATACCGCTCTAGTTGCAGCCGATTTAGTCAATTTAGATTCTAGGATCATATATTTTTCGTCAAAATGTAAATTGTGGAACCGGAGCAGGTTTTAATGCTGGCATTAATATTGCCAATGGAAAGTATATCGCATTTTTTAGATGATGATGATTTATGGCGTCCCAATAAAACTTCAGATCAAGTTAAAAAATTCCAATAGCATCCCATAGGAAATAACGCAAAACGGCTGGAATTGCTCTTGTTCGCCTGTTTCACTAGAAGCAGGTTACTATGAAAAAACAAAAAGCAAATCCAGCCAAATGCAAGGTGTGCGTTCTGCGACAGCTTTGCAATTTTATTCCGGGACATCTGGTGGCCAAGTTGGCCCGCCAGTAGGGTGTCGATAAGAAAGCTCGCAGTTTCAGTCCATGGAGCCATATCGTTAGTTTGCTCTATGCTCAGATCACTCATGCTATTGGGCTTAATGATGTCTGTGACGGACTCGCTCATCACAGAGGGTTGCTGGCCAGTATCCGGGGGGCCAGCGCTCCCAGTCGCAACGGGCTTTCCTACGCCAACAAGCATCGCGATGCCAGTATGGCGGGAGAACTGTTTTGGTCGGTGCTCAAGCACTTGCAGTCGTTGTCTCCGGGGTTTGCGGGTGGTAAATTCAAGGGGTTTCCCCGACGTTTCAAACGCGTTATCAACATCGTCGATTCGTCCACTATCGGTTTGGTCGCCAACTGCATGGATTGGGCTAAACATCGTCGGCGAAAGGCGGCTGCCAAATGTCACTTGCGCCTGGATTTGCAAAGTTTTCTGCCCCGGTTTGCCATCATCGACACGGCCAGGGACAATGACGCCAAACGAGCCCGTGAAATGTGCGCCGCCCTCAAAGCCGGTGAAATCGTATTGTTTGACAAGGCCTACATCGATTTGGCCCACCTCTTTGACTTGTCCTTGAGGGGCATTTACTTTGTCACCCGGGCCAAAAAAAACATGGCCTTGCGCTGTGTCAAGAGGCTGCTCAAGAAGCCCAAGGGCAATATTTTGCGCGATGATCTGGTGGTCCTTAAGAACAAAAAATCCCGTCAGGATTATCCCCAGCCGATGCGCCGGGTAACGGCATGGGTGGAGATTGATGGCCAGTGGCGAGTGATGGAATTTTTGACTAATAATTTGCAGTGGTCGCCCCATACGATCAGCGAACTGTATCGCTGCCGCTGGTCCATTGAAACCTTCTTCCGTCAGATCAAACAAACGCTCAACTTGTGCGATTTCCTCGGCCATAGCGCCAATGCCGTGCGCTGGCAGATTTGGAGCGCTTTGCTGCTCTATGTGCTGCTCCGCTTCCAGGCCTGGTTGAGCCGCTGGGAGCATAGTTTTGTCCGCCTGTTCACACTTGTCAGAGGCGTGCTTTGGGATCGCTTTAACCTGCGGGACTTGCTCGATTTCTATGGGACAGCCGGTGGACGCTTTAGAATGCGAGCGACTCCCCAGCAGGCCTATTTCCCTGGGTTTGGTTGAAAACCTATGGGACAGCACAAGGTGGCAAAAGCAATAAAAGAGAAACATGTGATAAAATTTCAAAAATTCGATTCCCCCAAAAGTCAAAAACTCACATTGATTTAATTTCAGATACCCCGTAGCTTGCTACGGGGAGCGGTAACTTTATAACAGAGATGAATGAGCGAAGAGAAACGGGAGCATTTGAGGCGCGCGAGCCATTGCGTGTGGCAGATCCACTACCATATGGTGTTCCCTGTGAAGTATCGGAAGATGCTCTTGGAAAGGCGGGTGCAAGAGGTGCTGAAAGAAACAAGCGTTGGGATAGCCGAGCGCTATGAAATAGAGATGGAAGCACTGGGAATGGATGGAGACCATGTGCATTTGCTGTGTGGAGCGCATCCGAAAGAAGCACCCGGGCGAATCGTTCAGAAATATAAGAGCATAACGGCGCGGGAGATCTTTCGGCGCGAACCTTGGGTGAAGGAGAAGCTGTGGGGAGGGGAGTTTTGGAGTGACGGGTATTATGTTGGAACGGTAGGGGAGCGTGGGGATTGGGCCAGTGTGGAGGCCTACGTAAGAAAACAGGGCAAACCGAAGAAGCCAGTTGCAACAATTGATGCTGTGGTGATCATGAATTTCTTTCTTAGATACCCCGTAGCTTGCTACGGGGAGTTTCATTATCAATGGGTTACGAAGCTTGCCTCGCCCCTATGGGATGGTATTGTTTTCGAACCAAAAATTTGACTGTCGGGGAGGGTGGAATGCTGACGACAAATGATGCAGAGCTCGCTTGTAAAGCCAGGATTATTATCGGACATGGGATTGATAACACTACTTATAAGCGCGAATTATCGAGCAAACCTTGGCATCGGGAAGCAAGCCTTGTGGGTTATAATTTCAGATTAAGCAACTTATTGGCTGCTATCGGAGTTGAACAATTGAAAAAAATTGGAGAAAATGAATGCCAAAAGGCGGATTCTTGCGGATATCTATGATATGGAATTAAACGATATTGAAGATATTATAATACCGATTGAAAAAAAAGGGAAATAAACACGTTTATCAAATGTATGTTGTTCGCGTCAGAAATGCCAATTACAGAAATAATTTTGTAACTTACTTAAGAAAAAAAGGTATTGGCGCATCAGTCCACTTCGATCCACCGGTTCATAAAATGAAACTCCCCGTAGCAAGCTACGGGGTATCTAAGAAAGAAATTCATGATCACCACAGCATCAATTGTTGCAACTGCTTCTTCGGTTTGCCCTGTTTTCTTACGTAGGCCTCCACACTGGCCCAATCCCCACGCTCCCCTACCGTTCCAACATAATACCCGTCACTCCAAAACTCCCCTCCCCACAGCTTCTCCTTCACCCAAGGTTCGCGCCGAAAGATCTCCCGCGCCGTTATGCTCTTATATTTCTGAACGATTCGCCCGGGTGCTTCTTTCGGATGCGCTCCACACAGCAAATGCACATGGTCTCCATCCATTCCCAGTGCTTCCATCTCTATTTCATAGCGCTCGGCTATCCCAACGCTTGTTTCTTTCAGCACCTCTTGCACCCGCCTTTCCAAGAGCATCTTCCGATACTTCACAGGGAACACCATATGGTAGTGGATCTGCCACACGCAATGGCTCGCGCGCCTCAAATGCTCCCGTTTCTCTTCGCTCATTCATCTCTGTTATAAAGTTACCGCTCCCCCGTAGCAAGCTACGGGGTATCTGAAATTAAATGAAAGTATATAAAGAAAAGAAATTTGTTAGAGAAAAATTGTCCGTAACAGAGAAATTATGTTGTGAAGTCGTCACCTTACCCATTTATCCAGCGATGAAAAAAGTTCAGGTTAATTATATATGTGAAGCCATAAAGTTATATTTTAAAAACAACTAAAATATAATAAATAACATGTTGTTTCCCTAAACTAGAGGCTGTCCCAAAAGGGTGATTTTTGCGAGGGGATTTTGAAGAGTGTTCATTTTAGAGGTATTTTCTTTTGGGAGGGGGTGACTTTGCTCTCCTATGACGTTAGGATTCTGGTTTTGGGGTCCGTTTGCCTGGTTTTCTTTGTATGGGCCGACAGTAGGCCTGTGAAAAAGTATTGTCCTTGCTTTTCCGCTCTTTATTTAGGCCGCCGCTTTGGTTTTTAGTTCATCTTGCTGGGCCAGCATCTTGGCCACTTTCCATAGATTGTGCGAGAGGACCGACCAGGCTACGCTGATCGAGCGGTTGGCAAAGCCTTTGCTGCGCAACCGCCCGGCCTGCCAGCGATTCTTCAATACCCCGATCCGTCCTTCGGTGCTGGCCCGGCGCTTTTGCAATTGTCTGAACTGTGATTCCTCCATTCGTTTTTTCAACTGCTTCGGATCGCGTGGACAGAGCGCATCGTAGATTCCCTCCTGGGCTAACTGCCGGCGGGCCCGCTGGGAGGCGAATCCCCGGTCCGCGCACATGGCCGCTATGGACTCTTCCACGGCAAAGCGGTTCTGTCTTTGCAAACTCTCTTGCATTTGTTCGTTTTCGCTTGGCGTCCGGCTGCCGTAGAGTTTCCAGTCTAGCAGGTATCCTTCGACGCTTTCTCCCAAAAACAGGGTGTTGCCGAACTCGACCTCTTGGCCCGCTTTGCCTCGCACAATCACCTGCGCATCGGGTTCGTAAACACTCAAAACTTTCTCTGCGTTTTTCACCTGGCGGCCGCCAATGATTCGCTCGTGCGCTTGCTTGATGACCACCGGGATTAGCTCGCTCATGCGCTCCATCCGGGTAAGGATCTGTTGGACCTGTTTTTTCGCTGTAATCGCTTTGCTCCCAGCAGGCTTGCAATAATTCCCGGTGACTGCGGGCATGCTCCCCGATCCGTTTGAGCAGCTTTTTTCATCTGCCTCAAGATACCCTTGCGTTGCCGCGCGCTGTCCTTTCGCCGCCGGCTGTGGGTCATCTGTATGCACAGCCGATTCATCTGCCGAGCCAAGGGCTCCGGTTCGATCGGCATGCGATGGCGCAAACCGGCCTTCTCACGGATCAGCCGGATCGCTTTGAGCAGCGTGCCCGCTACATCCTTGAGCAGCACCCAGTCCGTCGGCCAATGAATGTTGACCTCCAAACAGGTGCCGTCGATCAGGCAAATGGTGGTGTCTATCGGCTTGTCCAATCCCACCACCTGCCGGGCCAGATCGGCATCGCCCACAACCTCAGTCAAGGTCCGGTGCAAGGCCCTCAACTGCTCTTCGCTGAAAAACTTCGAGGCCCGTTCCAGGGTGCTCTTGGAGATGCCCCTTATGCCGTCGATATGGCGGACACGACAAAAGTCAGCCAACAGATCGCTGCTGCCCAGAGCCCTCGACAAATGCCGAAACGAAATCCCACCGAGCAGATAACGCAGCGTTTCCATACGCAACGCCTTGAGGGCAAAATTAGCCCGCTTTTGCCGGGCCTTTACACTCATTGGCTGGCCTCTTTCCAAGGCCAGATCAACGCCCTGCGATTCCACCTCCGAATCGATCAGCAGCCGGTCGATACGCTCGATGGTGGCGCGAAAGTTATCGTAATCGAGGCAACGGTCGACCACAGTTAAAGCTGGACGCAGGAGGCATTGGATGGCTATATTTTTCATAGAAAGGGCTATATTGATTTTCGCTAACGCAATTATAGAACCCTTTTTTAGCCGGATCGAGCAAAAAAATGCTCTTTCCGGCTATTTTTATAAACGTCATCCAGTTGACTACAAAATCTTTATATTTTTGGGACAGCCTCTAAACTAACCATTAATGCAAGATTATATACAAAATACGATGCCATTAGTGACCGCTGTTGTAACTACCTACGATCGGTTTTGGGAAGCTAAAAGAGCTATATTAAGCGCTTATGAGCAATCATATAAAAAATTAGAAATTATAGTTGTAGAGGATGGTTCTATAAGTTGTATTGAAAACTGGATTTCGCAAAATAATCTCGAGAGTATTAATTACATACGTCTTGAAGAAAATCATGGATTATTATTTGTTCGGAATGTTGCTTTAAACTCAACCAAGGGGAAATATATTACTTTTTTGGATGATGATGATGAATGGAAAAAAAATCGAATTGAAATCCTTATAGATAAGATAATTGAACTAGGAGAAGATAAAAATGTAGATTTTGGAGCAATACCATCCCATAGGGGCGAGGCAAGCTTCGTAACACATTGATAATCAATGTGAGTTTTTGACTTTTGGGGGAATCGAATTTTTGAAATTTTATCACATGTTTCTCTTTTATTGCTTTTGCCACCTTGTGCTGTCCCATAGGTTTTCAACCAAACCCAGGGAAATAAGCCTGCTGGGGAGTCGCTCGCATTCTAAAGCGTCCACCGGCTGTCCCATAGAAAATCGAGCAAGTCCCGCAGGTTAAAGCGATCCCAAAGCACGCCTCTGACAAGTGTGAACAGGCGGACAAAACTATGCTCCCAGCGGCTCAACCAGGCCTGGAAGCGGAGCAGCACATAGAGCAGCAAAGCGCTCCAAATCTGCCAGCGCACGGCATTGGCGCTATGGCCGAGGAAATCGCACAAGTTGAGCGTTTGTTTGATTTGGCGGAAGAAGGTTTCAATGGACCAGCGGCAGCGATACAGTTCGCTGATCGTATGGGGCGACCACTGCAAATTATTAGTCAAAAATTCCATCACTCGCCACTGGCCATCAATCTCCACCCATGCCGTTACCCGGCGCATCGGCTGGGGATAATCCTGACGGGATTTTTTGTTCTTAAGGACCACCAGATCATCGCGCAAAATATTGCCCTTGGGCTTCTTGAGCAGCCTCTTGACACAGCGCAAGGCCATGTTCTTTTTGGCCCGGGTGACAAAGTAAATGCCCCTCGATGACAAGTCAAAGAGGTGGGTCAAATCGATGTAGGCCTTGTCAAACAATACGATTTCACCGGCTTTGAGGGCGGCGCACATTTCACGGGCTCGTTTGGCGTCATTGTCCCTGGCCGTGTCGATGATGGCAAACCGGGGCAGAAAACTTTTCAAATCCAGGCGCAAGTGACATTTGGCGGCCGCCTTTCGCCGACGATGTTTAGCCCAATCCATGCAGTTGGCGACCAAACCGATAGTGGACGAATCGACGATGTTGATAACGCGTTTGAAACGTCGGGGAAACCCCTTGAAATTACCACCCGCAAACCCCGGAGACAACGACTGCAAGTGCTTGAGCACCGACCAAAACAGTTCTCCCGACATCGCGGCATCGCGATGCTTGTTGGCGTAGGAAAGCCCGTTGCGACTGGGAGCGCTGGCCCCCCGGATACTGGCCAGCAACCCTCTGTGATGAGCGAGTCCGTCACAGACATCATTAAGCCCAATAGCATGAGTGATCTGAGCATAGAGCAAACTAACGATATGGCTCCATGGACTGAAACTGCGAGCTTTCTTATCGACACCCTACTGGCGGGCCAACTTGGCCACCAGATGTCCCGGAATAAAATTGCAAAGCTGTCGCAGAACGCACACCTTGCATTTGGCTGGATTTGCTTTTTGTTTTTTCATAGTAACCTGCTTCTAGTGAAACAGGCGAACAAGAGCAATTCCAGCCGTTTTGCGTTATTTCCTATGGGATGCTATTGATTTTGGAGCCATCCATTCTAGCCTCGAAACTAGATTTCCAGGAAAACGCCGATCTCCGAAATTTTTAAAAGCTGCAAACAACGGTATTCTGAAGGAAGCGATTATCAAGGAAGGCAATTCAAACTATTTCATCCTCACCATTGTTTTCTAGAAAAGCTCTTCTTCAAGTTGGTGGATTTGATGAATCGTTGGTTTCAGGCATAGATCACGATATTTGGATGGCAATAGCAGTCAAGGGTTTTCGGTGTGTCGTGGTAGAGGAACCATTAGTTATTTCCGACAGCCGTTTAAATCGATTTACGATGATGAATGATCTTCATTCTAGAATCGGAGGGGTTAATCAATTTGTAAAAAAATGGCTTCCTGTTATTAATGATTGGCATGGTAATTGCCGAGGAGAATGTTGGATGCAAAAAATATCACGTTGTTGTAATCGTTTATTTACTCGGATTTAGGGTAGCAAATATGGATCTGAAAGGCGCTAAAGAGTGCATTAGAGTTATATGCCAAGTAAGTGATAATAAATTGTATAATTATATGATAGTTCTAAAAGCTATTATACGCGGGTTAATTCAGAGAGTGGATTAATAAAAAAGTGAAACTAATTGTTGATTTTAATCCAAACGGACATCATAGCGATTATGTTGAGACAATGATAAGATATGGATTTGAAGGCACGTTGCTGACTTCTAAAAACTTATGGAATGAAGTATCGAACTCTGTAAAAGAAAATTGCAAAGCTTCAGTGCTTATCCCAGTCAAAAATATGCCATTAGCAAATGAGGAACTTAAAATAATATTCAATTATATGAAACAGAATGAGAAGTTTTCCGAATGCCTTCATTTTCATTTTGATTATTTGTTAAATTCAAATAAAATATTTTTTTTTAAAAAAGCATTATTTTTTCAAAAATACCTAATATTGGAGGAATATGGTTTGGTAATAATTTTTTTTATCCCCGAAAATATTCATTAACTAATTGGTTTGAATATTTGTTAGTATCTCGTTTTATACTAATGATTCTAATATTTTATAAAAATACCAAAATATATTTCATGAACGAGGATATTGCGAAATATTTTAAAAAATATCATTTGATAAAAAAGCAAATAGAGTGGTGCCCAGATCCTTTTAAAAGGCGTAGTGCGATGATTACATCCAAGTGTGAAGTAAAATATAGTGAAATTCCAACAATAATATTTGTGGGATATCATTTACCACATAAAGGAACTTCTTGGGCGCTTCGCGCATTGCTAAAATGGAATATTCCACTAAGGATAATTGTAGGTGGTTCAATAGAAAAATGTCCTGAAATCAAAGTAATATGTGAAAAATACAAATTTCCGGTGCAGGTAATATTAAAGGATTGGAGATTGTCTGAACAAGAAATGAGTAATTTGTACTCTATTGCATCTGCTGTAATTTTGCCATATAATCACTATGGCGGAAGTAGCGGTATATTGGTTGACGCTATTTATAACAATGTACCTGTTTTAATTTCAGATTGGGGGATTATTGGAAGGAGAGTAAAACGACTTTCAGCAGGTAAAACATTTTCTGTTGGAAATGAATTGGATTTCAGGAATAAACTAAATGAGTTGCTGAATAGTAAGAGAAATAGATCTAATAAAACAGTTATTAAGAATTATTTGAAACAGAATACTCCAGAAAAACTATATGAAACTTTAACTGGAAATATGCCTATTAAATGAATGGAGAGTAATAAGATAGTTAAAACTCAATGAAATCTTTTGTTGTAGAAATTCTTAAAATTTTATTCGGGGAAAGGGGATTGGAATGGGTTCATGCCCTTAGGTTTGTATATTTAATAAAAAAAAGAAGAAATAATGAGGAGGAAATGAAACTAATACCTCTATGTTTAATGGAGGGTGAAATAGTTGTTGATGCTGGAGCCAATGGAGCAAATTGGACATTTCATCTCTCAAATACCGTTGGCCATGAAGGACAAGTTTACGCTTTTGAAGTCGATCCTCATTATGCGAAAGTAACAAAAAAAACAATTAAATTACTATCGTTGAAAAACGTAATATTTTTTGAATTCGGTCTTTCCGATAAAGAAGAAAATCATTACCTGAATGTATATGATTCCAACGGTTGTCGATATCGAGGTTTGAGCCATTTAGCCTATAATGATGATGGTATAGAATCAAAAAAAATACTAGTTTCGCTAAAAAAATTGCATGATTTGATTCCGAAACATCCAAGGTTATTGGAGACTAAACCCCATTGTTTCATAAATTCAATCAGATTCAAGACTGTGATCCGCATAAACAAAGGGACTAACGTGCAAAAAAGGTATATTGCTGAACTTCACAAAAAGTGAAGATACAAAAATGGATTGATAGAGCGTTATTATGGTTGTTTATACCCCATTCAGAAGGTTTTTACTCAATATTTATGAAACAATGGGGTTTATCGAGCAAGTTTGGCCAAGGATTAAAACTAAGATACCAAATGCACGGTTAATCTTTGGGGGACATAATACGGAAACATTTAATAACCCTCAGAATGGCATACAGAGATTAGGATTTATTGAAGATACGGCAATACTCCTTGATAAGGGATTTATTTTTATAAATTCACAAGACAGCAGATCCGGAGTAAAAATTAAAAGTTTGGTTGCCATGGCATGGGGTAAATTGCTTGTATCGACAGGAGTTGGAGTTCAGGGAATTGAAGGAATACCAGGAGAACATTATTTATGTGGAGATGAACCCATTGAACTTGCGAGATTGATTGTTGAGGCGATGGAAAACCCGGAGGGAAAAAGGAATATAATGAAGAACGGATATGAGTTTGTTAAAAAAAATTACTGCAAGAATGTGTTTATGAAGAATTCCCTTCCATTGATTGAAAATATAGAATCATGAGGAGAGGAATTGATATTCTACTCTCAACGTTGCTCTTGATTATATTTTTTCCCATTTTTTTAGTAATTTTTCTATTGATTAGGTTGAAACTTGGGACGCCGGTGATATTTCGACATGACAGACCTGGTTTAGACGGTCGAAAATTTACGTTATTAAAATTTCGTTCCATGCAGAATATATATAATAGTCAGGAAAAACTTTTGGCTGATGAAGAAAGACTTACAAAATTTGGCACCTTTTTGCGCAGCACAAGTTTAGATGAACTACCTGAATTGATTAATGTATTTCGGGGTGATATGAGCCTGGTTGGGCCGAGACCCTTATTAATGCGATACCTTAATCGTTATAGTCTCGAACAATCCAGGCGGCACGAAGTACGTCCCGGCATAACCGGCTTGGCTCAGGTTAGCGGGCGAAATGCTATTACATGGGACGAAAAATTAAGGTTAGATGTTTGGTATGTTGACAACAGAAGTTTAATTCTCGATTTGAAAATTCTTGTTTTAACCGTTTGGAAAACAATTAGACGCGAGAGTATAAGGCAAGAAGGGCATTCCACAGTAGAAGAGTTTATGGGAAACGAGCCTACTAACCTCCAAGGTCCAAAATAGCTTATGGATAATTTGGTAATTATTGGAGCAGGAGATTTCGGGCGGGAAGTTTATACCTGGGCCCGGCAATGCCCTGAATATAATAAGGAATGGGTAGTTAAGGGGTTTCTGGATGATAACAAGGAGGCGTTGCATGGATATACACTTGCGGTTGGCGTAATAGATACAATTGAGAATTATCAACCAGTTTTCGGTCATGTGTTTGTTTGCGCTATTGGCATACCTTCGCTTAAAAGAAAATGTATTGAGAAAATACTAGGCAGAGGTGGAGTATTTGTGAATATTATACATCCTTCAGTTATTTTTGGGCACAATATAAATATGGGACAAGGTATTATAATTTGTCCACGGGTTAGACTTACCATCGATTTGAAAATTGGCAGTTATGTGGGAATTAATCTAAATTGCTGTTTAAATCACAACGTTGTAATTGGGGATTTTTGCCAATTAAGTTGTTTTTGTGATATTACAGGTCATGCCCAATTGGGAAAGGGAGTATTTATGGGCAGCCATGCCTCCATTCTTCCGCGTTGCCGAGTAGGCGATAATGCCGTTTTAGGAGCTGGCTGTGTTGTTACTCATGACATTCCCTCGGACACTACTGTGGTTGGTATTCCGGCCAGGCCGGTAAAACATTTGGTTAATTGAATATTTTAAAAATTTTCTAGCGGAGAACGATAAACTTGAATAGACAGCGCATTTATCTTTCACCTCCACATATGGGGAGGGAGGAATGGTTACTGGTGGAGGCAACTTTTGAATCGAACTGGATAGCCCCGGCGGGACCGCACCTGGAAGCCTTTGAGCAAGAATTTTGCCAATTTATCGGCGCAGATCACGCCGTTGCCTTGAACTCCGGAACGGCCGCTTTGCACCTGGCCCTGTTATTAGCGGGAGTTCAGGCAGAGGATGAGGTTTTGTGTTCCACATTAACATTTGTAGCCTCCGCCAATCCGATCCGATATATTGGCGCCAAACCGATATTTATAGACAGTGACATTCAATCCTGGAATATGGACCCTAACTTACTAGAGGATTGGCTTGGGCGGCGAGCGGCATCCAATCGGCTGCCTAAAGCGGTAAATGTGGTCCATCTCTACGGACAGTGCGCGGATCTCGATTCAATCCATGAAATTTGCGCCCGTTATGAAATTATCCTAATTGAGGATGCTGCGGAAGCTCTTGGAGCAACCTATAAAGAGCGAAGCGCCGGTGTCTCCGCGCCAATTGGAATATTTTCATTTAACGGTAACAAGATTATGACAACCAGCGGCGGCGGCATGCTCATTTGCAAAGATGCGGCAGTCGCAGAAAGAGCGCTATTTTTATCGACGCAAGCGCGTGACCAAGCAATCCACTACCAACATTCCGAGCAAGGTTATAACTATCGTATGAGCAATGTTTTGGCAGCAATTGGCCGGGGGCAACTGGCGAAGCTGCCTGATTTTATTGCGGCCCGGAGAAAAGTCTTCGATTATTATCAGGCGACGTTATGCGAGTTGCCGGGAATTGAATTTATGCCGGAAGCGGAATATGGCGAGAGTACCCGGTGGTTATCTTGCATTACTGTAAATGAAAAAATATCGGGGATGTCGCCAAATAAAATTCGTTTGCGTCTAGATGAGGAGAACATAGAATGCCGGCCAGTGTGGAAACCACTTCATTTGCAGCCGCTTTTTACCGATTGCGAAAAGGTGGGAGGAGAAGTTGCGGAGAAGTTGTTCCACACCGGTCTTTGCCTTCCTTCGGGTTATGCCTTAACGCTTGAACAATTGAAACGTGTGGTTGCTGTCATAAAAAGTTGCTTTTGATATGCGGACGGATGGCTAAGAGTAATAGTAATTTTTGAATAGAATAATTGATGACTAATAGTATGTCGTTATTTACCGGGCTCTATCGGTATTTGCTACCATCGCGAACACCTTTTTTATTTCTGGCTTATTCCGGCGCTTTGGCAGCCAGTCTATTTTTGGCTTATGATTTAAGGTTCGATTTTGTCGTACCCGGTGAATGGAAAGAACTGCGATTCGAAAATATCTTATGGATTGTGCCTCTCAAATTGTTTTTACTTCTTCTTTTTGGACAATTTGGCGGACTGTTGAGTTATTTTCGTCTCCCGGATTTTTACCGGGTATTCTTTGCCTTGTCTCTGGCGAGTGGCATCTTGATCTTTACATGGTTCGTGATGGGCGGAAATCCGATTCCACCACGAGGCGTAATCCTCGGAGATTTTATCTTTTCCCTGATTCTAATCGGTGGTTTTCGAATAACTTTAAGAGTAGCCAGGGAAAGGTATTTTACGGGAATTGGGAAAACTCCAAAAAAGCAGCGCCGGGTTGCCATCGTGGGTGGGGGAGATGTCGGCGCTGCAACGGCTGCGGATATGCTGGCAAACCGTGGTTTGGGCATGAGGCCAATTATTTTTCTGGATGACAACCGCAAAAAATGGGGGAAACATATTCACGGCATCAAGGTGGTGGACAAACCCGACAAGATGGAAGCCATTTGCCAAAAATTCGGCATCGAAGAGATCATTATCGCCATGCCTTCGGCGCCTGCGCGGCGCATCCGCGAAATCGTGGATTTGGCCGCCAAGATCGGTCTAAAAGCGGAAATTGTCCCGTCATTGGCTGAATTAACAACAGGTCGGATAAGAGCCAGCCGGGTGCGACCTGTGGAAATTGAAGATTTGCTGGGCAGGGAGATTATCCAGCTTGAGTCGGATAACATACGGAAAATGATTTCCAATCGCAGGGTACTGGTTACTGGGGCTGGGGGAAGCATTGGCTTTGAATTAAGCAGACAAGCGGCTTTTTACGGTCCGCAGAGGCTGATGATACTTGATCGGGCCGAAATCCAGCTTTTTCAGGCCGAACAAAACCTGATGGAGGAAGGATATGAATCCATATTGCTGCCGCTCGTCGCGGATATTCAGGATAAAAATAACATGCGGGAAATTATGCGGGAATACCGGCCGCAAATTGTTTTTCATGCAGCCGCGCACAAGCATGTCAGCCTGATGGAGCGCCAACCTGCGGAGGCTATTAGAAACAACGTTTTGGGAACAAAACTACTGGCCGATATTTCGATGGAGTTTGGGGTCGAAAAATTTGTTTTCATATCCACGGACAAGGCGATAAATCCAACCAATGTAATGGGCGCCACCAAACGTTTTGCGGAAATTTACATTCAGGCTCTCAATTTTTCCGCAGGCAATCGGACAAACTTTATGGCTGTCCGTTTTGGCAACGTGCTCGGTTCCTCCGGCAGTGTTATTCCCATATTCCGCAAGCAAATAAGCCGTGGTGGGCCAGTTACCGTTACGCATCCTGAAGTTGAGCGTTATTTCATGACTATTCCGGAGGCCGTCGGGCTGGTTTTGCAAAGCGCCACACAAGGGACCGGCGGGGAGATTTTTGTGCTCAATATGGGCGAGCCGATAAAAATTCTGGATTTGGCCCGCCAAATGATCGAATTAAGCGGTTTTCGTCCGGAAACGGATATTGAAATAAAATTCATCGGTTTGCGTCCCGGTGAAAAACTCTTTGAGGAAATCCACCGGGATGAAGAGACTTTGAGCGAAACCCGACACTCCCAAATACTCCGCTTTTCATGCGCTCCACAACCGCTTGATGATATACGGAAAAAGTTTAGGTTAATAAATGATAGCCTTTCAACTAGAGGCTGTCCCAAAGTTATAACCATTTGTTTTAAAGTAAGTTAACTTGTTTATAAAGCTGTCATAAAGACCGTTTTTAGGGGATTTTGGGCAATTTCGATGTCTATAACACCGTCAGCCTTTCTCTTGTTTTGCATATTCAAATACAATTCTACCATAGACCTCTGTCTGACGCGATTATATTTATAACGAAAAGAGGCCTTATACAGCGTTTTTGACGGAATTGAATGACTTACGTTCCCTTACAGTTCGGAGTCGAATATCTCAATTCGCAAAATTCGGGTTTTTGGGACAGCCTCCAACTAGTGGCGACAACCAATATAAGGAAATGCTTAAAAGCTTTGTTCCCGAATATTCTCCTGCCCCGGATAATCATTAATCCGGCAATTGAATAGTAACAGTTAAGCGGAATTGAATGACTTACGTTCCCTTACAGTTCGGAGTCGAATATCTCAATTCGCAAAATTCGGGTTTTGGGGACAGCCTCTATATTAGCACGCCTCCTGCTACCCGTTATCTGGCCCTTTTAGTAAACGCCGCAATTTCGGAACGAGGAGTTGTATTTTGCTCTATTTTTTGACCACGGATTACACGGATTTCTAGTCTCCGGTGAAGGGATTGTTCACTTGCATCCAGATGTTTTCAAATTCGAAAAATACCCAATCATCAGAGCTTTGATTGAATAACCAGTGGCCATCGGCCGTGTTCCTCGGGTTTTCCAAATAATTCCAGGTTCTGTCCTGTTTTCTCCAAATCCAGGGGAATGTGTCTGCATCCGTCCATAGCCAGCCATGCAGGGTGTTATAGATCCAGGAAGATTCAGGTTCCTTAGAGGATTCGGTAATGTATAAAAAAAGAATGTTATTTTGTATTTTTAGCTGTACAAATAGCGTTAGGCAGTTTATTCTTAGTGCATGGTTACTAAAATTATTAATTGTCGGCACTGTGGAAGTGAAAATATCATTAAATTTGGCAAGACGCCCAACCATAAACAGCGCTACCGCTGCCATGATTGTGGTAAACAAAGCCGCGAAAACCCCACAGTGAAATACACCGAAGAGCAAAAAGAAATGATCCTTCGAGTCTATCAGGAACGCAGCAGTCTACGCGGTTTACAGCGCGCCTTCGGGGTGAGTCCCAACACCGTTTTGAGTTGGTTAAAAAAAACGACAATCGCTGCGACCGCTCAAAAGCACGATTCTTGCGGCCCGCCGTCATGATGTCATTGAACTGGACGAACTGTGGTCTTTTGTGGGGCGCAAGAGCGATGCCCAATGGGTTTGGATCGCTCTTTGCCGACGCACCCGTCAAATCCTCTCCTATGCCATTGGGCCTCGGGATTGGTATCGTTGCCGGGAACTTTACGAGCGCCTGCCACGGGCCTACAAAAGATGTGCCACCTACAGCGACTTTTGGTCCACTTATGATGAAGTCTTTCCTCATAACCGATCCGTGGGAAAAGAAACCGGTGAAACGGCCCATGTGGAACGATGGAACAATACCCTGCGCCAACGACTGGGTCGTTTCACACGCAAAACCCTCTCCTTTTCCAAGCTTAAGAGTATGCATGAAACCTGTCTGAGACTTTTCATTCATCAATATAATCAAGAATTAGCCACCATTTCTACTTAATACACTACCGAGGATTCTAAGAAAATCCACCCCAAATTCCGGTGCAGAACCCAAGGGTAGTATTCAATATAAAGAGTATCGAGCCAATCGGAAAACCACCATTTGTCAGCCAGCGGAAAGCCGTCTAGTTCAATAGGATTCTGATTATTAAGAATAACCGGTTCCTGGATGGAAGATAAAAAAGCTGGTGAAACAACTCTATGGGCTACATTCATATGAATCACCAGACTGCATAAATTAAAATAATATTTTACCTCCGGCCAATAAATTGGTTCAACAGTTGACGTTCTCTCTCCTCCAAAAATGATCCATGATTCGCCAACTTTAAATCGATCAAGATTACTGCCAGTATTGGGACTAAAATTGAAATAAATATCGACAGTATCTGAAATTACACCCTTCCATAAAGCATTAACTTTGAAGGTGATTTTTTGGTGGTAAGATTTAGTTTGTAAAGTAGGATTATCGACCCGGTCCTCAACCTTAACGACCGTTCCGGAAAATATAACCGCAGCCATTTCAAAACGTTCCTGAACCGTAAACAGAATACAAGACAACCCTTGCAACGAAGAACTGGCGCAAAAGCCTGCCAGTATTAAAGCCGGCAAGCATAGGCGCCTAATAATTGTTATTCTCATTTTTGAAAATTACTAGCGGATAACGGCCATTGGTATTAGTTGGGTCTTTCCGGTGGTTTACCGATCCAGCATTGGGGGGGGGGGGGGGGGGGAGGAACTGCCACTCGAGTTGGGGCAGCGGGGGTGTTTTGGCGGAGCCTGTGAAGAGGATGAGGCGGTCCTGGGGGCGCAGTTTGGCCGCCCAGGAGCGGAGGTCGCGAAGGTCGCGATTTTTCCGGTAGGCCCGGAATATCTGCACGTTATCCTTGTTCATGTGGGCGGGCTCGAGGCCGAGGACGTAGCTCCAGGAGGATTCGGGAAAGAGGTGTGAAAAATTGAAAAATACCCCCATGCTGTTGGAGTAAACGAGGCCGTTTTCCCCAGGCAGCCAGTCTTGAAAGGCATTGCTATCTTTTAAATAAGCATAATCCAGAGTGGTGTTGACGGACCAGCGGTTGAATTGGTTATGGCCCAGGGCGGTGAAAAAGGCGCAGCATAGCAAAAGGGAAAACAGCAGCCTCCGCCAGGCGTTGTGAAGCACCCGGATTTCCAATATTTTTTGCCATTCGAGGGCATACCAGAATACCATCGAGGGGATACCCCAGTCATACCAGAAGCGGGCCATTTTTAGCCCCAATATCCAGCAGATGAGGCCGAGCAGAAATGCCGGATGGTTGAGGGGAACGCCTTTCCAGTCCCGGTTGAAAAGCCGCATCAGCATGTGGATAGAGAAAAAAAAGACGAGGGGAATGCGCACCGGGTTGGGTTAAAATTCACCGACCGGGTTTTGCAGCGAATCGGTCCTGAAGATGACGCCGAGCAGGTTGTGGGCCTGATGCCAGAGGTGTTCGAAAGGATGAAAGGTAATCAATGCCCCGGCAAAAATTCCGATGGCGATGGCTCCGGCAAACCTGGCCGAAGCCCGCCAATGGCCGGAAAAAAAGGTAGCGCCCACCGACAAAGCCAGCAGATACCAGGCGCCATGCACCCACGTTGACCCCGCCGCCAACAAGGCGATGGCGGCAAGCGTTGGTTTTAACCGCCTTTCCTCGACGACCAGAGGCCAGAGCGCCCAAAAGGAGAACAGGGCAAAGATGGTAAAACCAAAGGCGCGGCCCACCAGCAGGCGGTAGATTAAATCGATGTCCAGAAGGCCGAATAATAAAAATGAAGCCAGATAGGCCTCCGGGCGTTTAAAATAAAAAAGCGGCAGAAGGGCCGACAGGCACCACATGAGAACCACCGAAAAAAGCAGAATCCCTTCCGTTTGCAGAGAAAATATTGCTTTCCCCGCCGAGAGCAGGAAATGCCAGCCTGGCTGATAATGACGGTCCAGATTTACCTCGGGGCGAATGGCCAGAATCTCATTCCATGATTTACCCGAAGTCACTTTGGCGGAAATGGCGAGGGCGTCGTCCATGGGGGCATAACCGTGCCCGATAATGTGAAAAGGCAGAAAAAAGAGGACCGCCGCGGCCATTATGAGAATGGCCAGGGGGATTTGGCGGGCCAGCGAGGCCTGGAAGAAAGGCCCGGTGTTTTTCACCTCCGATATTTCCGCGGGAGACATTGGGCCAACGCTATTTTGTGGGCCTGGTAGCGCAATCTCAAAAATGAGGCGCGTTAATTCACTTGTCATTCATCCTTACGATGCGACAATTTCAAGCGTCTTGGAGGCGAACCGGTTCGGGATTGTCCCGGCCCCACAGGAGCGACCTATGGTTTTTGCCAGGAGTCCCTTTTTCAGAATTCTATATCTTCTCAATTTGCTGGTATTCGCCATGTTGGCCATGCCCGCCGATGGGGCCGTCAATCTCTACCGTTGGCCCTGGACGGGGTTTTATCAATGCGCTTTGGGGCTGTCGATGCTGACGGCTTTGCTTTGCTTCGTTTTTGGGCGGGCTGGAAGAATTATCGATTTCAGCGGATTTAGCCCGGCAATTTTTCTCTTGCTGGCGGCATTTGCCTCGTCCTGTTTTTTAGCCGAATTTTCCGATCGGGTCGCATTGAACCTGATCGTTCCGGTTTCAGCCCTCTGCCTTGGTTATATCACGCATTGCCTTGCGCGAAATTCGGACCGGCCGGAAAAGCTGGCTTTGATCCTATTTCAAGGGATGGGCGTAATTGCATTTTTGCTTTATTTTCGGAGCCTCAGTCTTTGGGTTGCGACCACCTTTTGGGGCCCGGAAAGCGAAATCATATCCAGTGTCAATGCCCTGATTGGCTATTCAATCAAAAGCGTCAGTTTACAGAACACGCCTAATAATCACCCTTTTGGGCATCCCAATTATACGGCCGGATTTTCACTTTTGACCCTGCCTTTGGTGGTCTCGCTGAGCCTTGCCAGCGGCGGGCTAAAACGGTGGATCTGGGGGGTGGTTTCCATTTTGGGGCTGGTTGTTTTGCTGAGCAGCGGCAGCCGGGCAGGAACGGGCGGAGCCATTATTTTTTTAAAAGGAAAGGCGAAAACCCGGCGGCGGTCCTACTGGTTTTTTCCCAACCCCGATTGCGAACCACCATCGGGCATTTTGTCAGCGGAGGAGGCTTTGAAGTTGGCGATCATACGCGCTTGAAGCTGCTCTCCTCCGGGCTTGAAATGGGCATGAGAAACCCGTTATGGGGCAATGGCCCGGGAACGACGCCCCTTTACTATCCGGCTTTTTGGGATGGCTCGGGAAATCTTTCCAATGCCTATCAGCTACATTGCGCGCCTCTTCAAATAGGGGTCGATTTCGGGGCGTTGGGCCTGGTTGCGGTGGCCGGATTAATCTATGCGTTTTTTCGGTGCTGGCGACGGCTCATTCACAACCAGGGCGAAGGGCCAGGAAATAGAATCCGGCTTTTGGTTCTGCATGGGGCCGGTTTTGGAGTTGGAGCTTATTTGTTGTTTTCCCTTACGGATTATCAACTCGATCTTTATTTTATGTCTGGATTGTTGGCCATTTACTGCGGCCTGTTTTCGGCTTTAAGGCCACATGAATTACCCCAGGAAAAGAAATGGGGGTCATTGAAAATCCGAAAAACCGTCAGGATGGGCGCTGGCCTAGCCCTGATTGCCGTTTGGGCCGCTTTTGGGTGGAAGCAATATAGCCTTTTTCAAGCCCGCAGCGGCTTTCGGGCCGCTTTGTACGCAATTGAGGAGAATGACGGACAGGCCTTTCTCGACTCCATCAACGAGGCTAAAAAATGGTCATCGAGTGAACCTTATTTGTATAATTATCTAGGTTGGCTGGCGGCCGAGGCCCGGCACCGGGGTCAGTTATTGCTACCGGAAAAAATCCTCTTCGATACAGCGAACGATCTTTGAGGGCGCTCCCTGGCGCTTTATGAGGTTCAGGAGTTTTGCCATTACAATCTCGGATGGCTGAACCTGGACTCCGATCCCGAGCGGTCAGTTTTTCATTTCCGGCGCGCCGCGCACATCAATCCGGTGAAACGCGGGGTTTATTTTGGTCTTGCCCTGGCTCTGAAAAAATCGGGCCTGACCGAGGCCGCCCTTGACGCACTGGCCCTCGAGTGTTTGTCCCAGCCTCAATTTGCGACCTTTTCTCTATGGAAGGCGCCTAATTTTTTAGCCGTTCTACCCGATGTGAAAAGCAGATTATGGGAATACTACGCAACCGTCGGAAGGGAGGGTAATTTGAGTGCGAAAAACCGGCAAAGCTTGAGTGAAGCGGAAGCGCACACCCGATGGTGGTGGGGCGAGTCATTTGATTTTGAGGCATTCGCTTCCGGCCCCTATGCGCAAACACGATTTTTTGGCTCATTGCTAGAAGGCAAAGAACCGGAAGATAAAAAATATTGGAAAAACCGGGCATTCTCCACACCTATCGGGTTGGCTTACCTGGCGTGGAAAGAACCCGAAAAAGGGTTCCGTTGGTTAGAGGCGGCAAAACTCAGGGCGATGGGCGAGCCCTTGATTGAGGGCGAGGGAAACACCCTCCTCAATTACCTTCAACAGCCGGAGAAAACCTTTCCCCAATTGCTTTTAGAATCTCAGGACGATTTTTTGCTGCCCAATAATATTTACCGCAACACGCGGCTTGCCTTTGGGCTGATGGGACACAATCTTGATGGTCAGAATCCCGGCGACTTATTCTTTTATGAGCAAAACCTGCTCCTTAAAATCACCCAAGTATGGCTAATTCCGCAGCGAGGCTACCTAAGGGGCAGCCAGATGAGGCGGTTTTTAGAGGAATTACCGAACCCTTAAACTCATGGCGGAAATAAAGCCGGCAAAGGTGCGTTTGGCCTTGTTTGCGTTTATTGGCGCGGGCTCTTTTGTTGTTGGGCAATGGCTCATATCCGATCAAGCGGCGGCCTATCTGGTCAAGAATTTTTCCTACTGGACCTTGCTCGTAACCTTTCTCTGGTTCTGTGGACACCTCGCCCGGCTTTTCAGTGGGATACTGCGCGAAAATTCCGTTTTTGGTTTGATGCTGAAAATCAATTGGATGGCGTTAGCGGCCGTTATGCTGGGCACACTGGTTTTACAAGTGCATGACGAGCGGGGCTTCAAAGTCATTGAGGACGAAGTCGTTTTGGCCAGCCTTTCCCACCAGATGCACTTTGCGCGCGAGGCCGCCGTGCCGGAGCGTGGGCACAGTATTTTGGGGGTCTACCAGACCTTTGATTCCCATGTCGATAAACGCCAATTGCTGTATCCTTTTCTGGTCAGTGTTTTGCATGATTTGACCGGCTACCGGCCCTCAAACGGATTCTGGCTGAATTTTATTTTAACGCCGCTGTTGTTGGTTTTGCTTTATATGCTGGGGCGGAAAATAGGGGGAAAGGCTTGCGGGCTAACGGCCATTTTGTTGGCGGTTTCGATGCCGGTTTTGGGCCAGGCAAGCATAGGTGGCGGGGCAGAATTGCTCAACCTGGTCCTGTTGTTATCGACCCTGATGTTCTCCTTTCGATTTTTGCAAAATCCGAACAAGGAAACGCTTTCGACACTTTGTCTGAGTGGCGTTCTATTCTCACAGACGCGACATGAATCGCCGGTTTACCTGCTTGCTATAGGTTGCGTGGTCATCCTCGGCTGGCGGCGGCAAAACAAGGTTCTTATAAATCCGGCGCTCTACCTCAGTCCTGTTTTGATGATACCCTGCCTTTGGGTTGGCAAGGCGTTCGGGGCGCAACGGCAATACTGGCAGCTTGACAGTGATGCGGGCTTATCCCGGCCATTCGGCAGTGAATACGTGGCCGGGAATTTCAACCGGTTAAAGGAGCATTTTTTCGACCTAAGCGTGAACCAGCCCAATAACTTTCTTCTGGGGACGCTGGGGCTAGTTTGCCTTATCGGTTTCGGGCTGAGTTTCGCGCGGAATTTAAACAGACTGAAAAACGTCAATGCATTGCAAGCGGCCCTCGGCATTTACCTGATGCCGTTTGCCATCTATCTTGGGCTGCTCCTTTTTTATGCCCATAGCAGTATCGAACAGCAGACGGCCAGCCGGCTTTTAATACCGTTGTACCTTCCTTTGCTTTATTGTTCCCTTTTGGTTTTCTTTAATGAGCGAGCGAATAAATGGCTGAGGCGAGGATTTATCGCCCTTGCCATTTTGCAGGCAATCACCGTTGCGCCGGCGCTTTCCCGCCATGTTTATAGCGAACGTTATACACCGGCCCGGGAAGCGGCCTGGGCCCGCGAATTCATAGCCCAGAATGAAGATCGGGACTACCTCATGATCGCCACTTACAACACCTTTTGGATTGCCCATAACGAGGAAAGCATTTCCATGGAAAGAGCCAACTTGCGCAAAGCGCAACTGGAATTACAAATGCGCCTGCAACCGAGCAAGCAGCTTTTGGTTTTTCAACAAATGGAATTCAATCCCCTAAGCGGCAAAACGAAATCCCTCGACCCCATTTCCCTTAGTGAGGACTTCATTCTGGAGCCGCTGGAGCGCGAGTCCCTGACACTTTTTGATTATGCGCAAATCAGCCGCATAAAATCCATTCGTTTGGCGCCGGAAGAAAGAATACGGTTTCCTGAAAATAAAACCGGGGCGCCGGGCGAGGAAGAATCGACCTTCCGGTTCTGGCTCGAAAATCTGCCTTGAGGCAGAGAAATTATTAGAACCTATCTCAAATTCGATGATGATGATGCAGAGAGCCATTATGTGTTTGAGCAAGGCGCGCCGGGGCTTGCCGGGCTGGAAGCCCTGGTGCCCCGACGGAACGCCGCTCAAACTCATAATAATCTCTGTCCGCAGGATTTGTGCGGCACGGCAGCACCTGCGGCGTTGGTTCGCGCCCGAGGGGCACCCAGCCCATCTGGCGCGAAGCCGCCTGGCATCTGCCACCGTGGCGCTACAAACATCATTCATCCGCGAATTTGAGATAGGTTCTAAGCGGCGGAGGCCATTGTTATGGTTGACGAGGGCCGGCTTCGGCCCAATCGTTGGCCTCCGTAATGGAAGGGTGCCTCACCAAGCGAGTTCTTGTGCTTAACCGCCTCTGGCAAGCGGTTAATATTATCGGGGTCAAACGGGCCTTCTCGCTGCTCTTTCAGGACCAAGCCAAGGTCATCCATTCCGAATTAGAGGATTTTCAAGTGTTGCGGTTCACCGAATGGATCGATTTTTCGATCAGTCATCAGTCGGAGAACGGATGGAATTGCGTTCGCACGGTGCGCTGGGAAATACGGGCGCCGAAAATACTGCTCCTCAGCCATTACGACCGGCTGCCCATGAAAGAGGTTAAGTTTACGCGGCTAAACCTATTTGAGCGTGATAATTACACCTGCCAGTATTGCCGCAAGACGTATTCGCAAAAGGAGCTTAATCTGGACCATGTAATCCCCCGTGAACGGGGTGGGAAAACCACCTGGGAAAACATAGTCACCTCCTGCTTGCGGTGCAACTCGCGCAAAAGAAACCGCCTTCCTCACGAAGCCAACATGTTTCTGATCAGAAAACCCCACCGGCCCAAATTCCGGCCCTTCATCAATTTTTTGCTCGGTTCCGACCTGGACGAGTCCTGGCTGACCTTCGTTAACTTGCCGAAAAAACGACTGAGGCAGGCCGGGTAAGGAGAAGAGAAAGGGCGGTCCGCCCGGCCCATGGCCCACCGCGTTCACCGGTACCCGTTGACTTGCATTACCGAAAAGAAACAACCTAAAACAAGGAAACTCGATGGAAAAACAAAAAATAAATCATTTGGCCGTTTGGATATGCGCGGCCCTTCAATTTGCCGTAAGCGGGATTTGGTATTCACCGCTGATGTTTGGAGATAAATGGCTTGAATTAATGAAAAAGCCTGCCGAGTATTTCCAGCCTGCGTCGCCCATTCCCTTTGCGCTGGCCATCGCATCGGCCATACTGGCCTGTTATGCCATAGCCTGGCTGTTCCGGGGGCTTCGGGTGGTCTGCGCTTTCAAGGGATTGCAATTGGCGGTCATTATTTGGTTCGTTTTTCTCTTGCTTCTCCATCTGACTATTAGCGGTTTTTCCATGACAGGCTACAGCCTTGCCGTTCTTACTTCCGGCGACGTTTTGATTTAATTTCAGATACCCCGTAGCTTGCTACGGGGAGCGGTAACTTTATAACAGAGATGAATGAGCGAAGAGAAACGGGAGCATTTGAGGCGCGCGAGCCATTGCGTGTGGCAGATCCACTACCATATGGTGTTCCCTGTGAAGTATCGGAAGATGCTCTTGGAAAGGCGGGTGCAAGAGGTGCTGAAAGAAACAAGCGTTGGGATAGCCGAGCGCTATGAAATAGAGATGGAAGCACTGGGAATGGATGGAGACCATGTGCATTTGCTGTGTGGAGCGCATCCGAAAGAAGCACCCGGGCGAATCGTTCAGAAATATAAGAGCATAACGGCGCGGGAGATCTTTCGGCGCGAACCTTGGGTGAAGGAGAAGCTGTGGGGAGGGGAGTTTTGGAGTGACGGGTATTATGTTGGAACGGTAGGGGAGCGTGGGGATTGGGCCAGTGTGGAGGCCTACGTAAGAAAACAGGGCAAACCGAAGAAGCAGTTGCAACAATTGATGCTGTGGTGATCATGAATTTCTTTCTTAGATACCCCGTAGCTTGCTACGGGGAGTTTCATTGCCTATGTCGTGACGGGGCTGATTTTGGGGGGTTGGCGAAAAACTATTCCCTCCGAAGACAAGGAATAAGCAGCGAGTGGAAAAAGAAAACTCCAGAGAATCGGCCGCTGGCCGACATGTGCAGGACAAACTTGAGCGGCAGGAATGCGTTTTTATGGACGGCGGCATTGCCACCGAACTTGGACGTATGGACATTGACGGGTATGAGGTGGGCGAGGGCGGCTTATGGGGGAGCATGGCCCTTTACAAAGTGCCCGGTTCGGTCCTGGAGGCGCATCGCGGGTACCTCGATGCGGGGTGCGATGTGATTTCGACCGCCACTTGGGGGCTTCATATGGATGACCCTGAATACCAGGCCCTAAAAGTAACCGGAAGTGAAGAAATGGTCCATTGGATGGATGCCGCCCGACTGGGTATTCGGCTGGCCCGGCAGGCCGTTGAAGAATCGGGCCAGGGGCGAGGAGATCGCTGCGCCGTGGCTTATAGTCTCAATGGCGATTTCGATACGGAAAAACGGCTGGAGCGGCTACGTCTGCTTAGCCGAATCTTTAAGCAAAAACCCCCGAACATCATCTTGATGGACTCGATGTCCCTGATCCGGGAAGGGCTGACCTTGACCGCAGTTGAAAGTATGGTAAAAACGGGAATTCCGGTCTGGCTTTCCTTCCGCCGTTGCCGCCGCGGCGTATGCGGCGTTTATGGGCAGCACTGGGGGGGGCCGGAGGGAGACCTCTTTGGCCGGGCCGCCCAGAGGTTTGAGGGCATGGGCGTGCGGGCGCTTCTATTGAGCGGCATTCCCGCTTCTCATGTGGATGGCATGATTACCTGGTTGAGGGATTTTACCGATTTACCTCTAGGCGTTTTCCCCATCCTGGGCCTTTTCCGCGATCCTGGCTGGAGCTTCGACGATTCCGTAAAACCAGATGACTATGCGGACATGGCCCTGGGTTGGAGAGGAGAGGGGGCCGGTATTATCGGTGGCGGTTTAGGAGTCAGCCCCAAGCATATATCCGCCGCCAGGGAAAAACTTGGCTCTCTGAAGCCCATTGCCGTGAGCTCCGCTCCCGTGCTGAGGTTTGAGGAAATTGAGGGCCCCGGCGATGGGGAGAAAGACGAAATGTGGAAAGACGAGCAGGGCCGCTCCCTTTTCCCCCTTTCATTTCCGCAGATTGTTTGCGACCCCAAAGTTTTCCAGCCGACCCAGGGAAGTTTTTTAATCTGGAAGCATCTGTTCCGCTCCGGCACCGGAAAAGGCAAACGCTGCCTGGATGTCGGTTGCGGCACCGGAATCCTGACCGTGCAACTGGCCTTGAACGACGCCCAGCAGGTGCATGCCATCGACATCCAGTCCAAAGCGGTCGAGAACACCTTGGCCAATGCCTTTCGCAATGGGGTTGCCGAGCGGGTCAGCGGCGAGACCATCGACCTTTATACAGCGATGCCGGCGGAAAAATACGACATTGTGGTGGCCAGCCTCTACCAGACCCCGGTCGATCCTCACAAAGGGGAATCCTGTCTGCGCCCGGCCGATTTTTGGGGGCGCAATGTTTTTGACCACTTGATCAACCTGCTGCCCGGTTTGCTGGAAGAGGGCGGCATCGCCTACCTCATGCAAATCTCCGTCCTGAGCCAGCGGGAGACCGTGCGGTTGATGCGGAAGGCGGGCCTGAAGTGCAAGGTGATCGACTTCAGTTTTTTTCAATTCGGGGAAAGTTTCATGGAAAATATCGAGCAAATCCGCCATGTGGAGGAATTGTCGGACGCCTACCACCTCAGCCTGGCCGATGAGCAGGTGATGGTTATGTATTTGTTCGAAGTGACCCGCCGGTGATCGGAATTGGCGGGTTAAACTTTATCGTCTGCCAAGGGCAGTTTGAGCCTGAAAGTGGTTCCCGAGGGTGAACTTTGGACAATTTCGATTAGGCCGCGATGGCTCTGCACAATGCCATTGACAATGGCCAGGCCGAGGCCGGTTCCTTCCTTACGCCCGGAAAAAAAAGAATCAAATATATATTTTTGCATCTCCTCGGGTATGCCGGTTCCGTTATCGGCAAACTCCAGCACAGCCCAGTTTTCCTCTCCATGATGACTGCTCAATGTGATCTTAATCTCTCCCTCTGGAGGCACCGCGGCATAGGCGTTGAGGAGCAGATTGAGGAAAATTTGCTGTAATTGGCCATTGTTGCCGTTCACCACTATAAGTTCCGATTTCGGATTCGGTTCGTAATCGAGGCGAATTTTTTTCTGCGATAATTTGAGGCGGACCAACGCCAGGGTATCGCGGATGAGCGGGTCTAGGTTCAACGGCTGGTGTTCGGCATTCCCGATTTGGCCATAGTCCAGCACCCGATGCACAATAGTATCGAGCTGGTTGAGCTTTTCCCTGATAATGGTAGTATCTTTTTGCCGCAGATCGCCGGAAGGAAATTTTAGATCGAGAGACTCGAAGAGTAGTTTTATGACGGTTAGCGGGTTGCGGATTTCGTGGGCGATTTCCGAGGCCAGAAGGCCGAGTGCCCCCAGGCGTTCGCCGCGGCGCAATACTTCCTCCGCGGTCACCACTTTTTCATAGAGCCGGGCATTTTGAATGGCCACCGCGCTCAAACCCGCGAAGGCCGTGAAGAGGCTTTTTTCTCCATTGTCGAATCGATGTATTTTGCTGGTGTAGGCGTTGAGCGCCCCGATTACCTCATCTTCGTAGACAATGGGCGTGGCCAGCATGGAGATGAGACCCTCGGCTTGCACAACGGGCACGAAATGGTGTTCCTCGGTTTTGCGCAAGTCGGCCACTTCCACTTGCTTGCGATAGAGTATGGCCGAACCCAGGGCGCTGTCGCCGAGGTTCAGCTCCTCTTCGTAACCGTGCAGGCGGGGAGTGCCCGCGGCCACTTCGAGGGTGAGGCTTTTGCCATCCGCATGGAGGAGGAAGAGGGCGCATACCTGGTAATTCATGATTTTGAGGACTTCCCCGGGAATTGTTTCGAGGACCTCGCGCAGACCGTGCCGGGAAACCAGACTGCGCCCCGCGGCCATGAGCGAGCCGAGTTGACGGGCTTTGTATTGCAATCTTTCAATCCGCCAGAGCGCATCCAAAATCCGCCCGGTTTCCAGCGTAAGTCTGGCCAGTTTTTCGATTTTTTCGGCCTTCCCGTCATGGGGTTTTGACCAGCCTAAATTAATTACCCCGACGACTGAATTTTTTTCCATGAGGGGGGCCGCCATTTCCGATGCGATGGCTTCTCCAGAGGGCAGAAACCGGGAAGTTTTGGCAAAATCCGGAATCGCCATTGGCTTGCCCTGCAATCCAACCCAGGCGGTTATTCCATTTTGCAGATGGGGCGCGGGAATTCCTTCGTTTTTCCAGATTCCGGCTGTGGCCTCGATTTCCAGATGGCCCGTATCGGGATTGAGCAGGGCCACATAAGCGGCTTCCGGGCCGAAGTAACGGGCGATTATTTCCAGTGCGGCTCCGGTCGCCTCAGCCGCATAATATTCCCGCGTGGCAAGTGAGCTGATTTCATAAAGGGAATCAAGGAGGTTCGCGTCTTCCACTTTTCCCTTCATTTTTTGTTGTTCCGCGTATTCGTTACAACCGGATGATTTTTTGAAGAAATAACGGTTTCCAGGTTTTGCTGAAGATCCCGTAAATTTTTTGAGCCGGATGCCGAAACGCTATCTGCTTCGTCGATAGTGAAGGTATCCACGGCAACTCCCCTCTCCGTTAGCACGCGCGCGAAGACGATATCAAATCCGTGCCTGCTGATGGTCTTGGCGATTCGGTGAAGAAGACCGATACGGTCCCTGGCGATCACTTCCACAAAAGTCTTGCCCAAGCGTTCGTCGCGATAAACTTCAACCGAGGCAGGAATTTCCGCCGGTAGAGCGTCCTTTTTGAGCAAGTAGGCGGGGGGGCTTAGCTTTTCGGCATTTTTGAGGATTTGGGGCATGAGGTCGTGGTCGTGCAGGAGAGTGTCATGGAGAGCTTTGGTGAACATTTCCCGCGCCTTTTTACTCTGAACCGCCCCTCCGCCCGGTTCGCAAACATAGAAAGTATCGATGGTAATGTGATCGTCGCGCGACATGGCCTTGCTGCTCATAATGCTCAATCCGGCCAGGCTGAAGGCACCGGCCAGTTTGTAAAAAAGCCCCAGCCGGTCCCAGATCACGATTTGCACAACCGTTATGCTGAGGTTGAGGTCGTCCCGCCAGTCAATAACGGGTTTAAGGGAATCCAGAGCCTCGGCTTGGTAAATATGACTCAGTAGTTGGTGGACCATGCGTATATGCAAAGCGGCCTCCTCAATATCGCTGTTTGATAAATAACGTTCCGGGAGATGCCGGCAGTGGGCCTCGACTTCTTCGCTGGGGATTTCCGGAACCAGTTTTGACAATGAGTCCAATGCCGGCTCGACCTGCCGGACCAGGTATTCCAACAATTCCAATGTTGGCTCGGCCTGTTGGAGAGCTTCGGATGTCTCTCCCAATGCAGTCAAGGTGTTATCGAAGAGGGTGGTGTGGAGCATGTCCTTGAAGCCGTTCCACATTTGATCGGTGGTCCCCCGGGTGTCGCAGTAGGTATGCACATAGAGCAAACGGAGGGTTTCCCGGTCTACGATAAATTCGGAAAATTGCTCAGCCGCGGCGGGATCGTCCACATCGTGTTTTTGCCAGAAACGGGACATTTCGAGGTGATTTTCAATGATGAAGAGGGTTTGCTCTTTTTGCCTCCTGCTTAATTGGAGCCGGTCGATGACGCCCGCAGCCAGTTTGGCGCCTTGGACGGCATGACCTTCGACGCCGGTACCTTTGCCGATGTCGTGGAGCAGCAGAATGATATAAAGAAGGCCGGGTGTCTGTGTTTTATGGATTTCGCGATGGTATTTTTTTGCGTAATGCGATTGCCCGTCAAAAATCCGGTCAAGTTGGCGGATCGTTTCGAGGGTATGGATATCGGCCGTGTAGCGGTGGTAATATTCGTGCTGCACAAGGCAGTCGAGGGCGCCGAATTCCGGCACAAAGCGGCCTAAAACTCCCAGATCGTGCATCAGGCTGAGGGGTTTGAAGACCTCTCCGGGGGTTAGTAGGAGAGAGCGGAAGCTGCGATTGGCGGCGGGTGAGCGGATGATTTTTCCCGTTAAGAGAGGGAGCGATTCTGTCACCAGGTTGCGTAAATCGAAATCGAGATCGGCCTGATATTGCTGGCTGTGGCGGAAGACCCTTATAAACCTCTCGGCATCTTGGGCGAATATTTTCTCGTTTTGGAAAGAGAGGATCCCTTCGCGCAAGAGAAAACCGTCCACCATTTTGTCGCTTTGCGTGGCTTGGTTTGGGGATTTCATTTTGCCCGGCTTGGCATATGGCCGCGTCAGCCGCTGTTCCAGAATGACTGAGATTTGGTGAATTTTGCGGGTGGCGCCGTAGTAGTCGCGCATGAAGGATTCCACCCGGCGGAAAATATTTTTATCTTTGTAACCGAGCTTGAGGGCCACCGCGGGCTGCCTTTCCAGGCTGAGGGTTTCGCTAGGTCTTTTGCTTTGAAAGTGAATTTCATTACGCACCCGGAGGAGGAAATCGTAGGCTTGCTCGAAGTCCCGGCGCTCATTTTTTCTCAGGTATTGGTTCTTTTCCAGGGCATTCAGGCTTCCCTCGTCGAGCTTGATGCCGCTCATCCAAAGGACGCTCTGGAAATCGCGCAATCCTCCGACGCCGTTTTTAATGTTGGGTTCCTGTAAAAAAACGGTGCCGCCATGACTCTTGCGGCGGGCCTTCTGATCTTTGATGCGGTCCTCGAAATATTTGTCTGGCTCATCGGCGGCGCAGAAATCCCGGTATATTTTTTGAAATGTCGCAAAAAGCTCCTTAGAGCCGGCCACCAACCTGGATTCGAGCATGGCGTTTTTCGACTTGATGCTGCTTGTGGCCTCTTCGATTGATTCTTCGATCGTGCGGGTGGAGTGGCCGACATTCAGGCCGAGGTCCCAGAGGACGTAAAGGAGGGTTTCGGAGAGGGCGTTTTGGAGAGGCTCATATTTATCTCCGGTTGGGCCATCGGTGTGCAGGAACATCAAATCGATATCGCTGAGTGGGCAAAGCTCGGCCCGCCCGTAACCTCCCAATGCCACCACCGAAACCGTTTCGTTGGCAGTTTCCGTTTGCCCTTCGAGGTTTTTCAAAACATGGGCGAAAAGGCTCTCGATGAGCACATCGATCATGCAGGCGCGGGCAAAAGCGACCCGCCTGCCGCTGTCTCCATTGCGATGATAGCGCAGGCTCATCTGGTTTTCCAGGCGCAGATAGTCCTTGCAGGCGCTCAAGACGCGCGCGCGGTCGCTGCCGGGCGTAAACGACAGCTTTTTCCTGGCGTGCAGGCGCAGGCGTTTGAATAACGGGTCTTCCATTGAGTTACTTCAAAAATTTATTCAACCATTATGGCAAATGGCGGTTTTATAGCCCTTGGGGTTCAACTGTCAAAGAACTACCTACACTGCCGCAAGTAAACTGGGGAACTAACCCTACGAGATCAACGGCCCAAACCATCAAAAATGCCTGTTTCAAACGGTTCATTTAATTTCAGATACCCCGTAGCTTGCTACGGGGAGCGGTAACTTTATAACAGAGATGAATGAGCGAAGAGAAACGGGAGCATTTGAGGCGCGCGAGCCATTGCGTGTGGCAGATCCACTACCATATGGTGTTCCCTGTGAAGTATCGGAAGATGCTCTTGGAAAGGCGGGTGCAAGAGGTGCTGAAAGAAACAAGCGTTGGGATAGCCGAGCGCTATGAAATAGAGATGGAAGCACTGGGAATGGATGGAGACCATGTGCATTTGCTGTGTGGAGCGCATCCGAAAGAAGCACCCGGGCGAATCGTTCAGAAATATAAGAGCATAACGGCGCGGGAGATCTTTCGGCGCGAACCTTGGGTGAAGGAGAAGCTGTGGGGAGGGGAGTTTTGGAGTGACGGGTATTATGTTGGAACGGTAGGGGAGCGTGGGGATTGGGCCAGTGTGGAGGCCTACGTAAGAAAACAGGGCAAACCGAAGAAGCAGTTGCAACAATTGATGCTGTGGTGATCATGAATTTCTTTCTTAGATACCCCGTAGCTTGCTACGGGGAGTTTCATTACTGCCTGTTAGAACTATTTTAAGGAGCAGTTATCTTCGTGCTTGTGTTGAGACGCCCGTTCCTGCATCTTTTTCCCCATATAAATGTGCTTCAGGGAGGAACTCGCCGACAAGTGCCCGTACCACCCGTGAAGCGAATTCTTATGAGTGATCCGGGAATGGCTGGGCGATACTCTTGGGGAAGGTTCGCGGTGAAAGAGAAGGACTGATGAGTTTCTTTGCCGAACTTAAGCGCCGGAACGTCATTCGGGTGGCGGTGGCTTACTTTGTTGCGGCCTGGGTGCTGGCGCAGATCGCGGCAGTGGGGGCAGATGCCTTTGGCGCGCCGGACTGGGTTATGAAGATGCTTATTACCCTGTTGGCGATCGGCCTGGTGCCGACACTGTTTTTTTCCTGGATCTATGAACTCACGCCTGAAGGCCTGAAAAAGGAATCCGATGTCCAGCGCGATGACTCCGTCACCACACATACGGCGAGGAAGCTCGATATCGCGGTCATTGTGCTGCTGGTAGCCGCGATTGGGCTGTTTGCGATTGATAGTTTCCTTTTGAATCGCGGCTCGGAGCCTGCTCCTACCGAAGTGATGGTCGGCGCTGAGGTGGCCGAAGCCGTTACGCCAGTTGAGACCGCGCTTGCCCTTGGCGTGGCGGTGCTTCCTTTCACTAACCTCTCCCCTGACCCTGATAACGCGTTCTTCGCTGCTGGTGTTCACGAGGATGTGCTGACCTACCTGTCGCGCGTCGCCGATCTGCGGGTGATTTCCCGCACTTCGGTCGTACGTTACGCGGTCAGCGATCTGAGCCTGCCGGAGATCGGTCGTGAGCTGGGAGTCTCTCATGTCCTGGAAGGCAGTGTGCGGCGCGCGGGCGGTCGCGTCCTGGTGACGGTGCAGTTAATAGACTCCGCGACCGACGACCACGTCTGGGCCGATAAATATGACCGTAAGTTGGAGAACGTTTTTGCCATCCAGAGCGAGATCGCTCAGGCGGTGGTCGCGCAGGTCGAGGCCGAACTTACCCCGCAGGAGGCTGCTGACCTGGCCGAGTTGCCGACCACCAGCATTGAGGCCTATGACGAGTACCTGCGTGGCCTTGAGCGGCGGAGAAAGGTCGTAATCGCGGGCGACTTCGACAGAATTAGTAACCATTTCCTTCGAGCCACGGAACTGGACCCCGACTTCCGCGCCGCCTGGCTGATGATGCTGGAGATCAGTAGTGGTGCGGTTTGGTTCACCCGGGATCTCGACGGACTGCACATGCGGCGTGTGCGCTCTGCGCTGGCGAGGATACAGGTGCTCGCGCCAGACAGCCCTGAGAATGATCTTGCGATCGGTATCTACCATTATTATGTTGATCGTGATCTTAAGGCTGCCCTGGCCGCGCTCGAGCGCGCAACCATAGCGAGACCGAACGACACACAAGCCCTACTGTTTTTGTCAAGGGTGACCCGTCGATTTAAACAGCATTGGGATACTGCTGTGACATCGAACCGTCGCGTGGTCCTGCTCGATCCCGCAAACCCGCGGAGTCGCCGCCAACTGATCAGCCACCTCTACGATATTGCGGACTACGACGCGGCGATAGATGCCGCGGCGGAGGCGATTGAGAGATTCCCGAAGGAAGTCTGGTTCCGTGTCCGCCA
Source organism: Opitutales bacterium (assembly GCA_965226205.1). Lineage (GTDB taxonomy): Bacteria > Verrucomicrobiota > Verrucomicrobiia > Opitutales > UBA2987 > JAJFLU01. Next base: position 166,521 of record CBDDCJ010000024.1, on the reverse strand, counting down.
TGCGGAGCTGGTGGCGCGGCAGACCGGAGATGTCACCCTCTGCAGGCGGTTGATAGATGATTTTCCGCCAAAGGATTTGCTCCAAAATGGTTTCCGCTGGGTGTCGCTGCGCCGTGGTGTTTTTGCTGATAACAGCCAGGCCATAGCCTGGATCGAAGCGGCAGATCCGGCTTATCATTCTTATGCGACGGCCGGACCATATGTGAACTATGTCGTCGGGATCCATTTACTGGTAGGGGGTGACGCGGAGGGTGCGCGTCTTCGATTCCAGGCTGCCTATACCCGATATTCTGCTCGGGTTGACGGGATGAATGAGAGGAAACTACTGGCAAGGACGGAGTTTCTCAACCTCTTTGCAGCGCTGGCTGGTGAGCAGGAGGCGGCTCTGGAGCACCGTGATCTCATACTGGCTCTAGCCGCTGCGACAGACGATGTATTTGATAAGAATAACGCACGTTTTTTAGCAGCGTTAACCCATCTTCGACAGTTCAAAAAGTTAAAGGGCTTATCTAAGCGGGGTGAGGGTTAATTTTTACCGTTAGTCTGCACTACATTTTGGATGATTTTGGGACGGGTGGGCAGTTTTAGGCCCATTTTCTTGAGGAGGTCGGCACAGAGTTTTTCCGGTTTGCCTACCAGCCGTAAACGCGCTTCGCGTCCCCCTCGCAGCGGCGCCACCACGTCCATTGAGCGTAGATTCTCCAGTTCGTGCAACACTTGCCGCGCACAGGTGCCGAGGCCTTTGGCCTGCAGCCAGCTTTCCAGGGCGCGCCACATCGCCAGAGCCAGAAAACAGATCAGAATGTGCGCTTGCACACGCTTTTCTTTGTGGTGATAGACCGGCCGCAGCCCCAAGTCGCTTTTGGCGCAACGAAAGGCTGCCTCGGCCTGTGTCAGTTGTATATACCACCGCCACAGCTTTTGTGGGTCTTCCTCCTGGCAGTTGGTTCGCAGCAGATAGGTCCCGTGGGCCAGTTGGGCCCAATCGGCTTTGCTCTCGTCTTCGGTGATTTGCAATGCGCAGGCCCGTCCGGCGGCGTCGATTTGCACTTCTACGGTGAATATTTTTTCGGCCATGGTGTGGCGGCCCAGCCAGCGGCCGATACGGCGTTCAACCGGATCGAATTTCTGCCCTCGCCGACGCAAACTCAGGTCGATCTGGTCGAGCTTTTTGCGCAAACGCTCCTTTTGCTTGCTCAGCATGGCGGCTTCTTTTTGACCCCGTCCCTGGCTGCGGCAAAGCACATATTGCTCGATCTGGGGGCAGTCGGGATGTTTCACCAGTTTGACCTCCACCCCCGCCCGCACCTCGCTCCAATCGCCTTGCTCGAGTAGATCGAGGGCAAAGTTTTTGAGATGGCTCTTGGGCGTGCCCACGATGTAACGGGCCCCTTTGCCGCGCAGGTATTCGAGGTTGGCCTCGCTCACCATGCCGCGGTCCAGCACCCAGATGCGATCGGCCACCCCGTAATGCGATTCCATCAACTCGACCCTCTCTTGCACCGTGGTCACATCGGCGCGGTTGCCGTCGAAAATCTCGTAGGCCAGGGGCAGCCCTTCGGGGGTCACCACCAGTCCAAGACATACCTGCTTGCAATCCGGCCGCTGGTCCCGGCTGTAGCCGCGCTGGGCCTGGGCATTGCCCTCGCACCGGCCCTCAAAATAGGTGCTCGTTATGTCGTATAAAAGAAACTCGAAACGCGTCCCAAACCAGCTTTCATAGCGTCCTTTAAGATGACTGAACAGTTCCCGGCGCAAGGGCAAGACACGATCCAGTCCGCGATACAAACGGTTGTCATAGACCTCATCCACATCCACCGCCATCAAATCCTCCAGCGCCGTCGAGCCATACCAGCGCTCGGCCAGAGCCAGCTCCGAGGCCTGTTCGCAAAAACGCCCCAGCGCCAGAATCGAGGCCACCTGGGCCCAGCCCACCGACTCCCGGCCCGGCGGCAAATGCTCCTCGAAGAAACGATGCAGCCCCAGCCGCCGCCACAGCGCCAGAGCCACATACACTTTGCCAAATTGACGCACCCGCTCCACCCGTATCCGACCCAGATTCACCTGCGCCCACAACGGAGCCTCCGGTTTATCCTCGGTAAATAAATCCAACTGCTCGGCCCCCGCAGCCTCATCATCGCCATCGAGGAGCCGACCGATCTGCTCCCAACCCAACCGCTCATCCTCATCGAGCCCCGGCTCCTTGCCAATGTGGGCCACGATGCGCTGGCGCGGCCCCTTGGCTGTGCGCACCGACTCCACCAGCGTCCAGTAATCATAATCCTGGCCCTTCTTACGACGACGATGGCGACGCAAATACATCAACACCGACCCTGCACTACTTCTCCGAAAAGGCAATAGAGTGGTCTGCACTACACGGCATATTCACACCCCAACCCTGACAACCATACGCCCTACAGCACGAAAAACCCTAAAAATAATCGATTTACCCCCCCAACTGTCGAACTCAGGTTAGTGTTGCAGCGGCTTGCACAGGAGGGTTTGGCGCGCATTACGCTGGACTTTGACGGCAGTGTGCTGAGCGCCCGCCGGCGGGCCGAAGGGACGGCCGTTGGATTCAACCGCAAAAAGAAAGGGCAGCGCAGTTACTACCCGCTCTTTTGCACCGTGGGGCAAACCGGACAAGTCTTAGCGGTTTTGCATCGCAGTGGCAACGTGCACGACTCCCATGGAGCCATCGAGTTTATGCGCCGGTGTGTGCAAATGGTGCGGGAGGTCTTGCCCTCAGCGAAGGTGGAAACCCGCATGGACAGTGCCTTCTTCAGCGATGAGATGGTGCAAACGCTGGAATCGCTAAAGCTCGAATACACCATATCGGTTCCCTTTGCGCGGTTAGTGGCCCTGAAGGATTTGATCGAAAACAGACGGCTGTGGTGGTATCTGAGCAGCGCAGAAAAAGAGCTGGGCTATTTCGAGAAACGGTGGAAACCGAAGAGCTGGGACCGAAGAAACCGTTTTGTGTTTATCCGCGCCGAAGTCAATGAACAGATTAAGGGGCCCTTGCAACTGGATTTATTCGAGCCTCGCCAACGCGGCTATCAGTTCAAGGCAATCGTAACGAACAAGAAGTGCATAACCAGAAAAGTGGTGCGCTTTCATGAAGGGCGCGGAGCACAGGAAAGCATCTTCGGGGAATTGAAAAACCACGGACAGATGGACTACATTCCGGCCCGCCGGTGGAACGCCAACAAAGTCTTTTTACTGGCCAACCTGCTGGCTCACAACCTGACCCGGGAATTGCAAATGGAACGCGCGGCCACTCGTCGGCACACCAACGAAAAGCGCAGCGCGCTGTGGAAATTTGAAAACTGGCACTGAAATGGACGGGGAAAACTGGACAGTGGAATAAGGTGGTCTTGAACCACTAAATCCGCTAACCTATGAATGTTATTAAATCACGAAAGAGAAGACAATACAGTGCTGAGTTTAAAGCCCGGGTGGCCCTGGAAGCCATCAGGGGCGCTCATACCATCAACGAGATCGCCGGTCGTTTTGAGGTGCATCCCAACCAGGTGACCCAATGGAAGAAGCAGCTTTTGCAGGGAGCAACGGAGCTGTTTTCGCGCCAGCGGCAGACTCTCAGCAAGGACAACGAGACGGAAAAAGATCACCTTTACCAGGAGATTGGAAAGCTGAAAGTAGAATGCGATTGGCTAAAAAAAAGTCTGAACAACTCGGTTGGTGAGAGGCGCAAGATGGTGCAACCACTTCAAGGAAAAATCAGTATCGGCAGGCAATGTCAGTTGCTGGGGCTGGCCCGCGGCAGCTATTACTATCGGGCCCGTGCCCAGTGCGAGCAGAACGTTCTCTACATGCATCGCATGGATGAGCTCTACACCCAATATCCGTTTTTTGGTTCTCGCCGGATGACCCAGTGGCTGCGTCGAGAGGGCCATGCAGTGGGACGAGGCCGCATCCAGCGGCTCATGCGCCAAATGGGCCTGGAGGCTATTTATCCGCGTCGAAACTTGAGCCAGGGGCACCGGCAGCACCGCATTTTCCCTTATCTGCTGCGGGGTTTGGCGGTCGAGCGGCCCGACCAGGTATGGTGCAGCGACATCACTTACCTGCGGCTGAGCCGAGGATTCCTTTTCTTGACCGTGGTGTTGGACTGGTTCAGCCGCTACGTGTTGAGCTGGCAGCTTTCCAACACCCTGGAGAGCCGCTTCTGTGTGCTCGCCCTGGAGGAAGCTCTGAGGCGGGCCCAACCTCAAATCTTCAACACCGATCAAGGCAGCCAGTTTACCGGCAGCGAGTTCACCTCGGTGCTGGGGCAAGCCGGGGTGCGCATCAGCATGGACGGGCGTGGCCGCTACCTGGACAACATATTTGTTGAACGCTTTTGGAGAACCCTCAAGTATGAAGACATTTACCTGCGCGAATACGCCACGGCAAAGGAAGCCAGCGAAGGGATAGCCCGCTACCTGGACTTCTACAACCACCTGCGCCCCCACCAAGCCCTGGGCTACCGGACCCCGGCCGAAGTCCATGCAATCGGAGCAAAACCAACCTCCCCGCCAATACAGCTTGCGGGCACCTGCGTGCCCGTCTTTGGCTAAGGACAAAATATATTTTTAAAAAATAATATGAACACGATTTCCACCTTAATCCCACGTCAAAATTGTCCAAACAACCCCGTCTACTTCAAATAGCGTCACGCAACTTTGGGACATTCCTGTCGGTGGTAAGGTTTCTTTTGGCCCTGGAAACGAAATTTACTTTATTCAGGGTAATCGCATTAGTGCTTATTCTGAGGGAGAACGGGGAAACCCGGAAGGTTTGGCAATGGGTTTTATCAACGATCGTGCACCTAACCCTCCATTTAATCCTTCTCCCCAAAACAATTCTCAAGGTATTGGAAACTCTGTAACTCTTTCTTGGTTCGGTGCCGATGTTGATGAACAAAGTTTAACCTATGATGTTTTTCTTGGAACAGGTATTTTAGAGGGTGCGGAAGGCGGGGAAATCGTTCCTTACGCCACAGGAATTTCCGAGCGTTCTATTTCTGTTGCAAACCTTCAACCTGGTTCAAAGTATTATTGGATAGTTATCGCTTCTGACGGACAGATAACTAGTCGATCTTGAAAAAGTGGGTTTTCGGCTCAATTCAAGGTAATTGGAGGCAATTAAATTGAAAGAGTAAACCGTTGCTTGATGTTTGGCAAAGCCGTTTACGCATATTAAGACCCTTTGAACGCCATTCGGCCCTGTTGGCCCTGTTGGCCAATACCATAGAGCTCCATAAACAGCGCAAAAAAATGAGCAATGTGAGGATTTTGCTCAGATTCATGCCAGCCGCTGCCAATATTGCATTGAACTTGTCGCCTTCTATTCCTTTGAGGTAATTGCATCCCATGCGATGCTCTTTCTTTGCGTGACCGATTATCGGTTCAATCGCACTGCGACGTTTCATCCAGTAACGCAACGCTTTGGGGATTTTCTTGCGATAGCGGTTGGCCACCACAATCTGGCACGGGCCGCCGTAATCGTTTCCACGATAGCCCAAGTCCACGGTGGCCTGAAGCGGGCTTATCCCGCTTCAGGCGCTCGACTTGATCAAGGGTCTTCCCCAGGGTGTGCCCATCCCAGGGATTCTGATGCAATGCCAGCGAACCGATGACCCAGTTGCCCTTGGCTGTCGTGGCCAAACTTACCTTACACCCAAACTCGTAAGGTTTATGCGGCTTGCCCTTGGCAATGCATTCTACCAGCGGTTGGTGGATACTGTAGAGTTTATTTTTGTCGTGGCGCTGTTGGACCAGCAAGCGTTCGGCCAACTCCAGCAACCCCTTCATCTTTTCACTTATGCTGGACCCCTTACGCTGGATATCTCGCACCACTCGGCCCAATATCCCCTTCAGTTTTTTGGTTTCTTTACGAGCTCGTTTCATCTGCTTGGCCCGTGCGTATCCACTCTGGCGGTGAAGGTGTTTCTTCGCTACCCGATTATAACCTTGGCGCAAAGCGATCCCTTCCTTTTTGGCCTCCTTGACTAATCTCTCTCGCATCCGCTCATACAAACGCGCATCGGTCGGAAAGCGGATGTTCTTGGGCTGCACCGTAGTGTCCACATTGACCCGTTTCAATTGATGGGCCCCAATCATCTTCAACCTCATCCCGCTTTTGATACTCTCACTGAGCATCCGTTCGGCTCCGGCCTCCTTCACCCGCTTGCGCCAGTAACTCATTGAAGAGGGATCGAAGGGAAGCTCATGCTCAAAATACCTTCCTCCACAAAAATACTGCCAATAAGGATTCTCGGTGTAGCCCCTAACGATCTGTTCATCGCTTAAATCATAGGTGTATTTGAGGTAATGCAACCCCACCATCAAGCGGGTCGCAATAGCGGGCCGACCCATCCGGGGGTCGAACAACGGTTCAAAAGTGTGATCAAACTGTTCCCAGTCAATCACCGCCGACAACTTGACCAGTGGATGTTTGGCATCCACGATACGATCGAGATCTACTTTAAAGAGATCTCCCTGAGGAACTTCATTGGAGGGTCTAATAGGTTTCATAATTTGCAAGGTTTCGGCTACATTCATAGCGTTATCTTGCAAATATGTCAACCATTAATTCAACTTAATTCATTAATATCCAAAGGTTTAAGGTGTTTTTCAAGGCCGACTAAGTATGCTCGGCGAGGCCGGGTTTGAAGTGGAAACTGCCACCAACGGGCTGGAGGCGATCAAGAGTTATCGTGATAAACCGGCCGATTTGGTTATTACGGACATTATTATGCCTGAGAAAGAAGGGATCAAACGATCATAGAATTAAGGAGAGATTACCCTGAGGTGAAATTAATAGCCGTCTCCGGCGGCGGCAGCCTTCGTTCCAAAGACTACCTCAATTCTGTTCGGTTTCTCGGGGTGAAACACACATTTTTCAAGCCCTTCGAAATCAATGATCTAATCGCAACAGTTCAGGTATTGATTTGTTAAAATAATAATGCCCGGCAGCGTATTTATATTTCTATTTTCGGATGGACTGTCTGCCTCAGGCGTGTTTGAAGCCTTCCTCCGCTTCGTCTGGATGCAATCCCAGGGACTCGCCTTCGCCCTGCAGGGACACCCCCAAACCGAGCACGGTGCGGTTGGCATAGGAAAAATAGGCGGCAATCTGGTTGAGGTCGAGAATGCCAGCATCGTCCAGCCCGGCTTTGCGCAGTTGCTCAATGTCTTTCCCGGTCATTTGGCCGGGAGTGCGGGTCAGTTTGGCGGCGTAAGAGGTGAGCGCCGTTTCGCGTTCCGTCAATTGAATTTGGGAAGGATTTCCGATGGCCGCCTCGGCCAGAGCCCGGGCCAGTGGTTCGCTTCCGATGTGACGAGCCAGGCCGGTCCGATGATGCTCGACGCAATACTCGCATCCGTTCAGCCGGGAAACGCAAACTCCCACCAGTTCCCTTTCCCTGGGAGAAAGCGAGTGGGGGTGGCTATGCATGGTTGCTTTGTAAAGAGTTAGGTGGGCCTGTAGGGTGCGTGGGCGCAGGCTGTGCGATATCAGAATATTATCGATCTGGCCGTCCGCAGTTTTTACCTGGTCATAGAGCGATTTGAGTCGGCCTGTGGCCTCACTGCTTTCGATAGTCCGAATCCATGCCATAACATTTTTTCTTTTCCTGAATTTTTGGATTTTAGCCGTAAGTTGTCATTCATTCCGGTAAATTTTGATCGTTATTCTGCCATCCTCATCAACCCAACCGCGGTACATGCCCAAGGTGTTGAAGGGCATTGCCATGTTGCCGTCTTTATCGATGGCGACAACCCCGCCGGTTCCGCCCAGGGCGGTCAGCTTTTCCATAATCACTTGTTGGGCGGTTTCCTGCAAGGACAGGTCTTTGTACTCCATCAAGGCGGAAATATCGTGTGCCACCACCAGGCGGATAAAATATTCGCCGTGCCCGGTGGAGGAAACGGCGCAGGTTTTATTGTTGGCATAGGAACCGGCCCCGATGAGCGGCGAATCGCCAATCCGGCCGAATCGTTTGTTGGTCATTCCGCCGGTCGATGTGCCCGCTGCCAAATTGCCATTTTATCAAGGGCGGCCGCTCCCACGGTGCCGTGTTTTTTGGCCTTTTTGAGGGTTGGTTTGCGACCTGCCTCTCGGGCTTTGGTTTTTAGCAATGACTGCCACCGTTTTTCCGTGAAAAAATAATCCGGCTCCACTAATTGCAGACCCTGGGCCTGGGCAAAGGAAGCTGCGCCCTCGCCGGAAAGAAGCACGTGGCGGGAATTATCCATCACTTCCCTGGCCAGAAGAATCGGATTTTTGACGGTTTTGACCCCCGATACCGCCCCTGCCTGCAAGGTCCGCCCGTCCATGATGGAGGCGTCCAGCTCATTGTGGCCAGAGTTTGTGAAGACGGTGCCCTTACCCGCGTTGAAGAGGGGAGAATTTTCCAGAATAACCAGAGCTTCGGTTACCGCATCGATGCTGCCGCCGCCTTTTTCAAGTATGTTGTAACCCTTTTTCAGAGCCTCGGTCAGTTTTTCCCGGTATTTCGCTTCCAACTCCTGGGGCATGGCAGCCTTGACAATGGTACCCGCCCCCGCCATGCAGGATGAGCCCAAAATTTTCTTCTCCCCGCATCGTTTCCAGGCCGCCGAATGAGATGATTAAAAGCGTGATTAGAGGCAAACGAAAAGAGCGATGTAAAAGTTTCAGCATTGGTTTCCGACGCTTATGGACATGGAAAAGGGACTCCGGTTTGCGCGGCCACCTTTTTCAGATTGGCGATCACCGGCGGCAGCAGGGGAATGCCCTCGGCGGTTCTTTGCTTCTCCATTTCACGCTCGGGGTCGCCGGGAATGAGGACTCCATCCGAGCCTTCCGCAGCTTTTGTCTTGCGCATCGTCCGGATCCATTGATCGACCTCACTTTTAAATTGTTGCGGATCCATAAAACCCTCGATTTGGAGGGCTCCGAAAAAGTGGCCGATTCCCTTGCCCACCTGTTTTTCGGGGGGCGGGTTTTTAGATACGAAGGGCCGCACGTAAGGGCCCCAGTTTGCCCCCGACAGGACGGAGGTCAGCATGTCCACCATAACCGCCAGGCAGGTGCCTTTGTGCCCGCTTTGTTCGGGAGTCGAACCCAAGGGGAGGAGGATTCCGCCATCCGTCACTTCCTGTGGGTCGAGGGTAGGCCGGCCATTTTTATCGGTACCCCAGCCACTACTGATAGATTTTCCCTCTCGTATGGCGATCTCAACTTTTCCAAAGGCTACCGCGGAGGTTGCCATGTCGATGACGATGGGCGGTTCCTCTTTGCCGGGAAAAGCGATGGCGATGGGATTGGTTCCAATCATCCTCTCGGCGCCTCCAATGGGGGTTACGAGGGGGGCGGCGTTGGTCATGGACCAGCCGATGATATCGCGGTCCAAGGCTTGCATGGGATAGTAGCCGGCGATCCCGTAATGATTGGAATTTCGCACCGTTACCCAACCCGAACCGCAGGCTTCGGCCTTTTCCATGGCCATGAGGTTGGCTTTGGGGCCGACCACCAGTCCCAGGCCTTGGTCGCCATCTACCAAGGCGGTTGATGCTGTTTCCCGGATAATCCGAATCTCTGGCTTAGGATTGATTCGGCCATTGCGAATATATTCTAAATAAAAATGAAGGCGGGCCACTCCGTGGGAATCAATGCCCCGCAAATCGCTGGCGATGAGGACCTCTGAGGCTGTTTCGGCATCGGCACGGGGGACTCCGCAGGCGGTCAATGCGCGAGCGATGAATTCTTTCAATAATTCGTGATGAACAACTACTTGCATTGAGTTAAAATATTAGTTCCAACCGCCTCGGGTTGAAAGATAAACTTTTCCAACCCCCCTTTTGTCGAGTAAAATTTACTCTCGAAGAGTTTTCCCATGAGGGCGATCCATCGATTATTTGCTTGGCTCCGAAGGCGATTGGCGGTATCATAATGATTTGCAAAATACCCGTAACGTCCGGCATCGAGGTGAATCGCTAAATTGCTTCCAGTCCGATAAATTTCCAATCCCAGTCATATTTTCCAGCGCTTTATTAAATGAGATTTCAAAAGAGGCAAGCGGCCTTGTTAGCAGCCTTTTTCGCTCTAGCGATATTGGGATTGGGGTTGGGGGTGCATACTTTTTTTTCCGGGAAGGAGGAAAAGCCTCCCCTAATGGTTTCTCCTTCGATCCTGAATAAACAGCCGGACAATCCGCTTCCGATCGTGAAATCGTTATCCGTTTCCCCAAGACCTACTAAACAGACTGAACCGCTTGGGCGGCCGTCGGGTTGGCCCGGGGCGAAGATACTGCTGGCCAATGAAAAGGAGATGCCGGGGAACGGGAAAAAGTATTTATGGCGGCAGTTTGTGGTGCAACCCGTCGATTTGCCATACCCTGTCCTGATTGAGGAAAAGGCTGTGCTGAATGCCGGTACTGCGGCCGGAAAAACCGTTGTGCGCAGGGAGATGGCGGCGAATCACTTGCTTATTAAAATGAATCCTGACTTTGATGGAGGGAATCTTTCCCAGCTAACCGGCAACCTGGGCGCTTCCCTGAGACCTCACCCAAGCGGTCAAAACCTGTTTTTTCTGGAACTGCCCGGCATCGATCCGGAGGACCTGCATATAGCTCTGGAAAAGTTGAGAAAAATGCCCGAGGCAGTGGTTTTTGCGGAGCCCGATTATATGGTGCATACTTTCACCACCATTCCCGATGATCTCCGATTTGCCGAGCAATGGGGCCTACACAACATTGGCCAAAGCAGCGGCAAGCCCGATGCCGATATAGATGCCCCGGAAGGCTGGGATATTCGCCACGACGCTTCCAATGTGATTGTTGCAGTAATCGATACGAGAGCTCTCTACACCCACCAGGATTTACAGGCTAATATGTGAGAAAATACGGCTGAACGGGATGGTTTGCCGGGGGTTGATGACGATGGCAATGGCTACATCGACGACCAATTCGGGATCAATGCAATCACCGGATCGGGGAATCCTTTAGACGACGATGTCGTTGGCCACGGCACCCATGTTTCCGGCACCATCGGGGCGGTTGGAAACAACGGAGCCGGGGTAACGGGGGTGGCCTGGAGTGTGCAGATCATGGCGCTGAAATTTCTCTCTTCCAACGGCAGCGGATTTATTTCCGACGCGATAGAATGCGTTGATTATGCCATTGCTGAGGGCGCGGATATTCTCAGCAATAGTTGGGGTGGGGGCGGGTTTTCCCTGTCCATGGACGACGCCATAGGCCGAGCCCAGGCTGAAGGTATCCTATTTGTGGCGGCGGCCGGAAACGATGCGGTCCCCGGAACCGATGGCGGCGACAATGACAATTTTCCATCCTATCCCGCCAGCTACCCCCGTGATAATATTGTTTCCGTAACCAGCATGACGCGTAACGACGCCCTTTCCACTTTTTCCAATTTCGGCGAAAGCAGCGTAGATATTGCCGCTCCCGGTTCTTCCATCCTCTCCCTGGGGAATGATAATGACAGCGCTTATAACACGCTCAGCGGCACCTCAATGGCTTGCCCGCATGTCAGTGGATTGTTGGCGGTTCTGAAGGCTCAGTTTCAAGGGGAAGACTATATCACGTTGATCGACAGGCTCTATGGCGGGGCGGAACCGGTGAGCGTTTATCAGGGGAAAACGCGCACCGGCCGCCGGGCCAACCTGGAAGGTTCCCTATCGCTGGTTACCGTTTTGCGGTATCCTGAAATTACCCGTGGGATCGGGAATCCGATTGTGGGCGAGGGTTCGCCGGTTACCCTGGCGGTGCAGGCGGTGGGGGGGGGGGGGGGGGGGGGAGTCCTCACCTATCGATGGTTGAAGGATGGAGCGCTAATCTCCGGACAGACTGGCAGTTCCCTGGTTTTGGGCAATGTTGGGCCATCGGACGTTGGCCAGTATCAGGTAGTTGTAGGCAACGCCACCGGAGAGACGACCAACACCGGGTTTTTGGAAATTGGCATCACCAATCCAGCTTTTAACACCGCCGTGGATGGAGGGGATCTGCCTTTTTTCACTTCCGGCGATGCTAATTGGTTTGTGGAAAGCGGCAGCGGGCGCGGTCATTTGGATGAGGATTCACTGGCTAGCGGCGATATCGGCGATGAAGAGCAGAGCCGCTTGCAATCTACCATCAATGGTCCCGGCATCATTAGTTTTTGGTGGAAGGTTTCCTCGGAGGCCAATTTCGATTTCCTCCTTTTTTTTTATCAGCGGGCAGCTTATCGACTTCATATCAGGAGAGGAGGATTGGAGGGAGGTTTTGGTAGAAGTTCCCGACGGCACACAGACCCTGGAATGGAATTATAGCAAAGACTTTTCGTTGTCCGATGAGGAAGACCGGGGCTGGGTGGACGACGTGCATTATGTTTCGTCTGACATCGAGGAGCCTTTTATTTTCAATCACCCGGTATCGGTCAGTTTGCTGGAGGGAGATGCGCTCAACCTCCTGGTGGAATCTTTAGGGAAAGTCCCTTTGCAGTTTCAATGGGAGAAGGATGAGGTTGCGATCCCCAACGAAAATGCCGCCACGCTTTTTATCGCATCGGTGGTAAAAAGCGATGCAGGCCGCTACCGCGCAGTGGTTACCAATGATTTTGGAACGGCCACCAGTAAGGAAGCCGTGGTCGATGTATTCGGAGACGACCCCATCGGCGAGGCCCTCGATTTTTCCGGACAAACCTGGAATGAAACGGGAAGCGCTTTTTGGTTTCCCCAATCCATAGTTCAGCATGATGGCGTCGATGCCCTGCAAAGCGGGCAACTGGATGATGAGGAATTGTCCGCATTTTCTTTTTTCATCGACGGACCCGTGGACCTGGGGTTTTGGTGGAAATCGTCCACCGAGACTTATTACGATTTCCTTACTCTTTACCTCGATGGGGTTCCCCAAGCGGCCATTGCCGGAAATAGGGACTGGTATCGGCAATTGCTGCGGGTTCCCAGCGGTTCCCACAATGTCCGCTGGATTTATGAGAAAGATGCTTCAGTTTTCGGAGGAGAGGACGCCGTTTGGGTGGACGAGCTGGAAATCGTCGATGCGGATGCTATTTATAATGAGGCTATTGATAGTGTTAATGGGAATCTTGTTTGGAGCCTTGAGGAAACCTCCTGGTTTGCGCAGTCCACTTTCACAAATGACGGGCAGGACGCCTTGCAATCGGGGCCGACTACCCGTGCCGGCCACTCCGCCATCCAAACAACGGTTGCCGGCCCGGCCACAGTCTCATTCTGGTGGAAGGTGTCTTCCGAAGACTTTTTCGACTTTCTCAAGTTTACGCTAGATGACGAATCGCCTGAAACCGCGAAAATCAGTGGGGAGGAGGAGGATTGGAGCCAGCTCATCATTAAACTGGACGCGGGCACACACACTTTGAAGTGGTCTTACGAAAAGGACATTTTCTTGGAACTTGGGGAGGATGCTGGCTGGCTCGACCAGTTGGTGATCGTTTATCCGGCAACTATTGAGGATTGGCGCGCCCTTGTTTTCAGTTCGACGGATCTGGCCGATGGCGGCAAAGAAGATACTCTCTGGGGCGACCTTGCCGATCCCGACCATGATTTTCTGCCCAACCTGGTGGAAGCCTTTATGGGACTGGATCCGAATGTGAGGGACCTGGCTGGCGAAAACACCTTTAATTTATCCGCAGATACCGATTTTTTGCGCTTTGTTTACCAAAGAATGAAAACGGTCCCTGGAGTAACTGGAGCGGTCGAATGGTCCGTGGATGGCGTCAACTGGTCGGAAACAGGCGTGATTGAGGAAGTTCTGCAAGACTTTCCGGCGTTGGAGATCATCGAAGCCCGGATACCGATCGGGACGAATACCAACCTGATGACGCGTTTGCGGGTTTTGCGATGAGATGAAATCGGCGAGTGGAGTTCTTTTAATTGAGCGGGCCGAAAGTTTTTCAGGTCAAATTGCAATTGTCGATTCAGCCGGTGAATTTACGTACGATCAGCTTCTGGAATATTCGGAACGAGCGGCCGTAACTCTGTTGCGGGGGCGTAAGGATCTGGAGGAAGCGCCCGTTTGTTTTCTCACTCCCGCGGGATTTGATTATGTCTGGACGCAATGGGCGATCTGGCGCGCCGGGGGAATGACCGTGCCTCTATGCGACAGGCATCCTTTGCCGGAGCTTGAGCATGTGATTTGCGATTGCGGGGCGAAACGGGTGGTGGTCCATCCTTCATTAGCCGAACATTTGCTGCCGCTTTGCCGCAAATTCGATCTCGAAATCTTGCTCACCACCGACTTGTTGAAAACCGGGAACGGGCCCTCTCCCGCATTGCCGGAAATTTCCAGGGATCACAGGGCCTCGATCCTCTACACGAGCGGCTCGACCGGGAAACCCAGGGGTGTTGTTACGACTCATGCCAATATCGAGGCGCAGATCAAGTGCCTGGCGGAAGCCTGGGAGTGACGGCAAAGCGACCGTATTCTCAATGTGCTCCCGCTCCATCATGTGCACGGAATCATCAATGTGCTGTGCTGCGCCTTGTGGTCGGGAGCCATCTGCGAATTTCAACCACGATTCGATGCGGAGATGGTCTGGAATCGGTTTAAAAAAGGCGGGCTGACTCTCTTTATGGCCGTGCCGACCATTTATCACCGTTTGATTGAATATTGGGACAATGATGATGTTTTAGTGGATGACCGAAAACTGATGAGCGCTGCCTGTCGCGAATTCCGGCTGATGGTTTCCGGTTCTGCCGCCCTGCCCGTACCGGTTTTTGAAAAATGGCGGCGGATCAGCGGACAAACTTTGTTGGAGCGTTATGGAATGACGGAGATCGGCATGGCTTTGTCCAATCCCTTGCAGGGGGAGAGACGTGCGGGATTCGTGGGCTATCCCTTGCCCGGGGTGGAAGTTCGGTTGACCGATGAAAACGGTGAGGAAGCCGGGGAGGGGCAGCCGGGGCAAATCGAGGTGCGGGGAGCGTCCGTTTTTCTGGAATATTGGAAACTTCCCGAGGCGACCGAAAAAGCGTTTCGTAAAGGGTGGTTTCTGACCGGCGACATTGCCCAGCGGGAAGATGGCGCTTTCAGGATATTGGGGAGGTCCAGTGTCGATATCATAAAAACAGGCGGCTACAAGGTTTCCGCTCTGGAGATCGAGAATATCCTGCTGGAGCATTCGGCCATCCGGGAAGCTGCTGTAGTCGGGGTGGAGGACAACCAGTGGGGTGAACAGGTTTGCGCGGCCATTGTGCTTCATCGGGACGCCCGGTTGGTGGGTGAGGATTTACGGCAATGGGCTAAAAGCCGACTGGCTCGATACAAAATACCAACGCGGGTTCGGATAGTTCAATCCTTTCCCCGCAATTCCATGGGAAAAGTCCTCAAGACCGATTTGCGAAACGTATTCTCAGCTCATGCGGAGAGTTAATGGCTGGTTGAAAGGATGCTTGGGTGGCTAAGTGTGCAGAGGCATTTTTCTGATTGCCGGGAATAACTTGATGAATATCCTATTCTCCATCAACCCCGCCTCCTGACTTTCTTTAAACCAAAACCGCAAAATGAAAATTGTCCAAGTTTTATCTGCGGCCCTGCTCCTGCTGACCGCCTCATTCGAGGGATTAACGGCCCAACCTCGACTCGACGATCCTGAATTTCTGGCCCCGACCCGGCCAGAGGCCTGGGCCATGAAGTATTTTACCTCACTCACCTTGCTTACCGGCTACGGCCCCATTGCCCCGCGGGAAAAAGGCTGAATCGACCTCGGTCTGGAGTTTGTGGAATTTCCGTTTTTAAATGAGGAAGAGCGCCGGGTAGGATTCGACGGAGCCAAAGTGGAAAACCTGAACAATGCGCCCCTCAGCATCCGGCCCATTGTAAGTTTATACCTGGCGGAAAAGATATCATTATCCGCCACCTATACTCCACCCGTCGAGCTTTGGGATGTGAAAGCGAACCTATTTTCCTTTTCCCTCAACTGGAGGGCTTTTGAGAGAGGTCCCCTGGCGGCGGGATTGCGATTTTATGGACAAATAGGGGCTGCCACCGGAGCCTTTACCTGCACTGAAGAAAATGTGCGGGCCGGAGAAGATTTTGAAGAAAATCCCTTTGGTTGCGCCGAGGTATCCCGCGACCGTGTGCACATGGACTATTATGGAGCGGAGGGAAGCATCTCTTATCGAGTGGAAAAACTGAATGGGCTCACCCCCTATTTTTCATTCGGTTGGAACCACATGCGGAACAAGTTCAAACTCGATACCTCCCTTTTCGGCCAACCGGACAAACGTTTGCAAAAAAGTGAGGACAACACTGTTTCTTATAGCGGCGGTTTCGTTTACCCATTGTCCGGCAAACTCAGTTTCGGGCTCCAGTTTTTTTACCCACCGCTCGATATCATCCGCTTCCCGGACACCGTCAGCGAAAACGACAGCCTCTTCAACGTGCGGGCGCAATTCACCTACCATTGGGGCAAACGATTATTTAAAAAGAAGTGATAAACTAATACTTTCTTGCAAATTACGGATAATATTTTTTGGAACTAATCATAGGCGGCGTAGATGCTGCCAGCAATATATTAGACAAAAAATGCATCGCGAGCTGGCTAATACCATTAAGCTATTCGAGCAGGGCTTAGAACGGTCAAATCGTCCGGAGGATAGGAAAGTTGTGGCGGATTACCTCGCGGCATTGGGGCCGATTTTGGCTTTGGCAGTTCTCGGCGAGGATGTTTTGGCAAGATTGCTGAATATCGAGAGGCTTTTTGGAAATACCTGGGTAGTCGATGCGGAGCCTTTTGAGGAAGCGTTTTCGAGTTGGCGGCGATTTAAGGACGATTACGAGAAGTTCGCATTGGGCGGAATGACGGTGAAAGAGCGATTATATGCGCTAGCCTGAGTTCGACAGTTGGGGGGGTAAATCGATTATTTTTAGGGTTTTTCGTGCTGTAGGGCGCATGGTTGTCAGGGTTGGGGTGTGAATATGCCGTGTAGTGCAGACCATTCTATTGCCTTTTCGGAGAAGTAGTGCAGGGTCGGTGTTGATGTATTTGCGTCGCCATCGTCGTCGTAAGAAGGGCCAGGATTATGATTACTGGACGCTGGTGGAGTCGGTGCGCACAGCCAAGGGGCCGCGCCAGCGCATCGTGGCCCACATTGGCAAGGAGCCGGGGCTCGATGAGGATGAGCGGTTGGGTTGGGAGCAGATCGGTCGGCTCCTCGATGGCGATGATGAGGCTGCGGGGGCCGAGCAGTTGGATTTATTTACCGAGGATAAACCGGAGGCTCCGTTGTGGGCGCAGGTGAATCTGGGTCGGATACGGGTGGAGCGGGTGCGTCAATTTGGCAAAGTGTATGTGGCTCTGGCGCTGTGGCGGCGGCTGGGGCTGCATCGTTTCTTCGAGGAGCATTTGCCGCCGGGCCGGGAGTCGGTGGGCTGGGCCCAGGTGGCCTCGATTCTGGCGCTGGGGCGTTTTTGCGAACAGGCCTCGGAGCTGGCTCTGGCCGAGCGCTGGTATGGCTCGACGGCGCTGGAGGATTTGATGGCGGTGGATGTGGATGAGGTCTATGACAACCGTTTGTATCGCGGACTGGATCGTGTCTTGCCCTTGCGCCGGGAACTGTTCAGTCATCTTAAAGGACGCTATGAAAGCTGGTTTGGGACGCGTTTCGAGTTTCTTTTATACGACATAACGAGCACCTATTTTGAGGGCCGGTGCGAGGGCAATGCCCAGGCCCAGCGCGGCTACAGCCGGGACCAGCGGCCGGATTGCAAGCAGGTATGTCTTGGACTGGTGGTGACACCCGAAGGGCTGCCCCTGGCCTATGAGGTTTTCGACGGCAACCGCGCCGATGTGACCACGGTGCAGGAGAGGGTCGAGTTGATGGAATCGCATTACGGGGTGGCCGATCGCATCTGGGTGCTGGACCGCGGCATGGTGAGCGAGGCCAACCTCGAATACCTGCGCGGCAAAGGGGCCCGTTACATCGTGGGCTCGCCCAAGAGCCATCTTAAAAACTTTGCCCTCGATCTGCTCGAGCAAGGCGATTTTTGCGAGGTGCGGGCGGGGGTGGAGGTCAAACTGGTGAAACATCCCGACTGCCCCCAGATCGAGCAATATGTGCTTTGCCGCAGCCAGGGACGGGGTCAAAAAGAAGCCGCCATGCTGAGCAAGCAAAAAGAGCGTTTGCGCAAAAAGCTCGACCAGATCGACCTGAGTTTGCGTCGGCGAGGGCAGAAACTCGATCCGGTTGAACGCCGTATCGGCCGCTGGCTGGGCCGCCACACCATGGCCGAAAAAATATTCACCGTAGAAGTGCAAATCGACGCCGCCGGACGGGCCTGCGCATTGCAAATCACCGAAGACGAGAGCAAAGCCGATTGGGCCCAACTGGCCCACGGGACCTATCTGCTGCGAACCAACTGCCAGGAGGAAGACCCACAAAAGCTGTGGCGGTGGTATATACAACTGACACAGGCCGAGGCAGCCTTTCGTTGCGCCAAAAGCGACTTGGGGCTGCGGCCGGTCTATCACCACAAAGAAGAGCGTGTGCAAGCGCACATTCTGATCTGTTTTCTGGCTCTGGCGATGTGGCGCGCCCTGGAAAGCTGGCTGCAGGCCAAAGGCCTCGGCACCTGTGCGCGGCAAGTGTTGCACGAACTGGAGAATCTACGCTCAATGGACGTGGTGGCGCCGCTGCGAGGGGGACGCGAAGCGCGTTTACGGCTGGTAGGCAAACCGGAAAAACTCTGTGCCGACCTCCTCAAGAAAATGGGCCTAAAACTGCCCACCCGCCCCAAAATCATCCAAAATGTAGTGGAGAAAAACGGTAAAATTTAACCCTCAACCCGCTTAGATAAGCCCTTTAACTTTTTGAACTGTCGAAGATGGGCTAGGACTCGATGAAGCATTTGATCGGGCTTGTCTAGCGCGGGATTTTACCGTAATCGAAAAGCTTCTTAGGCAATCAAAGGTGGACAGCGAGTCCATTTTAAAGATCATCGGCAAGGTGCGAACCGGCAACGGCTAAAATGATGCTGGCCATGAACTGCCTGCCCTCCACGAGTCGAAAACTGAATGAACACCTCAACCTCAACCCTGAAACTGGAGCGCGCTGCCGCTGGGCAGTGAGTCGGCTCGGACGTTAGGCTGTAGAATGACACCTTTACCCGCACAACCTGGTTTAATACTTCAAGGTGGCTTTGCCGCATTGGCATTTTTGCTTATTGCGATGTTCGCATTTGCGCTCAAATCCCGGTGGGTTTTCCTGGCGGGTATTGCCTGGCTGGCTATTACGGGGTTTATCGCAAAGACGGGCCTGTTGAGCGACTTTTCGTCAATGCCTCCAAAGATTGGGCTCCTGTTGGCTCCCACTTTCGCAGCGACTGTGGCTCTGGCGTTTTCAAAGTTTGGCGAGCGCCTGTCGCTTTTGCCGTTGACTTTCCTGATCGGTTTTCAGGCGTTTCGCATCCTCGTGGAACTGCTAATCCATCGTGCTGTGCAAGAAGGGGTTGCGCCACCTCAAATGACATGGGACGGAATCAACCTGGATATTCTTTCGGGTATTACCGCGTTGCTCTTGATTCCCTTTGCAAAGCGCATTCCTAACTGGGGTATCCTCGTTTGGAACACACTCGCGCTTTGCCTGTTACTTTGGATCGTGGGGGTGGCGTTATTGAGTTTTCCTACCGCATTTCAGCGTCTCGAACCAGATAATATTTGGGTGGCGCATTTTCCATTCGTCTGGCTGCCGACAGTCGCGGTAACATCGGCATTAATTGGACACTTGGCTGTTTATAGAAAACTATTGAGCAAGAAATAAGAACCAACCGCATAACAAACGTATAAAGAGCATCAATTGATTCACTGAATATTATTAACGAACGTTAGCGGTTGATATGAATACCGAGGTTGAGGTGTGATTATGAATGTGGAGGCTTATCTTCGGCGGATTGGTTTTGATGGATTGTTTGAGCCTACGGCGGTTACTTTGAGGGAACTTCATCGGGCGCATATGTATTCGGTTCCTTTTGAAAATCTTGATATTCCTTTGGGGCGGCCGATTGTTCTCTCTTTGCCGTTGTTGTTTGATAAGGTCGTGGAGCGCCGGCGGGGTGGTTTTTGTTACGAGTTGAACGCCTTATTCGGGTGGCTTCTCAAGGAGATTGGTTTCCAGGTGGAGATGCTTTCAGGCAGCGTCTTTCACGGTGTAGCGCCGGGACCTGAATTTGACCATATGCTTCTGTTGGTGAAGGTTGGAGAGAGGCTGATTGCGGATGTTGGATTCGGTGAATCGTTTGTTGAACCTATTTTGCTTGGGGAAGACGAAGAGCAGGCCGAGTTTGGGCATGGCCGTTCCTACCGTCTGGTCGAGAATGATGATGATGTTTGGACGCTGCAACAGTGGCGCCCTGAGTCCGAGTGGAATCCCCAGTATTTATTTTCACTGAAACCCAGGCGCCTCAATGATTTCCATGCGATGTGTCATTTCCTTCAAACATCGCCGGACTCTAACTTCATAAATAAATCATTCTGTTCACTGGCGACCCGAAATGGGCGTATCACGTTGTCAAATGGCCGCCTCATCGAAACTTCCGATGGCCATCGTGAGGAGCGGTTAGTGGCGAGCGCGGAGGAGTATCGAGCCCTGTTAGATGTGCATTTCGGAATTGATCCCGGAGACGAGGCGGATGTGAGTATCCTTATGCAGCGGAACACTCCTCCGAACGAGTGGTTCTAGGGAAGTGTGGTTTTGAGGTGGTTATTTTACGGATTTTTTACTGGCGAGAAAATCGGGCCAGAAAGCGGCGTGAATTTTAAGGCCTTCCTCCTCACCTACGGGACCAGCCACTTCCACATTCGGGGCCATTCGGGCGTAAATTTCCTTGCTCCTGTATCCGATGTATTTTCTGGCGCTGATGACCCGCGTCAATTGGTTGGCGGATGTGCCGTAAACAATTCTTTTCACTCCCGCCCAGTAGATGGAGGCTGTCCCAAAAGGGAAATTTTTTGAGAATAGTATTGTATATTCGTAAATTACGATTGAATAAGTGGATTTTAATTAGAGGCTGTCCCAAAAATATAAAGATTTTGTAGTCAACTGGATGACGTTTATAAAAATAGCCGGAAAGAGCATTTTTTTGCTCGATCCGGCTAAAAAAGGGTTCTATAATTGCGTTAGCGAAAATCAATATAGCCCTTTCTATGAAAAATATAGCCATCCAATGCCTCCTGCGTCCAGCTTTAACTGTGGTCGACCGTTGCCTCGATTACGATAACTTTCGCGCCACCATCGAGCGTATCGACCGGCTGCTGATCGATTCGGAGGTGGAATCGCAGGGCGTTGATCTGGCCTTGGAAAGAGGCCAGCCAATGAGTGTAAAGGCCCGGCAAAAGCGGGCTAATTTTGCCCTCAAGGCGTTGCGTATGGAAACGCTGCGTTATCTGCTCGGTGGGATTTCGTTTCGGCATTTGTCGAGGGCTCTGGGCAGCAGCGATCTGTTGGCTGACTTTTGTCGTGTCCGCCATATCGACGGCATAAGGGGCATCTCCAAGAGCACCCTGGAACGGGCCTCGAAGTTTTTCAGCGAAGAGCAGTTGAGGGCCTTGCACCGGACCTTGACTGAGGTTGTGGGCGATGCCGATCTGGCCCGGCAGGTGGTGGGATTGGACAAGCCGATAGACACCACCATTTGCCTGATCGACGGCACCTGTTTGGAGGTCAACATTCATTGGCCGACGGACTGGGTGCTGCTCAAGGATGTAGCGGGCACGCTGCTCAAAGCGATCCGGCTGATCCGTGAGAAGGCCGGTTTGCGCCATCGCATGCCGATCGAACCGGAGCCCTTGGCTCGGCAGATGAATCGGCTGTGCATACAGATGACCCACAGCCGGCGGCGAAAGGACAGCGCGCGGCAACGCAAGGGTATCTTGAGGCAGATGAAAAAGCTGCTCAAACGGATCGGGGAGCATGCCCGCAGTCACCGGGAATTATTGCAAGCCTGCTGGGAGCAAAGCGATTACAGCGAAAAACAGGTCCAACAGATCCTTACCCGGATGGAGCGCATGAGCGAGCTAATCCCGGTGGTCATCAAGCAAGCGCACGAGCGAATCATTGGCGGGCGCTAGGTGAAAAACGCAGAGAAAGTTTTGAGTGTTTACGAACCCGATGCGCAGGTGATTGTGCGAGGCAAAGCGGGCCAAGAGGTTGAGTTTGGCAACACCCTGTTTTTGGGTGAAAGCGTTGAAGGATACCTGCTGGACTGGAAACTCTACGGCAGCCGGACGCCAAGCGAAAATGAACAAATGCAAGAGAGTTTGCAAAGACAGAACCGCTTCAACCTAGCCGAACCCATAGCGGCCATGTGCGCGGACCGGGGATTCGCCTCCCAGCGGGCCCGCCGGCAGTTAGCCCAGGAGGGCATCTACGATGCGCTCTGTCCACGCGATCCGAAGCAGTTGAAAAAACGGATGGAGGAACCACACTTCAGGCAATTGCAAAAGCGCCGGGCCAGCACCGAAGGGCGGATCGGGGTATTGAAGAATCGCTGGCAGGCCGGGCGATTGCGCAGCAAAGGCTTTGCCAACCGCTCGATCAGCGTAGCCTGGTCGGTCCTCTCGCACAATCTATGGAAAGTGGCCAAGATGCTGGCCCAGCAAGATGAACTAAAAACCAAAGCGGCGGCCTAAATAAAGAGCGGAAAAGCAAGGACAATACTTTTTCACAGGCCTACTGTCGGCCCATACAAAGAAAACCAGGCAAACGGACCCCAAAACCAGAATCCTAACGTCATAGGAGAGCAAAGTCACCCCCTCCCAAAAGAAAATACCACTAAAATGAACACTCTTCAAAATCCCCTCGCAAAAATCACCCTTTTGGGACAGCCTCTATTTAGGAAAAGTAAAAATTATGCCATCTAAAAAGACATTTAACGATCTTGGACTTTCAGAGAAAGCACTGGACGCAATTAATAAAAAGGGATTTGAAGAGCCAACCGCAATTCAGGCTCTGACCATTCCGGTAATGCTAAGAGATGATACTAATATCATCGCTCAGGCTCAGACAGGGACCGGTAAAACGGCGGCATTCGGATTGCCTTTGATTGATATGATCAAGGCGGATTCCAAAGCAGTTCAGGCGCTCATTCTGGTTCCAACACGGGAGTTGGCTATTCAGGTATCAGAAGAAATAAATTCACTTAAGGGAAGCAAGAATATCAAAATAGTGCCAATATATGGCGGTCAATCTATAGATCAACAGTTACGCAGGCTGAAAAAGGGCGTGCATATTGTCGTTGGGACTCCGGGCAGGGTTATAGATCATCTTAACAGAAAGACGCTCATGCTGGGGAAAATTGAGCATCTGATACTAGATGAGGCCGATGAAATGCTGAATATGGGTTTCATCGAAGATATGGAAGAAATAATGGAGCATACGAATCCCGGCAAAAGAACCCTCCTGTTTTCCGCAACAATACCGGGAAGGATTAAAACCCTGGCACGAAAATACATGGACGGATATGAGCTTCTTGCAGTTGAGAAAGAACAACTGACATCTAATCTGACGGAGCAAATATATTTTGAGGTAAAAGCTTCCAATAAATTTGAGGCGCTATGCAGGATAATTGATATTGAAAATGATTTTTACGCCCTGATATTCTGCAGAACAAAAAATGATGTTGATTATTTAGCCTCTCATTTAATGGACAGAGGCTATGACGCAGAGGCAATTCATGGAGATTTATCGCAGGCGCAAAGAGAACGGACCCTGGGAAAATTCAGGAAACAGACTCTCAATATACTCGTGGCAACCGATGTTGCGGCACGTGGCATTGATGTTATTAACCTCACCCACGTAATTAATTATTCGCTTCCTCAGAATCCAGATTCGTATGTTCATCGCATAGGCCGCACAGGGCGGGCCGGGAATGAGGGCACCGCTATAACGTTTATTACACCTAATGAATATAGGCGGCTGATGTTCATACAGCGGGTTGCCAGGACTGATATCAGGAAATCTAAAATACCTGAGGTAAAAGATATTATCAAAGCGAAGAAGAAAAAGATTTACGATGAATTAAATGCTATTCTTGCAGATAGAATTGATACTAATTATTATACTTGGGCAAAGAATTTGCTTGAGGATAGAAAACCGACAGAAATATTAGCCGCCATACTTAACTATTGTTTTGAAGAAGAGTTAAATCCCGATGCCTATGGTGAAATAAAAGAAGTTGGGGGAAAAGGAAAGCAACTCGATAAACAGGGTAAGGTAAGACTGTTTGTGGCACTTGGGAAGAAAGATTATATTAATGCCAAAAAACTTATTCAACTCATTATGAGCCGAGTCTCGATAAAATCTAATCATATCAGCGATATACAGATAATGGATAAATTCTCATTTATGACAGTTCCTTTTGATCAAGCAGAGAAAATTGTAGTTAGCTTTAAAGAGAAGGGTCAGAAGCAACTGATCACACATGCCAGGAAAAATGGAAAGAGCAAATAATCCGGCTTCCCGGACGAACTGAAGAAACCGGCCCCGGTCGTGCACGACCCGGTATGCGGGTTCGCTGCGGGCGGTCAAAAATGGTTCATTTTTGGGGTTTACCTTTCCATTCTTTCTCTTAGTTTGAGCGGTTTTTCAATGCTTACGATTACAGCAGTTTCCAAGGCTTATGGGGAGCGAGTCTTGTTCGATGAGGTGAAACTTCAGGTGAACCGGCAGGATCGGCTTGGTCTTGTGGGGCCCAATGGGGTGGGCAAGTCGACGCTTTTTTCCATGATTCTTGGAGAGGAGCCACCCGATGCGGGGAAGGTGCTTCTGGAACGGAATGCATCGCTTGGGGTTTTGCCCCAGGAAACCGCTCCAGTTGGGGAGGAGACGGTTCTCGAGCTGGCCACGGCGGTATCTGGTGAAATTGTGGAGCTTCAGAAGCAGTTGAAGGCTGATGAGGCGGATCACGATCACGAAATCGATCTCCATGACGACGCGCATGGGCGATTTGAGGAATTGGGCGGATACCTGCTGGAGCCGAAAGCGAAAAGAGTATTGGGGGGACTTGGTTTTCAGGTGGAGGACTTCGGGCGTCCCACCAAGGAGATGAGCGGCGGTTGGGTGATGAGGGCGCATCTGGCCCGGCTGCTGGTGCAGGAGCCCGATTTATTGCTGCTGGACGAGCCGACCAACCACCTTGATCTGGAGGCGCTGATCTGGTTTCAGAACTATCTGAAAAACTATCCGGGAGCGATTCTGGCAATTTCCCATGATCGCGAATTCCTCAACTGCCTGGTGAGCGGAATAGTGGAGATTCGGCAGAACCGTTTGATTTGTTATCGGGGCAATTACGAGGATTTTCTTTTGCAGCGGGAGGCGAATGAGGCGCAATTGCTGGCAGCTTATAAAAATCAGCAGCGTCAGATTGCGCAATTGATGTTGTTTGTGACACGGTTTCGAGCCAAGGCGTCCAAGGCAACCCAGGCCCAGAGCAAGCTGAAACAGATTGAGCGCATGGAAAAGATCGAAGCGCCCGTGGCCGACCAGCGCGGGATCAAGTTTCAATTTCCACAGCCGAGGCGGAGCGGCTTGAAGGTGGTCACTCTGAAGGACATCCATCAGGCCTACGGGGCGAATGTGGTGTACCGGGGGATGAATTTTAAAGCCGAGCGGGGCCAGCGGATCGTTTTGGTGGGTCCCAATGGCGCGGGAAAGTCCACTTTGATGAAAATCCTGGCCGGGGTTCTGGAATTTCAAAGCGGGAGCCGGGAGTTGGGGCACAACGTCAAGGCCGGTTACTATTCGCAGTATCGCATCGATATGCTGCAATCGAATCGGACTGTGCTGGAGGAGGCGCTGGACACAAAGCAGCGCATCACGGAACAGTTTGCCCGCAGCGTGCTGGGTTCTTTTTTATTTAGCGGGGATGACGCGCTCAAAAAAGTCGGCGTCTTAAGCGGTGGTGAAAAGAGTCGCTTGGCGCTGATTAAACTGCTGCTCGATCCGCCCAATTTCCTCCTCATGGATGAGCCTACCACGCATTTGGACATTCCGAGCATCGATGCCTTGCTGACGGCCCTTAAGCAATACGAAGGCACGATCATCTATATCAGTCACGATGTGTATTTCATCCGGGCGGTGGCTAATCTTGTAGTCCATGTCAATGAAGGTGTGCTCACCCATTATGCGGGGGACTACAAGTATTACCTTGAGAAGACCGCAGCCTTATCGGAGTGGGAAGCGTTGACCGCCGGTGCAAGGCATAGTCTGGCTGGCGTGAGCAAACTCAGCAAAAAGTCCAAGACTCTGAACAAGGAGCGCAAACGTATTGAAGCCGAGATGCGCCAGGCGCGCTCGCGGAAGCGAAAAGAGCATCGACAGACCATTCATCGTTTGGAAAAAAATATTGAAAAGCTGGAAACGCTTCAGGGTGAGTTGACGAAAGAACTGGAGAAACCCAAAACCTATGACGAACCGGGACGCGCCCAGGAGGTCAACCGGGAATTGAGCGGTGTTGTGGGGAACCTGCAAAGTCTGACAAGTGAATGGGAGGTCGCAGTGGCGAAATTATCCGAAATCGATAACGGCGTGGAATGATAAAAAAAAGGTTGTTCACCAAGGAATTACGAAAATTCTTGAGATTATGGGTTCTAAGGATTACTTAGATAATATGCACAGGGTTTTCACCTTATATTTGCATTTCGGCATGGAAGAATTTATATGACAGGCAGAGTAATGGCATTTTTGTGGGCTGGACTGTTTGTTCTGAACTTCCCACTTGGCCTAGCGCAGCAGCCGGTAGTGTCCAGCCCTACAAGAAAGACTGTCACCGTTGCCATTGCCGAGGACATTATCCCTTTTCAGTTCGTCGATGAAGATGGAGTTGCGCGTGGCTCACTGGTCGAATTCTGGAGACTTTGGTCGGCCGTCACGGGGATTGAAGTTGTATTCAAAAGCTCTACCTGGAATGGCTCCATCCAGATGGTGAAAAACGGCGAGGCGGACTATCATGGCGGCCTGTTTTACAGCGAAGCCCGCGACCAATTTCTGGACTACACCGAACCGATCTTTACCGGAGATAATCACTTCTTTTTCCATCGAAGCATCTTTGGCCTGGAAAAGGTCGAAGACCTTGCTGGCTTCAAGATCGGTATTTTGACGGGAGACTTCGCCGTAAATTAGAGGCTGTCCCAAAGTTATAACCATTTGTTTTACAGTAAGTTAACTTGTTTATAAAGCTGTCATAAAGACCGTTTTTAGGGGATTTTGGGCAATTTCGATGTCTATAACACCGTCAGCCTTTCTCTTGTTTTGCATATTCAAATACAATTCTACCATAGACCTCTGTCTGACGCGATTATATTTATAACGAATAGAGGCCTTATACAGCGTTTTTGACGGAATTGAATGACTTACGTTCCCTTACAGTTCGGAGTCGAATATCTCAATTCGCAAAATTCGGGTTTTTGGGACAGCCTCTAAATTAGAGGCTGTCCCAAAGTTATAACCATTTGTTTTACAGTAAGTTAACTTGTTAATAAAGCTGTCATAAAGACCGTTTTTAGGGGATTTTGGGCAATTTCGATGTCTATAACACCGTCAGCCTTTCTCTTGTTTTGCATATTCAAATACAATTCTACCATAGACCTCTGTCTGACGCGATTATATTTATAACGAATAGAGGCCTTATACAGCGTTTTTGACGGAATTGAATGACTTACGTTCCCTTACAGTTCGGAGTCGAATATCTCAATTCGCAAAATTCGGGTTTTTGGGACAGCCTCTAAGTTAGAGGCTGTCCCAAAGTTATAACCATTTGTTTTACAGTGAGTTAACTTGTTTATAAAGCTGTTATAAAGACCGTTTTTAGAGGATTTTGGGCAATTTCGATGTCTATAACACCGTCAGCCTTTCTCTTGTTTTGCATATTCAAATACAATTCTACCATAGACCTCTGTCTGACGCGATTATATTTATAACGAAAAGAGGCCTTATACAGCGTTTTTGACGGAATTGAATGACTTACGTTCCCATACAGTTCGGAGTCGAATATTTCAATTCGCAAAATTCGGGTTTTTGGGACAGCCTCTAAATTATGTTCTGGAACGCCAGCCCGCAGCCACCGTTATCGAGTACGACAATTTTGAGGGCATGATGAACGCTGCCCGCAGCGGGGAAGTGCGCATACTGGTTGGGGACACCCTCCCAATCGTCTTTCAACTGGCTCAAAACGGACTTTTGAATGACTTTCGCTACCATCTCGAAAGCCCGATATTTGCCCGCGCCTTCCACACGGCATCAGGCGAGGGCAACAGTGAGTTGGTCGAAATTTTCAATCGAGGGATCGCCCTTATTCCAACCGTGCAGCGCGCCGCGATTACCGGACGATGGAAGGAACCGGCGTCGGTGCAGGAGATCGATTCCCTGGTGATCGCGGCAGCTCTGGGTTCTCCGCCGCTCTCGATGCTCAACGCGCAGGGCGAACCGGCGGGTTTGCTGATCGATTTTTGGAACCTCTGGTCGGAGAAGACGGGGCGCCCCGTGGAGTTCAAATTTGCGATTTGGAATGTGGCGCTGGGGTATGTGCGGGATGGAAACGCCCAAATCCATTACGGCCTCGCTTTCACTGAAGAGCGTGACGGCTATATCGATTATTCGCAACCGTTTTACGGGCTCGAATACCGGTTATTCTATTCTACTAATCTTGGTCCGGTGGGCAATTTGAGCGAACTCGAAGGTTATAAAGTTGGCGCCTTCAAGGGAACCACGCAGGAGGTTTATCTTCGGGAGAGTCTGCCAGGGGTGGAAACGGTCGCGTTCGTCGACGGTTTGGAGATGATTAATGCAACGATTACCGGAGAAATCAGGGCCTTTCTGGAGGCCGCTCCCGTTACGGAGGCGTTTCTGAGCCGCCGCGGTTTGTCGGGCAGCATCATAGCGGACAGTCACGTTCTCTTCAGTGAGGATATGTTTGCCGCAGTCGTCGAGGGCGACGGCGAGACGCTCAAGTTGGTGGATGAAGGCCTCAACGCGATCAGCATCGATGAACTGAGAGAAATCGAAAGTCGCTGGATTGCCGATCCCGAAAACCGTTATTTCGAAAAAACGGCAGGCCTGGTCAGGCTGACCGGAGAAGAGCGCCAATGGCTGCAAAATCACAATATCCTTCTGGGCGGCGCCGACCCCGAATTTCCACCCTACGATTTCTTCGATGCGGAGGTCGGCCATTCAGGAGTATCCTCGGATTACGTAAGGTTGATGGAGGAGCGTCTAGGTGTTGATATTCAAGTAGTTCCCGGCTTGGCCTGGGCGGACATACTGGATCGGGCAAAAGAAAGGACCCTCGATGTCGTTTACTGCATTTCGGAAACGCCGTCGAGAAGAGAATACCTCAATTTCAGCCAGCCTTACGCTAATTTTCCAATTGTTATTATTACTCGGGAGGATGAAAACTTCATCAGCGGTCTGGACGATTTGGCGGATTTGCGAGTGATGGTGGTTGCAGAATACTCGACACAGGAATCGGTCGAAATTGATTTTCCCGATTTAGACCTGCTGACCGCAGCCACCCCGGAGGATGCGCTGCGGGCTGTATCGACCGGGGTGGCCGATGCGTTTGTGGGGTCGCTGGGGGTGACCAGTTACCTTATTCAGAAAAAAGGCTTGACTAACTTGAAAGTGGCCGCGCCCACCCCTTATACGGTGGAGCTTTCCTTTGCCGTGCGTAAAGACTGGCCGGAGCTGGTCTCGATCCTGAACAAGGGACTGGCATCGATCTCGAAAGAGCAGCGCGATGAAATCTACCGCAAATGGATCAGCGTGCGCTTCGACACGAAAACGGATATTGGCGAGCTGTGGCGGGTGGGCCTGCAAGTGGGCGGAGTGGCTGCCGTAATTTTGATCATCGCCCTGGCCTGGACCTTGCAAGTTCGGCGCAAGGAAAGGGCTATCCGGGAATCGGAAGAAGCCCTCAAAACGGTTTTCAACTCGGTCTATGACGCCGTATTTATCCACTCCGTGGCCGGGCGCGTTATCGATGTAAACGACAAGATGCTGGAAATTTTTCAGGTAAGCCGTGAAGAGGTGGCCCAATACGGCACTTTCCGCCATTACTCGGCCCGGGAAAACTCTTCTGAAATCCTGGATTCCCTCTTGCCCGAAGTCATGGAGGGCAAAGTCCATCGCCTGGAGTGGAAAGCGCGGCGGCCCAAGGATGGCCATGTTTTCGATGCCGAAATCGTGCTCCGGAAAATCGAATACAAGGACGAGCCGGCCATCCTCGCCTGCGTCCGCGACATTACCGAATTCAAACAAGCCGAAGCGGAATTGAAAAATGCCAAGCAGCGGGCCGAAGCGGCCAACCAGGCCAAAAGTCTCTTCCTCGCCAATATGAGCCATGAAATTCGCACACCCATGAACGCCATCCTCGGATTCAGCGAGCTATTGCAAAGAGACATCAAAGATTCCAAACAGAAGCGTTTTTTGGAATCCATCGCCTCCAGTGGCCGAACGCTTCTAAGCCTTATCAACGATTTGCTGGACCTTTCCAAGATTGAAGCGGGCAAACTCACTCTCGAACCCGAACCGGTCAAGATTTCCGCTCTTTTCCAGGACATTGGCCAGGTATTCGAGATTAAAACACAGGAAAAAGGTCTGGAATTGCGTGTTGAGATAGACCCCAGCCTGCCGGAGTCTATCCTTTTGGACGAAGTTCGCATGCGCCAGGTGCTATTCAATCTTGTGGGAAATGCCGTTAAATTTACGCCCAAAGGCTACATCCATTTATCCGCCCAGCGTCTCGACTCACAGGACGATGGAGAAACTTTTGACCTCCTTTTCTCGATCAAAGACTCCGGCGTGGGTATTCCCAAAGAGGATCAAAAACGCATCTTCGAAGCATTCGAGCAGCAAAGCGGGCAACGCACCCGCCAGTTCGAAGGTTCAGGGCTCGGGCTCGCCATCACCCGACGCCTTGTTGAGATGATGGGAGGTGAAATCACTGTTGAAAGTGAGCCCGGCAAGGGCAGCCGGTTTACCGTGCGGCTAAAACATATTGAACCCGCAGCCGTGGTTAAAGCCCGCGCTGAGCGGCTATCGCAATCGGATTACATCGTGCGTTTCGAGCCATCGAAGGTTCTTATTGTGGAAGATAACGTCATGAATCGTTCCTTGATCTATGAATATTTGAACGATTCCGGTCTCGAGGTAATCGAAGCTGAAAACGGCGCAATCGCCCTCGAAATGACTCGGGCGCATCGGCCCAACCTTATCCTGCTGGACCTTAATATGCCCATAATGGACGGCCGCGAGGCGGCCGCTGAGATCCGTGGAGACCCCGATATCGCGGACATCCCGATCGTGGTTCTGACCGCCTCCTCGCAAGCGGGAGAAGAAAATATAACGACACAACTGGACCTCCAGGGTTTCCTTATGAAACCGATAGCCAAGGATCATCTCATCGAGCATTTGCGGCAGTTCCTCCCCCATCACATCAGCAAAATAAAGTCCGTCGAGACGGAGGGGAGCGGCCATACTCCAATCTTTGAGACGGTTGGCGAAGAGGCTCCAAAAATTTCCGCATCGGAGCGGTCACGCCTTCCATCGTTATTGGATATTCTGGAGGATGATCTTAGGTCGGAGATCGAGCGGGCGAGCAAACGCTCCCGCCTGGGGCCGATTAAGAAAATCTCGCAAAAGATTGATCGGCTGGCACAAGATTTCAATGTAACTGAATTCACAAAATTTGCCGCCAAACTAAACCTCGCCGTGGATAGCTTCGACGTCGATCAGATGAGCCAAGCCCTGTCCGAATACCCGCGAATGGTGGAATATTTGCGTGAATCTATCGAGGACAAAACTCAAGGTTAGCCGCTTACAAGTTCCACCCTAGAAAGATTCGATAATCGAGTATTTTCTCCGTTCCCGTGC
This sequence comes from Opitutales bacterium, assembly GCA_965226205.1. GTDB lineage: Bacteria > Verrucomicrobiota > Verrucomicrobiia > Opitutales > UBA2987 > JAJFLU01. The sequence goes on along the minus strand of CBDDCJ010000024.1, from coordinate 134,640 downwards.
TAACGCCGTCGTAATCGACGAACCCCATTTTCAGCTTGAAGTAGTAGCGGGAACCGAAAGTTCTGGTATAAATGATATCAAGCTCCTTGCTTTTATCGACCGGGTTGGAGGAGTGGAGATCGGTGTGCAGGTAGAGAAGATAGAGATTATTGTTGTTCCAGGCGTAATTGGATTCCAGATAGAATGACTGGCTGCCTCCGAAAAAACCGGCGTCCGTTTCCACCATCGGTTCTTCGATAATCAAGCTGGGTTGGAAGGGACTGTGGATGTCGTTGTCAGCGCCAGCGCCGGTGACAATGAAAAATCCTGGTTCAATGCGGAAGTCGCCTTTCTGAAAATTGACACCGCCCTGAAACGCATCGGAGCGCAGTTCAAATCCGGTAAAATCATCAAACCTGTCCATTCCGTGCTGACGGATGTAATTGAATTTAATATCCGTCTTGAAATCGCCGGACTCAAAAACAGAGCCCACGATATTAAAGCCGAAGGTATTATAAAGATCGTCTCCGTAGAAATCGTAGAAAGTTAATTCAGCTCGCTTGATTCCGGTATAGGTTACTTCGATAAACGGCATACCGTTGGTGGAGTAGGGAACGCCCTCTACCTTTTCCACGGGATTGAATCCGTTGGCGGAAGGTCCGTTAGTTAGAGGCTGTCCCAAAAATATAAAGATTTTGTAGTCAACTGGATGACGTTTATAAAAATAGCCGGAAAGAGCATTTTTTTGCTCGCTCCGGCTAAAAAAGGGTTCTATAATTGCGTTAGCGAAAATCAATATAGCCCTTTCTATGAAAAATATAGCCATCCAATGCCTCCTGCGTCCAGCTTTAACTGTGGTCGACCGTTGCCTCGATTACGATAACTTTCGCGCCACCATCGAGCGTATCGACCGGCTGCTGATCGATTCGGAGGTGGAATCGCAGGGCGTTGATCTGGCCTTGGAAAGAGGCCAGCCAATGAGTGTAAAGGCCCGGCAAAAGCGGGCTAATTTTGCCCTCAAGGCGTTGCGTATGGAAACGCTGCGTTATCTGCTCGGTGGGATTTCGTTTCGGCATTTGTCGAGGGCTCTGGGCAGCAGCGATCTGTTGGCTGACTTTTGTCGTGTCCGCCATATCGACGGCATAAGGGGCATCTCCAAGAGCACCCTGGAACGGGCCTCGAAGTTTTTCAGCGAAGAGCAGTTGAGGGCCTTGCACCGGACCTTGACTGAGGTTGTGGGCGATGCCGATCTGGCCCGGCAGGTGGTGGGATTGGACAAGCCGATAGACACCACCATTTGCCTGATCGACGGCACCTGTTTGGAGGTCAACATTCATTGGCCGACGGACTGGGTGCTGCTCAAGGATGTAGCGGGCACGCTGCTCAAAGCGATCCGGCTGATCCGTGAGAAGGCCGGTTTGCGCCATCGCATGCCGATCGAACCGGAGCCCTTGGCTCGGCAGATGAATCGGCTGTGCATACAGATGACCCACAGCCGGCGGCGAAAGGACAGCGCGCGGCAACGCAAGGGTATCTTGAGGCAGATGAAAAAGCTGCTCAAACGGATCGGGGAGCATGCCCGCAGTCACCGGGAATTATTGCAAGCCTGCTGGGAGCAAAGCGATTACAGCGAAAAACAGGTCCAACAGATCCTTACCCGGATGGAGCGCATGAGCGAGCTAATCCCGGTGGTCATCAAGCAAGCGCACGAGCGAATCATTGGCGGCCGCCAGGTGAAAAACGCAGAGAAAGTTTTGAGTGTTTACGAACCCGATGCGCAGGTGATTGTGCGAGGCAAAGCGGGCCAAGAGGTTGAGTTTGGCAACACCCTGTTTTTGGGTGAAAGCGTTGAAGGATACCTGCTGGACTGGAAACTCTACGGCAGCCGGACGCCAAGCGAAAATGAACAAATGCAAGAGAGTTTGCAAAGACAGAACCGCTTCAACCTAGCCGAACCCATAGCGGCCATGTGCGCGGACCGGGGATTCGCCTCCCAGCGGGCCCGCCGGCAGTTAGCCCAGGAGGGCATCTACGATGCGCTCTGTCCACGCGATCCGAAGCAGTTGAAAAAACGGATGGAGGAACCACACTTCAGGCAATTGCAAAAGCGCCGGGCCAGCACCGAAGGGCGGATCGGGGTATTGAAGAATCGCTGGCAGGCCGGGCGATTGCGCAGCAAAGGCTTTGCCAACCGCTCGATCAGCGTAGCCTGGTCGGTCCTCTCGCACAATCTATGGAAAGTGGCCAAGATGCTGGCCCAGCAAGATGAACTAAAAACCAAAGCGGCGGCCTAAATAAAGAGCGGAAAAGCAAGGACAATACTTTTTCACAGGCCTACTGTCGGCCCATACAAAGAAAACCAGGCAAACGGACCCCAAAACCAGAATCCTAACGTTATAGGAGAGCAAAGTCACCCCCTCCCAAAAGAAAATACCTCTAAAATGAACACTCTTCAAAATCCCCTCGCAAAAATCACCCTTTTGGGACAGCCTCTATAATAATCGATCGTAAACTCAAAACGGGAGCCGTCTTTGAATTCACGAAACCCATCGCCATCGGTATCGAAATATCCGGCATCTTCGAGGAGAGCCCTGGCACGCCCGGGATCGAAATTGGTGTATTTTCGATAGGCTTCTTCGGAGAAATAGGGGCTGCCCCTACTGAGGGTATATCCGCAAGGTTCCAGAAGAATGCCGTGGTAGAGAATTTGCTTAATTTCCTCTCGATTCAATGCATGCGAGAGCGCCTTTCGAACCCGGATGTCCTGAATTGCCTCCCGTTGATTGAGCCCGGGAGCATCCCAATTCAAAAATAAGCAGGGAATATCGGCTGGACCCATCAGGCCAAGTTTAATTTTGCCAGCGGCTGCCGCTTCCTTTAGGGTCAAATAATGTTGGGGTTCACCATATCGGCCGAAAAAATCGATTTCCCCATTGAGAAACTTCAGGAGCATAATATTGCGGTTTTCGTAAACGGCAAATTCCAGTTTGTCCGCATAGGGTAGTTGGTTGCCTTGGGTATCTACTTTCCAGTAATATGGGTTTCGTTCATAGACGATTTTTTGGCCGCGAACCCATTGAACGGGAATCCAGGCGGAAAGCCTCGGGATTCCGGGTTGTAGAACCAGATTCGCCTGCGAGGTGATTTCTTTGAATCGCTTATAAGTGGCCTCCTTGTTGTAACGAGGATGGCGCCGGCTTAAAACGTGTTTGGGATAAGCGAATTGGTTATGACAAAAGGAATTTAAGACGCGGGCCAAGGGTTTTTCGGCGGATACTTTCAGGGTCGTATCATCGATTTTTTCCATCTTCATCGGTTTGCCGTTGACCAGCCATGTGCTTGGGAAAAGCGGCATCGTCCGCGCCTCTTCATCGAAGACCATGTCATAATACCAGAAAAGAATGTCATCGACGGTAAAGGGGACCCCATCCGACCATTTGACACCGCGGCGGATTCGAATGATTAATTCCCGTCCGTCATGGGAGAACTGATAACTTTCCGCGAGGTTGAGTTGGAACTTACCGGGCAGATGGTTCTCGAAACGGAAAAGCCCGTCATTGAGCGATTTGTTAACCCCTTGCTCTTCGATTATCTCCGTGGCAATCAACCTTCGAAGGGCACCCCCATAGACGCCGATCTCATCCGCCGGAACAACGACCAGCGGATTCTCCGGCAGCCTGTCCGAAACGGGCGGCAATTTTTCGGCCATCACCATCTCCTCCAGCATGGGAGCTTCCTGGAACGAACGATTGGCCAAAATTGCCGGGTCGATATTTTCAGGGCGTAATATCTTCTGTTTCTGTTCAGAAGGGGCGGAGACGCTACTATCTTGAGAGGCCGATTCCTTTACTTTATCCCCCTTCATGCAGCCGGTCAGGATAAAGCCGGTAATTAAGAAAGCCATGAAGATGGAACAGGAATTGAAAAGAGCATATCCATTTTCAGGAAAATAAAAGCCTCTTTTGCGCCAATGGGTTTTTACAACCTTAGGGCAGGTTGGGTGAGAAATAAATTCTCCACCAAGAACCCTGAAATCTTTCTCAAATTTTGATGTTTCCATCTCTATTGAACTTGCCCTAATACAAGCGCCAATGTATATCATTGTCGAGTTCTCAAGTATTTGTTTTCCCCATCCTAGGATTTATCTTCAACTATGATCTGCCTTTTCCATAAATTCATTTTCTAACGTGAAAGATAACGATGAGAACCAATAATTCCACTCTCTGCCAACAACTTGGCCTGGCGGCATGGCTGGGCTCCTGTCTGGCCGGATTTGCCAATTCGCCGATAGAGCAAACCAATTACCTTGGCATGAAAATGATCCGGTTGGAAGCGGGGACTTTTCAGATGGGCTCGGACGCTATAATGCCGGGTCAAACGGACCGGTTTTCTTTTCCTTTTGTTAAAAGCGACGATCTGTTGAACGTGCCGCCTGATTGGGACGAATTTCCCCGTCGCAAAGTCACTATCAGTAAGCCGTTTTACATCTCGCAGACCGAAGTCACGGTAGAGCAATACCGGAAATTCAAGCCCGGTTTCAAAGGCTCGAACGCTTATGGACCTTACGCTACCGGGGTGAGTTGGCATGAGGCCATGGCTTATTGCCGGTGGTTGAGTGAGAAAGAGGGAAAGCCCTACCGTCTGCCGACCGAGGCGGAATGGGAGTATGCCTGCCGGGCACGAACCGATACCCCATTTTCATCTGGCGACCAGCCGCCTGAACCGGATTCGCCCAATCCCTGGGGTTTGCTCAACATGCACTCTGGGGCACTAGAATGGTGTCTGGATTGGCACGGTGTTTATCCGCACGACGACCTGATCGATCCGGCAGGTCCTGCTCATGGTATTGCCCGCGTCGTTCGGGGCGGCCCTCTTGACCGGGAGGAAAGGATGCTGTTTAGGTTAAGTTCCTTTTACAGACGCTCCGCCAATCGCGCCGGAATGGCCCCTGGATTCCGGCAGATTCCCTCACAGGATGGAGAGGACACGAAGCCGGAAGATTTTTCCCAACCTGAAAATGGTGCTTTTTTTCCGGGTTTAGTGGGGAATTTTTACAATAGCTCTTATTTAACCCGCCCGTCGAGTATTTGGCCTGTAGAAGTTGTCGATTCCGATCAAATGGATTGGCCGTCGAGCAATGATTGGTCGGCTGCCTGGAGAGGATTTTTGGAAGCCCCCATGACGGGTTCGATTAAATTTTTTGCCGAGGTGAACAATGGCTTGCGGCTGGAAATCGACGGCCGAGTTGTCATCGATGGATGGGAGCAAGGTTCGAACCTGAAAGGCTCTTTTACCATGGAAAAAGGCAGAAAATATCCATTTAAACTTTCCTATTTCACGGATGGCGGAGGCTCCTTCCTGCGGTTGTTTTGGAGTTATTCGGGGCAGAAGAAAACGATCGTGCCCGCAAAGGCATTCTGGCATTCTGAAGCGAATAAGCATTTTGTTGGCAAGGAAGTATTGATAAGCAAAATGCCGCGGGAAAATTCGGTTGGTTTTCGCGTCGTTCAGGCACCCATGTCGGCCACTCAACCGCATCCTTTCGAAGCGCCCTTTGCCATGCAGGGCGTTCGTCAAAATGTTGCCCATGTCAAGAAAGGACCTTCGCTGGGAAAACCGTATTTCCGCAAACGGATCATGCTCCCGATTCCACTGGAAAACAGCTCCCGGGAAGCCATCGACGCCGCCGGGTTTCAACCTTCTTTTCGCGGTCACAACCATAGTCCGGCTCTGGAAGTTTGTTCCAATGGAGACCTATTATTAGTCATTTACACTTCCTACAATGAGTATGAACCAGGGGTCTCCCTGATGGCTGCCAGGCTCAGGTTTGGGGCGGATCAATGGGACATGCCTTCGTCTTTTATGGATTTTCCCGATGCCAACGACCACGCCCCGCTCCTCTGGAATGATAACGGTAAACTGCGCTTTTTTTGGGGCAATCCTCAGCTTGACGGCGGTTATCCCTTCCAATGGGCGGTTTCAACCGATAACGGCGCTTCGTTTGACGAGATAAAATTTCCGGTTTTTCAGGGCCCGGTTTTATCACATTCGCGCCAACCCATTAATTCGGCCTTTCGGGGATTGGATAATACCCTCTATGTAGCCAGCGATGGAGTAGGGGGGGCCTCCGTCCTTTGGGCGAGCAAGGATGACGGAGCCACCTGGTTCGATACGGGCGGACGCAGCGGGGGCCGGCACACCACATTCGCGCAATTGAAAAATGGCGATATTTTGGGTTTGGGTGGAAAAAACACCAATATTGAAGGATTCATGCCGAAATCGGTTTCGAGCGATGGCGGCAAAACCTGGAAAGTCAGCAGAACACCGTTTGCGGCGCTGGCCTCGAATCAGCGGCCCACCATCATCCGGCTGCAAAGCGGACGGCTCTTTTTTGCTGCGGATTATCAAAAAAGGGGAGGGGGGCAACCCTTGGGAATTACTCAAAAAGGCGCTTTTGCGGCTCTCTCCGAGGACGAAGGGAAGACCTGGAAAATTAAAAAAATACCCGGCGCATTGCTCCATGAAACCGACCAGCCATGGGGCGAAACTTTGGGTTATGCGGTGGCCCGCCAAGCGCCCAACGGGATTATCCATTTAATCACGACGATGAACCACCCCAGCCTTCATTTTGCCCTCAATGAAGCCTGGATTTTATCGGAAAAGGGAAATTACGCAGAACAAAAAATGAATGACCCCTATTCGGGAAGAATTTCAAAAGTGGAACATTTTGAGGAAAAACATTCCAATGGAAAATCCAGGATTGAAGGCAGTGGCGGTATCGCCGATGACGGTCGTTATTTATTGGAAGGACCCCAGGTTTGGAACAATGCCAACGGTAATAAAAAGTGGGAAGCCGCCTTCGAGAGAGGACGCAAGGTAGGCAAGGAAACCTATTGGAATATGGATGGAAAGAAAATCTGGCAGTGGGAGCATGATCCCAAGGGGATTTCCCGATGGACCCAATGGTGGCCTAACGGACAATTAAAAGCGCAATCGACATGGAAAAATGGGCGATGCGAAGGCTTGGCCAAAACCTGGGATTATTACGGGAACCTCATAAGCGAGGTCGAATTTTCCGACGGCAAACCCGCAGGTTGATGGGAACAGGTGTCAGTGTTCGGGTTTCAGGAAATAATGTCGAGTCCTGACACCTGAATACAACATTCCACATCAAGGAGAATACTCGTCCGCGCCTACATCGACCCTGAGGGCTATTCCGCCATTTAGGGGGCGGTCCTCCAAATCCATGTCTTTTTTCGCTCCAAAGCCTATGTCGTTATGTCCCGCATCGATGCAGGGAGAGTCGGCTTTGAGGTGATAGGTCGGCATTATTTCAAAATCGGCTATGTCTGAATAACCCGATCTAGAAAAATCTCCCCAGACATTGATTTTTTCAGCATCATTAGAGGCCACCACTCCCCATTTTTCACCAACCTTGATAACGCGGCCGGAGTAATTTTCATTTTCAGAATCGGTGTTGGAGCGAGCGTATTTCAGGCTGGTGAGAAAATGCCTGCGGTCGAATGCACTGACCACGGCTTTGCCCTTTTCTCCGTTATCCACAAATTGCGGATCCCCGATGAAATTGCCTATTCCTTCGTATCCTCTGGTCAGGTTGTTGTAGGTGAGTTCGACTGCGGTATCTATTTCAATCAATCCGTGAATGATGTTGTTCCGGTATTCTCCGGGGACCAGGCCTTCCTTTGTTTGGGTGTGGTAGAGACCACCGGTGATGGTGTTGTTTTCCAGCAGGACGCTGGAGCGTTGTAGATAAAGATGGCCCACATTTTCTGCGATGATATTGTTTTTCAGTTCCACCCGGCTCTCCATGGTTATGCGCATGGAGCCGGAATTGTGGGACGAATTATCGTTGCCCATGATTATATTGTTGAGAATGCGCACCAAAAAGTCCTCCCTCGGCAGTTGCGGATCGAGGGGAGTTCCATAGTGGTGTTTTTGCCCTCCCACAAAGATGCCGCCGCCATCATCGCCCCCTATGTTTCCGACTATGATATTGCCCGCGATGAGCGGAGACGACCATAGCGCGACAAAGATTCCACCGACATCATTCCCATTTAACGACTCGTTATTGCTGATGACGTTTCCCACGATTTTTGGGTGCGACCAATCGTAAACGGACATTGCGCCGCCATCGGCGCTGCGGGCAAAATCGATCAGGCCGGTAACATTATTGGAGAATACATTGTGGGCGATTGTGGGGGAGGAGTGATTGTCGCAGGTAACTCCGGCCCCGCGCCCGATCTCCGTCCGGTTTCCGGCAAAAATATTGTTAGAGATATTGGGCGAGGCGTTATTATTACACATGATGGCGCCGCCGTCGCTGGCCACCTCGTGCCATTTGGGCGGATCCCAATCGGCAGGAGCATAAGTCATATTGTCGATAAAAAAGTTATTTGTAATGCCGGGAGACGTGTTTTCGCACAAAATCCCCGCTCCTTTTCCGCGAACCCTGCCGCGTTTGACGATAAAGCCGTCCAGCTTCGCATGATCCGCGCCGACAACTACGCGACGCTTCAAGCCGCCATCGAGAATGGTTGGATTTTTAAAAATGTCCCTGCTCCAATCGGAAGCAAAATAACCGCCGCACAAATCCACGTAAGGCTGGAGGGTGAGCGTCTCACCTTTGTATTTACCCTCGGCCACCAAAACAGCATAACGTTTTTCGGGGCCGGCATCTGTAATAGTCGAAAGGGCGTGGAATATGGTTGCCGACGGTCTGGCGGAACTGCCGTCGCCATGGGTGTCCGACCCGGTTTTAGCGGAAACATGGCGGACTTCCCAATATTCGCTCAAATCGACGACCAGGGTTTTGGGACCGATATTATTCGGATCGAATTTATAGAATTCTTCCCCGCCTTGAGTGAAAGTCTGAACCGTTAAGAACAGAAAGAATGCGGCGGTGGACCGTTTAAACCTATTTACGAATGTATTCATGGCAGTTCCAATCAGATTGCGGGTGTATTTTTTTATTAATTTCCTGCTTTCATCTATTTTATCGATCATGGATGGAGCCGTCTTCAAAACGGGGTCCATGCCAGTCTTTTTCGACATAGGGCCGCTTGGCGGCTTCTTCTTCGTTCAAATCGATGCCTAGTCCCGCGCGGTCGGGCGGAAGGGCAAATCCGTTTTCGTAGGTGACGGCGGCGCCGGAAAAAAGGTCGTCCCAAACCGGTTTTTCGGAACCGCTGATTTCGAGAATGGTTGCGTTGGGAGTGGCCACGCAGAAATGGAGTGAGGCAAATGTGCAAACGCGGCTGTTGGGGTTGTGGGGGAGTATTTCTATGCGAAAGGTATCCGCCAGTGACGCTATTTTGCGCATTTCCAGTATACCGCCGCAATGAGTCACATCGGGTTGAACATAATCGACCAGATGCCGTGAGCAGATTTCCCCAAAAGCGTATTTGGTGAAGAGGCGCTCCCCGGTGGCCAATGGCACAGTGGTATGGGCTCGCAGATGGGCCAATTCGCCGAGGTCTTCGGCTTGGGTGGGTTCCTCAACGAAATGGGGGCGGTAGGGCTCCACCTGGCGGCAGAAATCCACCGCCATGGTAGTGGTGGCTTTGCCGTGCAGGTCGATGCAAATGCGAAACTCGTCCCCGACCGCTTCCCTGATGGCTTTGACTCGGGCCACCGCATCGCGGACCGCAAATTCCGGATTCATGATATTATTGGGGGTGGCCAACATGCCGGATTTTCCGGCCGTCCAGCCCTCCTCCTTGGCCTCAAGCCATTTTTGGGCCATTTCCTCGGGGGTATCTCCACCACCAGGTTTGCCATAAACGCGCACTTTGTCTCTGGCCTTGCCCCCGAGCAATTGCCAGATGGGCTGCTCCAGAGCCTGCCCCAGGATATCCCAAAGGGCAATTTCCACCGCGCTAATGGCAGACACGATGATGGGGCCGCCCCGATACCTGGGCCCGCGATACATGGCCTGCCAATGGCGCTCGATCTCGGTCGGGTCTTTACCCACAAGGTAGCGTTTATGCTCCATGATGGCGTGGGCCATAGTCAAACCCTTGGAAGGAAAAGTCCCCTCGCCCAAACCTACTATTCCCTTATTGGTATAAATTTTGACGAAAACGTAATTTTCATCGCCCCCATCCGAGGCGTGGACGAGGAATGTTTTCAGGTCGGTAACCTTCAAGTTGAGCGGACGGGCCTTTTCCCGCACTTCAGCCAGTAGTTGGGAGGGCGTTGCCAGGGAGGCAAACGCGGCCATAGCCGATCCGCCCATTGATAATTTAAAAAAATCTCTTCTTTTCATTTAATCTGCGATCTTGAGATAGATTCTAATCTAACCGCAGATTTCACAGATAAACGCAGATATAAATAATAAAGAAAGCGCGTTCGAACGCTATTTAACAAATTATCCGTGCTCATTAGTGTAACCCGCGGTAAAAAATGGAAATTAATTCGATCTCATTTTCAGTGACTATTTTTTAAAAGTAAACAGAATGATAATCTTAATTTAGAAAAAAGCCCCCTTAATTGTACTATTAATGAGGTATGGTTTAAGATTATGAAAATAAAAATCGCACAAATAAAGATTCTGCCGGAAAAAGGCAAATTAATCGAAAATCATCGGCGATTGATGGACGTCCTGGCCGAAGACGCTCCTTCTAGGCCGGACGTTGTGATTACTTCCGAGTGTTATCTGGACGGATATATTGTGACCGAGGATTCCGTTTCCAGAGAGCAGTTGGCCGAATATGCGATCTCACCCCAAAATTCGGAAATGGTAGATGAAATATCGCAATGGACCGCTGATAATCAAACATGGTTTATCTTTGGCTGCATGAGGAAAACAGAAGACGGCGTTTATAATTCGGCCCTGATTTTTAATCGGGAGGGACAATTGGTGGATAGTTACGACAAAACTCATTGTCAGCGCCATGACAAAAAATTTATTGCAGGAAATCGCCTGCCCGTTTTCGACTCCGATTTTGGCAAGTTTGGGGTGCTCATCTGCGCGGACCGCAGATGGCCGGAAACGGTCAGAACCCTGGCCCTGAAGGGAGCCAACGTTATTTTCAATCCCACCTACGGGATGCACAATGAGATGAATTTATGCATGATGCGCACGCGATCATTAGAAAGTGAAATATTTATCGCATTCACGCATGCCGAACAGGCCCTGATTACCTCTCCTTTTGGAGAAATCGTAAACAATTCTACATCGCCGGAAGAAAAGTTTACGGTCAACGAAATCGATTTTACGGAAGTAGAAAAGAAACGCCAAAAGAGCAGGCATTTGGAGGATAGGCGGCCAGAGTTGTACGAATTGCAATGAGAGAATTGAGGAATGAAGTGATCAGGTGTCAGGAAAAGGTGTCGAACCCTGACACCTGAAAACTGAAACCTTGCCTCCCAAATAGCAGAACAAAAGAATTCTTGCTTTTCAAAACCAACTCCAACGATGCACAGTTATATAATCAGGCGGATCTTCCACATGGTTCCGACATTGATTCTGATCTCGATGGCGAGTTTTGTCGTTATCCAATTGCCGCCGGGGGATATGCTGACTTCGAAACTGGCCAAGCTGGAGGAGCAGGGGGAATTGGGTTCGGCGAGCGCCCTGGAGCAAGTCGCGGTTTTGCGAGAACGTTACGGTCTTAACGATCCACTCTATGTGCAATATTTCAGGTGGATTGGAAATATCATCCTGCATCTGGATTTCGGGGAATCGTTCACTTTTGAAATGGATGTCATCGAGCTGTTATCGGAACGCATGGGGCTGACTCTCCTGTTGACCCTGTCCACTCTCATTTTTACCTGGGTGGTGGCTATTCCAATCGGGGTTTATTCCGCCACCCGGCCGTATTCGATCGGCGATTATGGATTTACTTTTATCGGGTTTATCGGTTTGGCCACGCCTAATTTTTTGCTCGCCCTTGTTTTCCTTTATTTACAGGTCAGTGTTTTTGAGACCGAATCGATAGGCGGTCTGTTGTCGCCGAAATTTGTGGGCGCTCCCTGGACCCTGGACAAGATAAAGGATTTATTGACCCATATTTGGGTGCCGGTCATTGTCATCGGGGCCAGCGGAACGGCTTCCATCATCCGGGTGATGCGGGGCAACCTGCTGGATATTCTTGGCCAGCCGCATATTCAAACCGGCAGAGCCAAAGGATTGCATGAAGTAAAGGTCATCGTCAAATACGGGGTTCGCATCGCCATCAATCCATTGGTAAGCCGGCTCGGACTGGAATTACCGAACCTTCTATCGGGTGCCGTGGTAACCGGGATCGTGCTGGGGCTGCCCACCGCCGGTCCTTTGTTTTTGACTGCTCTTACGTCTCAGGACATGTATCTGGGGGGGGCCTTTTTGCTTTTGGCTTCCACTTTTTTGCTGATTGGGAATTTACTGGCTGATATTGCCCTTGCCTGGCTGGACCCAAGGATTCGCTTTGAATAAGGAAAACATGGCATCCGTGGAGCGATCCGCTGAGTCTCCGGTTTCGGAGGATAAGGGGCCGCCGTCCGCAACTGTTAGTTATTCCCAGAAACGCTTAATCTGGAAAAGATTTCTCAGGCATAAAGCGGGAGTTGCTGGCGGATTCATAGTTTTGCTTCTGATTTTTTGTTTTATTTTTGCCGAATTCCTCGGGCCGCACAATATCTCCCGCCGCTATTTTCAATACGTTTATCTGCCCCCTCAAGGCATCCATTTCTTTTCCCAGGACGGCTTTCACCCGCGACCATTCGTTTACGGAATCAAGAGCGTCATCAGCGACGAGGACGGGTTGAAGCGTTATTATGAGGACACGTCGGTAAAACACCCAATTTATCTTTTTATCAAAGGTGACACTTATAAATTCCTCTGACTTATCGAGTGGGACCTGCATTTATTTGGCACGGGCAAAGATAATCCACTTTTCTTGTGCGAAACCGACCGTTTTGGGCGCGATATGTTTTCGCGGTTGTTGTCGGGGGGGCGCGTCACTTTTACGGTTGGTTTGCTGGCAGTATTTCTGAGTCTGTTTTTGGGCACCACTTTAGGGCTTATCTCGGGTTACTATGGCGGGGTCGTTGACAATCTAATACAGAGAACCATCGAGCTGATTTTCGCCTTTCCGAGCATTCCCATCCTGATGGCGCTGAGCGCGCTGCCGCCGCCGCAGTGGCCCTCCTACTTGACATTTCTGGGTATTGTAACGGTATTATCTTTTATCGGATGGGGCGGGCTGATCGGATGGGGCGGGCTGGCTCGTGAAATCAGGGGCAAGACCTTGGCCATCAACGATTCCGACTTCGTTCTGGCGGCGCGTGTCAGCGGGGCCAAAGACCGGAGAATCATTTTCGTCCATCTGCTGCCCTCCATGATCAGCCATTTAATCGTTATTTCAACATTGGCTGTTCCCGGGTTCATACTTCATGAAAGCACCTTGAGTTTCCTCGGGCTCGGCATTAAGCCGCCCTTAACCAGTTGGGGTCTTTTATTATCCGATGCCATGAACCTGCATGCGCTCAGCCTTTATCCTTGGCTATTGCTTCCGGGGGCCTGCATCCTGGTGGCAGTTTTGTCCCTCAATTTTTTAGGAGACGGCATCCGCGACGCGGCCGCTCCTTACTCCACCTATTGAGGTTATAGAGTAACCGTTAATGAGTTAATTGACTTTTTTTCAGAGTGAGAGAATCTATTATCTCGTCATCTATATTGATGATCTGAAAAGTGAGTTCGGGATCATCTTTTTTTGTATCGAAGGTGAAGACGCCGAATGAGCACTTTTCATTATAGGCCATGAGAGCGCCGGGCATAATTTGGGTTTTAAGCATATTGGTCAGGCACGCGCTCTGGAAATCGTAAAGCGGATAGCCGGCATCCCGGACAATCTTCCACGCATCGGTCCTGTGCCGGTCGGAAGATACCAGGACCACGCCCTCGATTTTGTGGCTGTTGAGGAATGCAAATATTTCGTTTCTTTCGGTTGGAAAACCCTTCCAGGTATCGACGCTGTCCGGCTTGGCCCGGAAATCCCAGGGAACCGGGGAAACTATCATCTTGAAAGTGGCTTGCGATTTCTGGAGACCGTCGAGCAGCCATTTTTTCTGAACGGGCCCCAGCATGGTCGGGTTTTTCCCGAATGGATTGGTCCGGTAAAATCTTCCGTCGAGCATAAAAAAGTCGATGTCTCCGAGGGAAAACCGGAACCAGCAACCCGGCGTGGACTCTTCATCGCCATAAGCCGGATTGTTCCAGTTATTGCGGAAAAGACGCCATTGGGGGATCTTCCATTTCGGGCGGTCGATGTAGGGTCCCATCCAGATATCGTCTATGGCGCAATCGTGGTCGTCCCAAATCGCGAAGACAGGAGTTGAACTGACGAGGCGCCGAAATTCGGGCCGGGATTGCCGACGGTAATAGGTGTAGTCGTGCAAGGGACCGGGAAAACCGGGAAGGTCGATGTAGACGTTGTCGCCCAGTGTCAGGAAAGCGTCGTAGCGGTGAGATGCAATAACATCCCAAATGCGTTCGTTCCACGGAGTATAACCAGCGCCGCCGCCAAAGGCGATGTGGAATCGTCCGGAGCTGCCTTTGGCTGGAAAGGTGCGAAAGGAGGGCAGTTTTGGTGACAAGGTGGCAACGCCGTCGATTAAAACCTGGTAGAAATATTCAGTTCCGGGGCTGAGTCCATCGACTTCCAGAACGGCGGTGTAATCCCGGTCCGCGCGGGATGTTTTCTTTTGCGATTTTATGGGATTGGCCAATTTCGGAGATGTGCCAAGACGCGCCTCAATTTGTCGTATTTTGTCTGTGCGAACCCAGAGTTTTACGCTCTGGTCCGTAACCGCCCCGACCATGGGTCCGTGGATCAGCCTGATAGCAAACTCCGCATCCAGGTCTTTGAACTGTTTGGTCTCCCGTAGCGGTTTCAATAAATCTCTTGGTCCGGCCAGAAAACGCCCGAAGGGAAGACCTGCCTTGAGGGCGCGCATCATTGAGGCAACCGCTTCTTCCATCTGCCCCATTTGGCAATGGGCAATGGTTAAATTAAACAGCGATTCCTGATCGTCAGGATTATTTGCCAGGATAGCCTGACATAATGCGACAGCTTCCCCGGTTCTTCCCTCCATGATGGCCAGAATCTGCCGTTGTCCCCTGCGTTTGTTGGATACTTTGGATTTTTCGGGACTGAAAGCCCGCCGGTTCCATGCGCCTTCACTCCCGAAATAGGGCAGGGGAGAACCGTTCAAATAGGCCTCGGGTGGAGCATATTGTTTGCTCTCATCATCCTGGGCTGAAATAAAATCCTGGAACAGGCCGATTAAAAGTCCGAATAAAAATCCGGTTTTCAAACCTGAAAATTGATGTAATTCAGGCTCAACCATCGTGAAATGAGTGATGGACGGAAAATCCATTGAGGTATTTAAGGTTGATTTTGCGATGATAATGGGGAGCGGCCTTTAAAAGAGAATCCAATTCCTCCCGGTGTCCCAATTGTCTTAAAACGGCCCATTCGCTGGCGTGACCCGGCCGCCGGTCGCCATCCCAGAGCGATAGCCCGTTTGCCCCGCGTTGGTAGTAATCTTTGGCCAGCCGGACGAAATCCTCGCCGGGCTGATTGCGGGGCATCATATCCGGCCAGATATGAAGTTTTTCTCCCCCCGCTTCTCTCCATTGCTCGATAAAACCGGGTTCCACGCTGGTGGTCGGCATGAGGTAATCGACCAGGCCCTCTTTGATCCAGGTGAGAACGTCACAATTGTATTTTAGGGGATCGTAGATTTTATCCGTTTCGTATTTGAAACCGGTTCCATAAAAGGTGACGCCGAGTTCGCGCCCCGGTTTTTCGTTCACCAATGCCCTAATTTCCCGTAAAAAAGTGGTTACATACTCGGCGCTGTGCTCTAGCCATCTCGGGTCCTTGGAGGAAATTTTCCGCGGATCTTCCCCATATTTTTCATTGAAGGATTGCACGACAGGTTTCTCGTAAAGGATAAAAGGCTGGCAGCGATGGAGATAAATCTGCACTCCGTCGATGCCGTAATTCAGGGTTTCCCGCAACAGGCTGATCCAGTGATTCCTGACCTCTGGAAAAGCGATGCTGAGATTGGTGGTGGGAACGCCCTCCCGGTCCAGCTTGGCCCACTGGCGGTTTTTCCAGTAAAAATTGCCCCATCCAATCGGGTTGGGCACCATGGGATAACCGGGGCCCATCATTCTCATGCCGGAAAAAATCTTCATACCGTTGGCATGGGCCAGTTCCTCGAAGGCGGCCAATGAATCGATCCACTCTTCTTTCCAGAGGTTATCCTTCCCGCCGACATCGCCAATTTTCGTGCGGAAAGCGCACAGGTTTCCCCGAATGGCTTCGAATATGAAGATGCCCACATCGTTGTTGAGATAAGGTTGTATTTCGTGCGCGTACCAATCGGGATCGGCGGGGTGATAATCCGGGGTGCCGAAGGCATGGCCGGTGAGTATTCCGGTGCACCAATGCAGGGCGATCCGGCGGGTTTCGGGGCGCGGTTGGAGTTTTTGGCCGGCATCCAACGCCTCACCATCATCCGGGACCAGTTTGACATAAGAAATATTGGCCGTTTTCCCTAAATAACGGGTGTTATAAGGCCATTGCATGGGCCGAAAAGTCACCGCTTGATTCGTCAGATCGGCAGTTTTCCAGTAAACTTCCTGGATCGATTTATAAACCTGGCTGTCGCGGCCCACCTTTTGGATATTATCAGAACTCCATCCGATCTCGAGGGCGAAACGGCTATATCCATTATCGTTAGTCAATTTAGCTTCCAGTTGACCGTAGAGCGGCCATTGGCGGTGGTGAAAAGTATCGCTGCCCGGCGTTCGGGTGTAATTGATGCCTAGAAATATTTTGTAAACACCGCTAACTTTTAGCGGCAGCCGGATTTCCCCCGCTTCATCTTCCGGGGATGCGTAGGCCATATTTCCCTTGATGCCTTCTTCCGTTTCAAAACTGACGATTTGCCAGCAGCCTTTTCGTGGATTTTTCCATAATGGTTGAGGCGGTTCACACCGCAACATGTCCGCCAGAATTACCGTTTGTTTATTATTTTTCATAAATCGTTAGGTAGAGGCTGTCCCAAAAGGGTGATTTTTGCGAGGGGATTTTGAAGAGTGTTCATTTTAGTGGTATTTTCTTTTGGGAGGGGGTGACTTTGCTCTCCTATGACGTTAAGATTCTGGTTTTGGGGTCCGTTTGCCTGGTTTTCTTTGTATGGGCCGACAGTAGGCCTGTGAAAAAGTATTGTCCTTGCTTTTCCGCTCTTTATTTAGGCCGCCGCTTTGGTTTTTAGTTCATCTTGCTGGGCCAGCATCTTGGCCACTTTCCATAGATTGTGCGAGAGGACCGACCAGGCTACGCTGATCGAGCGGTTGGCAAAGCCTTTGCTGCGCAATCGCCCGGCCTGCCAGCGATTCTTCAATACCCCGATCCGCCCTTCGGTGCTGGCCCGGCGCTTTTGCAATTGCCTGAAGTGTGGTTCCTCCATCCGTTTTTTCAACTGCTTCGGATCGCGTGGACAGAGCGCATCGTAGATGCCCTCCTGGGCTAACTGCCGGCGGGCCCGCTGGGAGGCGAATCCCCGGTCCGCGCACATGGCCGCTATGGGTTCGGCTAGGTTGAAGCGGTTCTGTCTTTGCAAACTCTCTTGCATTTGTTCATTTTCGCTTGGCGTCCGGCTGCCGTAGAGTTTCCAGTCCAGCAGGTATCCTTCAACGCTTTCACCCAAAAACAGGGTGTTGCCAAACTCAACCTCTTGGCCCGCTTTGCCTCGCACAATCACCTGCGCATCGGGTTCGTAAACACTCAAAACTTTCTCTGCGTTTTTCACCTGGCGGCCGCCAATGATTCGCTCGTGCGCTTGCTTGATGACCACCGGGATTAGCTCGCTCATGCGCTCCATCCGGGTAAGGATCTGTTGGACCTGTTTTTCGCTGTAATCGCTTTGCTCCCAGCAGGCTTGCAATAATTCCCGGTGACTGCGGGCATGCTCCCCGATCCGTTTGAGCAGCTTTTTCATCTGCCTCAAGATACCCTTGCGTTGCCGCGCGCTGTCCTTTCGCCGCCGGCTGTGGGTCATCTGTATGCACAGCCGATTCATCTGCCGAGCCAAGGGCTCCGGTTCGATCGGCATGCGATGGCGCAAACCGGCCTTCTCACGGATCAGCCGGATCGCTTTGAGCAGCGTGCCCGCTACATCCTTGAGCAGCACCCAGTCCGTCGGCCAATGAATGTTGACCTCCAAACAGGTGCCGTCGATCAGGCAAATGGTGGTGTCTATCGGCTTGTCCAATCCCACCACCTGCCGGGCCAGATCGGCATCGCCCACAACCTCAGTCAAGGTCCGGTGCAAGGCCCTCAACTGCTCTTCGCTGAAAAACTTCGAGGCCCGTTCCAGGGTGCTCTTGAAGATGCCCCTTATGCCGTCGATATGGCGGACACGACAAAAGTCAGCCAACAGATCGCTGCTGCCCAGAGCCCTCGACAAATGCCGAAACGAAATCCCACCGAGTAGATAACGCAGCGGTTCCATACGCAACGCCTTGAGGGCAAAATTAGCCCGCTTTTGCCGGGCCTTTACACTCATTGGCTGGCCTCTTTCCAAGGCCAGATCAACGCCCTGCGATTCCACCTCCGAATCGATCAGCAGCCGGTCGATACGCTCGATGGTGGCGCGAAAGTTATCGTAATCGAGGCAACAGTCGACCACAGTTAAAGCTGGACGCAGGAGGCATTGGATGGCTATATTTTTCATAGAAAGGGCTATATTGATTTTCGCTAACGCAATTATAGAACCCTTTTTTAGCCGGATCGAGCAAAAAAATGCTCTTTCCGGCTATTTTTATAAACGTCATCCAGTTGACTACAAAATCTTTATATTTTTGGGACAGCCTCTAGGTAGTTATCACTGATTTTTAACCACTGATTAGACGGATAATTTTTTAAACAGAGAAGTCGCGTTTTTTCCAGAGGGCTGAAAATTACGGCTAACCGCTGCTCAGCAGACGCAGGTGTTTGCTGAAATGGCTATTTAATAAATCCTTGTGCAGTTGGGAATGTTTTTCGAGATTTTCCAGGATGGCTTCTTTGAAAGATTGACCATTCTCCCTTGCACCGTCCGTCAAGACAGAGCCGAAAGTTACGTGCAACAACTGCCGGCCTTTGTTTTGATTAAGATAGAAATCCTCCAGGTCATCGATCTTTTGGTGGTTTAACCGGCTGACGTCCTCATCTGTAACGGAGAGGTGATAAGTGGCTTTGTCTTGCGGAAAACGGCCCGCGCTGTAGCAGGCGATTTCATTAAACAAGGGTAAATCCTGGCGTAATATTACCCGGAGGGCTTCAAGATAACTGGTTCCGGCGGTTTTAACATGCAGGAATTCGCCACAAATCCGCCCGATGATGGGATAAACGGCAAATTTATCGGATCCGCTGTGCAGGCTCATCTTGTAGGGACCCATTTTTTTGGCGATGGCGGCGTGTTTTTGCATGGATTCCTCGAATAGTCGCAGGCTGCCTTTGAAATCGATTCCTTTTTCAAAATCTCCCGTGAAACGAGGCGCAAGACTAATAACCGCCACGGCACGCCTCTTTAATTCGAGGGCGATAAAAAGGTGCTCCAAGGTTGTGGTGGGAGTTTCCGTTTCATCCACCGACACCTCGATTTCGTACTGGCTGCCGGCGCACTCCCGGTCGATATACCGGGCCATCTTTTCCATGTGATGGACGGCCTCTCCATACTTGACGCCAGCCCGTAGAAGCGCTTCCGGAGTAAAGGACAGCTCTAATTCATCGGAAATTTCATAGTTTTTATTGAGGTAAAGGTTTTCCAATGATTCACCGCCATAAATGCTTGCGCTTTCTTGCCTCGAAACTGTTTCACGCAAATCTTTTTCACTCATTCCGGTCGCTTCATTGACCACATAATCGGAAGGGTCGATGGTGAAAAAAGTATAGCCAGCCTCGGCCATTCGGCGGATATCTTCCGCGGTTTTCAGATGATCGGCATCGGCGCCCCAGGGTTTATCGTAATCCACTGCTGCCAGGGACTTTTGGGCCGCTGATAATACTTCTTCTGCCGTTCGTTTCGTTCGATCCAGTTCGCGGATGGATTGTTGGGCGAAAATACCGGCAAAATCGTATTTCTCGTTTGCCGCAATATGGCCTGGATCGGCCAGACCTAGCCGGTCTCCATAGCCGAATGATTTCTTAAGACCGAGAATGGTTGGTTTTGGCGGGTTCATTAATGAATTGTTAATAATACAGTATTTGGTATTTTCTTTAGCTGGAATTGGCAACCTGATATTAAGCGGTAAATGATAGAATCGATCGAGGCTAAAGGAAAACTCATTGACGAGTGCAGTCTGGATGGCGAAGGGCGCAAAAACGATGTCTATCCGGGACATCCAAACGGCTGTCAACTGAGTGTGGATCGCTGGCTGATCATGTATGCCACGCGCGGGTGGCGCAATGTCGATGACGACCGCAGCATCGTCTATCAGCTTAGGGTGAACCAACCGGACGGACCCCTGATTAAGGAAGGGTTTTTCCGACAATCGATTTCCAATTGGGATCCCGACGGCGATGGATCGCAATATATCAGGCAGCATGGCCATCCCGTTGTCTATGGCATTCCGCAGGGCGTCGTGATCGATGGAAATCCGGCGCCCAACGCAAATGTGTTCATGGCCCGCTGGCGGAGAAATAACTATGGCCGCCTCAATCCCGAAACCGGTCTGGTCCATGAGAGGATCAGAGACGATATTTCCATGAGGTTGCGCATCGAGGAAGTTCAATTCCGTCTAAATGATAAAAAAGATGATATTGAAATGCTTTGCCCGGTCAAGTTGGCGGCGGAACGCGGGTATGAAAAAGGCCCCGAATTTTGCCGCCGAGGTTCATTTGCGTGGATGAACCAGAATTTTACGCAACCCATTCCATTTAACGACAATGCCTCCGAATGGGTGGCCATCGATCATTTTTCGGGTGGGGCAGTGACGGCGGTCAAATACCGGTTCAACTTTGAAAAGGGGCTCTATGAATGGGTTGAAACCGGCCCCATACTCAAGACCAAAGGTTGGGAACATGTCGAAACCAGCATCGTCCGCAATGGCCGGGATTGGGTCTTATGCACACGCTCTCATTGCGAAAATCCGTTAGTTCGGGGAGCCAATGGTTTTATCCGCACCGCCGATCCTTTTAAAACCATTTCCGAACCTTCTTTCCGGCGATACAGACTTAATCGAACCCCCATTACTTTTTACAATTGCCCGGATGGGGTGGCGCGCCTTTTCACCGGCGATTTGGAGGCGTCGCCCTACTCCAATGCCCGCAATCCCCTCTATTGCTGGAAGGCCGGACTCGATAGTTTCAATTTGACTGAATGCCGTGAAATATTCGACTGTATCGGCAAAGGTTTGCTGCCGGTGGAATCCTCGCCTAAATCGGAAATGTGCAAACTGCTTGCACACGGCGGCGGGCGGGAGCAATACCTGTTGTGGAGGGTTCGAGCGATGAATATAGGCATTGCCGGTTATCACGGGCTTCCCGCCATAACCGAGGAAATGAAAGAGTCCCACGGCATTTACCCCATTGTTTCATAAATATTGAGTAAAAACCTTCTGAATGCGGCATAAACAACCATAATAACGCTCTATCAATCCATTTTTGTATCTTCACTTTTTGTGAAGTTCAGCAATATACCTTTTTTGCACGTTAGTCCCTTTGTTTATGCGGATCACAGTCTTGAATCTGATTGAATTTATGAAACAATGGGGTTTACTATGGATGCATTCGCTATACGGAAGATTTACCGGGGGCGTGGACTTTTGCATGAAAGATTTTTTGCCATGAAGTTGTTGCCCTTATTTGGCGGAAATCTGTTAAAGTTGTCCATGATCGGTTTTCTGCTGGCTGGTTGTCTTAAATCCGATCCCCCAACCGACCAACACGACGAAAGCAAAACGAATTCCACGGTCAAAGAAGAATTGCCACAAGCGCCCGCAGAGATCGATCCGGGCATCCTTTTCAGCCGCGCCTTCAAAGAGGCGCCGATGCTCAAAATTCGCGTCGAGACGGGTGAATTGGCCCCCGTTTCCGAGCGGCTACCGGAAAACCCCTTTGTTATTGTTCCGGTGGAAAGCATCGGCCATTACGGGGGATCGATTCGCCGCACCCTGCAAAGCGACATCAATGATGAGACCGCTGTGAGGAAAACCTTGAGCGAAAATCTGATGGGTTATGAGAGGCCGGTTCCGGGCAAACCGGCGCTTAATTTAGCCGAAAGTTACGAGTTTGAGGATAATGGAAGAGCGGTCCTTTTCAAATTGCGCAAAGGCATTCGATGGTCGGACGGCATGGCGTTCACGGTGGACGACATCCTCTTCTGGTACGAGGATATGACCCTCGACGACAGCGCCCGTTACGAGCCACTTTTCCCGACGCGATGGACCAGCAACGGGAAACGGGTGCGTATGGCCAAAGTGGATGATTATACGCTCAGGATTTCGGCCGACGAATCATTGGGTATGATTTTGAGAACGTTGTGCCATGATCATATTGCCCTGCCCAAGCATGTATTTGCCCAATACCACCCAAAGTATAATCCGGCTGCCACTTATCAGGAATTGCGGAAGAGGACGACCTACGGCCAACTCGCGTTCGAGCCGGGAATTCCACGATTATCGGCCTGGGTTCCGGTAGAGTGGGAACACGGTCAAAAAGCTGTTTACGCACGCAACCCCTATTACTGGAAAATCGATACTGAGGGGAACCAATTGCCCTATGCGGACCGCCTCGAATTTTTTATTTTTCACAATCCTGAAATCGCGTTACTCAAGTTTATGAATGGACAACTCGATCTTTTCGATTACAGCATCAGCGACAAATACACTATGCTTAAGGGGAAAGAAATAAATGGGGTTATCAAGGTGCGAAAAAACGCCCCCCGGCCTTTGATCGCGCTGTTCCTCAATTGGGATGCCCCCAACACCGCTCTGCGCCATGCCTTCCGCAACCGAAAGGTGAGGATTGCCCTGTCCCTCGCGCTGAACCGCATGGAAATGGGCAATATTCTTGAAAATGGATTGCTCGAACCGGTCGGGTTTTCTCTCAATCATGCCAATCCCTGGTATTCCAATGAATCCTCCAAACTGCATTCACAGTACGATCTTCAGAAATCAGAATCATTGCTCGATGAAGCGGGCTACCGGGACGCGGACGGGGATGGCTACCGGGAATTTCCGGACGGCTCTGTTTTCACCGTTATTATCGATATTTTCAGTAGTAAAATGCTGATCGATCTGGGTGAGTTTATTGCCGAATATTGGGAGACCGTGGGAATTAAAACGATCCTCAATATAGGATTGCAGGAAATCTTGATTCAGCGCCGGATCAATGGGGATTTTGAGGTTCACGTAAGCAGCGCGCCCATGGACCCGTTGTATGAGGCGGAAAATTTGGCGTCATGGGGCCCTATTTGCCCTTCTGGCATCGTTATGCGGCGAACGAGGGCCCGGAATGGCTGCATGAGATTACGGCCAGAATCAGGACGGCTGAAAATATTCTGGACGAGAAAATTCTCGATCAATGCATGATTTTTATTCGCGATACTTATGCCCATCAATTGCCTTTTATCATCATCGAATCGGGGCCGTCCTTGTGGGCTTCCAATAATCGAATCGGCAATATTCCCGACCGCGTTCATGCGGAAGGCATCTATCGAGGCTGGGATCGCGGTTCCTATCATGAACAACTCTACATCAAACCAGGTTATGAATAAGCTCAGTGGATACTCCTTTTATCCTGCCACATGCGTTATGGGTATTTTCTGCATAACACTTGCCGGTTGTCTTCGGTCGGAACAAAATTCCAGCCAACAGGGCGAAGATAGAGCGGACCGCGCCGCCGATTCCACTTTTCAGAAAAAGGACCCGCCGCCACAGAAGATCGATCCCTCCATCCTGGCCAACCGCACTTTTGAGGAAGCGCCCATGCTGGCGGCCAGGGTTGCCGCAGGCGAATTGCCTCCCGTTTCCCAAAGGCTGCCGGAAAACCCCATGGTTATAGTTCCGGTGGATAGCATTGGAACCTATGGGGGAACCATTCAACAGATTCTCGGAAGCGACATCGATGAAGAATCGACCATCAGGAAGACCCTGAGCGAGAACCTCATGCAGTACGCCAAACCGGTTCCCACCCATTTAATAGTCAATCTGGCGGAAAGCTATGAATTTAAGGATGAAGGGCGCAGCATCATTTTCAATATCCGAAAAGGCGTCAAATGGTCCGACGGAGCGCCCTTCACGGTGGATGACATTCTCTTCTGGTATGAGGATATGACCTTGAATGACGAGGCCAGATACGCCCCGCTTTTTCCGTCCCGGTGGACGAGCAGGGGGAAGCCGTTGGGCATGGAAAAGATCGACGATCATACTTTGCGGATTTTTTCCCAAGAGCCGTTGGGAATGATTTTCAAGACACTTAGTTTCGACCATTTGGCCATCCCGAAACATATTTTTGCCCAACACCACCCCCGCTATAATACGAAGGCCGATTACCAGAGTTTTAGATCGATGACGAGCGATGGCCAACTGGCCTTCGAACCGGGCATACCGCGGCTCTCCGCCTGGGTGCCGGCCGAGTGGGTACATGGCCAGAAAGCGGTCTTCGAACGCAATCCCTACTATTGGAAAGTGGATACGGAAGGCAACCAGCTTCCCTATGCGGACCGGCTCGAATTCACCATATTGCGCAGCCCCGATATTGCCTTTCTCAAACTAATAAATGGAGAAATCGACCTCTATTCAAAAAGCCTAACCGACGTTAGCCAATACACCATGCTGAAGGTGGAGGAAAATAAAGGCAACCTCATCACCAGAAAAAACGCTCCCAGACTCACTATTGCGTTTTATTTAAATTGGGACGCCCCCAACATTCATTTGGGCCGGGCATTTCGCAATCGCAGTGTGCGGATAGCTTTGTCTCACGCTATAAACCGTTTGGAATTAAACGAGCTGCAATACCAGGGGCGGCTCGTTCCGGTGGGCTATTCTTTCAGTCCTTCAAGTCCCTGGTATTCGGCGGCACTCTCAATACGATCCGAGTGAATCCCGGCGGTTACTGGATGAAGCCGGTTATATCGACAGCGATGGTGATGGCGTTCGCGAACTGTGGAACGGGGCCCCTTTTACACTCGTCATCGATGTTCCCAATGAAACTAAAACGACTACGGATTTATGCGAACTAGTGGAAGAATATTGGAAAGCGGTGGGCGTCGATGTGGTTCTCAATTACGGTCTGCAGGAAATTTTGATTCCCCGCAGGATCAATGGAACATTTGAAGTACACCTCACTGATCCGCCCATCGATCCCATGATCCAGGGTAATCATATTGGCATTATGGGGCCATCCCTTCCCTTTTGGCACCGCCATGCCGATACGGAAGGTCCCGCGTGGCTGCACGAGGTCACCGCTCTTATTAGAAAAGGTGAAAATACCCTGGATGCGGAAACCCTGGATCGATATATGTTTGAGGTGCGTGAAATCCTGACCCGCGAATTGCCGTTTATTACCATCGGCCATCAGTCCAGTATCTGGCCTTCCAATGCCCGCATCGGCAATATCTCCGATATTATTTACACCGAAATGCACTACCGCGGTTTCGACCGCAACGTCTTCCCGGAACAACTCTTCATCAAATCGGACTATTAATAAGTACGCTTGAAATATCTTTTATCTCGCTTTTGATTGTAAAATGAAATTTATTAAAGTCATAATGTATTATCGACGACTATCTAAAAATTGGTTGGGACTGAGAAAAATCTTACATAGAGTATGATCGACAAAACAACACATGAACCGTTAAATGTGTCCAAGGACGGCGAAGCTGGTCCCTACATAATGGTCCCAGTTGATCAAATTGATGGGGTTTGTACCATTCTAGATGCCAACGGCATGCCATATTGGGTAGATGAGGCTGCGATTTCACTTGACGGCAAACCTGAAATAGCAGTTGTCAATCTTGGTTTCAATATTGATCCCACCTCGGTCCAGGAAATATTGGACAAAGCCGTGTAAATGAAGAGCACGGATCGTCGGTATGACATTGATCCAAGAAATCGAACAACTTCGTTCCGATAGCATTGCCGCACTTGACGCGATCAATAACTACTATGCGCATACGAAGCACGTTTGGCGCATTGTACAGGAGATGGTCAGGCAAGGCCATAATTTCACCATTCGAAATCGAGAAACTGGCAACATTGTTGACGGACGCAAGTTATCCAGTTTAGCCCAAGGATACGTAACAAATTATCTAAACTCAGCCACTTTTCAGCAATTTGTTTCTCTGTTTGATGATTTTGTTTTCGATTTTCTGCGCGTGTGGCTCACTGAATACCCTGGCAGCCTATCCAACAGGCAAATTGTTTTAGGTCTGTTCTTGAGTCCACCGATAAGAAGGAGATTGTAAGAATTGTCATACAGAAAGAGCTAAATGAAATTTTATACAAAAAAATTGAAGAGAGGTTTAAATATCTGGAGAGAATTTCCGAACTTGACTGCTCCAATCAAGGTTGTGTTGAGAGACTTGTGGAAATTAAGGCCTCAAGAGATGTTTTGGTTCACAACAAAGGAATAGCTAATTTCATGTACATCGAAAAATCTAAGGGACGAGCCCGATTCAAAAATGGCGAAACGTTAGAAATATCAGACGACTACCACAAAGAATCCTGGCAATTAATCAAAAAAGTTGTGTCTGACATTGCCAACGCAGGAATTGAAAAACTCAGCAGTTGATCCGCTATACAAGTTAATTTATAAGATATTATGCCTATGAATTATCTTTTAGCTTTGGACCAGGGAACGACGAGCTCGCGGGCTATTCTTTTTGATACGGAGGGTTCCATCGTCAAGATGGCCCAGAAAGAATTCGGGCAGCATTTTCCGCAGCCGGGGTGGGTCGAGCATGATGCGGAGGAAATTTGGGTGACGCAGCGGCAGGTGGCCGTTGAGGTTCTCGCCTCCGCTGGCATCGAGACTTCGGATGTTGCCGCCATCGGCATTACCAACCAGCGAGAGACGACGATTGTTTGGGATCGCCGCACGGGCCAGCCGGTTTATCCGGCCATCGTCTGGCAGGATCGCCGCACGGCCGGGTCTTGCGGCCAATTAAAAGAATCCGGTCTGGAAAAAACCTTTCGGAAAAAAACCGGTTTGCTGCTCGATCCCTACTTTTCCGGAACCAAGGTAAAATGGATCCTCGACCATGTTGATGGGGCGCGGCAAAAGGCGGAAAATGGCGAACTGGCATTTGGCACTGTCGATTCCTGGCTGGTCTGGAACCTGACGAGGGGAAAAGTCCATGTGACCGACGCCACCAATGCCTCCCGCACGCTAATGTTCAATATTCATTCAGGTGATTGGGATGATGAGCTTTTGGAAATATTGTCCGTGCCGCGCTCGCTTCTGCCGTCCGTGAAGTCTTCGAGCGAAGAAGTTGGCAAAGTTTCAGGTGTCGAATCAATGGCCGAAATTCCTATCGCGGGGATGGCCGGCGACCAGCAGGCGGCCCTCTTCGGGCAAACCTGTTTCAAACCCGGAATGGCCAAAAACACCTACGGTACGGGCTGCTTTTTGCTTATGAATACGGGCGAGTCGCCAGTGGTTTCGGAGAATAATTTGCTCACCACGGTGGCCTGGAAAATCGGAAACCGGACCGAGTATGCGCTGGAGGGCAGTATTTTTATTGGAGGCGCCGTGGTGCAATGGCTACGCGATGGGTTGGGCCTGATAAAAGACGCCAGCGAGATCGAGGCGCTTGCCTCCTCTGTTTCCGACACTGGTGGTGTCTATTTCGTGCCCGCCTTTTCCGGCCTGGGCGCGCCCCATTGGGACCCTTATGCGCGGGGAACGATTGTTGGCATTACACGGGGGACCACTTCCGCCCATCTGGCCCGGGCCGCATTGGAAGCGATTGCCTTTCAATCTAATGATGTTCTCCAGGCCATGCGGCGCGATGCCGGGATCGACCTGGGTGAAACCCGTGTGGACGGCGGGGCCAGCCAGAACAATTTGCTCATGCAATTCCAGGCCGACCTGTTGAGGGTTCCCATAATTCGGCCGAAGGTAACGGAAACGACGGCCTTGGGGGCTGCTTATCTGGCCGGAATGGGAGTTGGAATATGGGCCGGAACCAATGAAATCGAAAGCCATTGGCAAGTCGATAAAATCTTTCAGCCCCAAGCAAACGAAGCGCAGATGAAAGAACTTGAAAGCGGCTGGCAGAGGGCTCTGGAACGTTCCAAGGGTTGGGCATCGCCGAGTTAATCGCGGATCTTTCGATGATGAAAATGGAGCGCAAATATCATTAGCAGAGTGGTCCCATATAGAACCGAACAACCCAGAAAGGCAGCGGAAATGCTGAATTTTTCCACGAACTTGCTGCTCAAATAGGGTGTGCAGCCACCGCTTGCGCCGGCACATATATAAAGGAAAGTGACGTGCCGGTATCCGGGATTTTTGATATAGGATATTCCCCAGGCAATAAATGAATGGTAAAGGGCGGCGATTGCCAGGCCGAAGGCATAAGCATTTATCGTCGCCCAACCTATGGACGGCACGAGGGTAAAGAGGAACGCGCTGAGGCAGCCGATAGACAATACAATGGCGATAAAACGCTGAATGTTTATTTTCATGACAATCGCCGTCGATGCCAGTGAGCCGATCAAAGCGGCGATATAGATTCTCGAAATGATGCCTGCGGACACGCTTGGCGAAACACCAAACCGGGTTTCAACATAGGTCGGCAGCCACATATTGATGGTCATTTGACAGATAATAATCATGAACAGGCTGACTCCGGCGGTTATAAATCCCAGATGCCATTCCATTTTTTGGGCGACCTGGCGTTGGGCCTTCATGACGAAATCAAATGAAGATATGAGTGCGAAAAATAGGATAATGAGGGCGATAAAACCCACCGTCAAAAAGCCCCAGCTCCAGGAAAATTGGTTGGCCAGAAGCAGCCCGATGACGAATGGAAAGGCCATTCCACCGGTGTTGAACATGGCGTCCTGGGCCACTAGAATGGATTGGCGCTGCCGGGCCTCCCAGAGATGGGCAATAATGGTGCTGGCGGCGCATACCCCGATACCGGCGGCGATCCCGGTGATGACAAAAAACAGGGGCAGCGCCCGAAAACTCGCAGTCGTATAAATGCACAGCGCGCTACCCATCAAGGCAGCATTGCAGAACACTACCACCCACTTAATCCTGAAATACCTAAAGATGGCCAGGGCCAGGAGATTGCCCCCTAATATACCGCCGCTGAGCCAGGAAAACTGCGCCGCCGCCACCGTCAATTCCACTTCGAAATATTCTGCTATCGGCTTGATCAGCAATCCCATCTGGGAGGCGATACCTCCCAGTGTCAGAGAGATTAACAAACTCAGAAGCGTTAGACGAATTTTGTTGAATGACATTTTGTTTCCGTCAGGTGAGGCTACCGGTTGGTTTATGCCTGGAAAAACTCCTCTTCGTCCACCTGGGCGCCGACCTGGTTCCATGCGTTTCCAAAAGCGCTCCCGGAGTAATATGGATTGTCCGGCAATCTTTTCGGGAGTTGCATTTTTCCGATATCGCAGCGCACGCGTTCGCGGCGTTTGCCGTTGATTAGGATGCCCGTATCCTGGCAGATGCAATCGCTCAATTGATAAGCGTCGTCCGCCCGGTAGGAAAAAACGATGCCCCGGCGGGGATGACCGGAGAGATTGGCGGGCGATCCGTGCAGGGTGAGGCAATGATGAATGCTGATCCCCCCGGAACGCGGTGTGATTTGCGCACAACGGGAGGCATCTTCCCAAAGATGTTTTTGGGTGCAGGCGCCCGCAAAAAGCCCTTCTTTGGAATGGTCGAGGATGCCGAGTTTGTGGCTGCCGCGAACCATGCTCATGCACCCGTTTTGGGGAGTTGCGTCATCAAGCATGACCATGACGGAGAGCAGGGAATCATTGGTGTGCGGATAAAAGGCCAAATCCTGATGCCAGGCGAAGGGCCCCGCGCCTTTGGTGGGCGGTTTGGTTGCGAGTTTGGAGTGTTGAAGTTGGATATCCGGGCCGAGGAGAGGAATGATGCGTTCAACGATGCGGCGGTCTTTGGCCAGTTCCATGAATAGGGGATGAAGGGTGGTTAATTCCAGCAGGTGCACGGCCTGGTTGGCATGGCCCCGTACTTCGAGCAATTTGGTAACTTCCGGCGAGGCTACCATTTCGCGTAAGGCATCGACTTCGGGCGGATTGAACACGTTGTCGATAACGAGGAATCCGTTTTCTCGATACTCCTCGATTTGATGGGCGGTCAGGCCGTTGGCCGTGGTTGTTGGGTTCATTTTCAGCTAGAGTGGGCCGAGATATTTCAACACGCATCATTCATTTGTTTCCAGGGTAGTTGAAGCGCCGATTGATGATGGGATTTCATTTTCGTAGAGATGCCAATTCTGGACCAATTCATCAATCACCCGGCTGCCTACGGAATAGGCCGATTCAAGAGCTGCGCCAAGCCCCGTCAGTTCTATGATGTCTTCAGTAGCCAAACTCTCACCAGCCGTGGCCCCATCCCATTGACAGGTGAAGTTGCTTGCCGCGCGTGAAGCCATTACTCGATAATAATCGATTTTCCCCATTCTGCCTAGAAGTGAGAGCGATGTCATAACGCCACTGTCTTCCACTGCGCTGGCCGCAAAAATGCCCTCGCCTTTGGTCCAGTAATCGACCCATGCGCAGGCCCAGTCGTTCAGCATGCGGCCATGCCAAAAATTGTCACCCGCCACAATGTCACCCATTATAACTTGCGGCTTTCGTCTTGCCGCGGCATCGCATTTAAAGCGGGAGCAGAGTTCCTCATCCTGAGGGGAGCGGAATTGAGACAGGTTAATATCCTGCGTTAGCCCGTAAGCCCATTCGGCAAGCCCAACATTTAGCTTATACATTGTGCGATACGAATTCGCTACCCGTGGTTGGGGAAATTCTTCTACTGTATTGCCATAGGGTGAGACGCCAAATTTCCAATCCTCCGGCATTTCCCGGGGGTCGAGCATATGTTTCTTATCGATATCGACAATAAATCTGGCCCAGGCAACACTGCCAACCGTCATCATTGCCGGATTAGCGCCGGCGACACCCGCAATCAGCCAGTAAGCTTTGGAAAGATCGAAGCGCGGGTCCATACCCAACCCCATGACTGCTGCCGCCGCAGTGGTGGCGCCAATGCCTGCGGCAAAGCCGATAACATTGTCTTCATTGATGCGCAGATCGTGGTCTCCCTGGGGAAATGGAATCCTATGCTTCAGATTATATCTCGATATCCAGTGCTTGAACTCTCCTTCCGGCTCATCAACCCCATTGTCGATGTGGAAGAAAACCACGACTACAGCTTTTACCTTTATTGGCTGGCAGCGTTTATCAACGTTAGTGACAATATTATCGTTCATACTTCATATATTGCCAGCTACGGTTTTTATTAACCGCCTTACGGGTAGTTTTATTAAACCGTAAAATCTTTTCCGAGGCCGATTTTAATCATCCATCTGCGCATGGCCACCGATGACTTGTCGGCCCTAACGTGGACTTCCGCAGAAAGATCGAGAGGGATCTCTTCGGGTTTTTGGGATTCGATGAAATTTTTATCTTCGAGCAGGATTTTCTTTTCCCAGGCGAGGAGTTCCTCCACCGGCACATGGTGGTCGAAATTTCTCGAAAAGAGGAACAGCAATTGCGATTTGCGCGCGGAAACCGGCGTTACGTTGATATGGATAATATGCTCCCGGCTTTCGGGATACTGAATGCGCGAGCGGGTGAAGAATGGATAATTCAAAGTGCGGTTCATGTGCCGGTGGATTTGATCTGCGCCTTGAATGGGCGAATCATGGGGATTACCGGCTAGATAATCGAAGTCCATGACAAGGCCGTGCTGGAATGACGTCAGTTCATACTCAGCGCCCATTTCCGCGCTCGATTCCTGCCCGAAAGTGCTGCGATGAATGAATGAAAAATGAGCGTTATCAATGAAATTCTCAATGGCCCGTCCGGCGGAGCATTCCCAAAAGATAGGACCCCAGGAAAACCAGCGGAAATTCTTGTCATTCCATTCCATTTCCCAGTCGGGAATGACATTGGCGGGTTGGCCGGATAAACAAGCCCAGATAACGCCGTATCGCTCCTCGTGCTGGTAGATTTTAAGGCAAAGTTTGCCCGGCGGCTTCCAATCGGGATGGGACGGAACAAGTGTGCATCTGCCTTCCGGTTTATAGCGATAACCATGATAGCCGCAGACAATCTCGTCACCCTCAATCCAACCATAAGAAAGAGGGGAGCCCCGGTGGACACATAAATCCTTGGCCACCACAAACCCTTTGCTAGTGCGGTAAACGACCAAATCTTCATCCAGCAACCTAACCTTGTGCGGTTTGTCCTCAATATCCTTGGCCAAGGTAATAGGGTACCAGAAGTTAGAAAAAATCCTCCAGTCCGAAGGAGTAAACGAACACTGCCGCGGAACGTAATCCGCATTCTCATAGGTTTTAGCAATCATTTTGAAATCCAGTGAATTTTTTAAATTTTTCGGTTAGTCATGCCAAAATCATTCTGGCAATATTTCCATTTGATTCAAGTTCATTATTTGAAAAACCAAAAGCAAGCTTGCAAAATTCATTCATTATTTTACAGTACCCAATCATGGGCTGCGTAAACGTTCCATACAATACCTTGTGATCTCCCTGTTGACCCTAGAAATGAATGAAATAGTCGAGGCTTCCAAACTTCTTCAAGCGTTCAAAGGTGACTCATTCACAAAACGCGTCTCTAAGCTTGAGAACGACTTTAACGATGTCAACCGGGTCGAAGCAGCAGAGCGCATTGAGCAGCAGCAAATTGGACAGGAGCTTTTCACGGCGGCGATGCTTATCAAGCACAACTCAAGCCAGATAAACGAAGTGATCCATGCTCTTGGAATACTCATCTCACTTCAATACCATCCCATAGGGGCGAGGCAAGCTTCGTAACCCATTGATAATCAATGTGAGTTTTTGACTTTTGGGGGAATCGAATTTTTGAAATTTTATCACATGTTTCTCTTTTATTGCTTTTGCCACCTTGTGCTGTCCCATAGGTTTTCAACCAAACCCAGGGAAATAAGCCTGCTGGGGAGTCGTTCGCATTCTAAAACGTCCACCGGCTGTCCCATAGAAATCGAGCAAGTCCCGCAGGTTAAAGCGATCCCAAAGCACGCCTCTGACAAGTGTGAACAGGCGGACAAAACTATGCTCCCAGCGGCTCAACCAGGCCTGGAAGCGGAGCAGCACATAGAGCAGCAAAGCGCTCCAAATCTGCCAGCGCACGGCATTGGCGCTATGGCCGAGGAAATCGCACAAGTTGAGCGTTTGTTTGATCTGGCGGAAGAAGGTTTCAATGGACCAGCGGCAGCGATACAGTTCGCTGATCGTATGGGGCGACCACTGCAAATTATTAGTCAAAAATTCCATCACCCGCCACTGGCCATCAATCTCCACCCATGCCGTTACCCGGCGCATCGGCTGGGGATAATCCTGACGGGATTTTTTGTTCTTAAGGACCACCAGATCATCGCGCAAAATATTGCCCTTGGGCTTCTTGAGCAGCCTCTTGACACAGCGTAAGGCCATGTTCTCTTTGGCCCGGGTGACAAAGTAAATGCCCCTCGATGACAAGTCAAAGAGGTGGGCCAAATCGATGTAGGCCTTGTCAAACAATACGATTTCACCGGCTTTGAGGGCGGCGCACATTTCGCGGGCTCGTTTGGCGTCATTGTCCCTGGCCGTGTCGATGATGGCAAACCGGGGCAGAAAACTTTTCAAATCCAGGCGCAAGTGACATTTGGCGGCCGCCTTTCGCCGACGATGTTTAGCCCAATCCATGCAGTTGGCGACCAAACCGATAGTGGACGAATCGACGATGTTGATAACACGTTTGAAACGTCGGGGAAACCCCTTGAATTTACCACCCGCAAACCCCGGAGACAACGACTGCAAGTGCTTGAGCACCGACCAAAACAGTTCTCCCGACATCGCGGCATCGCGATGCTTGTTGGCGTAGGAAAGCCCGTTGCGACTGGGAGCGCTGGCCCCCCGGATACTGGCCAGCAACCCTCTGTGATGAGCGAGTCCGTCACAGACATCATTAAGCCCAATAGCATGAGTGATCTGAGCATAGAGCAAACTAACGATATGGCTCCATGGACTGAAACTGCGAGCTTTCTTATCGACACCCTACTGGCGGGCCAACTTGGCCACCAGATGTCCCGGAATAAAATTGCAAAGCTGTCGCAGAACGCACACCTTGCATTTGGCTGGATTTGCTTTTTGTTTTTTCATAGTAACCTGCTTCTAGTGAAACAGGCGAACAAGAGCAATTCCAGCCGTTTTGCGTTATTTCCTATGGGATGCTATTGATCTCACTTCCCAGTATACTGAATGACGGAGAACGGGTTGAAGCAATGTCCTTAGCAGCAGGGAACACAGGCAAAGGATTTGATTTGGAAACCAGCGAACGCATAGCGGAATTCACATTTATTGAATGGAAAGGTGGCCCCGATGTAATCAGGAAAAATAAGGTCTTTAAGGATTTTTACTTCTTGGCCGAGGCAGACACCGGAAAGGAAAAGGAGCTTTACCCCATTGTTTCATAAATTCAATCAGATTCAAGACTGTGATCCGCATAAACAAAGGGACTAACGTGCAAAAAAGGTATATTGCTGAACTTCACAAAAAGTGAAGATACAAAAATGGATTGATAGAGCGTTATTATGGTTGTTTATGCCGCATTCAGAAGGTTTTTACTCAATATTTATGAAACAATGGGGTTTACTCTATTGGCACTTCACATGTGCTTTCATTTCTCCATAGCCGTAGAAGTTTACCCCCCATTCTCGAGGGTAATGCCAAACTTGGCAAAAGTTTCCGAGAGAAATACGGAACTCAATTTCGGACCGTTCGGGAATACTATTCGACTAAGAAAGATGACGTAAACATTCGAGACGTTTCTGAATATTTCCCGACTTTGAAACAAATTTAGGCCAACCAGTGATTTCAGTTTATTGTGGAGAGCAGGGTGGTCTTGGAAATGATAACCTCAGGTTGATCTCGCAAAAACTGAACCGTGACATTAACGGTAAGCGAGGTCGGATTCGTTGATGTGTAGTTGGATTCGGGTGGCGCCTTGTTCGTCGATGATTTGGAGGGTGACGGTTCGGCTGCCTCGTTTTCCGGTGAAGCGGAGGAGGCCGAAATTGAAGTCGAGGACGAAGGGGGAGGCCCATTGGTTGTTGCTGGGGCCTTCCGCGATTTCTACGGTGTCGCGGGGGATGATTTTTACCGCTATGTTGGAACTGAGGAGTTCGTAGAGCGGGTAGGCGTCCTGGGGGCGATGGAGGCGGTTGAGAACGCCCACATGCCAGTCTCCGGCGATGAATAGGACACCTTTGATTTTTTGGGCAAACATCCACTTGAGAAAATCGTCGCGCTCGGTTCCGAAACGATGCCAGGTCTCCTTTCCCTCATCTACGGCCAGGGTTCCGCCGCTGCCGATTATTTTAAAGGTGGCAGTGCTCTTTTTGAGACTTCTTTTCAACCATTCGATCTGTATTGGACCCAGCATGGCGCTGCGGTCCTCGGCCAGATTCGGGTCGCGGTTGTAACGGTTGTCGAGCAGGAAGAATTCGGCGTCGGCGATGCGAAAAGAGTGAAAGATTCCGGGCGGGTTGGGAATATTGGGTAGTGGGTTGGGCCAGTAGCGGCGAAAAACTTCGATACTGATTTCCTTGCCTTTGAAAGTTCGGTCGGAGTTTCCCGGACCGTAATCGTGGTCATCCCAAATTCCGTAGCTGGAGGTGGAGGCCATTAATTCCCGAACTCCGGCGACGTTTTTTAAAGTCCGGTGTGAATCGGAGATGACAAAGCGCAAGTCCTCTCCATCGATATCGAGATTTTCTGGTTTGCTGGGCAAGTAATTGTTGTCTTCCAAAAAAAGAAAGGCCACCGGACGCCGACGCACAACCTGCGCCCATATTGGTTGAATGGGAATGCGGGCGGGGAAATTGCAGGAGGCGAAAGCAACCGAAAAATCCGTTAAATCGTCGGGCACCTTTGGGTTGATGGTTTCGGGAGGGAAAAGGGAAAAAATCTGGCTGCTGAGAGCGCGAACGATTTTGCCGTCAATGAGGACATTGTAATGAATCAGCCAGCCGGGGTTGAGGTTGGCCAGTTGCACTACTCCGGTGTGCGGAAAATCGGAGGATGTGCTCCCGGAGGCTGTTCCCCGCTGGATCGGCTCGAGTAAAACCGGATCGTAGATGAGCCGCGGTTCCTGTCAGTAATTAATGCGGACATCGGCCGGGGCGTCCGTTTCAACCCAAATTTTGGCCGAAATCGTTGTGGTGTGACCCACCATGGGACCGGCTATCAACTGCGCCGCCTGTAGTTTTATTGGCAGGCAATGCGCAGAGAATAGAGTAATCAATCCAAGGAGTGAGAAAAATATTCTCATTTTCGAAAAAGTTATTCTTAGCGTAGACTGAAATTGCGCAAACAAATAGGGGGTTTCGGGTGAATATTGTTGACAAAATAAAGCTATGATTCTTCCATAGCAGAATGATTGTAAGGTTCAATAGAAAAGTGTACCTTCTCTTTATCTATATCCTGATTTTGCCCGCTGGAATATTGGCCGGTGGCCGGAAACCGCCTTCTCTGGAAGATTCCAAAGCGGAACCGG
The DNA here is from genome assembly GCA_965226205.1 of Opitutales bacterium. GTDB lineage: Bacteria > Verrucomicrobiota > Verrucomicrobiia > Opitutales > UBA2987 > JAJFLU01. Next base: position 97,865 of record CBDDCJ010000024.1, on the reverse strand, counting down.
TCAAATATGTGGGTTCTGAGCAGACGGATAAACACTTTTATCATGGGAAGGTGCGTCCGGCCGTGGGAGCGCACAAGTATCAGGCCTTTCGGGCGAATCGTTCCCAACCTCCGGAAATAGGCAGCGATGTTGGCTGGACTTATAACCACCAACCTTACCTCGCTTACTGGAACGGTCGTTTTTACCATCAATATTTGAGCAACCTGAAAGAAGAGCACAATCCACCGGGCCGGACGCTCCTGATGACTTCGATGGATGGTTTTCACTGGTCTCGGCCGGAAATTATTTTCCCGGTTTATACGCTCCCGGAAATAAAAGACGAGAGAGGCGATGTGCCCGAGGGGATGACTTCCGTCATGCACCAGAGGATGGGCTTTTACACCGCCCCCAACGGCCGATTGTTGACGCTCGCCTTTTACAGCTACTGCCAGACGCCAAGAGACAGCCCCAATACGGGCATGGGCCTCGGGCGGGTAGTGAGGGAAATTTATGAGGACGGCAAATCAGGTCCCATTTATTTCATTCGCTACAATCGTCACGCTGGCTGGAATGAGAGCAATACCGATTACCCATTTTTCAAACAGAGCGAAGACGCCGGATTCGTGGAGGCGTGCGAGGCATTGCTGAAGGATAAACTGAAGACCTTGCAATGGTGGGAAGAAGACCGGGCCGAGGATGGATTTTTTACGATTCAATCCGTTGATGAGGAGAATCCGCCCAAGGCCCTGAGCTATTACCACCGACCGGATGGGGTAGTCGTCGGTATCTGGAAAAAACAGGTGACTGCACTGAGCGCGGACGAGGGCCGGACCTGGACTCCATTCGCCCTCTCCAAAACCTTGATGACCTGTGGAGCCAAGGTGTGGGGCCAAAGGACTGACGACGGCCGTTATGCGTTGGTTTACAATCATTCGGCCACTCGCCGGAATCGTTACCCAATGGTCGTCATGAGCGGGGAGGATGGTCATGAGTTCGACAATATGTTGAGTTTGCAAAGCGAGGTTCCTCCCATGCGCTACCAGGGAATCCATAAAAACCCGGGCCCTCAATACATACGCGGTATCGCCGAGGGCAACGGGAACCCGCCGGGTGATCACATGTGGAACACCTACAGCATGAACAAGGAGGACATCTGGGTAAGCCGAACGCGATTGCCTGTTTCAGGAACCGTTAATGAGCCTGTTGAGCAGAATTTTGATTCGATCAATCAAGTTTCCGATTTGGAATACTGGAACCTGCATGTGCCCCAATGGGCGCCGATTTCGATCGAACCCTCCGGGGAGGGGGATTCACACCGTTACCTTGAGTTCCGGGACGAAGATCCTTATGACTACGCTCTGGCCGAACGCGCTTTTCCGGAAAGTGAAAAAGGTGTTGTCCGGTTCCGCGTTCAAGCTGAAAAATTCGGGCACAACATTTTCGAGATAGAATTGCAGGACCGCTATAATGAACGGCCCTTGCGCCTGCGAATCGATCCCGATTGGCTCTCCCTTGATCTGAACAAGGAAAACCCTCGCCCATTGCCCATTCGTCCCGGCCAATGGTATGATATTAAAATCAGATTCGATTGCAAAAAGCAGGCCTATGATTTGTCTCTCGATGGTGAGTGGCTGAGGAAAAATGTGGTATTTGCCTACCCGGTCGAAACCCTGGAGAGAATTGTGTTTCGGACCGGTTCATGGAGGGGCTACGTGCCGCGGCTTTACCTTGATGGAAATCCCGGCAATCCAGGCCTGGATGAAGAAGATTTGCCCGGATTGGAAGTTAAGGTTCCATTAAGTGTGTTTCGAATTGATGATCTTAAAACCTCAAGTAATTAATTTAAAGAAGTCAGGCGCCTGGAATCTGTGGATCACTGGCAACAAAAAATGACAGACCGCAGAACCTTTTTAAAGGATTTGGGCCTGGGAACGGCTGCCCTTACTTTTTCGGGGATGATTTCTCCGGCAGCCCGATCTCTGAAGGCGGCCCATCACTTAGTTAAGGCTGGAAAACCGAATATTGTTTTGATTCTGGCTGATGACCTTGGCTGGCATCAATTGGGGAGCTACGGGAGCGCGTTTTACGAGTCGCCCAACATCGACCGGCTGGCCCGCCGGGGAATGCGGTTTACGGATGCCTATGCGGCGTGCCCGGTCTGCTCACCCACGAGGGCCAGTATTATGACTGGGCAGTATCCGGCCCGGCTCCACATAACCGATTACATTCCAGGCAATGACCTGGATGAAAAACTGAAAACTCCGGATTGGGCCAAAAATCTTCCCCTGGATACGACGACCATCCCGGAGTCCTTGAAAAAAGCCGGTTATGTATCCGGACATTTCGGAAAATGGCATCTTAACGTGGACAAGAATTATAGCCCCGGAAGGCCGGGAGACCCGCAATCACACGGTTTTGACGATGTGTTGACCACCCACAAACCGGGGGCGGGAAGAGAGAGTCAATACGAAAACGACGCCCATCATGTAAGGGAAATCACTGAACGATCCCTGCAATTCATTGAGGCCAATAGAGATAAACCTTTTTTCTGTTATATAACCCATAATTCCATCCACCGGCCACAGGTTGAGAAAAAGGAATTGATTGATAAATACGCGGCAAAACCCGATGCCGATCTGGAGGAATACGGTCATGACAATCCCGTGCAGGCGGCCATGCTGGAAACCTTGGACAAAAGTGTGGGCGAGGTCATGCAAAAACTGGAAGATCTGGAGTTACTGGACAATACCTTAGTCATTTTTTTCTCGGATAATGGGCACTTGGGACCCAAAGACGAATTCCCTCTGCGGGGCAGCAAGAGCGATCTTTACGAAGGAGGCATCAGGACACCGCTCATCGCCAGTTGGCCCGGCGTCATCGAGCCCGGTAGTGTCAGCCGTGAAATCGTTATCAGCAACGACTTTTTCCCGACCTTCAATGAACTGGCCGGTATCGGCAAAAATTATCCCGATATCGACGGCGAAAGTATTATTTCTCTTTTGAAGCAAACCGGAAAATTGCGGAGGGAGGCGGTTTATTTTCATTACCCGCATTATCATCATCAGGGCATTGCACCGGCGGGCGCCATGCGGGAGGGCAAGTATAAATTGATCGAGTGGTTCGAACAATCGAAAACCGGGGAAGACGGCGCCCTGGAACTATTCGACCTGGAATCGGACCTCGGCGAACGGCACAATCTGGCCGCGGAAAAACCCGAGTTGGCCAATCGCATGTTTGAAAAACTGAAAAAATGGCGAAAAGAAGTGGGCGCCCAGGAAATGACCGTAAACGAATGAAATTGCAGTCTTAATATCCACACGCCCCTAAATCTTAATCCGAATGTATAATTTAACCGCAGATGACACAGATAAACGCAGATAGAAAAAGGGGAGATTAGACTATTTTACGTAAGGGAGATTAGACTATTTTACGTAACCCAGGAAGGTTGGATGGTGGAACATTTTGTGCAGGTAAAGTGGTAGAAAATGATGCGAAATTCCCTAAATACTTGATGGCCAAGGTGAATTAACAGGAATTATTAAAATGCATTTTTTTGAAAAAAAAGCTTGCGGTTGACTATTATTGTGTGCTAATGTTCACTATTATGAAAAATCGGCTTACATTCGAATGTTTTTTTGAACCACAGATTTCGCAAATGAACGCAGATATTTTGTTTTATATTTATGGCAGGTAGAGAAAGGGGGATCTACTCTTTGCCTGGCTTTATTTATTTAACCGAGAATGAACACCTATATACGCGAATAATGAAATACCGGAACTCTTTGTTGATAGTTCTCCTATCGGTTTGTTGGATTAACTCCTCTTGGGCGGAGGAAAATCGCACCATTGCCCTTTGGCTGTTTGATGAGCAGATCGGGATTTACCCAAGCTGTGTCCTCAGCGATGAGTCGGACAACGATTACCCCATGGTGATTGGGCCAGATGGGCAGATTGTGGAGGGCAAGTATGGCCAAGCTCTGGAAGCCATTCCCCAGCCTGCCATTGAATACCCGGAGGGGGATGAATGGTTCGGCCTAAAACAGCTTGAAATACCGGAGGGACGCACCGTCGAGCCGATGTCGTGGATGAACTCTAATTTCTGCGGCTTGATGACGAGCAGCGAAACTCATTTACGTAAACAGGCGGGATTTCCGCAGGCAACACGGACCCGGCTCAATTTGGGGGCTTATGACTGGACGGTTGAATTCTGGTATTTGCCCACTCGAAAGGCTGAAGCGGAAGGAGTGGTTTTCGAGATCGGAACCGGCCCGCGTGGTGAAAATGAAAAGGTCACACGTCTGGTTACCAATAGAAGTCTCGATGGATTTGTATTAGAGAATGACCCGGGCGGTATCAGCCTGGCCATTCCGTCGGATAAATCGGCCCTTCGCCCAGGTTCTCGGGCATGGCGTCATCTGGCTTTCGTTTATGATGCGGAAGAAAAACAGTTGCGGCACTATGTCGATGGGGTCTTGCAAACCCTGCCCCAGGAAGCGGCTATTAAGTCTCTCGATTTCGGCGATGAGGATTACTTTTCGGTCGGCCGCAACGGCACATGGGGCAACCCCTTGCCGGGCCGGCTGGATGAGCTAAGATTTTCTCTGGGCCGGGTTTATGAGGATAACTTCAAGCCGCCATCCAGCTTTTCCCCCATTGTCCAAAAAAGCGGCCGGAAAATCTCTTTGGTGGCCGGTCCTCCGCTTCTCTTTGCGAAAGGTGGATCGACTCAGAAAGTCCTTCAATTGGGAGGAAGAAAACACCTTTTTATCGACGACGCCTTGGTCGAGAAAATGGATGGTATCCACTTTCAAGTGAATCCCCCGCGCCTGGCTGAAAGGGTCATCGATGGGATTGAGGGTCCTTTTCGCAAACACCTCACCGTTGTTGAGGACGAGGACGGTCTGATACGCATCTACAACTCGGTGGCGGATGATTTTCTGGCCGTGCAAACTTCCCGTGACGGCATTAACTGGACCATGCCGGACATGGGAAAAGGCGAATATAAGGGCCACAGAAATATCGTTCTGCATGAAATGGTGGGTGGTTTGGGAAATCCATTTATCGATCCCAACGGGCCGCCAGAATCTCGCTGGAAATATATCAGCGGTTATCATCGGAGGGGTATTTTCGTCTATGAATCCCCCGATGGGTATTCCTGGCGGCGGAACCGGACGGCGGTCTTGCCTTTCCGCTCGGGCACCCAATCGTGCACATTTTACGATGACCAACGGCAGCTATATGTAGGGTATCATCGCACCGGAATCAATAAAACCATAGCCGGTGCCACCCAACGGGAGTCCATTATAACCGAAACCGAAGATCTTTACACGCCGTGGCCTTTTAAACGAGTATCTCAGAAAGAAACTTGGGAAGCGGCCAAAACCAGTCGTATTCGCGATCCCATGCCCTGGTATCTGGACAATGGCCCGTTGACTCTCGGTGGTTTAGGCCTGGAATTCCCGCATGCCTTCGCGCCCAAGGATGGCGTCGATCCCGCGGGCGTCGATATCTATATTACCAAGGCGATGAAATACCCCTGGGCTGCGGACACTTATCTGGCCTTCCCCATCGTCTATTTTCACTACGAGTTAGATGGTCCCAAGGGCCGCCAGGTGCTCATGGACCCGGAGCGCGGGCGCGGTTCCGGCCCAGTCGAGACACAGATTTCGGTCAGTCGCGATGGTGTTAATTGGCAGCGCCACCCGCGACCAGCCTATGTTGGAATAGGGCTGCACCAAGGGCGCGACATCCACCAGGCCTACACCGCCCACGGCATGATCAGGCGGGGGGACGAAATCTGGCAATATTACTATGGCGAGGAAGTTTATCACTCCACCTACCGCAAGGGCCACGAGCAGAGCGCCGTTTATCGTTTGGTGCAGCGATTGGACGGATTCGTCTCTGCGGATTCTTCCTATGACAAAGAGGCTATTTTGATAACGCGGCCTTTGAAGTTTGAAGGAAACCGGCTCGTCCTTAATATCGACACCGAAGCCGCGGGTTATGCCCAGGTCGGTTTTTTGGATGAAAATGGACAGCCGATGGAAGGATTTTCGGTGGACGAATGCCTCTACATCAATGGCGATTTTATCGAAACCGAAGTGGAATGGCTGCCAAACGGAACCGATGTCTCAGGCCTACAAGGAAAAACGGTGCAAATCGTTTTCCGGATGCGTGGATCAAAGCTTTACGCCATGCAATTTATCGATTGATAATCCGTAAAATCATTATTGAGGTTAAGAGAGGATCCAACTCGAAGGCAACAATCCCTCCAACGAAAAAACTGTGGTTCAAGAATCAATACACCCTGTATTTCTTTCTCTTCATTCTGGAATAGGCTTGCTGTATGCGCCCTCCAACCGTTGTAATCTTTTGTCCTTGAATCGATATCCGGGATTTTCGCAGGGCCGAGTCAAACCGTTTAACATTTCTCAAAATAAGGAATCATGATGAGTAAAATCCTTTCCCCAATTATACTACTGTCTTGGTTCGCTTTGACCTTCTCCGGTTGTTCTCCAAAACATGCGGCTGAAACAGCGCCGGTTTATCCCGAGGGGGATGGCGTTTATATCATTATGCCGGCTGAGGGACAGATCGTGACAAGCCCGTTGACGGTGCGATTTGGATTGAAGGGCATGGGTATTGCGCCGGCAGGGGTGGAAAAACCTGGCACCGGGCATCATCATCTTCTCATTGATGTGGATAAATTACCCGACCTTTCAATGCCCATTCCGGCGGATGAAAACCATGTTCATTTTGGAGGAGGGCAAACCGAAACGACCGTCTCATTGGCTCCCGGCGAGCATACCTTGCAACTGCTTTTGGGAAACTACCTGCACATACCCCACGATCCACCTGTGGCATCAAAGAAAATCCGCATCACGGTGCATTAGAAACCGGGATTGGCGCTACTCCTAGAAACGATGGTCCAGCGGCAGAGGCAATGTCTGCTTTTGATTTTACGGGCGGCTGGTTGGAAAGTTGCTGTTTTCGGCGCAATATTTGCAGCCACACTGGTATTCCCAGCCTGGCTGCAAGCTAAACTGACTTCTCTGGGCCAGCCGCCCCCCTGGGGGCAGCTTGAACAATACCAAAATAGCATAACCGCGGAGCGGTTTTTAAAATTGATTAACGAGGTTTATGGTCCGGGAAATTCCTATGATCCGTGGATTCGCATTGAAAATCAGCAAGCGCGAATCCGTCTCCGATCCGAGGAGGAGGGGAAGGATTTTATTTTAAAGTTTGCCACTTCCCAACAATCGACAGTGACGCCACCGCGCTACTGGAGGCCGCTGGAGGCCATGCCGCCTGTGGCAAATGGCAGCCCGTTGTCCGGTTTGCGCATTGTCCTCGACCCGGGACATATTGGAGGATCCTACGGGCCAATGGAGGAAAGGTCTTTTCCCTTCGAGGACGGTCCACCGATCCAAGAAGGTGATATGACTTTACAGGTGGCCCTGTATCTACAACAAAAACTCTTTTCATTGGGAGCAAAGGTATGGCTGACCCGCAGTGAGGCTGAACCAGCGACCAATGAGACCGTTGAAAGTTTGATGCCAACGGCCTTTAAAAAATTAAAAGGGAAGAGACTACGCCGGGCTGATGCCGATGCCCAAATAGAACCCAGGGAAATAAGGAACCTGAGTGAATTACTCTTTTACCGGGTCAGTGAAATTCGGACCCGGGCGGAAAAAATCAATCGCCATTTCAAGCCCGATCTGGTTCTGGCGCTGCATTTTAACGGCTCTGCCTGGATGAACGTAGAAATGGGTCATTATTCTCGTGAAAATCATTTTCACATTCTGATCAACGGCGCCTACAGCCGGGAGGAATTATCCAATGATGATGTGCGGTTCGAAATGCTGGTGAAACTCCTTTCCCGCACGGCCAAAGAGGAGATTGCGCTGGGGGAGGCATTGTTAACTTCCATGGTGAAGGCCAACGGACTTCCTCCTTATATATACAAAACGCCCAATTCGGTGAAAGTTGGAGCGAGTCCTTATTTATGGGCTCGCAATCTTATGGCTAATCGCCTTTACCGTTGTCCAGTGATTTATCTTGAGCCTTATGTCCTCAACAACCGGGAGGTTGCCGAGCGCGCGCGGGCCGGCGATTACGAAGGATGGCGGGAAGTGGCCGGAGCACTACGCAAAAGCCTTATCCGCGAGTATGCCGACGGAATCGTCGAGGGACTGCTCGATTATTATAATCGGCAATAGGTTAACCTGGCAGGTGAATCCATCAAGTAGAAAATTTTTCGGTGGCCCTAAGGTTTATAAATTTTATGCTAAAGCTGGGTCTTTTAATGAAGCATTTTTTTATCATTTCCCTTTTCTTTGCGCTGGTTCTGTTGGAGTGTGCCCTTTTCTTTGCGCTGGTTCTGTTGGAGTGTGTGGGAGCAACCGTTATCGAGCTGGCGCAAGGCGGAGAAATCAAAGCGGAAATCATCCAGGAAAAACCGGATCGGATAGTGGTTGACCTGGGATTCTCGGTAATGGCCATTCCACGTGATTCGATTGCGCGAATGCGACCCGTCCAGGAGCCGCATGAGGAAGCGGAGGATTTCGGGAAGGATCTCTACCGCGTTGAGAAAAATCCGCAGGTGGAATCTGTCAAAGAACAGGTCGATGCAAGTGGAGAGGCCGTCGTCTTGATTCGAACTCCGACCGGCCTGGGTTCCGGTTTTCTCATCCACCCTTCGGGATATGTTGTGTGAAGTGGACGGGGTTGTTTGGACAATTTTGACGTGGGATTAAGGTGGAAATCGTGTTCATATTATTTTTTAAAAATATATTTTGTCCTTAGCCAAAGACGGGCACGCAGGTGCCCGCAAGCTGTATTGGCGGGGAGGTTGGTTTTGCTCCGATTGCATGGACTTCGGCCGGGGTCCGGTAGCCCAGGGCTTGGTGGGGGCGCAGGTGGTTGTAGAAGTCCAGGTAGCGGGCTATCCCTTCGCTGGCTTCCTTTGCCGTGGCGTATTCGCGCAGGTAAATGTCTTCATACTTGAGGGTTCTCCAAAAGCGTTCAACAAATATGTTGTCCAGGTAGCGGCCACGCCCGTCCATGCTGATGCGCACCCCGGCTTGCCCCAGCACCGAGGTGAACTCGCTGCCGGTAAACTGGCTGCCTTGATCGGTGTTGAAGATTTGAGGTTGGGCCCGCCTCAGAGCTTCCTCCAGGGCGAGCACACAGAAGCGGCTCTCCAGGGTGTTGGAAAGCTGCCAGCTCAACACGTAGCGGCTGAACCAGTCCAACACCACGGTCAAGAAAAGGAATCCTCGGCTCAGCCGCAGGTAAGTGATGTCGCTGCACCATACCTGGTCGGGCCGCTCGACCGCCAAACCCCGCAGCAGATAAGGGAAAATGCGGTGCTGCCGGTGCCCCTGGCTCAAGTTTCGACGCGGATAAATAGCCTCCAGGCCCATTTGGCGCATGAGCCGCTGGATGCGGCCTCGTCCCACTGCATGGCCCTCTCGACGCAGCCACTGGGTCATCCGGCGAGAACCAAAAAACGGATATTGGGTGTAGAGCTCATCCATGCGATGCATGTAGAGAACGTTCTGCTCGCACTGGGCACGGGCCCGATAGTAATAGCTGCCGCGGGCCAGCCCCAGCAACTGACATTGCCTGCCGATACTGATTTTTCCTTGAAGTGGTTGCACCATCTTGCGCCTCTCACCAACCGAGTTGTTCAGACTTTTTTTTAGCCAATCGCATTCTACTTTCAGCTTTCCAATCTCCTGGTAAAGGTGATCTTTTTCCGTCTCGTTGTCCTTGCTGAGAGTCTGCCGCTGGCGCGAAAACAGCTCCGTTGCTCCCTGCAAAAGCTGCTTCTTCCATTGGGTCACCTGGTTGGGATGCACCTCAAAACGACCGGCGATCTCGTTGATGGTATGAGCGCCCCTGATGGCTTCCAGGGCCACCCGGGCTTTAAACTCAGCACCGTATTGTCTTCTCTTTCGTGATTTAATAACATTCATAGGTTAGCGGATTTAGTGGTTCAAGACCACCTTATTCCACTGTCCAGTTTTCCCCGTCCATTTCAGTGACCAACGATCACGTTATCGCGGGGGAGCATGAAATAACGATCACTATTTATGAAAAATCCATTCACGATTTATTTAATTTCAGATACCCCGTAGCTTGCTACGGGGAGCGGTAACTTTATAACAGAGATGAATGAGCGAAGAGAAACGGGAGCATTTGAGGCGCGCGAGCCATTGCGTGTGGCAGATCCACTACCATATGGTGTTCCCTGTGAAGTATCGGAAGATGCTCTTGGAAAGGCGGGTGCAAGAGGTGCTGAAAGAAACAAGCGTTGGGATAGCCGAGCGCTATGAAATAGAGATGGAAGCACTGGGAATGGATGGAGACCATGTGCATTTGCTGTGTGGAGCGCATCCGAAAGAAGCACCCGGGCGAATCGTTCAGAAATATAAGAGCATAACGGCGCGGGAGATCTTTCGGCGCGAACCTTGGGTGAAGGAGAAGCTGTGGGGAGGGGAGTTTTGGAGTGACGGGTATTATGTTGGAACGGTAGGGGAGCGTGGGGATTGGGCCAGTGTGGAGGCCTACGTAAGAAAACAGGGCAAACCGAAGAAGCAGTTGCAACAATTGATGCTGTGGTGATCATGAATTTCTTTCTTAGATACCCCGTAGCTTGCTACGGGGAGTTTCATTGAAAGTAACTTTCGAGAATGTTCGCATTGTAGCCAGCAGCCCGGAGCGGGATTTGGCCCTTTTGAAAATCGTGGGCGAGGAGGGCCGCATTTTTCCGACCCTTCCCCTGGGGTATTCCGATGCGCTGCGGGGCGGACAGATCGTTTTTGCGATCGGCAATCCTTTGGGTCTTGAGCGATCGATTTCCCAGGGCATTGTGTGAGCCTGAAAGACTGATTGATAAATGGGCGCCTGTTCATTCAGACAACGACCCAGGTCAATCCGGGAAATTCCGGCGGCCCTCTGTTCAACCGCTGGGGCGAAGTGGTTGGAGTGACTAATATGAAAGTGAACGCTGTGGGAGCGGAAGGACTTGCCTTTACCGTACCCTCAACCGTGCTGAGAACTTTTTTGAAAAATAGGGATGCTTTTGCATTCGATCCTCTCAATCCGAATTCCGGTTATCGTTACAACAATCCGCCGATGCACAATCCGCCGATGCACACTCCGCAGAGCAATCCATCGCCATGAGAACAGGCTTTTCCATAAAACCCCTTGTGATTTTCCTGGCCGTGGCAGTGGCCGCAAGCCTGGGCGGCTTTTGCCGAGAGATCTTTGGAGGAAGGATTGCCCGCCGACACCATGTTTTTACTTAAAATATCGAATCTGGCCCAGGTTCTGGAAGACATGGAAGAAAATCCGGTATTGTCTCTTTGGGAGCGAGATGAACTCCAGGAGTATTTCGAGCCTATTATCCGGCAAATGGAAAAGACTTTCGTCTCCATAAACCTGAAAGAGGAATTGGGTTTGGAGGATAACCAGTTAAAAGAGATGTTTCCCGGACAGATGATATTTGCCATGACCGACTTCGATTTTAAAAACCTGAAGCGAGACAACGTTCCCGGTAATTATGTCGGTCTGGTGGAATTTAAAGGAGATATTGAGATCATTGATAAACTCATTCGCCATTCACTGGAAACCTCCCAGGATTCCGTGAACAACAAGGCCAAGGTGTTTGAGGACGAGTTTTTGGGGGCGAAAATCTGGATGCTGGAAGAAAAAGATGGCAGCGAAGTTGAAGAAGATGGCATACTCGAAAAAGGAGAGGAAATCTGGGCGGTATTTGATAATGTTTTGATGGTTGCCACTTCCCTCCAACGTGTGCGCGAAACTATTTCACTTCTCGATGGGGATACGCCGGAAAACTCAATAACCGCAGCCTCAACCTATTCCCGCATGACGGACGATGGCGCAGAGTCCGAGCTGTTCTTTTACTTGAATTTGCGAAGTTTGTTCACCCTATTGAAATCCGACGTGTTGAACGAGTCGCAGTCTGCGGAACCCAATATGATGGCCATTTCCCGGCAAAGCCTGTGGCAGGCATTGGCTCCAGAGGCGATGGATGGAATATATGTCGCCGTCGATACAAACCATCAAGACCCCATAATTTACTCCGGTTTTCTTTTTTCAGATAAGCGCGGCATCCCGAGTTTGCTGACCTACGGAAAGGGAGATATTTCAAAACCCGCTTACATTTCGAAAGAAGTGATGTCGGCCCGGGTGACGCTTTTCAGTTTAAAAGAATTCTGGAGAAACCTGGAAGGTTTATCGCATCCATAACCCCCCTTTTGGTATCAATACTACGAGAGCTTCCTGGACCAGTTGACAACCGGATCGGGGGTTGATTTCAAAGCCGCATTTTTTAATAACCTAGAAGACCAGATAACGAGTTTCAGTGATTTCGGGCCAAGCAATAGCCAGGGTTCGCCCCAGGGATTGGAAGATGCCGATACCGTGATTGTATTCTCATTGAAAGACCGGCAAGGAATTGAATTGGCCCTCGAATCTTTAAAAAACCTATTCGCCGGGGCATCCTTTTCGTTTGTCGAAAGAGAATACTTGGGAAACACCATCTTCACTCTGAATTCCGATTCCAGTTCCGATGGCCAATCCTTTTCTTATGCTCTCACAAATCGGTTTCTTCTATTGGGCTTGCACTCTGTTTCACTGCTAGAGACTACCTTGGCCCGTTTGAACCACACCGGAGAATCTCTTTGGGATGAAGAAGATTTGGCGGAGGCTTTGAAGGGTCTGCCGGCAGGCGAAATAGAGGTTGATTACAACGATTTCGGCGCTCTTCTCAATACGTCGTTTGTCACATTGGCCAGAGTACAGCAGAACCTAATCAATGAAAAATCTAATTATTTCGAGTATTGCGTTCCTTCTAAATTACCGGACAAACTGGATTTCCCTTATTTTATCATCGCCAAAACCTATTTTGAGGAAGAGGGGCTTTTTTCCAAAGCGCTGATTCGAAAAAGAAGTGAATGACAGCCATCAAAATCTGCTTCTCATCTTGTCGTGGGGGGCGGCTTTCTATTATTTGTCTTTTGACTTGCCGGCGGCGCCAATCGTTTCTGGGAGGATAAATCTGTCCGGTCCCGAGGTGGCCAAGCTCGATTGGAATACCCGCGCCCTTACTCTGTGCGATTTAAATGGAGATGAACGATTGGATTTTGCGGTCATAAATAATGATCGAGCAAAAATCGAATTATTGCTGCAAAAAGACCCGGCTGTCCCGGTCGATCAGGCAAAGCGATCCGTGCGCAGAAACCGTTGGGAACCTGTCTTGGAAGATGCTCGATTTCGCCGGAAATCCATTGTTAGCGGGGATTATCTTTATACACTGGCGGCGGGCGACTTGAACAACGATGGCCGAACCGATTTTGCCTACACCGGGAACAAAGTTCCTTTGACCGTTCGTTTCCAGGGAGAGGAGGGAGAATGGGTCGAAACCTGGACTTTTAAGGAGTTTGCGCCCGAGCATTGGATTTCAACTTTGGAAATCGCCGATCTAAACGGCGATCAAAAAAACGACCTCATCGTTTTGGCCAAAGAGAAATTACTCATTTTTCACCAAGATGAGACGGGCAAACTGGACGGGCAAAAATCTTATCGGGTGGCAGATGAAAACAATTTTGGATTGCAGTTAATCGATCTCAACCGTGACGGTTTGGTGGACCTTTTTTACGCACTGGCTCAAACTAAACGCTCGTTGCGCCTGCGCCTACAATATGAGGGCGGCGGATTCGGCCCGGAAATTGCCATCCCCATAGAATCAGCCACCTCCAGCATTCGAGCCTGGCCCTTGGAACTGGAAGGACGGGCCGGATTTGCCTACATTCAATCAAAAACCAGACATGTGGAGCTGGCCACTATAAGCACTGCCCCCCGGATGCAGGGACAAGTTGAGGCCTTGCAGCCCGAAATTTATTCCTCCATAGCAGCCATAAATGATGCCGGCCTTTATACAATGGGCGATTTTAATGGGGGGACGGCTTGGCCGATCTGGTTTCAGGGGATTCGCTCGGTGCTCGCGTCCATCTTTTTTTACAAAGAGATGAAGGGATATTTTCAGAGCCGGTTGCATTTCCCTTCCTTGCTAATTTGACATCGGTTTTTGCAGGCAATTTTATGAGTCAGGGCAGGGTAGCGCTGGCCGTATTAAGCGCCAATGAAGGCATCCTGGGTCTTTCTCGCTACTCCCCAAAAGGACGTCTGGAATTTCCCGAAACCATCCCTGTTGCTGGCGAACCGATTGCCATAACGGTTGGAGATATCGACCGGGACGGGCGGGATGATATTATTCTGATCGATAAAATTAAAAAAAATTAGCGTCTGTCAATTATACCGGCGCCGTATTTTTCCGATAGGCAAAATCAGGATGACGGCCGGTCGATATCTACTCAAAGTTCGTTAAATGAACCGGTAATTATCGACGGTTTAAATCGGGATCCAGAAGCTCTCCTGGTGATGGACGTGAATGGTGATGGACTCCTTGATATTATCGTTTTAGTCCCCAGAGAGGCATCCCGGCTGTTCCTGCAGAAAGAAAAACATATCTATGCCGAAGTGACCGTGGAATCCGCTATTCGCAAAAGTTTGCTTACCAACCTGGATTTAAGCCAGATTGGCTTGGGAGATTTGGATGAAGACGGTTGGAATGAATTCCTGGTTGGGTCCGATGGCTTTGCTCGCTCCCTCCGCATCAATGAAAGGGATGACCTGGAAATTACGGACCAATATAACGCCCGTCGCAGCGAAGACAAGGTGCTCGCTCCGCTCGTTCTCGATCTGAATAAGGATGGTGTAAATGAACTTTTCTTTTATGAAAAAAAGGCGGAATCCATGCAAATGCTGGTGCGGGACGATACGGGAGTTTACCGATTTGAGAAATCTTTTGAAGTGGGCAAAATCGACCTTCTTTCGGCTCATGTACGGAAACTTGGCCGGGATGGGCGCGAGCATATTTTAATTTATGGCCATGACCGTTTTTGGTCGATTCCCCTGGATGCGGCTGGATGGAAGTCGGACACTTTGGCCGTTTACGAAACCGACCTCAAGGACATCCGTTACACCGGATTGGATATCGTGGATCTCAACGGTGATGGCAAGCCCGAGATCATTGCCATTGACGCGCAAAACCATGTTCTGGAAATATTGCAGGAGGAAGAAAAAAATAATTGGGTCAGCGTTCTCCACTTTATCATTTTCGACAAAAATCCGCATTATCAAGGCCGCCGGGGGGCCAATTTAGAACCGCGCGAAATCGTTATCGGCGATTATACGGGGGATGGGCGGGATGATTTTGCATTGCTTATCCATGATCGTTTGCTATTTTATATCCAGGAATAAGCTATCAAATTTCAATAGCATCCCATAGGAAATAACGCAAAACGGCTGGAATTGCTCTTGTTCGCCTGTTTCACTAGAAGCAGGTTACTATGAAAAAACAAAAAGCAAATCCAGCCAAATGCAAGGTGTGCGTTCTGCGACAGCTTTGCAATTTTATTCCGGGACATCTGGTGGCCAAGTTGGCCCGCCAGTAGGGTGTCGATAAGAAAGCTCGCAGTTTCAGTCCATGGAGCCATATCGTTAGTTTGCTCTATGCTCAGATCACTCATGCTATTGGGCTTAATGATGTCTGTGACGGACTCGCTCATCACAGAGGGTTGCTGGCCAGTATCCGGGGGGCCAGCGCTCCCAGTCGCAACGGGCTTTCCTACGCCAACAAGCATCGCGATGCCGCGATGTCGGGAGAACTGTTTTGGTCGGTGCTCAAGCACTTGCAGTCGTTGTCTCCGGGGTTTGCGGGTGGTAAATTCAAGGGGTTTCCCCGACGTTTCAAACGCGTTATCAACATCGTCGATTCGTCCACTATCGGTTTGGTCGCCAACTGCATGGATTGGGCTAAACATCGTCGGCGAAAGGCGGCCGCCAAATGTCACTTGCGCCTGGATTTGAAAAGTTTTCTGCCCCGGTTTGCCATCATCGACACGGCCAGGGACAATGACGCCAAACGAGCCCGTGAAATGTGCGCCGCCCTCAAAGCCGGTGAAATCGTATTGTTTGACAAGGCCTACATCGATTTGACCCACCTCTTTGACTTGTCCTCGAGGGGCATTTACTTTGTCACCCGGGCCAAAAAGAACATGGCCTTGCGCTGTGTCAAGAGGCTGCTCAAGAAGCCCAAGGGCAATATTTTGCGCGATGATCTGGTGGTCCTTAAGAACAAAAAATCCCGTCAGGATTATCCCCAGCCGATGCGCCGGGTAACGGCATGGGTGGAGATTGATGGCCAGTGGCGAGTGATGGAATTTTTGACTAATAATTTGCAGTGGTCGCCCCATACGATCAGCGAACTGTATCGCTGCCGCTGGTCCATTGAAACCTGCTTCCGCCAAATCAAACAAACGCTCAACTTGTGCGATTTCCTCGGCCATAGCGCCAATGCCGTGCGCTGGCAGATTTGGAGCGCTTTGCTGCTCTATGTGCTGCTCCGCTTCCAGGCCTGGTTGAGCCGCTGGGAGCATAGTTTTGTCCGCCTGTTCACACTTGTCAGAGGCGTGCTTTGGGATCGCTTTAACCTGCGGGACTTGCTCGATTTCTATGGGACAGCCGGTGGACGCTTTAGAATGCGAGCGACTCCCCAGCAGGCTTATTTCCCTGGGTTTGGTTGAAAACCTATGGGACAGCACAAGGTGGCAAAAGCAATAAAAGAGAAACATGTGATAAAATTTCAAAAATTCGATTCCCCCAAAAGTCAAAAACTCACATTGATTATCAATGGGTTACGAAGCTTGCCTCGCCCCTATGGGATGGTATTGATCAAATTTTAAATATTTTTAGCCGCTATTTTTCTGAATACCTTGCCTTATGATCGGAATTGTGCATATTGTTAATTCTAAAAATTTGCTTATGACATCGAAAACACCGCCATTGAAACGACTGAAGGAACTCCTCCATTCTTTGTCGGAAGAGCAGGGCACTGGCTTAGTGGATGCGATTCAGTCGATTGATGCCTGGCTTCAAGAACACCGCAACGGCCTCGAACCCCAATTGGCTCATTTTCTTGCCAGGCGTAGTTACGACAAAGCCATACAGTATTTGCAGGTGTATAAATAAAATTGAGAGCCATCCCAATCCAGGGCTGGAAAAAAGAGGCGAGTTTCAATCACAGTCTGACCGGTATTCCAGCCTGGGCTAACCTTCGTTTGGCCTCATTTATTTTATATTCTCCGAAATGGAAGATGGATGCCGCCAAAACGGCGCTTGCCCTGCCTTTTTTCAGAACTTCAGCCAGGTGGTCGAGATTTCCCGCACCCCCTGAAGCTATAACCGGCGCCTCAATCGCATCGCTGATTCTCTTGGTCAACTCGATATCATAGCCCATCCTTGTTCCATCCCGATCCATGCTGGTGAGAAGGATTTCCCCCGCTCCAAGCCGACACAGCTTCTGTGCCCATTGCACGGCGTCAATCGAAGTGGGATTGCGGCCACCGTGGGTATAAACCTGCCAGCTTTTCCCATCGGGGTTTCTTTTGGCATCGATGGCTGCGACAATGCACTGGTTCCCGAATTTCTGGGCCGCCCGTAATACGAGGTCCGGGTTGTTTACGGCTGCAGTATTGAGGCTCACCCTGTCGGCTCCGGAGTAAAGCATTTGCCGGATGTCCTCCAGATTTCGCAAACCACCACCCACGGTTAGTGGCATGAAGCATTGAGCAGCGGTCGCCTCGACCACTTTATGCATGATTTGGCGCCCGTCACTAGAAGCCGTAATATCCAGAAAGACCAGCTCGTCTGCGCCTTGTTTTTCATAGGCGGCGGCAATTTCAACGGGATCGCCGGCATCGCGCAACTGCTTAAATCGGATGCCTTTGACGACTCGGCCCGCAGTTACATCGAGGCACGGAATGATACGAATGGAAAGCATTTTGGATGGGCTTTAAATTTACGGCCAAGCGAGTTCTCTTTCCACCGGCCTAAGGAGAGATTGCCGCGGCCATTGATTGCCTACTCCTCTGCGAAAATTATATCAGGCTCGAAAGTTACGGTTAAGCGGTATTGTTGCCCAGGACGCATGATGAGAGCGTGGTCGCGGCAAAAAGTTTGCAAATAGTGGATATTGCCGTAAATAGTTTTGAATTGCGGTTCATTGGTGACCACTTCGGTATTTTCCCAAATGGCCTGAAAATCGTCCTTGAGCACTTGGCAGCGCAAGCCCTCTGGACCCAATGTATAGGTTGTGCCAATCCGGTAAGTGGAGTGCGGCGCGCCGATTACCAGAACATAGCGCATCTGGTCCATTTGCACTCGGTTTTTGACCCGGAAGATGAAATCGCTGATCACTTTATTGCCGGCAAATGTCCAGGAAACATTAACACTGCCCAGGCCAGGCACAATATTTCCCTCCCGCGTAATCAACTCGGGCTGCTGGTATCTAAAGTAAAATGAGCGCCTCAGGCCTAGACCCGTAATGCATTTTTTCCCATAATAGGAGGGCACAATGACTTTGTCGCCAAATGTCAATTCCGGCGTCATGACCGGAAGGTAGTGGTTGGAGGGCCAGTCGAACACCCCTGGGCAATGCGGAAACGACAACGAATTGGACGAAATCTTCGAACCAGCCCCGACCAAGGGCAATTGGATGTGCAATCCGCTGTTCGTATCCTGATAAATAAATAACCCCTGTTCCTTGCGATTGCTCTTGTCGAAAATTACGAATCGTCCGCTGGTTCGGGTGAGGGGCGCTTCAAAAGTCATGGTGCCGCCGATGGATCGGGCCAGCCGGGCCCATTGGCAGAGGTAGCGGGCGCCATCAAAATTGGCCATTCGTGTAGTATGCGCATCGGTCGTGTCGCGCTCTGCGTCCCGTACCACCATATTCCCATTTTCCTGGTCCAGAAATGTTAAGAAGAAAAACTGAAATAGACGGCGCAATATGTCGCAATACACAGCCTTCTTGTCTTCGGTAATCCAGCCGTCCCTCATACCCTGGAGTAAAAGGCTGATGCAGTGCATTTGCCCATAAGCGCCGATGCCCCGCCCGTAAATCCAACCCATTCCATCCTGCCGCACGATATCTGGCATCATGCGGATATATTTTTCCGCGAATGTGCGCAGGCTGGGCAGTTTTCTTTCCCGCAGGTGCATATTGGAGTGCAACTGCAAGGCCTGGCGGATGAAAACAAAACTCACGATACCGTAAATATCGAATACGCCGCCAACCCCATCCTCGGGACCGTCGTCCGCATAATTGGCCGAACTATTGGCCTTGATGCGCTCAATAAATCGATCGATCAACCGGCCGGTTTCATCCTTTTTGGAGAGGCCCATGCTGAATCTTGCAACCGCCTTGGCCACATTAAAGGCTTGCATGTGATTATCGTAATCGGTGCGGGCCAGAAGCCGGTGGTCCAGTTTTTCCCGCGTGGGGTCGAGCAGCCGCTCCCAAACCGGGTTGCGGTCCTTCGAGGGCCCGAAGGAGAGCAGCCCCAAAGCGGTATAGGCAAGACCATTTTCCTGGCTTTCTTCCGTGAAAACCTGGGCCGTTATGGTGCGGGCGGTCAAATCGACCAGGTCGAAATTCTCCAACTGCGTTTCACCCGTCACGCGGTGGTATTCGCCTATGGCCAATGCGGCGTGTCCGGACTCATCCAGGCGCGGGTTTTCGCCTTCAACTGGCGATATGGAACCATCCTCGTAGATTGCGCCAAGATTTTGCCCCAACATTGTGCGGGCCATGTCCAAACATTGATCAGCAAAATTCTGCATGCAAAAAGAAAAAACGCAAGTTAGTGCCTGCAAAAGAAAATGCACTCATAAAATTAAAAAACTTTCGGGGTCTTTTGCGCTTTCCCCATCCTTCCTTCTCCATTCTTTTCTCACCCATATCCATACTTTTCCGTTACTTCATTGCCCATTTCTGCGGCATGTTTTTATCCCTCTAAAGGTTGATTAAATTCAGAAACTCCGCGTTGTTTTCGGTTTTGCCCAGCCGCGAGAAGGCTGTTTCCGCCGCATCGTCCACCTTCATCCCGGCCAGCGCGCGCCGAAAGAAATGGCAGCGATCCAGCATTTTGGGCTCCAGGAGGAGTTCTTCCCGCCGGGTTCCGGAAGAGGAGATGTTCATGGCGGGCCAAATTCTCAATTCGGCTACTTTGCGGTCGAGAACCATCTCCATGTTGCCGGTTCCTTTAAATTCCTGGAAAATAAGGTCGTCCATGCGGCTGCCCGTTTCCACCAGCGCCGAGGCCATAATGGTCAGGCTGCCCGCCTCCTCCGTATTGCGGGCCGCCGAGAACAATTGACGCGGTTTTTCCAGGGCGCGAATGTCCAGCCCGCCCGTCATGGTGCGCCCGCTGGTGCCTTGGGCCGAATTGTGGGCTCGGGCCAGCCGCGTCAGCGAATCCAGCAGCACGACCACGTCTTTGCCCACCTCTACCAATCTTTTGGCTCGCTCAATGGCCAGATCCGCTATGCGTAAATGGTTTTTCACTTCCTCGTCGTTGGACGAGGCGAAGACCTCGCACGGAACGCTCCGCTTCAGGTCGGTGACTTCCTCCGGTCGCTCATCCACGAGTAGGATCATGACATGGCACTCCGGGCTATTCTCAAGCACACCCAAGGCGATATCGCGCAGAATGATCGTTTTACCGGTCCGCGGGGGCGCCACGATGAGACCCCGCTGCCCCTTGCCGATGGGGCAAAACATATCGATCGCCCTCACCGTCATAGCCCCATCCTTGGTTTCCAGTTGCAGCCATTCATCCGGGGTTATGGTGGTCAACTGCGAAAATGCGATTTTCTGCTGGCGCTGGTCCACCGGATAACCGTCGATGGTCTCCACGTAGCGCACCTTGGGATTGGGAAAGCGGGCATCGCGGTGCGCCCGGGCGCATATCCAGCTACCCTTGTTAATTTTAAAACGGCGGATCAACTCCCTCGGCACAAACGGGTCGTCCGGGCGCGTCCGTCCGTTGCGGGCCGGATTGATCAACTGGCCCGCTTTATTTGCCTGAGGCTCCAGGATGCCTTCAACAAGCTCCTCCTGGGGCAATTTTTCGTTTTTTTGCATTCGCAAAGAAATAAAATAAAATGAGATGGAAATATAATATAATAGAAAATCGGAACGACCGGAATAATCCGCGAGTGAGAGGACAGGCTTTTCCTGGAAACCCTAAACCTCCTGCAATTCGCCCTGGGCTGGCCTCAATCAGGTAATTGAGCCGGCTAAATCAAGGCAAGCTCACCCTAACCTAGGCATCATTCCATCCCTGTCAATGCTTCAAATGCCTCCTTTGGCAGAATTTCCACATCCTTTTCCTTTTCGGTATCGGGAGGTCTAAATAAAAATTACATATACAATAACAATATTTCTTCATGGTTTTTCGGGGTTATGTTTTGAGAGAACATGTGAGTTGAGCCAAAGTTATACCATAAATCCCGAAAAATTGCAATAGTTACGTTGGCTGCGTTTGATGCGTTTGAATAAAAATGAAAAAAATTTCATTTTTCCCCCATTTTCACCCCAAAAACACAAATAAACACAGATACCAGTTAACAAACACCAATATTTACCCTCCCAATCTGCGGTTTCATAAAAAAATTGGAGAAAACTCTAACCCGAAACAGGCCGATTTTTCCTCCTCAGAGGCATAACCCTGTGATCATGTTGTACATCAAGTATTTACAAATATTCTTGAAAATATCGGTCGAAAGGATAATGTCCATAATTGTCGCGGCGTATTTGCCGTCTACATATAGTTGGACGAATTTATGATTACTGACAAAAGAGCGGTGGCACGGGGATTAGCCGCGAAGGCGCTTGCCGAAATGCGTCCACTTGCTTGGTTCGAGGAACTATATCAGAAAGCCCGGGATGACGGTGCAACGGTTCCTTGGGCAGATAGGGTTCCGAATCCACACATCGTACAGATGTTGGAGAAGCTTTCGCTAGACGGTTCACCCCGATTGGCACTGAAGATCGGTTGCGGGTATGGGGATGATGCAGAGTGGCTGGCGCAGCGCGGATTCGCCGTCACTGCCTTCGACATTTCGCCAACCGCTATCGCTGAATGCAGGCGGCGGTTCCCGGACTCGAAGGTGCACTACCTGGTTGCCGATCTTTTTGGCGCACCGGTTGATTGGAACGAACACTTTCAACTCGTTTGGGAATCCTATACCCTCCAAGTCCTACCACCTGATTTGCGCCGGGACGCCATACAAAGAATCTGCCGGTTTTTGTCGCATGGCGGTCATCTCGTCTTTGCGGCCCGTGCAAAAGATGAAAGTGAGCCGGAAGGAGAGATGCCTTGGCCGCTCACTCGGAACGAGGTTGCAACATTTTCTACATATGGTCTTTCAGAGGGATATTTTGAAGATTATTTTGACACGGAAAATCCGCCAGTTCGCCGATTTCGTGCGTGTTTCAAGAAGTCGGCCAACAAAGGAATGAATACCGCAGTCATATTTGACGCCGATGGCATGGTGATCCGATCACAGCCTTTTACCGTGAATCTTGAAAGGGTTTATAGAATACCGGAGGTAAAGCTAAGGCGATTTTTCAAGGAGGATTTCCCTGATTGTATTTTGGGTAAGACTGAACTAACCGACGTTCTTGGCAGAATGTTTGCCGAGATCGGTTGGAAGGGGAGCGACAATGAATTCATCGAATTTTGGTTTGAGTCCGAAAACCAGGTCGATTCCGAGCTGATGGATGAGATTAGCGGCTTGAAACGAAGAGGGTATCGTGTCTTCCATGGAACGAACCAGGAGCGAAACGGATCCGATTCATGCAAAATGGAATGGGGTTGGGCACCATTTTCGATCGGATCTTTGCTTCATGCGATTTTTGGGCGAAGAAACCAGATGAGGTCTTCTTTCGTACGATCAGCAGAAACATCGAGTATGACGGGATCAGCCGGATTGTATTCTTCGATGACAGGGAACCCAATGTCCTAGCGGTACTTGCGGCTGGATGGGAAGGAGTAGTCTATTCCTCCATCAAAGACTTCAGGAAATGGAATATAAGAGAAGCCGAACCACATGCGGCAGGTAATGCCTGACGCCATACCTGCGCTCGGCGTTAGGCAGTGTCAATGGATTCATAAATATCTGGGTTTGGCAAGCGGTCATGGCGCTATTACATGAATCTATTTTTCATTATCCGCGCACATCCGTGTAATCCGTGGTTTAAGAAAGCATTAGGCTACACTTGTTGTTCGGGTCTTCTTACTTCCTGAAATCTCGATTTCACCGTTTCGTCGGTTGACACGGTTTTTCCCTCTTCAATAATGGCCGAATGTCCGCAATGTGCGACCCGCGCCCCGAAAAAAAGTCCGCGTTTACCCTTTTCGAACTGCTCCTGGTGATGGGGATTCTCCTTATTCTGGCAGGGCTGGCCATTGGCACTTCCGAAGGTTTACAGAAAAGGTCCGCCCGAGCCAGGGCGGTGGGCCAATTGGCACTTCTGACGCAGGCCCTGGAATCTTACAAAGCCCATCTCGGCGATTATCCCTGGATCGACGCCGGAAGCGACGGCTCCCGCGAGCTCTATGCCGCCCTCATCGGCAACCGCAGCCCCACCGCCGGATTTCAGCCAGATTTAAATAACAGTGGACAATTCCATGCCGGCAACGATCCGTTGACCAGCGCCATGGGAAGGCATTTTATCGAAATTTCACAATTTCGAACAAATCGAAAACCGATTCCCTCCGGCAGTCGGCCATTGCTGACTCTGGACCAGGGTTTTGCCGAAAATTACCTCACCGATCCCTGGGGCGCCGCATATATTTACCAATACAAGACAATCGCCGAAAATCCCTCGCCCCAGGATTGGCAAAGGCCCGGATATATCCTCATGTCCATCGGGCCGGATGGGGCCCTCGGTCCGGCCTTGCCCCCGGACGGCATTTTTGCCCCTGAATATTTTGAAAATGAATCCATCGCCGACAACCTTCTATCCTCGCCTTAATCCCTGCCCCCGCCGGGGCCGGGGGGCGTTCTCCCTGGTCGAGCTGCTCTCCGTGATCGCCATAATCGCTGTCTTGACGGGCATTCTTTTTCCCGTTACCATAACGGTGCGAAAAGCCGTGCTGACGGCAAAAACCAGAGCCCAGTTCAGTCAATACGCCACGGCCATCGAGCAATTCAAAATCGAATACGGGTTTTATCCCAATTTCGGCCTTACGTCCGCCGACCCCGATCCGCTCATTCCCCTGCGCGACGTCACCGAAATTTTTATCGAAACCCTCTCCGCAAGAAAATTCGACGGAGCCCCAACCGATAATGCCTACGCCCAAGCCGCCAATAGACAAAGGATTCCCTTCTATCGATTCAACCAGTCTGAGTTCGCCGCGGAGACGGCCACCATCTGCGGGGAAACCGTGGCCAAGGGCGGTCTCGTGGACGCTTTCGGCAATCCCAACATTTTCCTCGTTTTCGATGGGGATGGCAATGGCGTCATTGAAAAGAAAAATCTGCCCGCCGGAAGCGAAGACCTGCATGGCGCGGTGGCCATTTATTCATCAAACGGCGGCAGCGGGTGCCAGGAATGGAAAACCATCAGCAGTTGGGATTGAGAAGCGGCCAAGGCCATGAATATAACCGCAAAACGAAAACGGGCCTCGGCTTTCACCCTCTTTGAAATTCTGGTCGTGATCGGGTTGATGGCATTACTCGGAGGAGCCCTCGGGCTGGCCCTGTGGCCGGGTGAAAATGGGCAGGTGCTGCAATTACAAACCAGTCAAAGAACCGCCGCTTCTCTTTTCAGTTCGGCCCGGCTCCAGGCCATAATTAAAAATACCGAAGCTCGCCTCATCATTCACAATGACGATTCCGATCCCGAAAAAAACCTCCGCTATCTCGGCTTCATTTATAAAGACCCGCAAAATCCCGATGGCGATGAATGGATGGCTCTGCTTGACGGCGTGTTCTTGCCCTCCGGCGTTTATTTTCTGGAAACCCTGAGCAGCCCATTAAACACCATGCGAATCGCATTTCCCAAAACGCGGGCCAGTGCCGGGGTGGGGGAGCAATGGTATTATTATCAAATCGACAGCAATGGAACAGCGGCCACCAACACCGCCGGGAGCAGGATCGTTTTTTCTACCCTTCGAGTCGATGAGGAATCCAACCCAGAGCAGATTCAAAATCAAAATCTGAATCAAATTCATAAATCCCGCGGATTAGTCATCCATAAAACGGGAAGCGTATCCCTATTCACAGGCCTTCCCAATGCTTCAAACCCGTAAAAACGCCTTTACGCTTCTCGAAGTCGTATTGGCTGTCGGCGTCATTTCCCTGACCTTGCTAGTGCTGGCGGCATTTCTCGCCCATTCGGCACGTCAACTGACCGAAATACAGGCTCAAGACCAGGCCGAGGCCCTGGCCGGAAGGCTGGACGCTTTTTTTGCGGGATAAAGACTTCAACACCGTATATTCATGGGTGGCGGAGGATTCCCAAAAGGTTTTGTTCTTTTATACCTATCAAACGGAAAGCGCGGAATCGGCCCTACGGGAGTCCGAATACGCAGGATTGCAGGACGAGCTCTCGCGGTCCACCGGCCCGGTCTTAAAAATAATCCTGAAAACCTCGCCAATGTCCTTTCGTGGCCCTGGCAGCAACGGAATCACTGGACCCCTCCCTGCCAGTCCCGGCGACTACCCGGAAGGCTACCTCGCTCTGGAAGCCTGGGTTTATGCCGAAACCATGGCCGGACCGGAGACTAATGTGGCCATCGGCCCGGAGGTATCTCCCGATAATTTTATCACTGTTTATACCTACGCGGTGACGCGGACAGGCCTCCAATGATAGCGAGACAACAAGGCAAAATTGCCTTCACCCTGGTCGAAGTTTTGTTCGCCTCGGTCCTGATGGTTGTTTTGTCGGCTATTGTTTTGTACTTGTCCAATAACGTCATCGATTCGTGGCAGGGCGTAACCAATGAAACTCCCCGTAGCAAGCTACGGGGTATCTAAGAAAGAAATTCATGATCACCACAGCATCAATTGTTGCAACTGCTTCTTCGGTTTGCCCTGTTTTCTTACGTAGGCCTCCACACTGGCCCAATCCCCACGCTCCCCTACCGTTCCAACATAATACCCGTCACTCCAAAACTCCCCTCCCCACAGCTTCTCCTTCACCCAAGGTTCGCGCCGAAAGATCTCCCGCGCCGTTATGCTCTTATATTTCTGAACGATTCGCCCGGGTGCTTCTTTCGGATGCGCTCCACACAGCAAATGCACATGGTCTCCATCCATTCCCAGTGCTTCCATCTCTATTTCATAGCGCTCGGCTATCCCAACGCTTGTTTCTTTCAGCACCTCTTGCACCCGCCTTTCCAAGAGCATCTTCCGATACTTCACAGGGAACACCATATGGTAGTGGATCTGCCACACGCAATGGCTCGCGCGCCTCAAATGCTCCCGTTTCTCTTCGCTCATTCATCTCTGTTATAAAGTTACCGCTCCCCGTAGCAAGCTACGGGGTATCTGAAATTAAATGAATCTGGGCTGGATATGGAGGCGGATATCGCTCTCGATTACTTGGCCCGGGATCTTTCCGGCGCATTTTTCCGGGATGATGGAAAAACGTGGCTAATTTCCGATCAGAGCGCGACCCAAACCCCATCCGGCAACACCCTTTGGCTGCGGTTTTTCACACCCGCCAGAGACCGGGACCGCAGCCGCCCCGGCGACCTCAACGCCATCAGCTACCGCTTATTTCCCATTGATCCGCTAAACGCTTCCTCCACCCCCGGCGGCCTCTCCAGTCTCTTTAGAACAGTCCTCGAATCGGACGTTTCTTTTCAACAAATACAGGGAAACCTGGAAAACACCGAAGAATCCCGATTTCACGATTTTTCCGATAATCGAGCCCTCGAACAGTCGTTTCTACTCGGTAATATCGTTTCCTTTAAAATGCGCTTCTACGCGCGCGCCTTGAACCCGGAAGGCGCCTTGGAACGCACTGAAATCACCGGCCAAACCATCGCTTTTCCCCAACCAGCCGCCCTCCGGCCCGCCTATGCGGAGGTTGCCATGACCCTTCTTTCCCCGCAAGCCGCCCAACTCCTCGAAACCGCTGCGGAAGGCCTCCACCCATCAATCGATGCGGAAAAAATATTTGAAGACCATCAGAAAACCTACACCCGTTTTATTCCCTTGTTGGGGGGCTCCTCTAAAAAGTAATACTTGCCAGAATCGATATCCCAATTCTATAACCAACCACTTGAGCCGGATTGACCTTTTGAAACCCTGAAATGGAATACACAAACGCCACTATGAAACATAGCGGCCTCGGGCAAACCATGCGCGCGGACGCCTGGTGGCTCCAGCCGGTGACGGTATTTGCAGGCTTTTCGGCATTTATCATTTACTCGACCTGGGCCGCCTTCCAGGGAGATCATTACACCTTTGGCCCCTACCTCTCGCCTTTTTATTCGCCAGAGATTTTTGGAAACTCGGGCCATAGCTGGTTTGGGGAAAAACCGCCAATCTGGCCATCCGCGTTGCCCTTTTCACCGGCCTTTCTCATCCTCTGGGCGCCGGCCGGATTCCGCCTCACCTGCTATTATTACCGGGGCGCCTACTACAAGGCATTTTGGGCCGATCCGCCCGCCTGTGCGGTTGGCGAGCCGCGAAAAAGCTTTCTGGGAGAAAACTCCTTCCCCCTCATCATGCAAAATATTCATCGCTACTTCCTCTACCTGGCCCTTGGATTTATCATCCTCCTCACCCACGATGTCTGGAAAGCCCTTTGGTTCGAGGACCCGGCAACCGGAAGCGTCTCGTTCGGAATCGGTGTGGGAACGCTCGTTTTGGCCATTAACGTAATCCTGCTCGGCGGATACACGCTGGGCTGCCATTCGCTGCGGCATCTGGTCGGCGGAATGATGAACCAGATTACCAGAAGCCCGGCCCGCAAACATGCCTATGGCTGCGTCAGTTGCCTTAACAAAAGGCACATGCGTTTCGCCTGGCTGAGTCTATTCTGGGTCGGTTTTTCGGATGTTTATGTGCGCCTCTGCTCAATGGGCGTATGGGCGGATTGGAGAATTTTTTAATGGTTGATTATCAAGAAATCGAGTACGACGTGCTGGTCGTTGGGGTCGGCGGGGCCGGTTTAAGGGCGGCTATCGAGGCCTCGGCTGAAGGGGTCTCGGTCGGCATGATTTGCAAGTGCCTCCTGGGCAAAGCCCACACTGTCATGGCCGAAGGTGGCATCGCCGCCGCTCTGGGTAATGTTGACGAGCGTGACAACTGGAAAGTGCATTTTTCCGACACCATGCGCGGAGGGCAATACATCAACAATTGGCGCATGGCCGAAATCCATGCCCGGGAAGCGCCCCGGCGCGTGCGCGAACTCGAGGCCTGGGGGGCCGTCTTCGACCGCACCAAAGACGGCCGCATCTTGCAGCGGAATTTTGGCGGGCACAAGTATCCGCGCCTGGTCCATGTGGGCGACCGCACCGGCCTGGAAATGCTGCGCACTCTTCAGGATTACGGCATTCATCAAGGCATCGAAGTGCATATGGAATGCGCCGTTGTTCACCTCTTGACAGATCACGATGGAGAGAATTCCCGCATTTGCGGAACTTTAGCTTATGACCGGGAAAAAGGGCGCTTTCAGCTATTTCGGGCCAAAGCCGTCATTTTGGCCACCGGGGGCATCGGCCAAGCCTACCAAATCACCAGCAACAGTTGGGATTGCACTGGCGATGGCCATTCCCTCGCTTATCAGGCCGGCGCTGAATTAATCGATATGGAATTCATTCAATTTCACCCCACCGGCATGGTTTGGCCCCCCAGCGTGAGAGGCATTCTGGTTACGGAAGGAGTCCGCGGCGAAGGCGGCATATTATTGAACAATGAAGGCCGCCGGTTCATGTTCGACGAGATTCCGGAAAACTACAAACACCAGACCGCCGACAACCCCGAAGAAGGCTGGCGCTACACCCAGGGCGACAAAGACGCCCGCCGTCCGCCGGAGCTCCTCACACGCGATCACACCGCCCGCTGCATCGTGCGAGAAATCAAGGAAGGCCGGGGCAGCCCGCACGGAGGCGTTTACCTCGATATTGCCTGGATTAAAGAAAAACTTCCCAATGCCCCGGAGCACATTAAAAGAAAACTCCCCAGCATGTATCACCAGTTCAATAAACTGGCCGGCATCGACATCACCAAGGAGCCGATGGAAGTGGGGCCCACCACCCATTATATAATGGGCGGCATCCATGTGGATGCCGACACCCAGATGTCCAACATTATGGGTCTTTTTGCCTGTGGGGAATGCGCTGCGGGCATCAACGGGGCCAACCGGCTGGGAGGCAATTCCCTCTCCGACCTTCTGGTTTTGGGGAAACGGGCCGGAGAATATGCCGCCAAATTCGCGCGGGAAAACAGCCTGGGAAATATCGGCCAAGAGCCTATCGAAGAAGCCGCCGCAACGGCCCTGGAACCATTTGGCCGGGATAACGATCCGCGGAACGATGGGGAGAATCCTTATTCCATTCAAACTGATTTGCAGAAGTTGATGCAGCATAATGTGGGAATCGTGAGGAAAGAAGAGGAGATGCGGCATGCCCTCGAGGAGATCGAAATTCTTAAAAAACGAGCCAGCCGGGTGCATGTGGCTGGCAACCGGGAATTCAATCCGGGCTGGCACACGGCGCTCGACCTGACCCATTTGCTCACCGTATCAGAATCCATCGCCCGTTCCGCCCTTGAGCGAACAGAAAGTCGCGGGGCGCATTTTCGGGAGGATTATCCTGAAAAAAACCCCGGCTTCGCCCAACACAATTATGTCACCGTCAAAGGTCCCGACGGAAGGATGCGCGTCCGCAGTGTGCCCATACCGGAAATGCCTGACGAACTTAAAGCCATCATCGAGGAAATGGGATGAGCGGCAAGGCGTCATTCAAAATCTTGCGGGGAACCTCCCAAGGGGTAAAATTCGAGCAATACGAAACCTCCATCTCGGAGGGCATGGTGGTGCTCGACGCGGTGCGCCAAATTCAGGCGGAACAAGCTCCCGATCTGGCCTTCCGCTGGAATTGCAAAGCCGGAAAGTGTGGTTCCTGCTCCGCTGAAATCAATGGAATGCCCCGCCTCATGTGCATGACCCGCCTGGCCGATCTTCCTTTGCAAAAGCCCATCTCCGTCGAGCCGATGAAAACCTTTCCGCTCATCAAGGACCTGACCACCGACGTTTCCTGGAATTTTCGCGTCAAAAAGAAAATCAAACCCTTCAAGCCACGCCCACCGGACGCTCCAGACGGTTCCTGGCGCATTTTGCAGGAGGATATCGACCGTGTGCAGGAGTTTCGCAAATGCATCGAATGTTTCCTCTGCCAGGATGTCTGCCACGTATTGCGGGAACACCATAAGCACGACGAATTTATCGGCCCCCGCTTCCTGGTTCACGTGGCCGCCCTCGAAATGCACCCGCTGGACACCGAAGATCGCCTCGAGGAATTAAAGAAAGCCCACGGCGTCGGCTTTTGCAATATCACCAAATGCTGCACCAAAGTCTGCCCCGAGGAGATCACTATAACAGACAACGCCATTATTCCCCTCAAGGAACGAGTGGTTGACCAATTTTACGATCCCCTGGCGATATTGTTGCGAAAATTAAAGAAACCCTGATTCAACCCAATATTTTCAACCACGGAAACCACAGCACCTCATAATTCCCAATATTTTTTTACCACAGATAATTCTAGAAAGAAAAAAATTCCCCTCCTTAATATCCGTGTCCATCCGTGTAATCCGTGGTAAAGTCTCCTTTTCTAACATCTGCGTAATCTGGTAGTGTATAAAAAAAGAATGTTATTTTGTATTTTTAGCTGTACAAATAGCGTTAGGCAGTTTATTCTTAGTGCATGGTTACTAAAATTATTAATTGTCGGCACTGTGGAAGTGAAAATATCATTAAATTTGGCAAGACGCCCAACCATAAACAGCGCTACCGCTGCCATGATTGTGGTAAACAAAGCCGCGAAAACCCCACAGTGAAATACACCGAAGAGCAAAAAGAAATGATCCTTCGAGTCTATCAGGAACGCAGCAGTCTACGCGGTTTACAGCGCGCCTTCGGGGTGAGTCCCAACACCGTTTTGAGTTGGTTAAAAAAAACGACAATCGCTGCGACCGCTCAAAAGCACGATTCTTGCGGCCCGCCGCCATGATGTCATTGAACTGGACGAACTGTGGTCTTTTGTGGGGCGCAAGAGCGATGCCCAATGGGTTTGGATCGCTCTTTGCCGACGCACCCGTCAAATCCTCTCCTATGCCATTGGGCCTCGGGATTGGTATCGTTGCCGGGAACTTTACGAGCGCCTGCCACGGGCCTACAAAAGATGTGCCACCTACAGCGACTTTTGGTCCACTTATGATGAAGTCTTTCCTCATAACCGATCCGTGGGAAAAGAAACCGGTGAAACGGCCCATGTGGAACGATGGAACAATACCCTGCGCCAACGACTGGGTCGTTTCACACGCAAAACCCTCTCCTTTTCCAAGCTTAAGAGTATGCATGAAACCTGTCTGAGACTTTTCATTCATCAATATAATCAAGAATTAGCCACCATTCCTACTTAATACACTACCCGTAATCTGCGGTTAAAAATCCCTCTATATGACATCCGCTGTTTACTTTTTCCTACTACTGACTTAGCATCATAGTAGTTTATGTTCGAATTAAAATCAATATCCAGGGAATCTATTCCCGCCGCCCTCGAGCGGGCCATGCGTTACCGCCTGCTCAACGATTCGGCCACCGCCGAAAGCATTTGCGAGGATATTCTCAAGACGGACCCGGAAAACGAGGAGGCCCACGTTCTCCTTATCCTGGCTATGGCGGATCAGTTCAATTCCGGCCACCCCGTCAGCATGACCCGAATAATGAAAGTTCTCTCCCATTTCAAGAATGACTACAAAAACTATTATTACAGCGGAATTGTCTGCGAACGCCGGGCCAAATCGAAACTGGAGAACGTTTTTCCCGGCTCCAAATTTGTCGCTTATGAATTATTTCACGATGCTATGGAATTGTTTGAGAAAGCGGAAAAAATTCGCCCGGCCGGAAACGACGAAGCGATTCTGCGCTGGAACTATTGCGCCCGAACCATCATGCGTTACAATCTGGAACCCAGCCCCGAGGACGATTTTACGTCCATGCTCGAGTAACTTGGGCGGCAATCCCGGCTGGCCGATACTCGGCATCTCCTCAAAAATGCCGGCCTCTAGGAATTTCCCGGCGATGGATTAATCAATTATGCGAGGCAGGAAAATACCCTCACCCCTCATCATTGCGGCCAGGCCCAAAACCTTGCCCGCTGCGGTCGCGCCCGTTATGCTGGGCTCGGCCCTGGCTGTGCAGGCCGGATGTTTCAGATTCATCCCGGCAGCCCTATGCCTGGCATTTGCCCTGCTCATCCAGATAGGCGCCAATTACGCCAACGATTATTTTGATTTTAAGAAAGGTGCCGACACCCCGGATCGCATCGGTCCGCCCCGCGCGGTGGCTAGCGGGCTGATGACGCCCAAAGAAATGTTCCGGGCCATGTCGGTGGTATTCGCGCTGGCCTTCCTGACCGGGTGCGGCTTGATTTTTTACGCGGGCTGGTGGTTGCTGGCCGTCGGCGTGGCCAGTATATTGTGCGCCATAGCCTACACGGGCGGCCCCTATCCGCTAGGTTATCATGGGTATGGCGATCTACTGGTTTTTATTTTTTTCGGACTGATCGCGGTCATGTTCACCTTTTTTGTGCAATCGGGGTATTTTTCAGTCCATTCCTTCTGGGTATCGGTTGTGGCCGGGGGCTTGGTCACTAATATTCTAATTGTCAACAACTACCGGGATGCGGTAAATGATGCGCGGGCCGGCAAGGAAACACTCGTCGTAAGATTCGGGCGGCCCTTTGCGCTTGTTCACTATCAATTTAATTTTCTTGTCGCTTTATTCGTTCCCTTCGTTTTATGGCGTATCGGCATGAATTCCTGGGTATTGCTTCCATTGATCATTTGGCCGGCCAGCTATGTTTTAAGCAAACGTTTACGCGATGCTTGTTATGGCCCCGAATACAATCAACTTCTGGCCCAAACGGCGCAATTCCTGATCGTTTACAGTATTTTATTTTCCATCGGCATCGCGGTTTCCTGAAAGGATGAATAGAATGAATTCGACGCCATTGGGAAAGCTTTGCCGGGAAATCTTGCCGCGTTGCCGCCATGTATCGCTCAACCCCGCCGCAATCGAATCCCTGGCTAAAACATTGACCACTGAGGAACTGCCGCTGCCGGCCTGGGACCACCCTGCCTTTCCCTCCTCGGCGGGCGCCACCCTAGATGCCGTGGTCTGGTTGGGGAACGCTCTCAACTTTTGCTATTGGACGCCCGATGCCCAACCCATGTGGTCGATTGACATCGCCGGAAAAATGGAAGCGGATGCCTTCGCCCAATTCGGCATGCTCAATGCCGCCTTTGCCAATGGCCATGATTTAAACGACGCCAAAGCGCTTAAAAGTGATATATTTACCTCGTTATTTGCCAACGGAAAAGGTTTTCTGCCACAGATAGACCAGCGTATCGGCATTCTGCGTGAGATCGGTAAAATTCTTGAAAAAAACTATGGTGGCCGTTTGGAGAATGCCATCATTGCGGCCGGAAAAGACGCGCTTTCCCACGCCGGGTTTCTCGCTACCACATTCCCCTCCTTTAACGATGCCCGTATCCTTGATGAATCATTTGTCCCCCTGCGCAAACGGGCCCAACTGGCCGCCGGCATGCTCCACGCCGCACGAGTGGCCCGGGGCGCGGAAGGTCTGTCAAATCCCGAACGATTGACGGTTTATGCCGATTACATGCTGCCGGTTGCCCTCAGGAGTCTCGGCGTCATGAAATTAACTCATCACCTGGCGGAAAAAATAAACGCAAGGCAATGGCTGGAGGCGGGTAGCCGCGAAGAGACAGAGATACGGGTCGTCACGATTGCGGCCTGCGATATATTGATAGAAAAAGTTCGACAAAACGGAGCCAGTCTGGACGCCCTCCGGCTGGATTTCTGGCTATGGAAAAAAGGTTTCGAGAACGAATCCCAAATACCCCACCACCGCACCCTCACCACCGATTATTGATGTTTTCCAGTCCTCAGCCGTTTTTTGTCTATTTGGTTTGACAACAAACGCATACAAAATAATTTTATGCATGAATTCGTGACTAACAGGATAGACGCGAAACTGCTTAAAATTCTTTTTGGTTGGTATGACCTGCCCACAAAAATTCAGGCCGATCACGGCTCCTGTATTGATCGGTGTCATCGGGATTCTTGCTCCCTTGCTTTCACTGCCGGGGCAAATTGGAAAATCATCTGAATTTCCCATCACCCCGCTGATAATTGGGGGTGACCGCGTTTCCTCCGATGACTACCCCTGGATGGTCTCTCTAGTCAGAAGGGATGAACCTTCCAATTATTTCGGCCAATTTTGCGGGGGGACGGTTATCCATCCCTATTGGGTTTTAACCGCGGCTCACTGTGTCGAGGATAAAGTCGCACTGGATTTGGACGTCGTCCTAGAAACTATTGATCTCGATAGCTCATCGTTTCGTAGGATGCACGTAGTGGCTATCGTCCAGCACCCCGGATTTTTTACAGACTTCAGTCTTGAAAAAGACGTTGCTCTGTTGCAACTCGAAACACCTGCCTGTGTGCCGCCGATTCGCCTGAATGATCTCGCCCAGTTGGAGGAACCGGGAATTTTGGCCCGCACTATTGGATGGGGAAATATATCCCCGGATTTGGAAAATCTGGATTTCGATCCCATTCTACGCCAGGTGGATATTCCAATAGCTGACCGTGAATTGCTCAACGCTCCAGAGTTTTTCGATGGCAGATTGACCGAAGACATGCTTCCGGTCGGGTTTTTTGATCCCGGCAAAAGCGCCTGCTTCGGCGACAGCGGAGGGCCTTTGCTGGTGCGGGCAGCCTCAATTTCTAATCCCCTGGAAGAAGAGTGGGTTCAAGTCGGCATTGCCAGTGGGACCACGAAGTGTGGATCGGACATTCCCGATAATGTCTATGCACGCGTCTTCTATTTTCAAAACTGGATTGCCAATGTAGTCGGAGAAGACACTGCGGCCTATTCACCGGCCATTTACGATATCGCATCGTTGGACACCGCCAGCGGTTACCTCTTCAGCGAAAGTACTCTCGATCCATCGAGACTGGAAAATACCTACTACACCCAGGATTATATATTAACCAACCACCCGGCCGGCCAGACTTTAACTGTGGCCTTGGAATCGAATGATATTGGCGAACGGTTGTCCATCATTGATCGATCAAGCGGCGATCTTCTCTTCAGCGACGGTGGAAATGCAGGTCGATTTGACGCATCCATCACTTTTACGCCACAGGCGGGAATCCAGTATCTCTTTCGAGTCTCGACCAATAACACCTTGGAGTCGGGACAGTTTGTTCTCCATTCCTTTCCGCAACTTGCGAATTCTGAGATCACTCTGCCGCAGACAATAGCAGGCAGCCTCAACGCGCAAGACGAACGCTTTCCCAATTCCGGGCATCTTACCGATGTTTACCGCCTGGTCAACGTGCCCGCCAACCGCAACATCGAAGTGCGTCTGCAATCTCAGGATATGGATTCCCTGATCTGGCTTTTTGATACCGGCGTGGGCGAAAAACTTGATGTTATGGATAA
This sequence comes from Opitutales bacterium, assembly GCA_965226205.1. Taxonomy (GTDB): domain Bacteria; phylum Verrucomicrobiota; class Verrucomicrobiia; order Opitutales; family UBA2987; genus JAJFLU01. The sequence goes on along the minus strand of CBDDCJ010000024.1, from coordinate 62,166 downwards.
TAAAGGCACAGGAGTTGATGAGGTTTTTCTATTTCGCACCGGGGAAGATAAAAATTATGACATCAGAGTCTCCCATTTCCACAATGACGAAACCGGCCCATACACTTTATCTACCAATACCTTCACTCCCCAAACCTCAATTTCCCTCGGCGAGACACTTCAGGATTTTATTTCCCTGGATGAAGACGAATTTTTTGATACCGGCGAGGGCCCACCGTTAATTCTGGATAGTCATGAGTTTATCAATTCAGGCCCCACTGGTCAAACAGTAAAAGTTTCGGTCACAAGATTAGGTGATTTCTATCCCGCCCTTGGCATTTCCGACGTGAATACTTTCGATTTGTTTATTTTCGACGAACCCAACTACAAGGGTATCGCCAGTCTTACTTTCTTTGCCGTTAGTGGCCGAAGGTACATCATTGATGTCATTGGTTTCCAGGATGATGATGGCAAAAATTTCCTCTTGGAAACCGAGTTGATAGCCGACACTGTCAATATCCCTGATGCCGCCCTGGAAAATGCCATTCGTGAGGAACTCGGCATACCCACGGGAGTGATTACTTTGGCGGATATGAACAGGCTGACAGAATTATTTGCTTTCCTAAAAGGCATCGCCGACTTGACCGGCCTGGAAGCGGCACAGAATTTAACCTACCTTGATCTTGGCTCTAATCAAATCAGCGACATCAGCCCCTTGAGTGGATTAACCGGACTGACCCAACTGATTCTTTCCGTTAACCAGATCAGTGATCTCAGTCCCTTGAGCGGACTCACCAACCTGGAGGGGCGTCTGACCCTCAGCTACAACCAAATCAGTGATATCAGCCCATTGAGCGGGCTCACTAACCTGACAAAGCTTTGGCTCGACAACAACCAGATCAGCGATATCAGCGTCCTCAATGGACTCACCGGCCTGACCTCCCTCGACCTCTCTCAAAACCAGATCAGCGACTTGGGCCCTCTTAACGGTTTAAACAACCTGCAAACGCTCGATATAAGCCGCAATCTTCTCATTCTGGGCGAAAACTCTCCCGCCCTTGCTGTTATTGAAAACCTTCAGAATGGCGGAACTTCAGTTACCTTCGATTCGCAAAATCTGGACGTTTTTCAGGGACAACCTATCGATGATTTTCCCGGTTGGCGCGCTTCCCCATGGTACCTCAACTACAATACCGATTTCTGGCCCTGGATTTACCACGACGAGCACGGTTGGCAGTTTACATTCACTGGAAGCGCCGAGGATACTATTTTCCTCTGGGATTTGGGTCTGAGCGAATGGATATTCCTGAATGAAAACACCTACCGTTGGGTATATTTGTTTGGAGAAAACGCGGGCTGGATTTTTTCCTTTGACGATAACACTCCGCAAAGGCGGTTTTACCAGAGATCCGACGATGGCAGCCTCTTCAGTCCCACGGATGAGCTTCCCTTAAATCCGGCTGCTTCCTTGAGTTTTCCCAGGGCGGAAGATGCCACCTTGCTTTTGGACGGGCCTGCCGACCCGCACCGGCCCGGAGGAATATTCACTAGAAAAGACTTTCGACTCCTCAACCTCAGTCCGAGGCTGCCCGTGACCATGAGTGTAGATTCCTTCGATTTCGATTGCCGGTTGCAAATCCTGGACGGCGAAACGGGGGAAATTCTTGTGGACGACGACAACAGCGGCCCGGGCCAAGGAGCTTTATTGACTTTCACCCCACAGGCCGGGATCGCCTATGTGACGCGGGTTACAAACGCCCTGGAGGAACAGGCGGGCGCCTTTCTGCTCCAGGTCTTTTTACCGCAGCCGATAACCAGCATCAATACACCGGATCAGATCTCCGGAAACCTGTCCTTAGTGGATGCCATCGATTTTCAGCAACTTGGCGAAAGGTATTTTAAAGACATTAGCATCCCATAGGAAATAACGTAAAACGGCTGGAATTGCTCTTGTTCGCCTGTTTCACTAGAAGCAGGTTACTATGAAAAAACAAAAAGCAAATCCAGCCAAGTGTAAAGTGTGCGTTCTGCAGCAGCTTTGCAATTTTATTCCGGGACATCTGGTGGCCAAGTTGGCCCGCCAGTATGGTGTCGATAAGAAAGCTCGCAGTTTCAGTCCATGGAGCCATGTCGTTAGTTTGCTCCATGCTCAGATCACTCATGCTATTGGGCTTAATGATGTCTGTGACGGACTCGCTCATCACAGAGGGTTGCTGGCCAGTATCCGGGGGGCCAGCGTTCCCAGCCGCAACGGGCTTTCCTACGCCAACAAGCATCGCGATGCCAGTATGTCGGGAGAACTGTTTTGGTCGGTGCTCAAGCACTTGCAGTCGTTGTCTCCGGGGTTTGCGGGTGGTAAATTCAAGGGGTTTCCCCGACGTTTCAAACGTGTTATCAACATCGTCGATTCGTCCACTATCGGTTTGGTCGCCAACTGCATGGATTGGGCTAAACATCGTCGACGAAAGGCGGCCGCCAAATGTCACTTGCGCCTGGATTTGAAAAGTTTTCTGCCCCGGTTTGCCATCATCGACACGGCCAGGGACAATGACGCCAAACGAGCCCGCGAAATGTGCGCCGCCCTCAAAGCCGGTGAAATCGTATTGTTTGACAAGGCCTACATCGATTTGACCCACCTCTTTGACTTGTCATCGAGGGGCATTTACTTTGTCACCCGGGCCAAAGAGAACATGGCCTTACGCTGTGTCAAGAGGCTGCTCAAGAAGCCCAAGGGCAATATTTTGCGCGATGATCTGGTGGTCCTTAAGAACAAAAAATCCCGTCAGGATTATCCCCAGCCGATGCGCCGGGTAACGGCATGGGTGGAGATTGATGGCCAGTGGCGAGTGATGGAATTTTTGACTAATAATTTGCAGTGGTCGCCCCATACGATCAGCGAACTGTATCGCTGCCGCTGGTCCATTGAAACCTTCTTCCGCCAGATCAAACAAACGCTCAACTTGTGCGATTTCCTCGGCCATAGCGCCAATGCCGTGCGCTGGCAGATTTGGAGCGCTTTGCTGCTCTATGTGCTGCTCCGCTTCCAGGCCTGGTTGAGCCGCTGGGAGCATAGTTTTGTCCGCCTGTTCACACTTGTCAGAGGCGTGCTTTGGGATCGCTTTAACCTGCGGGACTTGCTCAATTTCTATGGGACAGCCGGTGGACGCTTTATGAATGCGAGCGACTCCCCAGCAGGCTTATTTCCCTGGGTTTGGTTGAAAACCTATGGGACAGCACAAGGTGGCAAAAGCAATAAAAGAGAAACATGTGATAAAATTTCAAAAATTCGATTCCCCCAAAAGTCAAAAACTCACATTGATTATCAATGTGTTACGAAGCTTGCCTCGCCCCTATGGGATGGTATTATTTTAAAGACGATTATATTATTACCGGGATCAGCCCCGGACAAAGGGTAATCGTGGGAATGAATTCCAATGATATAGATGCATTTCTTCTCTTAATCAACCTCGGTACAGGTGCAGTCTTGAACTTCGATGACGATGGCGGCGATGGGTTCAATTCAAGAATCATTTTCAATGTTCAGGATGGTGTATCCTACCTGATCAGGGCATCCAGCGCATTTGAGGAAGAAACTGGAAGCTACACCCTGTCCACCCAACTGGATCAAAGCGCAAATCAACAGTCAATCGTTGGTTCTCTTACCACTTCGGATGATTTTGTTGAAGTTACTGATCCCGTAAGCGGTCTTATTTATTTCGACATATTCCGGTTTTTTGTCATTGGTCAAACAACCCTGGTAATTGTGACTATGGATGCCATCGCACCGGGTATGGATCCTTTTTTGATCGTTCTCAATGAGCAAACAGAAGAAATAGTGGGCGTTGACGACGATGGCGGGGTTGGTCTTAACTCATTATTGAGTTTCACTGCTGAGCCCGGGGTCACCTACCTAATTTCACCATCAACGGTGTTTCCGAACACAACGGGTGACTATCGATTGACCGTCTCAACAGGATTTCTGGAGGAAATCGACTTATAAGTTTTTTCAATCATTGAGGTATATTTTACTCATCCTATGGTCTCTGTTGTTGATCTCCCGATTTTGCAAATTATGGCGCGGACAATAATTGACAAGGAAGCATTTAACCGTAAGATGGCCCGAATGGTAGAATTGACGAATGGGGAAAATAGACTTGGACCGGCCATATATGGCTGTCCGAAACTGGGATTTTCTTTGCTCACCACGCTATTTTTGAGCCTGATTCCACTGTCCGTCTATTCCGTGGATGTGCCGGAAATTGCCCTCGAAATGGCTATACGCGGCACCCTTGGCAAACCCACAGGGGATTTAACGGCGGAGGATTTTAACTCCCTTACCACCCTCGATGTTCTCGAATTGAATATTGCCGATTTGACTGGCTTGGAGGCTGCCCAAAATTTAACCAGCCTGAGCCTAAATGGCAACAAAATCAGCGATCTAAGCCCATTGAGCGCTCTTACGGCTCTGGTTTCCCTGGACCTGGGGGGCAACAATATCAGTGACGCGGGCCCATTAAGCGGTTTGACCAGCCTCCAGAACCTGGATTTGGGAGGAAACCAGATTTCCAACTTAAACCCACTGAGTGGATTAATCTCCTTGGCCACTCTCGACCTGGGAGCCAACCAAATTAGCGGCCTTGAGCCCCTGGGCGGATTAACGGCCCTGGCAACCCTCGACCTCAGCGCCAACCAGATTGGTGACTTGAGCCCCTTGAACGCATTAACCAACCTCGATCTCAGTGGCAATCAAATCAGCGCCCTCGGCCCACTGAGTGGTTTGGCGGCGCTTACCTCGCTCAACCTCAACGGCAACCAGATCGCAAATCTCCAGCCATTAAGCAGCCTGACCGGTTTGACTGGGCTTCGCCTCGAGCAAAACCAAATCAGCGGCATCGGCCCATTGAGCGGTTTAACGAATTTAAGGACGCTGATCCTGGGTAGAAATCAGATTGGCAATCTGGAACCCCTCAGTGGATTAACGGCATTGACGTCACTGTTTTTAAACCAAAACCGGATCGGCGACCTAAGTCCTTTGATCGGCCTCACCTCGCTGCAAAACCTGAACCTGAATAAATCCACTGAGCCTACTTGCGGACTTGTCCCAGTTGGTTCTCAACGGAAACCAGATTACGGACATAAGCGATTTAACGGATTTATCCAATCTGTTCATTTTGGAACTGGAGCGAAATTTTCTCGATATCACTGAAGGATCGGCCGTCCGCGACATCATTGATGAGCAGCTTTTTCTCATACCCTTGTTGTCTTATGAAGCGCAGAATCTGGGATTTTTTAACAGTTCTGCCATCGAAGGCTTTTCGGGATGGTGGGCCTCTCCCTGGTATATGAATTACAATGTGGATTTCTGGCCCTGGATTTACCACGACGAGCATGGCTGGCAGTATATTCACGAGGGAAGTACCGGGGATGTTATTTTTCTGTGGGATTATGGTTTGGGAAAATGGGTTTTCTTTAACGAAATTTCCTACCGCTGGATATACCTGTTCGGAGACGGCCAAGGGTGGGTCTTCACTTTTGGCGATAATACTCCAGACCGGCGCTTTTTTCAGAGGCTCGACAACGGCAGCCTTTTCAGTGTGCCGGAGAATTTACCCGCAAATTAAGCGGGTATAAACCAAATATCCATCTGGCCCTGGTCCGGCCCGTCGATTTTCGACCGAAGGCGGATCAGTCGAAAACCACTGTTTTATTATTGTAAACCAGTACCCGGTTTTCGAGGTGCCAGCGAACTGCCTGGGCCAGCGCCGCTTTTTCCAGGTCCCGGCCCTTGCGCATTAGGTCTTGCACTCCGTGACGGTGGGTCACATTCGTCACATCCTGCTGGATGATCGGGCCCGCATCCAGCTCCGCGCTGACATAATGAGCCGTTACCCCAATGATTTTCACTCCGTGCTGATAGGCTTGGCGGTAGGGATTGGCCCCGGTAAAGGCGGGCAGAAACGAATGATGGATATTGATCGCCGGGCAACCCATATTCTCCAGCATACGGGCCGAAAGGATTTGCATATAACGCGCCATTACAACCAGTTCCACATCGTATTTCTTAAGTATCTCCAGTTGCTTCTCTTCGGCTCCTGATACGCTCTCTTGATTGACAGGAATGTGGCAATAGGGAAGCCCATATCCCTCGGATGCAGCCCGCAGGGAATCGTGATTCGATACCACACAGACGATCTCTGCCCGGAATTCTCCGGCCTTCCAACGTAGTATGAGATCGTGAAAATAATGAGCGGCGCGCGATACAAAGAGAGCGATCTTCGGCCTTTCCGTTGAACGCGCAACCAGCGCTTTCATTCCGAGTTCTCGCGCCAACGTGTTGAAAGCCGCCATCTGCGATTCAACCTCCCCCTCCGGCGGCGCCCATTCCACTCTTTGGAAAAATATTTTCTCTTCCCCATCCCGATGTTGGTCGGCATGGATGATATTGCCGCCGCGCTCGTGAATCCAACCGGCCACCCGCGCCACCAGTCCCGGTTTGTCCGGCCCATGCAAAAGCGCTGTTAATGTCTCAATAGAGGTTTTCATTTATCAATTATGAAAGGTCGATTTTCAGTTTTACCCCTATGGTTAGCCAAAAATCAACTCATATCGTTTGACCCAACTCCAGGATTTTCTCTTGAAGCGCTTTTCCCGGCCCGGAACAGTTCGATGCAAAACCTTAACACAAATGGGCATCGACTTCGAATATGGGTTAGGTCAGTAGTGTCCGGTTAAAAGTAGTTGAAGGTCAACTGGTTAGAGTGATCGCTGCTCGCACTGCTGTGATCCGGTTTTGTAAGTAGTTCATAGAGAGGGACTTTTTCAAAAACGCTCAAGCTCAATACCTGTGATATTCGGTGAAGACTCAATTCCAATTGCCACTGTTTTTTTAGGATCGCCATCAACACGTAAGCACTGATGGCAATCCATACTTGCGTCTTTACTGCGTTGGGCGAAGTGCCAAAGAATTTTTTGATCCGTAAGTGCTGCTTAATCCACTTGAAAAACAATTCGATTTTCCAACGCCCTTTATACATCTGGCAGATAATCAAGGCTGGAAGGGTAAAATTATTGGTCAAATAGATGAAATGCCTACCGTTATCTGCATCGTAAAAGCGTATACGCCTGAGCTTCTGGGGATAATCTTTGGAGGCATAGAATCCTCTAAAGTGAATTACTTGGTCACTGCAAACACCACTGCCGTGGACTACTTTGAGGGAACGCAAACGTATATAATTCAAATGGCTTTTGGCGCGGATGACAAAGTAGGCCATCGCTTCGCTAAAGAGGAACAAGCGGGCAAAATCGACATAGCCGCGATCAAGCACATAATAGGCTCCAGGCTCAAGAACAAGGGCATCAAGCATGTTTACGTCGTGAACTTTTCCCGGAGTGATCTCGATAAAGGTCGGAATCGAACCGCGCAAATCGATCTGCGTGTGCAGCTTTACCGCCGCTTTGGTTGTACGAAAATGGGCCCATGGAAAGAGGCTCAAACACAAGTCAATGGTCGTGGCGTCTAAAGCATAAACGGTCTCTTCGAGTTCAAAGTCCAACGCTTCATCGGCATAGAGCCTGCGAGCCTTTTTAATGAGCACGTATGCCAAGTCCGCATAGATGCGCCAGTTGCGTTGTTCATTGGCATCGGCCAAAGTACTCTTGGCGATATTACTGCGAATGCCCATAGAAAAGAGTTTGTCACTATGGGCACACAAACAGGTAACGATATCGTTGAGACTTTCACGTCGAGTCAATTGAGCGAAGGCCATGCACAAGAATTGATCCCGGCAGGAAAAGGAACGGACACGCTTGTCCCCACTATAGCGTTTGACGCATCGTTGAAACTGTTCACGATGCAAAAGGTCAAAAATTTGGGAGAAAACCATACGTTGTTGATTCATGATCTGAAATGGACGGGGAAAACTGGACAGTGGAATAAGGTGGTCTTGAACCACTAAATCCGCTAACCTATGAATGTTATTAAATCACGAAAGAGAAGACAATACGGTGCTGAGTTTAAAGCCCGGGTGGCCCTGGAAGCCATCAGGGGCGCTCATACCATCAACGAGATCGCCGGTCGTTTTGAGGTGCATCCCAACCAGGTGACCCAATGGAAGAAGCAGCTTTTGCAAGGAGCAACGGAGCTGTTTTCGCGCCAGCGGCAGACTCTCAGCAAGGACAACGAGACGGAAAAAGATCACCTTTACCAGGAGATTGGAAAGCTGAAAGTAGAATGCGATTGGCTAAAAAAAAAGTCTGAACAACTCGGTTGGTGAGAGGCGCAAGATGGTGCAACCACTTCAAGGAAAAATCAGTATCGGCAGGCAATGTCAGTTGCTGGGGCTGGCCCGCGGCAGCTATTACTATCGGGCCCGTGCCCAGTGCGAGCAGAACGTTCTCTACATGCATCGCATGGATGAGCTCTACACCCAATATCCGTTTTTTGGTTCTCGCCGGATGACCCAGTGGCTGCGTCGAGAGGGCCATGCAGTGGGACGAGGCCGCATCCAGCGGCTCATGCGCCAAATGGGCCTGGAGGCTATTTATCCGCGTCGAAACTTGAGCCAGGGGCACCGGCAGCACCGCATTTTCCCTTATCTGCTGCGGGGTTTGGCGGTCGAGCGGCCCGACCAGGTATGGTGCAGCGACATCACTTACCTGCGGCTGAGCCGAGGATTCCTTTTCTTGACCGTGGTGTTGGACTGGTTCAGCCGCTACGTGTTGAGCTGGCAGCTTTCCAACACCCTGGAGAGCCGCTTCTGTGTGCTCGCCCTGGAGGAAGCTCTGAGGCGGGCCCAACCTCAAATCTTCAACACCGATCAAGGCAGCCAGTTTACCGGCAGCGAGTTCACCTCGGTGCTGGGGCAAGCCGGGGTGCGCATCAGCATGGACGGGCGTGGCCGCTACCTGGACAACATATTTGTTGAACGCTTTTGGAGAACCCTCAAGTATGAAGACATTTACCTGCGCGAATACGCCACGGCAAAGGAAGCCAGCGAAGGGATAGCCCGCTACCTGGACTTCTACAACCACCTGCGCCCCCACCAAGCCCTGGGCTACCGGACCCCGGCCGAAGTCCATGCAATCGGAGCAAAACCAACCTCCCCGCCAATACAGCTTGCGGGCACCTGCGTGCCCGTCTTTGGCTAAGGACAAAATATATTTTTAAAAAATAATATGAACACGATTTCCACCTTAATCCCACGTCAAAATTGTCCAAACAACCCCGTCCACTTCAATCAACAAGATACAGAATTTATACCCCAAAATATAGTGAAATTGATGGAAGTTCAAATGCGTCACACTAAAAATAACTCACAAGTTTATAAAAATTAACGATTTACAAAGTTTTAAATTCAGGTTAACCGGACAACTGTGGGGTTAGGTGTTGAATGAAATGGCAAGAATTCAATAATCGCATACTCTTTTTGGGGGAAATAATGGAAAGTTCAACGGCAAGAGCGGCGCTGGCATGTCCGCGCCTTTTTAAATGGATTGCGCTGGCCGCATTGCCGGTATGGGTCGTCGGGTGCGCTATCGGCCCGCAAAAATCGGCCGAAAATTATTATGCCTTGGGAGAAGAACATTACGAGGCCCGCGATTACGCCGCCGCCGCGGAAGCTTTTTCCCACGCAGCCAGAAAACGCCCGGATTGGACCCAAGCCATTTTGTTAAAGGGTATGTCGCGCATGGGGGAGGGTGATTTTAAACAATCCATAAAAGACTTTACCGAGGTCATCTCTATCGAGCTGAAAAAGGTGGGTGAGGCTATCGAGAACGCCTCCGTCAAAGCAAAACAAGGTAATTTGCAAGAGGCTTTGGGCGATTACCCGGATGCTTTCAGCCAAGGCCCCCTGGTGGCCAATGCCTATTACAACCGGGCAAGGGCCAAGGGGAAAACCGGGGATCATGCGGAAAGCGTAGAGGATTATTCGGAAGCTATCCAGCTCTGGCCCAACTGGACGGATGCCTTTATTAAAAGAGCCGAGGCAAAAATGACCCTGCGGGATTATGCCGGAGCCATCCAGGATTACTCCCAAGTGATCCGGCTGGAACCGCTCAACGCCGAGGCCTATGTCTACCGCGGCATGGCCCGCGAAAAATCGGGTGATATCATCAGCGCCAACACCGATTACAACAAGGCCATCAAGGCAGACCCAAATTATCCATACGCCTATTTGAAAAGAGGCAACGCCTTGCTCCAATTCGGCGATCGAGAGGCTGCCCTGGTCGATATTAACCGGTATTTTATATCGGGCCCTCCCAGCCTCGAAGCCCTTCTCTCAAGAGCCCGGGTTTATTATGAGCTGAAATACTGGCGCTCCGCTATTTTAAACTACGATGAGGCCATCAAGCTGGACTCCGAATCGGGCCAGATCTATTTCGAGCGAGGCAACGCCAAGCTATTTAACCACGATTTCGAGGCCGCCGTGATGGATTTTAATGAGGCATTGCGGCTCATCCCGGAACATGTCGGGGCATTGATGGCACGAGGTCTAGTAAAAGCCGAAACGGGAAACCCGGAAGGGGGCATCGAGGACTATACCGAAGCCATCCGCATCGATCCAAATAATCCCCGCGCCTTTGGCGGGAGGGCCAACGCCAGGATGAAAAATAAAGATTTAACTGGCGCTATAACGGACCTCAACGAAGCGATTCTGCTGGCGCCGGAAGAACCCAACGGCTATCTGGCCAGAGGCAACGCCTATGTGCAATTGAATGAATATGACTCCGCCCTCACCGATTTCAGCCAGGCCATCAGTCTGGCTCCCGATGATGCCCGGTCTTTTGCTGCCCGCGGTTTGGTTTTGGGATTTAAGGGAGAAGCCGAAAAGGCCATTGCCGATCTCGATGTGGCATTAGAGATGGAACCCGCTTCCATGCAATGGCTGTCCTGGCGCGGGCAGTTTAAAACTGGAATTCAAGACTATCAAAGCGCCATTGACGACTTCGACCTGATTCTTGTCGATGGCGTTACCGATCTGAGCGCATGGGGCAGCAGAGGACTGGCCAAGCTGAGAATCGGCGATTACAAGGGCGCTATCGCGGACTTCAGCGAGGTTTTACGGCTTCAGCCCAATTCCGTCGAAGCCTATTTGCGCAGAGCCGAAAGCCTGCTGGAGCTTGACGATACCGAAGCCGCCATCTCCGATTTTTCTAATATCCTGTCTCTCCACCCAGATAATCCCGAAATCTACATACAAAGAGCTTTTTATTACCTCGTCCTGGAAAAATATAATAAAGCTATCCAAGACCTTCAGAAAAGCCGCCAACTCGACCTCCAGGGCGAAGCCAGGGACTATTCCAGTCTCTGGATATGGATGGCCAACGGGCGGCTTGGCCAAAAATTCGAGGCCGGGAAGGAATTGCGAGAGCAATTGGAAAATCGATCGGCCCAAAAATCGGGAGACTGGTATTCGGTTTTAGCCCATTTCTATCTGGAAGATATTACTCAAGAAGACCTTTTCCGGGCAGCCCTCTCTGATGATGAAACAACCCAAATTCGCCAATTGTGCGAAGCCTACTTTTATGCCGCCAACAAACGCCTGGTGGAAGGAGATTCAGATGGCGCCATTCCGCTATTGGAAAAGTGCCGGGCAACCCAGGTGAAGGAGTTTTATGAATACAAAGGCGCCCAAATTCAGCTCAGGCTCCTGACTGCGACTAATAACTGAAAGTAAAGGTCTCTTATTATCCATTTATTCAACCACGGATTACACGGATAAACACAGATCACATTTCAACGGGGATCAAAACCTCTTTCTATATCTGTGGTTTTATATAATATTAGGCTAAACGATAGAGTCATCTCGTTCAGACATAGACTTTTGTCTGCACATTAACGGGCAGTTCTACATTGATGATCTTGTCCGTCGAACCTCCACCGGAGTTGTCGATTTGGTCGTCGATGACAATGCGGGAGCCGTTTTCCGGCTGCAGGACCAGGGCGATATCGACTATTGTGTCAAAATCGGTCGCCCTCACCGTTATAGTCTGGCTGGTGCTGGCGTTGAAGGCCAAAATGATGGAGGCCGGCAATCATTGTTCCAGCCGCTGCTACGATATCCAGCCGGGGTGTAGGGCTGGGAAATACCACCATGTTGGAGCCCACGCTGGTCAGATCAAGAGGGTCGAAAGTAAAAAACATGGCCGTTTTATCAAGGGAATCAATGCGGACGCGTCCTCTGCCGGCTCTATTATCGTGTGTATTGCCATTGCTATCGCGGCCCAAGGCCTGCAATTTACCCGATCCGGATACTTTTGGAGCGATCAAGCGGATGGCTCCGCCGCTGCCTCCATTATACGCGTTTGAAATATACCTCCCTCCGTTGGCCGTAATAATGCCGCCGCTGTTTATGATAATTTCGGTGTTGGAGGCGATCAGGATGGCGCCGCCTTTTCCGGGAGTGCCTGATGTGCCTCCTCCTCCGGAGCCGCCGATCATCGGAATGAGGAGGGGGGAGCCGTAGGTGGCTCCATTTTGGGCGTCGGCGGATCCTTCGGTACCCTTGTGACCGTAGGAGCCGCTGCCGGCTCCCCCGGAACCGGTATTATTGCCCCCGGTTTTGCCCCCGCCCGGTCCCCGGCCATAACCGGCTGCGACGCCGCTGGAACCGGGAGCGCCCCCATCGAAACCGCCCGGGCCGGCTATTCCGCCCACCATTGTGCTTCCCGGGCTGCCATCGACCGAGATAGCGCCGTTAATCACCACGTCCCCGGTAGCCAGAATGTAAACCGGGGTATTGAAATCATTTCTGGTAAAACTGAGGGTGGACCCCTCGGCCACGGAAACTGTAGTCGCATTGAAAACGCCGCTTGAGGGAAGAGTCATTACGGTGTTTGTGGCAATGCTGATAGCGCCATCGGCTCCCGTGCTGCCCGAGTCGAAAGCATCGTTCTGTCCCTGCAAGGTCAGGAATGGCAAAGCCATCCATGATACTAATAGGAACCTTCTGATTACTGGGTTGATTCGTTTCATTATACTGTCCTTTTCTCGTGTTGTTGTTGGAATTTTCGCTTTGAATTCATTAAATTTATTCTGGCGGGATAATGATCTCCACTGGCGGCCTTCCCAAAGTGACCCCTGCCTGAATGTTGGCCGGATCGCTTCGAAATACTGAAATGAAAACAGGCGGCCTGGCCAACGTCACGCTGGGAGCCTGGTTTCCAGTCAGACTGCTCAACAGTGTGATGTTCACTGGCGGTTTGGCCAGCGTAACTCCAGCGCTCAACTCCCCTCCCAAACTGCTTGGGGCATATATCCTGATGGGAGGCCGAGCCAAGGTTACGCTGGGGGCCTGGTTACCGGTCAGGCTTCTCAGCAGGGTTATGTTGACCGGCGGTTTGGCGGCAGTTATCCCATCGGCCAAAACGTCTCCCAGACTGCTCGGGGCATAAATGCGGATGGGCGGACGGCTCTCCAAAGTGGAAAAGGGCCGTGAAAGGGAGTCTGTCGCGTCGCTGCCGGCCAGCAGTTCAGCATCGTCTGAGAAAAAATCGCCGTCAGAATCGAGCAATATAGGGCTCAACCCAAGCAAAAACTCCTGGCCGTCCTGTATTTCGTCGCCATCGCTGTCGGAATTTAGAATATCCGAACCCAATACCGCTTCCTCCCAGTCATTGAGCAGGTCCGAATCCGAATTAAGTGGTTCCAGCGCCTTGAGCCGCCAAAATAGTGGGTCGGATCCTCCCGCAAGAGTTATAACATGGGTTAGCCCATCTTCGACAGTTCAAAAAGTTAAAGGGCTTATCTAAGCGGGTTGAGGGTTAAATTTTACCGTTTTTCTCCACTACATTTTGGATGATTTTGGGGCGGGTGGGCAGTTTTAGGCCCATTTTCTTGAGGAGGTCGGCACAGAGTTTTTCCGGTTTGCCTACCAGCCGTAAACGCGCTTCGCGTCCCCCTCGCAGCGGTGCCACCACGTCCATTGAGCGTAGATTTTCCAGTTCGTGCAACACTTGCCGCGCACAGGTGCCGAGGCCTTTGGCCTGCAGCCAGCTTTCCAGGGCGCGCCACATCGCCAGAGCCAGAAAACAGATCAGAATGTGCGCTTGCACACGCTTTTCTTTGTGGTGATAGACCGGCCGCAGCCCCAAGTCGCTTTTGGCGCAACGAAAGGCTGCCTCGGCCTGTGTCAGTTGTATATACCACCGCCACAGCTTTTGTGGGTCTTCCTCCTGGCAGTTGGTTCGCAGCAGATAGGTCCCGTGGGCCAGTTGGGCCCAATCGGCTTTGCTCTCGTCTTCGGTGATTTGCAATGCGCAGGCCCGTCCGGCGGCGTCGATTTGCACTTCTACGGTGAATATTTTTTCGGCCAGGGTGTGGCGGCCCAGCCAGCGGCCGATACGGCGTTCAACCGGATCGAGTTTCTGCCCTCACCGACGCAAACTCAGGTCGATCTGGTCGAGCTTTTTGCGCAAACGCTCTTTTTGCTGGCTCAACATGGCGGCTTCTTTTTGACCCCGCCCCTGGCTGCGGCAAAGCACATATTGCTCGATCTGGGAACCGTCGGGATGTTTCACCAGTTTGACCTCCACCCCCGCCCGCACCTCGCTCCAATCGCCTTGCTCGAGTAGATCGAGGGCAAAGTTTTTGAGATGGCTCTTGGGCGTGCCCACGATGTAACGGGCCCCTTTGCCGCGCAGGTATTCGAGGTTGGCCTCGCTCACCATGCCGCGGTCCAGCACCCAGATGCGATCGGCCACCCCGTAATGCGATTCCATCAACTCGACCCTCTCCTGCACCGTGGTCACATCGGCGCGGTTGCCGTCGAAAACCTCGTAGGCCAGGGGCAGCCCTTCGGGCGTCACCACCAGTCCAAGACATACCTGCTTGCAATCCGGCCGCTGGTCCCGGCTGTAGCCACGCTGGTCCTGGGCATTGCCCTCGCACTGGCCCTCAAAATAGGTGCTCGTTATGTCGTATAAAAGAAACTCGAAACGCGTCCCAAACCAGCTTTCATAGCGTCCTTTAAGATGACTGAACAGTTCCCGGCGCAAGGGCAAGACACGATCCAGTCCGCGATACAAACGGTTGTCATAGACCTCATCCACATCCACCGCCATCAAATCCTCCAGCGCCGTCGAGCCATACCAGCGCTCGGCCAGAGCCAGCTCCGAGGCCTGTTCGCAAAAACGCCCCAGCGCCAGAATCGAGGCCACCTGGGCCCAGCCCACCGACTCCCGGCCCGGCGGCAAATGCTCCTCGAAGAAACGATGCAGCCCCAGCCGCCGCCACAGCGCCAGAGCCACATACACTTTGCCAAATTGACGCACCCGCTCCACCCGTATCCGACCCAGATTCACCTGCGCCCACAAGGGAGCCTCCGGTTTATCCTCGGTAAATAAATCCAACTGCTCGGCCCCCGCAGCCTCATCATCGCCATCGAGGAGCCGACCGATCTGCTCCCAACCCAACCGCTCATCCTCATCGAGCCCCGGCTCCTTGCCAATGTGGGCCACGATGCGCTGGCACGGCCCCTTGGCTGTGCGCACCGACTCCACCAGCGTCCAGTAATCATAATCCTGGCCCTTCTTACGACGACGATGGCGACGCAAATACATCAACACCGACCCTGCACTACTTCTCCGAAAAGGCAATAGAGTGGTCTGCACTACACGGCATTTTCACACCCCAACCCTGACAACCATGCGCCCTACAGCACGAAAAACCCTAAAAATAATCGATTTACCCCCCCAACTGTCGAACTCAGGCTAAGTCACCGGCCAGCAACGGATTGCCGCCCAAAAGGTATTCGGAGAAATTGGAAAAACCATCGGCATCCGCATCATCACTCGGATCGAGCGAGCCACCATGCTGCTGCTCAAAAACGTCACTGATCCCATTGCCGTCATCGTCGATAGCCAGGCAGTAGAAAGAAAGTCCCAACAGGTTTACTAAAACCGTCAGATATTTCAGGGAAAAATCAGAATACAATTTCATGGTGAATAATCACCAATAATAGGGGTAGTAGAGAATTTAAACGCAAACACATGCCTAGTGGATAATCAGTCGGAAGTCAAGCCGCGATTGTCATACTAACAAAACTATACCTAAGTTTGTGCCACTCCAGAACGAAGACGATTCTCAATTTCACGTTCTACTTGCTGGGCTGCTCCCTGGTTTTCGGTGTGCCATTTTTGGGCCGCTCGCGCCATCCCATCCCGCACATGCGAATCTTTAATTAATTGCAATATAGATTCCTGAAGTTCGGTTCCATTGCTAATCTGACGGGCCGCTCCCTTTTCTAGCAGAGACCGGCATACATCACGGAAATTGTTCATGGCAGGGCCGAAGACTATCGGCTTGCCCAGGGCTGCCGCCTCAATCGGCGTCTGTCCTCCTGCATTGGGTGGGAGGCTTTTGCCAATAAATACCAAATCGGCTGCCTGGGTCAGCATTTTCAACTCACCGGTAGTGTCTCCGACGTAAATCATGACAGGATCTGGCGCTTTTTTTCCTTCGGATCTAAAGTGGTGCGAAAATTCCCAGGCCGCCAGAAGTCTCTTAATCTCGCCCCTTCTTTCGGCATGGCGGGGAATCAGCAAAAGGCGGCAGTTCAGGCCCATTGACAGAGCTTCTTTGATGATATTCAGGAGCCATTCTTCTTCCCCCGGCCAGGTGGAGGAGCCAAGCAGGATAACGGGTTTCTTTTCCCCCTCGTTTTTGGCCATGAAACCCAATTCTTCTTTAAAAGAATCAATCCTGGCCTTGTCGAGAAGAGGTTCCACGCTTACATCGAATTTGAAGTTTCCGGCGACTTTGATTTTTTTCGGCTCCACTCCCAATTCCAGAAAACGATGCATATCCAGGGCCGACGAAGCCAAAATCTGACTGAGATTATCCGTCAAATTGCGGTGTAAAAATTTCAGTTTATTATAGCGATTGTAGGAATTATCGGAGAGACGAGCGTTAATTAGAATGATCTCGATATTTCTTCGATTGGCCTGGCGTAGATGCTCGGGCCAAAGTTCGCTCTCCATTAAAATCGCCAAATCCGGTTGGATTCGATTCCAGGCGATATGGCTGAAAAGCCAGAAATCCAGTGGGAAAACGCCAATGGCGTAGGTGATTTCACCATAACGTTCCCGCGCAACCTTCAACCCGGTGCTGGTCGTTGTGGTCAGAACCACCTCCGTTTTACCTCCATTGGCCAGGGATTCGAGAATCGGGGCGACGGCGAGAACTTCTCCCACACTGACAGCTTGCAGCCAAATTCTTTTTCTTCCCGGCGCACAGGAGCCCATCGGCCCAATAAGTCCGAATCGTTCCATAAATCCCTTCCGGTAACCGCCCCGCCGAATCATTCTGTAAATATAATAGGGCGACAATAAAAGGAGCAGCGGGAGATACAATATTCGGTAAATCCAGATCATGTTTTTAAATACAGTCAGTCAGAAGACAGAAATAGTCTTTCATCCTGCATCCCACATTGTCGAGTCCTGACACCTGACACCTGACACCTGAACACTACATCTCGTCTCATGCACCAAACAACCCGGCGTAAATTTCAGGCATGGGGATAACTTTATGATTGTCGATATCCAAAGAAAGTGTCTAGCCTTTTACTCAAATGGATCGTATCGCCACCACATTCGCCACCGCCAGACAAGAAAATCGGGCCTGCTTCATTTCATATGTTTGCGCGGGCGATCCCGACTATCAAACATCGGTGGAAATCTGTCGTCTCTTGGCCGAAAATCGCGTGGATTTGCTGGAAATTGGAGTTCCTTTTTCAGATCCTCTGGCTGACGGTCCAACCAACCAATTAGCCGCGGAACGAGCCCTGAGCAGCGGCATGAACCATGAAAAACTTCTCCGCCTGGTGAAAGAAGTGCGCGCCTTTACCCAAAAACCGATTGTTTTGTACACTTATTTCAACCTCGTCTTTGCCCGCGGAATTACGACTTATGTGAGGGAACTGAAAACTGCCGGCGTTGACGGTCTGCTCACCTTGGATCTGCCGCCGGAAGAGGCTGGCGAATTAATTTCTGCAAGTCGTGAGACGGGGTTGAAAAACATTTTCATCGTGGCGCCCACTACTCCGCCCGAGCGTGTGGAGTTGATAACCGAAGCAACCACCGGATTTATTTATTATGTTTCCAGAGAGGGTGTGACGGGAGAACAACCGGATATCTCCTACCATTTGGAGAATCCGCTAAAAACGATCCGGGAACGAACATCTTTGCCTGTCGTGGTCGGTTTCGGGATTTCCAATGCAAGCCAGGTCCGGGAGGTGGCTGCCATTGCCGACGGCGTCGTCGTTGGCAGTGCGTTAGTTAATTGTATCGGGAGAAATAACAACGATAGGGAAATTATATTGTCTTGTCTGACCGAAAAACTGAAAACCCTAACCGGTGGTCTTTTTTAAAGAAACGGCTCCGGTCACCTCAATAATGCCGGAAACCACTAACCTGCAAGACGGAATCGAATTATTCGCGAGTTATTCACAATGTGAAAAATAGTCAATCGGAGCATCATTACAATCGCTATAAAAGCTAAATTCACATGGGTTTAGGTCAATTGCATGGTTCGCCAAGTCTCGCATTCATGAATTATAAGGTAGGATTATAATAATTGTATATTGCTACATATCAATATATTATAAATTTATAAAACTAATATTACATAGTTATTACAATAAATATTGGCCTTTGCGATGAACAACGTAAAAAAGATAAGCAATATTTTGCGCTATGTGCGCCGCTTGAATTTCTGCGGTCAAATTCTAAATACTTATTCTCAGGGTGAATATTTGAAGCGTTCTTTTCAAAGCCGTTATTATTTTATACGCGAGAGAGCCGTCTATACAGGAATATATACAATATAAAACCATTTATTGGCGTTAGTAAATATCCAATTAATTTATAGGCTGTCCCAAAGTTATAACCATTTGTTTTAAAGTAAGTTAACTTGTTTATAAAGCTGTCATAAAGACCGTTTTTAGGGGATTTTGGGCAATTTCGATGTCTATAACACCGTCAGCCTTTCTCTTGTTTTGCATATTCAAATACAATTCTACCATAGACCTCTGTCTGACGCCTACCATAGACCTCTGTCTGACGCGATTATATTTATAACAAATAGAGGCCTTATACAGCGTTTTTGACGGAATTGAATGACTTACGTTCCCTTACAGTTCGGAGTCGAATATCTCAATTCGCAAAATTCGGGTTTTTGGGACAGCCTCTAATTTAGTAACGATAATTGTTTTTTTAATCGAATTGAGACCGAAAAATATGAATTCTGAAAATCCTTTTGCAAATAAAGCCAGTGGAACAATCAGTGGCGGTTTGTTGGTTCCATGAGTCTAACGCTTTATTTTTTAACCGGCGCCAGCGCATCCGGTAAAACAGATTTAAGCCTGCATTGGTCCCTGCAAAATGAAGCGGAAATCCTTTCCTGCGATTCCCTGCTTTTCTATCGGGGAATGGATATCGGAACGGCCAAACCATCAAGTGAGCAACGATTGAAGGTGAGGCATCATGGAATAGATATCTGCTCAATGAGGGAACCTTGCAATGTGGCTGAATATGTGAAATTTTCACAATCGGCGGTTGCGGATATACGGGAAAGAGGGAAAAATGTTCTCGTGGTGGGAGGCAGCGGATTTTATTTGAAATCATTTTTTTCACCCGTGGTGGACGATTTGAAAATTTCCCGTGAAATTGTGCGACAAGTGCAATCGCTCTACGAGGACGGCGGTCTCGATGGGCTAACCAGAGAATTAAAAAGACTGAATCCGGATGGCTGTGGATCCCTGGACTGGCAAAACCCGCGCCGCCTCATCAATTCATTGCAGCGTTGCCTGGCCTCCGGAAAAACGGTGAGCCAGTTAAGCCTCGATTTTCAGGAAAAGCCGATGCCATTTCCTCATTTTAACAAACAGGTATGCTGCCTTTGGCGTGAAAAAGAAGACACAAAATCCCGCGTTGTCCAAAGGGTTCGGCAAATGCTCCGCCAAGGATTGCTCGATGAAGTCAGGGGTTTGCTCGATGAAGGGATTATGGAAAATCCCAGCGCCGCTTCCGCCATTGGTTTTCGTGAGTGTATCAAATACCTGAAAAGCGGTGGAAACAACCTTGCCGATCTCAAGGATAACATTGTCAGGAACACCATGCGATTGGTCAAAAAACAACGCAACTGGTTTAAAAAACAAATTCCCGTAGATCGCTGGCTCTTTTTGGAAAAGAATGAAAAGGGACAGCCCGAATCCCTCTTCGATTAATTGCCGGTCCCGGAAGAGTCCCCGCTTTGATCTCCCGATTTTGCCCGTTCCTGGGTAACGATTTCCGAAACCAAGGCATAGCTGTTGGCGGGAAGAACCGATTGAGCCAGGCTCTTGGCGTAGGTCTCTATCTCGGAAGAATCGGCGGGAATATCCGGCAGATCTTTGCTTTTCAGGTAAACGAAATTTGCCTTGTTTTGCAGGAAAACCATGGGTGACACCTGGCCCGGTTCAAGGTTTTCATTCTGCGCTAAAAGTGCCCTGTTGAATCCAGAGGGTGGACTCTTGCTGGTGAAGCCTTCAAAGGCCGCCGCTTCCATCTCCTCAATTTCGGCTAATTCCTGGAACGACTGACCCGCATCCAGGCCCGTTTCGATTCGCTCCTGGATTTCTTCACCATTTGTGATGAATAGTTCCTTGCGGAGGATTTCCCGGTAGTTGGTTTCGGCAACTTCACGAACTTCATCCAACTCGGGAATGCGGGCGGAGATCATGCCGTCAAAAAGGAGCACGCTGGCTCCATCCGGGCTGCTCAGGGCATCAGTGAAATAACGGCCGAGGGGCAAACTGAAAACCTGGTTAAGACCGGTCAGCGGAACTAAGGTATTGGGCGGACGGCGGTTTTTTGCGTATGGCTCCAGGGTTGCTTTTTCAGCGCTGCTAACACGGATCAACTCTTCCATTTGTGGGGATATTTGGGCGATGTTTTCTTCGTAAAGTTGCTCCGTAAAATCAAACGCTTTCACTTCGGCCAGGGATTTGGCTTTATCATCAATCCAGTCCTGTTCCACCTGGGAGCGAGCCTCTGCGAAGGTCGTTTCGGTAAATTCTTCAGCGCGCGTTTCGTTTTCCGAACCTAACAATGAAATATTCGGTTTTTCTTCGAAGCGGGCCTTATTTTTTTGAAAATAGCTTTTCAAGGTCGCCTCATCGGGCAGTTCCTCTGCCGCTGAGTTCCTGAAATTAGCAATCGTAAACTGAATGGCGGTGACCTTCGCTTTGGGCCGTTCTTCGTAATTGGCTTTGTTGGATTCGTAATATTCCTCAAGTTTTTCTTCCTCGATTTCGATTTCCGGTTCAAAGGATCCGTAGTCCAGGGTGGCAATTTCGACCGACCAGACTGTTTTTTCGCTTTTTAACTTCTCCCTGGCTTCTTTGCTTTGGACATATCCGGGACCGGCCAGCGCTTCGCTCACCTGTTTTATGCGGTAATCCTCAATCATGGCCTTGTGGACCATAGCTTCCGTAAATCTGGGGTTTTTCCTTAGGTTTTTTCGGAAGTCGTCGTAGTTTTTGCTGTCGAAAGAGCCATCCGGGTTGGAAAACTTTGGATTAGAGCGAATACTTTCCTCCAATTGGGATTCACTGGGGGCAGGCACGCCAATTTCGTTGGCCAGAGCCAGCAGAGCTGTTCGATTTAAAGCCAGATCGAGCAAATAGTTAAACTGGGTTACCTGGTTTCCGGTATTGAACCAAGTGCTGACTTGAGCATCCAGAACGAGAGAGCGGACTTCCGTTTCGGAGGCCATATTGACTCCGAAAAAATCGTCCTGGCGCATCTTTCCCTCCCCGCGGGACAAACCGCTTCCTGCCGGGGTAATGGTCAGCACAAATGCCACGATTATGACAATTAGCAAGAGAGAGAATAGCCATTTGTTATGTTTTTGAAAAACTCTTTGAATCCATGTAATCATAGCAATGCGTTAAGTGCCCCCGATATCCGTCCGGTTTGAATATGAAAAAGCCAGAAATTAGCTCCTCGTCAGCCGCTGTCAATAGGCTAGTTGAGATTGCTTGTGGATTACCCGATTAGTCTGTCCCATTGTGAAAAGGATACCGGACAGTTTTCGTTGGTGATGCAACTTACTCAGCCGGCACACACCGGCCCGCATTTTCTTGCTTCACAGGGGGAGTTTCTAAAAAATGCAACAATCTACCTGCCATGAGTGAACCTTTGACCCTCCTCTATGATGATTGCTATATGGTTGCGATCGATAAGCCGAGCGGGTTAATCGTTCACAAAACAAGTATGGCAGCCGATCGGCGGACTTGCATGAATAATCTGCGTGACCAGCTTGGCCAATGGGTTTACCCCGTGCACAGGCTGGATCGCAAAACCTCCGGGGTGCTACTTTTCGCTCTCGATAAAGAAACCGCCGGAGGGCTGAGTGAACTTTTTGGTGACCATAAAATCCACAAAACCTATATAACGGTTGTCAGGGGCTGGGTGGAAGCGCCAGGCACTCTGGACGATCCCTTAAAGCGGGAGCCGGGCGGCGAAAAGCAACTTGCCATGACTCATTATCGGCCTTTGGCCAAGATGGAACTGCCCTGCGCCGTGGGCCCCTACCAGACGGCCCGCTATTCTTTGCTGGAAGTGGAGCCGGTGAGCGGTTGCCGGCATCAAATACGGCGTCATTTGAACCATTTTGCGCATCCCGTGGTGGGCGATGCGGAACACGGCGAGGCCTGCCAGAACCGCATTTTCAGGGAAAAACTTCAAATCGACCGTTTGCTGCTGCATTGCGTCCGGGTATCGTTTATACACCCGTGCAACTACCGGCCGGTGCAAATCGAGTCACCGCTGCCCACCGAGTTTGAAAAACTATTCCCCCTGTTCAATTACTTCCCGCCAACGTAAATCCAACTCCTTGAATCCAGCATTCAGCATCATTCATTGTTGTCCAATAACTTGAGCTCCTCGAATCGTTGGTGTAGCTTTAGGCTCACCCACGCGTCGGTGGCGGCGTAATTGATTTGCGCATGGGTCAGTTGCCGCCGGTTCCAGTTCGTTACCTGGGCTCCCTTGGAAACGCGTCTGTTCAGGAATATGGCGGATAGACTGCGCAAACCAGTATTAACAATGTCCAGTTTTTGGGAAATAGAACTTAATTCGAGAAACCCGGCCGGGATGAACTCGGTGATTTCGCGTAGTTTCCGGATGTCATCGTGAATGGCTACCCCCGCCTTGATGATTCCGGGATCGGAAAGGAGGGCATTCAAAGGTTTCAGGGAATCCAGGAAATTTAGCTGGAAAAGATAAACCATCTTGGTTCCGGCAAGCTGTAGCAAGGCCAGGGGATAGGATTGACCGCGACGGAAT
The DNA here is from genome assembly GCA_965226205.1 of Opitutales bacterium. Classification (GTDB taxonomy): domain Bacteria; phylum Verrucomicrobiota; class Verrucomicrobiia; order Opitutales; family UBA2987; genus JAJFLU01. The sequence continues at coordinate 38,859 of CBDDCJ010000024.1, read as the reverse complement.
GTGGGCCGTGTCTCAGTGTCAAAGCCGAGAACTTTTTCGCGCTCAAGGGATTGGACAGCTTTTTCAAGGGCTTTTTCATTATCAACCAGACGGATTTCTCCCTTGTAGCGAATCAGGGGCATCTGGTTGACAGCTTCTTTTGATATGAGTTTTGGAAACCCCCTCTTTCGCTCTGCCTCACCCACAAGTTCTACACTTTCTTTCTGTTAGTTGCACCCGGCTATTCACAATTTAATCCAAAAACTAAAAAATATCTCATATTCCCCTACACCTCAATTACCAGTCCGTCATAGGCGAGGCTTACTTTCTGCGGATACCTGGCGACGCCGGCGGCCTTTTGATGCTCAGTATGATAAATTTCACTGTACATCCTGGTGTTGAAGAGAAAATTATCCAGCGCCACATCGGTGGCAGTCGGTTCGTTGTGGAACATGCACAGGTGCTTGACTTTGGAACGGGCCGCCAGTTCGACCCCCAGCACATTGCTCGAGTGCCCCCAATCGGCCTTGGTAAAAGTGGCTTCGGCAAGGGAATACTGGGCGTCGAAAATAACCAGATCGGCCTCATGGAAAAACTTTAAAAATCGATAATCCTCGTCGTAAGCGTCCTCTTTGTGCTCGGAATCGGTCGAGTAAACGATGCTTTTGTTATCTTTCGTAAAACGGAAACCGTAAGATTTGCCGGGATGATTTTGCTCCAGGCTTATAATGTCGTACCCACATAGATTAAGGGGCTGGCAAGGGGGCATAATGTCGAATTCGATATCGGCGCCCATGAATTTAAATGGAACGGGAAAACACGGCGTATTCATTTGGTGTTTTATGGCAGCAGGAATCTCCTCGTGATAACCATGAAAAATAACTCGATTTCCGGGGATATAGGCGGGCACGAAAAAAGGAAACCCGCAGATATGGTCCCAGTGCAGGTGAGTCATCAGAATGTGGAAAGTGGCCGGAGTATTTCCTTTACCGCTTACCATATGCTGGTGGGCGAAATTCCGAATGCCCGATCCGGCATCGCACAGGAGATATTCGTCCGAGGGCAGGTCATGGCAAATTTCGATGCAAGAGGTGTTGGTGCCATAGGTTCCCGACACTGCAAATGGCAGCTTGGCATCTATAAAATTATTGATGGCTTCGCTGTCGGGAAGATCCAGACCGCGTGCAGCCTCAAGGGTTTTGAATACCTTTTCCCGGCAATCACTTGCCCAGACGGAAGCAGGTAGGGAACCTCGAGTGCCCCAAAAAAATACTTTCATGATAAGCGATTGGAGAATTTAACCGAATTACAATATAATATATACGAAAACATGCTTAACGACTAGTTTTTGGGGTGGCGAGTCAAAAAAAAGTGGTTTTTTGATTTTAGAGCTTTGTCAATCATTGATATTCAAGTCGCTCTGCCCTTCAAAAAATAGAGGTTTTATTTCCTCCAGCCTATCATCCAGGGTCAGGGCCACCACAGAAGAGAGTGAAAGGAGGATATTTATGGCATTCAAATTGGCGTCGCTTTGGGATGCGGCCCGGATGCGGCGCATGAAATCCTTGTTGACCAACTGCAATTCCCTGTAAAATTTCCACAATCCAAGCAATTTCAAGTCCGGTTTTATACCCTCCTTATTAAGAAAATACTGTTTCCGCAAATAGGCGTCGCTTACCCGGTAGATGGTCTCATCGATACTGGCGAAGGGCAGGTGGTAGATGGCCATGGGCTTGAACTGCGAAAGGGTGGGGCAGCGGCTGGATGCCATAATAAGTCCCAACAGCGATTTAAGTCCCGTTTGAATATCGCACTTTTTTAAGTATTCCCTCTCCTTGGATAATACCCGCACCTGGGCCTGCTCATAGGATAAAATATCTTTGAAGCGTGCGGCCACCTCCTCTATGTCCAACGCCACCGGGCAATATTTGTGCTCATCCTTACTCAAAGGACAGTTCGAGCACTGATGATAACCGAGCCGTGTCCACTCCTCTCTATCATCATCATCATCATGGCGCGGGCGTGGGCTTTCCCTGTAAACATTTACCTCAAAACTATGAACATCCCCATTATCCAATGTAAATTCGTAAACGATTAATTCCGGCTTTTGATTGGCAGAAGAAGGTGGCATTTGCGGGGGCGGTGCTCGGGGTTTTAATATATTTGAAATGGACGGGGAAAACTGGACAGTGGAATAAGGTGGTCTTGAACCACTAAATCCGCTAACCTATGAATGTTATTAAATCACGAAAGAGAAGACAATACAGTGCTGAGTTTAAAGCCCGAGTGGCCCTGGAAGCCATCAGGGGCGCTCATACCATCAACGAGATCGCCGGTCGTTTTGAGGTGCATCCCAACCAGGTGACCCAATGGAAGAAGCAGCTTTTGCAGGGAGCAACGGAGCTGTTTTCGCGCCAGCGGCAGACTCTCAGCAAGGACAACGAGACGGAAAAAGATCACCTTTACCAGGAGATTGGAAAGCTGAAAGTAGAATGCGATTGGCTAAAAAAAAAGTCTGAACAACTCGGTTGGTGAGAGGCGCAAGATGGTGCAACCACTTCAAGGAAAAATCAGTACCGGCAGGCAATGTCAGTTGCTGGGGCTGGCCCGCGGCAGCTATTACTATCGGGCCCGTGCCCAGTGCGAGCAGAACGTTCTCTACATGCATCGCATGGATGAGCTCTACACCCAATATCCGTTTTTTGGTTCTCGCCGGATGACCCAGTGGCTGCGTCGAGAGGGCCATGCAGTGGGACGAGGCCGCATCCAGCGGCTCATGCGCCAAATGGGCCTGGAGGCTATTTATCCGCGTCGAAACTTGAGCCAGGGGCACCGGCAGCACCGCATTTTCCCTTATCTGCTGCGGGGTTTGGCGGTCGAGCGGCCCGACCAGGTATGGTGCAGCGACATCACTTACCTGCGGCTGAGCCGAGGATTCCTTTTCTTGACCGTGGTGTTGGACTGGTTCAGCCGCTACGTGTTGAGCTGGCAGCTTTCCAACACCCTGGAGAGCCGCTTCTGTGTGCTCGCCCTGGAGGAAGCTCTGAGGCGGGCCCAACCTCAAATCTTCAACACCGATCAAGGCAGCCAGTTTACCGGCAGCGAGTTCACCTCGGTGCTGGGGCAAGCCGGGGTGCGCATCAGCATGGACGGGCGTGGCCGCTACCTGGACAACATATTTGTTGAACGCTTTTGGAGAACCCTCAAGTATGAAGACATTTACCTGCGCGAATACGCCACGGCAAAGGAAGTCAGCGAAGGGATAGCCCGCTACCTGGACTTCTACAATCACCTGCGCCCCCACCAAGCCCTGGGCTACCGGACCCCGGCCGAAGTCCATGCAATCGGAGCAAAACCAACCTCCCCGCCAATACAGCTTGCGGGCACCTGCGTGCCCGTCTTTGGCTAAGGACAAAATATATTTTTAAAAAATAATATGAACACGATTTCCACCTTAATCCCACGTCAAAATTGTCCAAACAACCCCGTCCACTTCAATTTTACCGTTTTTCGAAAGTACAAACGGAACCTAGAGGGGTTGTGAGGAAAGGCCACCTCAAAATCGCCATTTAATATTTTTTTAACCCGCTCTTTGCAGGATGTGGCTCTATCCAGGGGATTTTCGGTTATAATTTTTCCATGCAGGATAGCAAATATACCTTGTCCGGCTTGGGCAATATCTGTAAATTAACTTCTTTTTTTTTGAGGATCGATCGCTGTGCCATCAAAAACCTACCGGACACCCAGAAGAATATATACCCAGAAGGCGCTCGAAGCTTGGTTTGAGTGGCTTTCTTCCGCTTGGGAACATCATTTCAGCGCTCAGGTTTTAAGCTCCGCCCGGAAACTCTACCGGGAGGGGGAAGTTCGTGAACTGGAACTGAGTCCCGTCGATGTCATCATCCATTGTGGCCGGGGAAAACTGGGTTTATACTCCACCATAGAATGGGAAAACGGGCATCCCGCCGTGCGCTCCTCCACCAAAGACCGGCATTTTGGCCATTGCCTGGCAGCCGCTGGTCTTTACGAAATCGAGGAATTGCTGGGGGACGAAATTCCCCCCGTTCCCTGTCAAGAGCCGGATTCTGACACTGAGGAACCAACTCCTGAACGGCTTTTGGAATCTGATGCCGGTGATGTCCGGGATATGATGGTCAAATTCAGGTCGTCTGAGCAAGGTCTGGTCTTCGAGGCTCAGTGGCAAAACCCCGGAGAAAAATCTATCCAGGCCCTTTCCCGGCACAAACGCCGTGGCGGCAACCTGATTCCGGGAGAGAGGGAGAAGCTCATTCGGCTGACCGGATTGGCTCACCAGTGCGGGTTTGAATACAGTTCCCGCCAAGGCCGGTTTTTATTGCGCGATCCCATCCGCATAAGCTCGTTTTTAATAACGAAACTGCCCTCGTGGAAAGTCCGCTTCAGGGTAGAAATGGACAACTCGGCCGAACTCCTCCTCAAGGGTGTGCAGACCGTTAAGGTTGAAGCGGCGGCAGACGCAAAAAACGGTGTCTTTTCCCTTCGCTGGATACTTAAACTGGGTAAGCGCATCGTAGATCATTCACTGGCCGAAAAACTGCTTGACCGGCGGGGAAACGTTGTTTTTTTACCGGGTTACGGAATGGTTCGGGTGGATCGCGCTCAGGCCCCCATCCTTGAAGACTGGCGCGCCCTGCAGCTTCGACAGCAAAATAGCGGCCTGCCCACCTACATGCTTTTTTCACTATTCGGGCAAGACAGCCTGCCGGTAAAAATGTCTGCCATGCTCAAAAAATGGCGCGATTCCGTTCTCCGGCCCGCAACATCAGTCAATGGCTTGCCCGATATCCTGCGCCCTTATCAACGCCGGGGGGTGCGCTGGCTGGCCAATCTCTGCGATAAAGACTGCCACGCCTTGCTGGCCGATGAAATGGGGCTGGGGAAAACCTTGCAGGTGGCCGCTTTGATCGCTTGCCGCCCCTTGCCCGGAAAACGGCACCTGGTGGTATGCCCGGCCAGTGTGGTGCCGGTATGGAAAAACGAGTTGGCCCGCTATTTTCCCCAGTTGAGAGTGGAAATTTTAAGGAGTGGCCACAATTTTATCAATTTCCCTGAACCCGTCATCTGGCTGACCAGCTATACCCAACTTCGCCGCCAGAAAAATCTCCTTGCGCAAACCGATTTTGGCTATGCGGTTCTCGATGAAGCCCAGTTGATCAAGAATCCAGACGCCAAAGTGTCCCTGGCCTGCATGGGCATCGCAGCGCGCCACCGCATCATTTTAACCGGCACTCCGCTGGAAAATCGGCATCTCGACCTTTGGACCTTGTTTCGCTACCTCATGCCCGGATTACTGGGCGAACGCCGGAGCTTCGTTGATGGGCTCGATCGGGACGGGGCCGATTTTTTAAAGAGATTAAACAGACAAATCACCCCCTTCGTCCTGCGCCGCACAAAAAAGGACGTGGCCCGCGAACTTCCGCCAAAAGTGGAAATTCGTTTGGTTTGCCCACTCAGCGGCTTGCAGGAGCAGGAGTATTCCCGCTTGGTGGAGGAGGGCCTAAACACCCTGGGGAATGATTTTACCCAGATAAAACGCCGGCAAACCATGAACCTGTTCACACTCCTGACTCGTTTGCGGCAAACTTGCTGCGATCCCGGCTTGCTGCCCTGGCTTTCGGCCGGGCTTTCTCAAAGCGGGAAACTCAATTTTCTTCAAACCAAGGTGGCTGAGGCGGTCAGCAGCGATCACAAAGTAGTCATCTTCAGCCAATTTGTGTCATTGCTCAAACGCGTCAAGGAGACCCTCGATATTAATTTACCCGAAATCCCCGTCTATATGTTGACCGGAAAAACGATTGACCGAGGCAGACCAGTGAGCGAATTCCAAACCACTAAAGGGGCAGGCATCATCCTGATCAGTTTGCGGGCCGGGGGTACTGGAATTACCCTGCATGCGGCCGATTATGTTTTCCTGCTCGATCCCTGGTGGAATCCGGCGGTGGAAGAGCAGGCCATCGACCGGGTCCACCGCATCGGCCAGGAAAAACCGGTCTTTGTTTACAGAATGATCACGGAAGGCACCATCGAGGAGAGGATGGAGGAACTCAAGGCGGCCAAGCGCGATCTATTCAACCAAGTGGTGGGCGATTTGAAAGACACGTCCCATCTGGAAGACCATTTTAATTCCCTCAGCGAATTGATCTCTCTAACACCCACCGGCCAGACAAAAAATTAAGAAACCGCCGATGAGACATTCATTAAAAAACGGATTTGCCAAAGATCGGAATATGGGACAGTATATGGAAACTGAATTTTTTTATTTTGACACGCTTTGCGCATTTCAACTAATTGCCCAATTTTAATTTTAATCAATATGAAATCTAACGATATTTTCACAAAAAACTGGGCCGCTATCTGGGTCTCATCCTTCTTTCTAATTATTGCCGGTCAGGCCAATTCGATGGCTCAGGACGCTGAATTGATCGCCATTGGTAAAGAAATATTTTATTCCCAGGATTCCGCTGCCGGGGCGGTTCTGGAGGAATTTGATCCCTACAGCGCCTTTGCATTTATAGGCGAAAACTCTCCAGGGTCGATATTGGCCAATCCGGTGCCCACTCTCACTCCTCCGGGCCTCAGCCCGATTGAATTGGAATTTGAGGAAGACGGGTGGAATACTGAAACTGACGTCCCTGATAAGGCCACTTTGGATTTAGAGGCCCCCAACGGCACTTACACAATAAATTTTATGGGTGCCACCAGTGGGCCGGTTTCCGGAATGTTAACTCTAACCGGCGATGCCTACCCCAATGTCCCCAGCCTCACCGAGGCGAGCTTCAATGCTTTGCAGAGCGGTTCATTGAGCGGGGGCATTACCCTTGAGTGGGTCCCTTTTCAAAACGGAGGGACAAACGACCTTATTTTTGTCCTAGTAGAAGAGATTAGCGCTCAGGGGGGAGATCCCGTGATTGAAACCGAACCTTTCGATCTGAACGGCACTGTCACTTCCTTCCCCATTGCTGCGGGAATGCTGTCGGACACCGGGGGCTATGAAATATGCATCGAATTTCTCAAGGTCGTCGATACGGCTAATATCGGAGGGGGTATGGGAGGAGACAATGCTTTTGCCATGTACGGAGCCGGTACCTGCCTGGAGGTCGGAGACACCAGCCGAAAAATTTTGCAAATCGGCTTTTTCCAGGACTCCGGCTCGTTCAATGAGATTGCCAACAACCAGGTAACTATAAATATTTTCCCCTTGTCCAATCAGCAATACAACCTGTCCTACGGATTACAGGACGATGCCGCAAATTTTCCTGATCAAAGTTTGGTTACTTTTGGAGCACCCGCCGGGTCGCCCTTCAATGGCGCCGTGGCAGCCGATTTTTTTGGACCCGGTCAAGGTGAGGGTTTCGGCAACTATAGCACCCAATCCGCCCCCTCCCAACCGATAGTTCCGGCTTGTCGGGAACTTATACAGCGAATGTTTCGGGTATGAAGGTCGTCAGCAAAGAGGTGGATTTTGCGTCTATATTGGATCAATACTTGATTGTCGTGCCAACCGTTAATTTAAATGGCGACAATACCATCGCGAGTATCGATATAGCTCTCAAGGATATTCAAAACCAGGATGCCACTTCTTCGGATTTCATCCAAAATCTATCAATAAACATCCAGGACACGGATAATTTTACTATTTATGAAACATTCGACCTTTCAGGAAATACGACCAACATCGTGCCCTCATCGGGAATCAACTGGAGCGACGTCCAGGGGATAAGCTTCGACTATTTTACAGACCTGGGAAACAACTATCACACCTTTTACGATAAAAACGTTTCCACCTCGCAGCCGGATATTTTCGGCGGTACGGATATTCCGGGTTTCCCCGGCTGGAAAAGCTCGCCCTGGTATCTCAATTACAACGTCGATTTCTGGCCCTGGATTTTTCACGACGAACACGAATGGCAGTTTGTTTTTGACGGCAGCACGGTGGATGTAATTTTCATATTCGATCTCGGACTCGCAAACTGGATATTTCTCAATCAAAACACCTACCGCTGGATATTTATATTCGGAGGCGAAAATGCCGGATGGGTCTTCACCTTTGGCGACAACCGGCCGGGCCGCCGCTTTTTCCAGAGGCTTGACAACGGCAACCTCTTCAGCGTGCCTCCAGATTTACCCACCAATTGACAAAATTGAGGTAAATTCTAGCCAGCGGCTTTTCCACAGCATCTTTTGAACTTCTTGCCGCTGCCGCAGGGGCAGAGCTCGTTGCGGCCCGCCTTGGATTGAGCCGCCTGCCGGACTTTTTTCTTTTTCGGGGGAATCGCCGCAGATGCCTTTTTCGGTTTTGCCGTGAATAACCGGACGCAGCCGCTGACGGTCAAACCGGATAAATATAAAGCCACCGCAGGCAGGATGATATAATTGACGGGCAGCAGGACTAGACGCTCCTTCATAATGTTCAAAGTCCCTGTGCCATGCTCCAGGTAAGAGTTGAATAGAATATAGGATTGCGTGACATTGAGAATGACCGCAAAAACGCCCATAAACAAGATGCCGACAATCATTTGCGGTAGAGTTGTCGCGAAACGTTTGAGGGTAAAGGCCGACAGCAGGATAACCGGTAGCAGGAGGGCGAAATTCTGATGCGATTGCCTGGAGGCATGGATCGTTACGGTGGCCATGCTTTTGGTGCGGACACGGATTTTCGGATTTTTCGGCGATGGTTGCAGGGAAATGATTTCCACCGGATCGATCATCTGGTCGGCAACCCACTGGGAAGTGTTTTGCACCATCATGCCCACTGGTTTTTCCAGCCCCCCATGCCGCCATACGACAATACACAATATCATCGTAAGCAATAGGCGGGCAATCCCCAAAAAAAGCGCCTTGGCAGAGGGCAGCTTTTGAATGAGTTCGAATATGTCTGATTTTTCAGGCGATGCTTCCATAATTTATATTTCGCTTGAAATTCAGATTCGGCGGGGGTGGCCCGTTCCGCCATTGATTTGCCGTGTTTTAGCCAATGATAGATTTTCTGAAATTCACGCCTTTCCGGTCGCTGCCCTTCCTTTTACAGTTCGCCCGGCCCAGAAATTCCAGAATATGAACACCATCACGATGGCAAATATTTGCCCAACCACCGTGTGGTAAAAAGAGAAGTCATTATAATCCTTTACGATAAACAATGCCACCACCAACCCGGCTATCCGTATCTGGTTGATGACAAATACGAACAACAGGCCTCCTGACAAGCCGATCAGCTTAGCCCGCCAGGAACAGGGAAAGGGCACTATGGCGCTGACCAAAATGAGGTAAGCCAAAACACCATCGCAACCGTAGCCGATGCCTATATTTTTCACGACTCCCTGAAAAGTAACCCACATTGTCACATCGTGAAGCACCACGTCCAATCCGGTCAAAGTGGCAAAAAATGTGAATGCCGCCGCCGTGAGTTTATCGATGGGGTAAAGAAATGCTGCCGGGGATAGGGTGAGGAGAAAAACAAAAAAGGAAGCGAGCAGGATGATGGATATAAAGAGAATGGCCGGATTCGCAGTGAGAGTTTGAAGTGGACGGGGTTGTTTGGACAATTTTGACGTGGGATTAAGGTGGAAATCGTGTTCATATTATTTTTTAAAAATATATTTTGTCCTTAGCCAAAGACGGGCACGCAGGTGCCCGCAAGCTGTATTGGCGGGGAGGTTGGTTTTGCTCCGATTGCATGGACTTCGGCCGGGGTCCGGTAGCCCAGGGCTTGGTGGGGGCGCAGGTGGTTGTAGAAGTCCAGGTAGCGGGCTATCCCTTCGCTGGCTTCCTTTGCCGTGGCGTATTCGCGCAGGTAAATGTCTTCATACTTGAGGGTTCTCCAAAAGCGTTCAACAAATATGTTGTCCAGGTAGCGGCCACGCCCGTCCATGCTGATGCGCACCCCGGCTTGCCCCAGCACCGAGGTGAACTCGCTGCCGGTAAACTGGCTGCCTTGATCGGTGTTGAAGATTTGAGGTTGGGCCCGCCTCAGAGCTTCCTCCAGGGCGAGCACACAGAAGCGGCTCTCCAGGGTGTTGGAAAGCTGCCAGCTCAACACGTAGCGGCTGAACCAGTCCAACACCACGGTCAAGAAAAGGAATCCTCGGCTCAGCCGCAGGTAAGTGATGTCGCTGCACCATACCTGGTCGGGCCGCTCGACCGCCAAACCCCGCAGCAGATAAGGGAAAATGCGGTGCTGCCGGTGCCCCTGGCTCAAGTTTCGACGCGGATAAATAGCCTCCAGGCCCATTTGGCGCATGAGCCGCTGGATGCGGCCTCGTCCCACTGCATGGCCCTCTCGACGCAGCCACTGGGTCATCCGGCGAGAACCAAAAAACGGATATTGGGTGTAGAGCTCATCCATGCGATGCATGTAGAGAACGTTCTGCTCGCACTGGGCACGGGCCCGATAGTAATAGCTGCCGCGGGCCAGCCCCAGCAACTGACATTGCCTGCCGATACTGATTTTTTCCTTGAAGTGGTTGCACCATCTTGCGCCTCTCACCAACCGAGTTGTTCAGACTTTTTTTTTAGCCAATCGCATTCTACTTTCAGCTTTTCAATCTCCTGGTAAAGGTGATCTTTTTCCGTCTCGTTGTCCTTGCTGAGAGTCTGCCGCTGGCGCGAAAACAGCTCCGTTGCTCCCTGCAAAAGCTGCTTCTTCCATTGGGTCACCTGGTTGGGATGCACCTCAAAACGACCGGCGATCTCGTTGATGGTATGAGCGCCCCTGATGGCTTCCAGGGCCACTCGGGCTTTAAACTCAGCACTGTATTGTCTTCTCTTTCGTGATTTAATAACATTCATAGGTTAGCGGATTTAGTGGTTCAAGACCACCTTATTCCACTGTCCAGTTTTCCCCGTCCATTTCACAGTGAATATCTGGAAATTAAACAGACTTCATAATTAGATTTCAATAATACATGAGCCAAGTTAATTCCCAAGAATCCAGAACCGCCAGTAATAACAATCTTTGCTTTAGCATTATTCATAGTTCTGTTTGAATTTCATCTAACATTATGCGTTACCGGCGCGAATTTCTTGCTTTTGGTAACCGCACTTGGGTATTGACCGGAGACCCGGATTATGCGGTCTGGATTTCGACGTAGCCCGTTTCGGAGTGTGGCAATGGAATCGATTCGCCGTCCTCGCGCATACCTTGCAGATGAAATTCGATCGCTTCCTGGATGAGATGCACCGCTTCTTCCCGAGTCTCTCCCACGGCGACGCAACCGGGTAAATCCGGGACATAGGCGCCCCACGAGGTCTCGCCCTTTTCTATTACAATGGCATATTTCATTTTTCTAATGGTGATTGTGCATTTGGATATGTCCATTACTCAACCACAGATTACACAGATGAACACAGATAATTTGTTGAATGGCGCTCCGAAGGGCATCCGAAGGCGTCAAGGGCATATTTATATAACGTTATGCTTGACTCAGTGCGGCACCTATTGATGTTGAGTCGACGCGATGGTTTGGGTTGATCGTTGTTATTGTATTAGTGAATTTATTTTTTTTAATGTATCCGCGGTGGCATTTTTTGGGGCTTTTTCGATGAATTTAATTTTTCGTTTTCTCCAATCGAAGCTTTTCACTTGGTCGGCTAGTATTACGCCTTTGATTTCTGAACCGTTGATGGGAACCTCAAATGGATAGTCTTTTATGCGGGATGTGATGGGACAGAATAATCCCAGGCCAATGCGCTTATTATAGGCCAATGGCGATATTGTGATGGCGGGACGCCGTCCTGACTGCTCGTGGCCCCGTTGTGGGTTGAAATCGAGCCATATAATATCTCCGCGTTTGGGCACGTAGGGTTTTTTAGCTACCATTCTTCCCTCCCAATGGGCCCGCCGCTTTCGATCTCCTGGTGGATGTTTTCTTCCGTAACCCGCGATAAAAGCTCGTTGAGATCATATACCGTTTTCTTTAACGGCTTTAAGATGATGCATCCGCCGGTGCCGGCAATTTCCAGGCCGGAACCCTCTTTTAGTTTGGCGGATCGAGCGATCCCGCTGGGTATTCTGACGGCAAGACTATTGCCCCATTTGCTAACCTTAACTTCCATGTATATCTAATGTATCTACAATTTTTGCTTTGTCAATCGAAATTTCCGTAACTCGTTTAAATATACGGCGTGTCCAATTTTTTACCACGGATTACACGGATACTGGATTTTTAACCGCGAATGAACGCAAATGTGGTTGAGGAAGGGGGGGATTTTTTAACCACGGATTACACAGATTAACACGGATGCTGGATACTAGATACTGGATACTAGATACTGGATGCTAGATGCTGGATACTGGATGAGGAATATTTTTACCACAGATTACGCTGATGAACACAGATAATTTTGAAGTAGTGGTAAATATGCTTTTTTATTATCTGCGCGATTTGCGGTTTTATGGTATTTTGGGGTATATTATCGGTGATTGGTGGTTTTTTATCTGTTGGGAGGGTGTTTTTGGGGAGAAATTGGATTTTTTTTGGGTTTTTTTTGATGTTTACCCCATTGTTTCATAAATTCAATCAGATTCAAGACTGTGATCCGCATAAACAAAGGGACTAACGTGCAAGAAAGGTATATTGCTGAACTTCACAAAAAGTGAAGATACAAAAATGGATTGATAGAGCGTTATTATGGTTGTTTATGCCGCATTCAGAAGGTTTTTACTCAATATTTATGAAACAATGGGGTTTAATCAAACGCATCAAACGCAGCCAACGTATCCATTGACTTTTTATTGATTTTCTGATATGATGTTGCCCTTGACCGGATTTACCAAACTGCTCACTCGAATACTACTTATGGAAATGTAATACGATGAATTTGAAATTTAATTTTTTACTCAACCATGGATCACATGGATGCCCTCACATCGCGGAAGGCTATTTGCTTTATTGCCGCCTATGAGGGGATTAGCGGACTTGCCCTGGGGGGCAATGCCTGCCAACTTTGCCCCAACGCCATTCACTGGGAGGTGGGCCGTGGAAGGGCGCGGGCAGCATTTTGAAACATTTTATATTAAATAAACGAAGCGAAACGAATCGTAACTTAATGTAATTTAGCGGATAGGGAGTAAGGAATCATGTTGTGGGTTAAAGCATTTCACATTTTGTTTTTTACCAGTTGGATGGCGGGCATTTTTTATTTGCCGAGGATTTTCGTGCATCATGCCGAGGCGCTAAGGGAGGACCAGGATGTGCGGCGGCTGATCATCATGGAGTTCCGGCTTTTTCGATTCATGTCGATCATCTCGATGCTCGCTTTGGGGTTCGGGTTGTGGCTGTGGCTGGGTTATGGCATCACGGGCGGGTGGCTCCATGCCAAGCTGGTTTTTGTCGGTTTGCTCATGATTTACCATTGGCTGTGCTATGTATTAATGAGGGATTTCCAGCGGGGTAAAATCAGACCCGGCGTATTCTACCGGATTTTTAATGAATCCAGCTTGCTCATTTTTCTTCCCCTCATTTATTTCGCCGTGTTGAAGCCTTTTTAACCGCAAATTCCCGAATCTTCAAAACCTCCTGGCGCCCTCTGATTTAATTAAGTTAAGAACCTGATACCATGTCTCAAGAGAACGAAAAAAATTTCATTAGCAACGCTCTGCCGCCTCCTTTGGTAGATGCGGATACGCGGCTGGCGGAGATCACCATTAAAGGACTTATACTGGGCGCGATCCTATCCATGACGCTGGCCGCGGCCAATGCCTATATCGGTTTGCTGGTGGGTTTGACGGTATCTGCGTCGATACCCGCGGCGGCGGTTTCGATGGGCGTCCTGCGGTGCTGCCGGCGCACCAATATCCTGGAGAACAATTTGGTGCAGACTTCGGCATCGGCGGGGGAATCCCTCGTCGCGGGAATGATTTTTACGATCCCGGCGCTGGTCATGATGGGGGCCTGGGAAACGTATCGATACGGGCCCATCGTGGCCATCGCCATCGTGGGTGGAATTCTGGGAGTGGCGTTCACCATCCCATTGCGAAAGGCTCTCATCATTGAGGCGCGTTTGAAATTTCCGGAGGGCGTGGCCACGGCGGAGGTTTTGAAAACCGGCGGTATCGAGCATACCCGTGGTCACTCGGGGGGCGGTTCGGCCTCGGCAGCCGGGTTTCGCATGTTGATTCAGGCGACCGCCATCGGGGGGGCTTTTAAACTCCTTGAATCCGGTTTCGGCCTACTGGCAGGAAATGTGGCCGCCACCGCCGCCTGGCTGAAGGGGAAGTATCTTTTTACGGGCAACATCACCCTCAGTCCGGCCCTCATCGGGGTGGGCTATATCGTGGGTTTCAATATCGCCATGCTGGTCTTTGCGGGTGGCGTCATCGGCACGATCATCGGGGTTCCCCTCAATTGGCTCTTCAATGGGCACACCTTGATGGTGGCGGTGGGGATCGACCCGTCCACGCCCTGGGCGCAATTGACCACGGACGACTGGAACAACCTGGCCGGGGAATCCTGGCAAAATTGCCGCCGCATCGGGGTAGGGGCCATGATGGTGGGCGGTCTGTGGTCTTTGATCGCCCTTGGTAAACCTATTATGCAAGGCATGAAATCGAGCCTCTCGGCCTACCGGGCGGTTTCCTCGGGGCGAGGCGCGGAACTGGTCAGGACGGATTTCGATACCCCCATCAATTACGTGGGCTGGGTCGTGCTGTTGAGCGTAGTTCCGGTTTTCGCAATATTTTACAATGTTTTTGGGGAATATCCCGACAAATTGATGATATCGGTCATCATGACGGCGCTCATGCTGGTGTTCGGGTTTGTATTCAGTTCGGTTGCCGGTTACATGTCTGGACTGGTGGGAAGTTCCAATAACCCGATTTCCGGGGTTACCATTGCCACGGTGGTGATTTCCGCGCTCATCCTGTTGCAGTTGATGGGAAACACGGGACTCGCCGCCACGCTGGGACCGATAGCGGTTATCTATATGGCGGGGTTGATCTGTTCCGCGGCGGCCATTGCGGGGGACAATATGCAGGACCTCAAATGCGGCCATATAGTCGGCGCAACCCCTTGGAAACAGCAGGTTTTTCAGGTTGTCGGAGTTGCCTCGGCAGCCGTGGTGATCCCCTTTATATTGCAGATACTGGACGCCGGGCAGGGAATCGGCCGGCCCATCCGGGAGGGCGCGGTGGCTTTATCGGCACCGCAGGCGGGGTTGATGCGGGACCTGGCCACGGGCATTTTCGGGGCCGGCATCAATTGGAAATTCATTTTCATGGGATTCGGCCTGGCCGTGGTTTGCATCATACTGGATGTGGTGCAGGCGCGGCGCGGTTCCTCCTTCCGGTTTCCGGTATTGGCTGTGGCAGTGGGTATTTATTTACCTTTGGGATTGTCCGTGCCCATTTTTGCGGGGGGGTTGCTGGCTCTTCTGGTGCAGCGCAAATCGAAACCGCTTACTCCTGAATTACGGCAGATGCGGGCCAATTCAGGGCTTTTGCTGGCCTCGGGACTGATCACGGGAGAGGCCCTGATGGGGGTTCTGATTGCCGGGGCGGCGGTTTATTTTCAGGACCGCATGCCGAGGGAACTTCCGGGAGCGGCTTATACAGGGATATTGTTCACCCTGGCCGTGGTCTATTACCTATACAGAAGGACCATGAATTCGACGGCCGAGGCCTAAATTCATCAGTCGTTGGCCCGTTGCTTCTGGTCCACCCGGACCACCCTGAACATGGAAAGGGCGAGCCAGAAAACGCCCGTCAGGCAGGAGGAGGTAACGATGGCGATGACTAACTGAATGGTTTCGGATGGGTCCGGAACATAGGGGCGCAAAATGTAGGCGAAAAAGACAAACCAAATCGCGGCCAAAACCAAATCGATGATCAGACCCGTCCTGGAGACGAGTTTTCCTGTTGCTTTATCCATTGTTGGGCCAATCTTAAAATTTAAACTGCACGAATTGTCCACTTAAAATTAATAACATCGCTCTAATCCTGGAATTTTAAATGTATTTCGGGATTAGATGGATAATCCGGGCCTCTATATTTGTAAGGATTCTGGTATTCGCGCGACGAATTGAGTATTTAATAGATCGGTCGAAACTCACCATTCCCCATGAAATTTCAAATCACCAGATGCAAGTCCCGATGGGCGCTTAACTTCTATTTGCTACTGACGTTGACCCTTTTCAGCCCATTGTTGGTGGGGTTTCGCCCCATCAGCGTATCCCAGGAAAATATTGCGTTAAGCGGCTATGACACGGTGGCTTATTTTCTGAGTGGCAGAGCCATCAAAGGCAGTCCCGCCAACAGGATTGAATGGCATGGGGCGGTATGGAGGTTTCATTCGAAATCCAACCTGCGCCTGTTCAAAAAGCACCCTGAAAAGTATGCGCCCACCTTCGGCGGTTATTGCGCCTTGGCCGTTACCTGCGATCCAAAAGCTTTTTTTATCGAGGATGGAAAGCTCTACGTCATGAAAAACCAGGAAATCCTCGATATGTGGAAAAAGAATCCGAAGGCTTATATGATTAAGGCACGATTGGAATGGACCCGTATGATTAAAGACGGACAGAAGTGAGTAGCTTTAATTTTTAAATTAAAGCAATTTCCCGCCGTAAACGGCACGATTTCCCAACTCTTCCTCGATGCGTAAAAGCTGATTGTATTTGGCCACCCGGTCGGTCCGGCAAAGGGAGCCCGTTTTGATTTGCCCCGCATTGGTGGCCACCGCGATATCCGCAATGGTGGTATCTTCGGTCTCTCCCGAGCGGTGAGAGATGACAATGCTATAACCGGCTTCCTTGGCCGTCTCAATCGCGTCCAGGGTCTCCGTCAGCGAGCCGATCTGATTGACTTTGATAAGAATGGAGTTGGCCACCCCCATCTCGATTCCCTTACGCAAAAATTTGACATTGGTGACGAACAAATCGTCCCCCACGAGTTGAGTCTGGCCGCCGAGGGAATCGGTCATTTTTTTCCAACCATCCCAATCGCCTTCATCCAGCCCGTCTTCAATGGAAACAATCGGGAACTTCGAGAGGAGATCCTGGTAAAAATCGATCATTTGCCCAGCGCTGCGCCTGGAGCCGTCCGACTTGGCGAAAACATACTTTTTGGTTTTGGCGTCGTAAAACTCGGAGGCTGCGGGGTCGAGCGCGATAGCGATGTCCTTGCCGATTTTGTAACCGGCTTTTTTAATGGCGGCTGCAATGGTTTCCAGAGCGGCCTCATTGCTTTCCAGGTCTGGGGCAAACCCGCCCTCGTCTCCCACCGCGGTGGAGAGCCCTTTATCCTGGAGAACTCCTTTCAAGGTGTGAAAAACCTCCGCTCCCATGCGGAGGGCTTGGTGAAAACTATCCGCCCCGATGGGCATGATCATAAACTCCTGAATATCTATGGGGGCGTCGGAGTGGGCTCCGCCGTTGAGAATATTCATCATGGGAACGGGCAGGACCTTGGCGTTGACTCCCCCCAGATAGCGGTAAAGAGGCAGGTCCACTGTCATGGCGGCAGCTTTTGACACCGCCAGAGAGACCCCCAAAATGGCATTGGCGCCCAGGTTCTTTTTGTTGGAGGAGCCATCCAGTTTGAGCATAATGCCATCGATCGCAACCTGTTCCACGGCATCCTGACCAATCAAAGCCGGCGCAATGATCGCGTTGACGTTTTCCACTGCCTTGAGAACTCCTTTGCCGCCGTAGCGCTTTTTGGCCTTGTCTCCCCCGGGAACTTGATTGGCCGGCAGGCTGCCGTCGCGTAATTCGAGGGCTTCATTTTGACCTGTGCTGGCGCCCGACGGGACGGCCGCCCGGCCAATGGCCCCGCTCTCCAGTTCCACATCCACTTCCACCGTCGGATTGCCGCGAGAATCCATAATCTCCCTGCCCCGAATATCTATAATTGTTGTCATAATCAGCTTCAATCTTCCATTTATTGAGTTGTGCCAGAGTTCCAGTTTGCAGTAAAAGCAAGGCTTGTGTCAGGGATTTCATCCACTGTCAACGGTCAACGGTTTCCCTTGATTTGGGCACAACCATACACTTTTCCTCCCTCCGGGAAATCAATCAAAACAGTGCCGCACGCACCTTTTGGGCTTGCGTTGCCAAGCCGAGAAGCTTTATTTATAAATTCGACCATCCACCCGGCAGGCGATTGAGACGCTGAGGTTTTGAAATCCCCGGACCTTGAAAGTGATTCAATTATTATAGTTTTTTTATCATACTTTTATAGTCAACTATTTTACTTATTATCAAAGAGATACGGGGCGTAGCTCAGTCTGGTAGAGTGCTGCGTTCGGGACGCAGAGGTCGCTGGTTCAAATCCAGTCGCCCCGACCATTTTTGTAAATTCTGTTTATCAATTATTTGTGAATTATTAAAGTTCGCAATTTCTCCTAAATATACAACATTCCTATAGCAGAGAGTTCGTAGTTTTGTGGTTCTTCTGGTTTATATGGGCAATTTGACCGATGAAAGTCCAGATATCGATGCGCTCTACTCCCTGGAATTGAGGTTTTTGACCTCCTTTAAGTTTCGCTCCCTCCGAGCATCCACAAGCTGGGTGAAATGCTTACAAATTTGCTTTCCGTCAAGGCCGCCTGTTTCCGCGAGACCTAAAACATTGAAGACCTTGACTTTCGTTTCAGCACCTTGAACAAACGCAGCTTCGTTAGCACCCTGACCAATCAGTTCATCCGTGTGGCCGCCGACATTTGCACATGTGCCAACGAGCCGGATTTATTGATAAACAGACCATTTCATGCTCACTGATAAAAGGTAGCACATGCATTGCGCGTTCGTTGAGCGGATACAAGGTTACCCCACTTCTTAATGGGTAAATCCGGGCTCAGAGATTTTCGCCAGTTTTTTGCGTCGGAAAAAATCGATGTCCACTGCCAGTGATCGGGCCACAATTGGCACTGTGCTTCAGCAAATGCTTCTGGCGGAGATAACTTTATTATTATTATTAATTAGAGGCTGTCCCAAAAGGGTGATTTTTGCGAGGGGATTTTGAAGAGTGTTCATTTTAGTGGTATTTTCTTTTGGGAGGGGGTGACTTTGCTCTCCTATAACGTTAGGATTCTGGGTTTGGGGTCCGTTTGCCTGGTTTTCTTTGTATGGGCCGACAGTAGGCCTGTGAAAAAGTATTGTCCTTGCTTTTCCGCTCTTTATTTAGGCCGCCGCTTTGGTTTTTAGTTCATCTTGCTGGGCCAGCATCTTGGCCACTTTCCATAGATTGTGCGAGAGGACCGACCAGGCTACGCTGATCGAGCGGTTGGCAAAGCCTTTGCTGCGCAATCGCCCGGCCTGCCAGCGATTCTTCAATACCCCGATCCGCCCTTCGGTGCTGGCCCGGCGCTTTTGCAATTGCCTGAAGTGTGGTTCCTCCATCCGTTTTTTCAACTGCTTCGGATCGCGTGGACAGAGCGCATCGTAGATGCCCTCCTGGGCTAACTGCCGGCGGGCCCGCTGGGAGGCGAATCCCCGGTCCGCGCACATGGCCGCTATGGGTTCGGCTAGGTTGAAGCGGTTCTGTCTTTGCAAACTCTCTTGCATTTGTTCATTTTCGCTTGGCGTCCGGCTGCCGTAGAGTTTCCAGTCCAGCAGGTATCCTTCAACGCTTTCACCCAAAAACAGGGTGTTGCCAAACTCAACCTCTTGGCCCGCTTTGCCTCGCACAATCACCTGCGCATCGGGTTCGTAAACACTCAAAACTTTCTCTGCGTTTTTCACCTGGCGGCCGCCAATGATTCGCTCGTGCGCTTGCTTGATGACCACCGGGATTAGCTCGCTCATGCGCTCCATCCGGGTAAGGATCTGTTGGACCTGTTTTTCGCTGTAATCGCTTTGCTCCCAGCAGGCTTGCAATAATTCCCGGTGACTGCGGGCATGCTCCCCGATCCGTTTGAGCAGCTTTTTCATCTGCCTCAAGATACCCTTGCGTTGCCGCGCGCTGTCCTTTCGCCGCCGGCTGTGGGTCATCTGTATGCACAGCCGATTCATCTGCCGAGCCAAGGGCTCCGGTTCGATCGGCATGCGATGGCGCAAACCGGCCTTCTCACGGATCAGCCGGATCGCTTTGAGCAGCGTGCCCGCTACATCCTTGAGCAGCACCCAGTCCGTCGGCCAATGAATGTTGACCTCCAAACAGGTGCCGTCGATCAGGCAAATGGTGGTGTCTATCGGCTTGTCCAATCCCACCACCTGCCGGGCCAGATCGGCATCGCCCACAACCTCAGTCAAGGTCCGGTGCAAGGCCCTCAACTGCTCTTCGCTGAAAAACTTCGAGGCCCGTTCCAGGGTGCTCTTGGAGATGCCCCTTATGCCGTCGATATGGCGGACACGACAAAAGTCAGCCAACAGATCGCTGCTGCCCAGAGCCCTCGACAAATGCCGAAACGAAATCCCACCGAGCAGATAACGCAGCGTTTCCATACGCAACGCCTTGAGGGCAAAATTAGCCCGCTTTTGCCGGGCCTTTACACTCATTGGCTGGCCTCTTTCCAAGGCCAGATCAACGCCCTGCGATTCCACCTCCGAATCGATCAGCAGCCGGTCGATACGCTCGATGGTGGCGCGAAAGTTATCGTAATCGAGGCAACGGTCGACCACAGTTAAAGCTGGACGCAGGAGGCATTGGATGGCTATATTTTTCATAGAAAGGGCTATATTGATTTTCGCTAACGCAATTATAGAACCCTTTTTTAGCCGGAGCGAGCAAAAAAATGCTCTTTCCGGCTATTTTTATAAACGTCATCCAGTTGACTACAAAATCTTTATATTTTTGGGACAGCCTCTAATTAGATTTCGTATTATAGATCCATTCATTTTTACAAAGCAGATGGTTTCAAGCCGAATCTGAGACCCAGGGGCCGCCCGGCGGCATCTTCACAAATTTTTCAGGCATGGGATAATGGGGCCAGGGATCGCCGGTGGCCGACTGCCAGG
Source organism: Opitutales bacterium (assembly GCA_965226205.1). Lineage (GTDB taxonomy): Bacteria > Verrucomicrobiota > Verrucomicrobiia > Opitutales > UBA2987 > JAJFLU01. The sequence continues at coordinate 17,955 of CBDDCJ010000024.1, read as the reverse complement.
ACCTGAGTTCATTTCTCAATCCAGACTCGGTGCTGGCGTAGCCGGGGTTGGAGATAAGGTTGGTCATTTCCCGTGGGTCGTTTTCCAGGTTGTAAAGCTCTGCCGCCCCCTCCGTATCCTCGACGTATTTCCAGTGATCAGTCAGCCAACCGCGCAGCGGCACCGGCCGCTCGCCTCAATTGGAGGCATAATATTGAAAAGCGATTCCCTTGTTCACCTCTTTGGCCTTTTCTTCGAGCAGGGGCCTGAAATCCTTTCCAGGCAGAGTGGAAGGCGCTTCCAGGCCGCACCAATGGAGGATGGTGGGAAGCAAATCGACATGAGAGACGAGGGAATGGCAGACGCCGGCTTTCTCCCATTTCCCGAGCGGATGGACGAGCAGTGGTATGCTCATCAATTCCTCAAATAAAACTGAGCCCTTGAAAATCATGCCGTGATTACCCAGCATCTCTCCATGATCGGAGGTAAAAATGAACAGCGTATCTTCAAATTGATCCGTATCGATGAGCGCCTCCAGAATTATGCCCACAAGATGATCCACATAGGCGACCGCTCCCAGATAGGCGGCCCGGATGGACAGGAACTCGTCTTCATGGAAGCGGGCGGTCGATTTAAGCTGCCAGTCCATCGACCGTTTCGCCATCAGACGCCCGGCTGAAGCATCCACAGGATTTTCTGGAAGCTTAATTTCGGCAGGGTTTATAATGGAATCGTACGGGCGTGGTGAAATAAACGGCGGATGCGGTTCGTGGCAGGAATAAACAAGACAGAAGGGGTTTTTCCGCTTTTGCCTCGAACGCACAAAACCGGCCGCCGCACAGGCATTCCGGAAGGATGGGTGAAAAGCCAGCGGGAGCAGGGAAGCGCCCACCTTAGTTTTCGCCTTGTAACGGTTAGAATCACTGTCCAGACCGTTTAATTTCCCTCCGATGCCGATGCCCGTTTTCCTCGTAAATTGAAGAATTTCATTGTCCTTTTCCCGGTTGGTATCGTGAACTCCGGAGCGAGCCGCCAAGGAGTCGAAACCACGGCGGTCGCTGCCCGTGCCGAGGTGCCATTTCCCCGCGTAGGCGCAAGCGTAGTCAGCTGGTTTGAGGTAATCGGCCAGAATCTTTATGGTGGGTGAGAGCCGCATCTGGCGGGAAACGGGCCGTTCCTGATGGTTGGCTACCATGCCGTGGCTGTGAGGGTAGAGCCCGGAAAGCAGAGAGGCCCTGGCCGGTGAACACATCGGGGTGGCGCAATAAGCGCGGCGGAAAACCGTGCCGCGACCGGCCAGCCAGTCGAGATGCGGAGTAAAACCCGCGCCCCGGCCGGAACCTAGAGCCAACCCCGGCATGGTGTCGGCTCTTTGCTGGTCGCTTATGATAAGAACGATATTAGGGCGATTCGAAAATGACATTATATTTCAAGTTGAGCGACGGATTTCCCTATTATCATAACTGAGTATATTTATCCGGCAACGGCTAAGTTTTCCACAATTCCTCACCATATTCCCATCCCTGGCGAACGGGTTCCTTTAGATAGGCATCAAATTCGGGATGGTTAGTTACCCTCATGTTTTGGGCGTCGTATTCGATGAGACTATTGAAGCGTTGGGCCAGCACACCGACCAATGCCATTTCCGTCAATTCGGCTCCATAATCAAATGTGGACAAAGGCATCGGGCCTTCGCCTTTGACTGCTTGGGCCCATTCTTTCCAGTGGGATCCTTTGATGCGCGGAATTGTCTCGGATGGCGGATTTTTACGGAATTCCTCCCAGACTTTTTCCGGCAGCAGTTTGGGGCTGTTGGGTCGCCCCCCGGTCATGAGGGATAGTTTGTCTCCCACCATGATCATGCCGGACCCGGGCAGTTTTTTCATTCCCCATTTGGATCGAAGGCGTGGCTTGAGGCCACCCTCATACCATTTCAGGGTAACCGGCGGCTTGTCGCCCCGAGCCGGGAACTTATAGCGAATGACGGAACGGTCAGGGACAAATCCTTCCTTGGAGCGCGAACGCCTCGTTGCTTTGACTTCCGTCGGCATTCCCAGGTCGAGCGACCAGAAAGGAGCGTCCAAGGTATGGCAGGCCCAGTCGCCGATTTCGCCGCATCCGAAATCGTACCAGCCACGCCAGTATCTGGGTTGATAAAAATGGCTGTAGGGGCGCCACTGGGCCGGGCCAAGCCAGAGATCCCAGTCCAGGCCTTCGGGAATCTCTTCCTCAGCCGGGGGATAACTGTCAGGTTTTTGAAAATATTTCCCTTCTCCGAACGATGGACCATTGAACCAGGCCAGAACTTCCGTAACATCGCCCAATACGCCGGCATCGACCCACTCTTTAACCAGACGAATGCCTTCGGGAACATGCCCTTGATTTCCCAAAGCCGTTATGACCTTATAATGACGGGCCGCTTTTTTGAGCGTTCGGCATTGCCAGATGTTATGGGCCAACGGTTTTTCCATAAAAACATGCTTGCCCCGCCGCATCGCCTCCATGGCGGCGGTAAAATGCGTGTGGTCGGGGGTTGACACCACCACGGCGTCGATCTGGCTTTCCATTTTGTCCAGCATGACCCGAAAATCCTTGAAACCTTTGGCCTCAGGATTTTCCTCCAGGGCCTCGTTGAGGCGGGTGGCGTCAACATCGCAAAAGGCAACAATATTTTCGTCGGCCAGACCTTGCCGGTTTTCTATTGCGCGCCCTCCGGCCCCGATGAAAGTGATATTCAGCCTGCTGGCTGGCGTTGGACCTTCCTGCCCTATGCTGAATCGCGGCAAGATATAAACGCCGGCGGCGGCCGCAGCCGTTGTCTTGACGAATTTTCGCCGGGTTAATTTTTTCATAAAACGTATTTATCGAAACGTCCGTTTTTTTAAAATAATGCACCTAAATCAACCACAGGGCAACGGATATTCTCTCAACGGCCTGCAAAGTCCGTTGCCAAAAGTGCGCCAATCCATTCCGGGCGTCAAGTTTCGGATTGCGCCAGAGCCAATCCCGACAGGCATCAATTATGACTCGAGGAGTTTTCTAACGTAGTTCATCACGGAACTTGTAATCTGATGAAAACTGAACCAATGTTGCCAATATGCCAACAATTCTGGATAGCTTCAAACTGGACAATAAGTCGGCTTTAGTTACGGGCGCGGGCCGTGGCATCGGAAAAGCTTGCGCTCTCGCCCTGGCCGAGGCGGGGGCGGATGTCGCGGCGGTGGATTTGGATGGAGAAACCGCCGAAAAAACGGCCAAGCAGATTGATGCGCTGGGCCGTAGATCGCATTTCATTGAGTGTGATGTAACGGATTCCGCTAGTGTGAACGCTATGGTCGCTGAAGTCGTGGAAAGGTTCGGCAAGCTTGACATTGCTTTCAATAACGCGGGCATTTGTATTAATGCCGAGGCGGAGGAGATGACCGACCAACAGTGGCTGGATGTCATCAATGTCGATCTTAATGCTGTTTTTTACTGCGCTCGGGCGGCTGGAAGGATGATGCTTGAAGGAGGCCGGGGAGGGAGAATTATCAACACTGCCTCGATGTCGGGGCAGATCGTGAATCGTCCCCAGTGCCAGTGCGCTTATAATTCTGCCAAGGCCGGAGTGATCCAGTTGACAAAATCTTTAGCCGCCGAATGGGCATCCCGTAGCATCAACATAAATTCCATCAGTCCCGGTTATACGGGAACTGATATGACCATGAAGGTGAAAGAATATCACGACCTCTGGAATCGCGACACACCTATGGGGCGTATGGCCAAAGTCGAAGAAATTTGCGGAGCAGTGGTCTTTCTGGCCTCCCCGGCAGCCAACTACATCACTGGACACGATCTCGTCATTGATGGAGGTTTTACCTGTTGGTGAGTAATGGAGGAAGCATGGGCGGAGAGGATACTTGTTATCTTGCCGTTGACTTGGGGGCCGAGAGCGGCCGTGTGGTGGCGGGACTTTATGGGGAGGATCGCCTCCGGCTGGAAGAGGTGCATCGCTTTCCCAATGTGGCCCGACGGGATTCCGGTCATTTGCGGTGGGATATCGAGAGCCTGTTCGAGGGCGTCTGCGCTGGTTTGAAAAAGGCCGGCAATCGTTATGGGGCAAAAATCCACAGCCTGGGAGTCGATGCATGGGGAGTGGACTACGCACTGATCGATGAGGCGGGCGCCTTGCTGGGCGCGCCGGTGGCTTATCGGGACGAACGGACCACGGGCGTTATGGAACGGGTCTTTCAGATCGTGCCCAAAAAGGAAATTTATGCGGCTACCGGGATCCAGTTTCTCCCTTTCAACACCCTTTTTCAGTTAATGGCCGAAAAAGAGTCTCCCAAATCGGAACTGGGGCGAGCGGCCAAATTGCTTTTCATCCCCGACCTGATCAATTTTTGGCTCTGCGGTATGATGGGCAATGAATATACCATCGCCAGCACAAGTCAATATATGGACATCCGTAATGGCGGTTGGAATGATGATCTTTTAACCTGAGTTCGACAGTTGGGGGGGGGGGTAAATCGATTATTTTTAGGGTTTTTCGTGCTGTAGGGCGCATGGTTGTCAGGGTTGGGGTGTGAATATGCCGTGTAGTGCAGACCACTCTATTGCCTTTTCGGAGAAGTAGTGCAGGGTCGGTGTTGATGTATTTGCGTCGCAACCGTCGTCGTAAGAAGGGCCAGGATTATGATTACTGGACGCTGGTGGAGTCGGTGCGCACAGCCAAGGGGCCGCGCCAGCGCATCGTGGCCCACATTGGCAAGGAGCCGGGGCTCGATGAGGATGAGCGGTTGGGTTGGGAGCAGATCGGTCGGCTCCTCGATGGCGATGATGAGGCTGCGGGGGCCGAGCAGTTGGATTTATTTGCCGAGGATAAACCGGAGGCTCCGTTGTGGGCGCAGGTGAATCTGGGTCGGATACGGGTGGAGCGGGTGCGTCAATTTGGCAAAGTGTATGTGGCTCTGGCGCTGTGGCGGCGGCTGGGGCTGCATCGTTTCTTCGAGGAGCATTTGCCGCCGGGCCGGGAGTCGGTGGGCTGGGCCCAGGTGGCCTCGATTCTGGCGCTGGGGCGTTTTTGCGAACAGGCCTCGGAGCTGGCTCTGGCCGAGCGCTGGTATGGCTCGACGGCGCTGGAGGATTTGATGGCGGTGGATGTGGATGAGGTTTATGACAACCGTTTGTATCGCGGACTGGATCGTGTCTTGCCCTTGCGCCGGGAACTGTTCAGTCATCTTAAAGGACGCTATGAAAGCTGGTTTGGGACGCGTTTCGAGTTTCTTTTATACGACATAACGAGCACCTATTTTGAGGGCCGGTGCGAGGGCAATGCCCAGGCCCAGCGCGGCTACAGCCGGGACCAGCGGCCGGATTGCAAGCAGGTATGTCTTGGACTGGTGGTGACCCCCGAAGGGCTGCCCCTGGCCCTACGAGATTTTCGACGGCAACCGCGCCGATGTGACCACTGTGCAGGAGAGGGTCGAGTTGATGGAATCGCATTACGGGGTGGCCGATCGCATCTGGGTGCTGGACCGCGGCATGGTGAGCGAGGCCAACCTCGAATACCTGCGCGGCAAAGGGGCCCGTTACATCGTGGGCACGCCCAAGAGCCATCTCAAAAACTTTGCCCTCGATCTACTCGAGCAAGGCGATTTTTGCGAGGTGCGGGCGGGGGGTGGAGGTCAAACTGTTGAAACATCCCGACTGCCCCCAGATCGAGCAATATGTGCTTTGCCGCAGCCAGGGACGGGGTCAAAAAGAAGCCGCCATGCTGAGCAAGCAAAAGGAGCGTTTGCGCAAAAAGCTCGACCAGATCGACCTGAGTTTGCGTCGGCGAGGGCAGAAACTCGATCCGGTTGAACGCCGTATCGGCCGCTGGCTGGGCCGCCACACCATGGCCGAAAAAATATTCACCGTAGAAGTGCAAATCGACGCCGCCGGACGGGCCTGCGCATTGCAAATCACCGAAGACGAGAGCAAAGCCGATTGGGCCCAACTGGCCCACGGGACCTATCTGCTGCGAACCCAACTGCCAGGAGGAAGACCCACAAAAGCTGTGGCGGTGGTATATACAACTGACACAGGCCGAGGCAGCCTTTCGTTGGCGCCAAAAGCGACTTGGGGCTGCGGCCGGGTCTATCACCACAAAGAAAAGCGTGTGCAAGCGCACATTCTGATCTGTTTTCTGGCTCTGGCGATGTGGCGCGCCCTGGAAAGCTGGCTGCAGGCCAAAGGCCTCGGCACCTGTGCGCGGCAAGTGTTGCACGAACTGGAAAATCTACGCTCAATGGACGTGGTGGCGCCGCTGCGAGGGGGACGCGAAGCGCGTTTACGGCTGGTAGGCAAACCGGAAAAACTCTGTGCCGACCTCCTCAAGAAAATGGGCCTAAAACTGCCCACCCGCCCAAGAATCATCCAGAATGTAGTGCAGACTAACGGCAAAAATTAATCCCGAATCCGCATAGATAAGCCCTTTAACTTTTTGAACTGTCGAAGATGGGTTAACAACCATGATCAGCATTTACAAACCGAGCGCAGGCAGCGAACCATCGCGGTTGTTTTCACCCGGTGACCTTGTTATGCACAAACGCTACCATTACCGCGGGGTCGTTGTCGATTTCAACCTGGTCTGCCAGGCGGACGATGGCTGGTACCAGTCCAACCAGACGCAGCCCGATCGCGACCAACCCTGGTATCGTGTGCTTGAGGACGGCAATTCCGCAATCACTTACGCGGCCCAGAGCAGCCTCGAATCCGACGATTCCGATGCCCCTGTTGTCCACCCGCTTGTCGAGGTCTTTTTTGCAGGTTTCACCGGACGGCGTTTACGTCCGCAACGACACCCCGTGGCCGACGTAGCAATCTGGTTAGGGAAACAGAAACCCACGGGCGAACCTGGAAGTCTAAAAATCGCAACCTGCCAATTTGCCGTTGGTGCAGATGTGAGGCGCAATTCAAGATCTATTCAAAGGATGATTCTGAGGGCCAGTGAAGAGGGGGCCACGATAGCCCATTTTCCCGAATGCGCCCTATCCGGTTATGCGGGGGTTGCCTTTACCCGGATATTTCAGTATGCCGTGTAAAGCCACAAGACTTCAGTGGGAGAGTCCAATAAAACCCACCCGGGAACTGTCGTTCCACCCGGTAGCAATGGCAGGGACGGTGGAGGTAACGAAGCCGTTCAAGTACTGCGATGTAAAAGGCCCCGCAAGGGGGGTCAGCGAGCGAGCAGGCCGTAATATGAGTGAACACCGAGCAAGCCTCGAAAAGGGTAATGCGAACGCCGACCCCGTTGAAACAGGGGGAAGGCTGCTACTGCAGGTGAAGAGAGCGACGAGAGCGCCCTGCAGGTTCGCCGGGGTAATGGTGACGGCATGTTGGCAGCAGGAGTCTTGGAGGAACACGGGAAACCCGGTTCGATGGGGTGGAAGTCCTCAACGGCTAGCCCATCTTCGACAGTTCAAAAAGTTAAAGGGCTTATCTATGCGGATTCGGGATTAATTTTTGCCGTTAGTCTGCACTACATTCTGGATGATTTTGGGGCGGGTGGGCAGTTTTAGGCCCATTTTCTTGAGGAGGTCGGCACAGAGTTTTTCCGGTTTGCCTACCAGCCGTAAACGCGCTTCGCGTCCCCCCTCGCAGCGGCGCCACCACGTCCATTGAGCGTAGATTTTCCAGTTCGTGCAACACTTGCCGCGCACAGGTGCCGAGGCCTTTGGCCTGCAGCCAGCTTTCCAGGGCGCGCCACATCGCCAGAGCCAGAAAACAGATCAGAATGTGCGCTTGCACACGCTCTTCTTTGTGGTGATAGACCGGCCGCAGCCCCAAGTCGCTTTTGGCGCAACGAAAGGCTGCCTCGGCCTGTGTCAGTTGTATATACCACCGCCACAGCTTTTGTGGGTCTTCCTCCTGGCAGTTGGTTCGCAGCAGATAGGTCCTGTGGGCCAGTTGGGCCCAATCGGCTTTGCTCTCGTCTTCGGTGATTTGCAATGCGCAGGCCCGTCCGGCGGCGTCGATTTGCACTTCTACGGTGAATATTTTTCGGCCATGGTGTGGCGGCCCAGCCAGCGGCCGATACGGCGTTCAACCGGATCGAGTTTCTGCCCTCGCCGACGCAAACTCAGGTCGATCTGGTCGAGCTTTTTGCGCAAACGCTCTTTTTGCTGGCTCAACATGGCGGCTTCTTTTTGACCCCGCCCCTGGCTGCGGCAAAGCACATATTGCTCGATCTGGGGGCAGTCGGGATGTTTCACCAGTTTGACCTCCACCCCGCCCGCACCTCGCAAAAATCGCCTTGCTCGAGCAGATCGAGGGCAAAGTTTTTAAGATGGCTCTTGGGCGTGCCCACGATGTAACGGGCCCCTTTGCCGCGCAGGTATTCGAGGTTGGCCTCGCTCACCATGCCGCGGTCCAGCACCCAGATGCGATCGGCCACCCCGTAATGCGATTCCATCAACTCGACCCTCTCCTGCACCGTGGTCACATCGGCGCGGTTGCCGTCGAAAACCTCATAGGCCAGGGGCAGCCCTTCGGGTGTCACCACCAGTCCAAGACATACCTGCTTGCAATCCGGCCGCTGGTCCCGGCTGTAGCCACGCTGGGCCTGGGCATTGCCCTCGCACCGGCCCTCAAAATAGGTGCTCGTTATGTCGTATAAAAGAAACTCGAAACGCGTCCCAAACCAGCTTTCATAGCGTCCTTTAAGATGACTGAACAGTTCCCGGCGCAAGGGCAAGACACGATCCAGTCCGCGATACAAACGGTTGTCATAGACCTCATCCACATCCACCGCCATCAAATCCTCCAGCGCCGTCGAGCCATACCAGCGCTCGGCCAGAGCCAGCTCCGAGGCCTGTTCGCAAAAACGCCCCAGCGCCAGAATCGAGGCCACCTGGGCCCAGCCCACCGACTCCCGGCCCGGCGGCAAATGCTCCTCGAAGAAACGATGCAGCCCCAGCCGCCGCCACAGCGCCAGAGCCACATACACTTTGCCAAATTGACGCACCCGCTCCACCCGTATCCGACCCAGATTCACCTGCGCCCACAACGGAGCCTCCGGTTTATCCTCGGCAAATAAATCCAACTGCTCGGCCCCCGCAGCCTCATCATCGCCATCGAGGAGCCGACCGATCTGCTCCCAACCCAACCGCTCATCCTCATCGAGCCCCGGCTCCTTGCCAATGTGGGCCACGATGCGCTGGCGCGGCCCCTTGGCTGTGCGCACCGACTCCACCAGCGTCCAGTAATCATAATCCTGGCCCTTCTTACGACGACGATGGCGACGCAAATACATCAACACCGACCCTGCACTACTTCTCCGAAAAGGCAATAGAGTGGTCTGCACTACACGCATTTTCACACCCCAACCCTGACAACCATGCGCCCTACAGCACGAAAAACCCTAAAAATAATCGATTTACCCCCCCCCCAACTGTCGAACTCAGGCTAGCTCGTGAGAGTGGGAGCGGGTCGAGCCGGGTGGCGGAGAGGCCCGTAGTAGTGAGGAGGCGGCTAATCCCCGCGGAGCCAAGGGGCCTCAGTTCAAGGGCGATGAATAAAGGAAAGAAAGCGCAGAGATTGACATGAGTCTAGTAACTCCACAAAGCGTTAGGAAGCTCCCGCATTCATTGCATGTCAAAGCGAAGGGAAAAGCGACCTTCCGCTTCTACAATCTGTATGACAAGCTGTATCGCGAAGATATCCTGCGGTTTGCCTGGCGGTTGTGCCGAGCCAATGGCGGGTCAGCCGGGGTAGACGGGGAAACCTTTGCCAGCATCGAACGGGCCGGAGAAGTGGAATGGTTGGAACAACTGGCGCAGGAACTGCGGGCCAAACGTTATCGGCCCGAAGCAGTGCGGCGGGTCTACTGCCAAAGCCCGATGGGGGCCAGCGGCCCCTGGGTATACCGACGATCAAAGACCGGGTGGTGCCAATGGCCGCGGTGCTGGTGCTCGAACCGATCTTTGAGGTAGACCTGCAGCCGGAGCAATACGCCTACCGGCCAAGCCGCAGCGCCCATGATGCGGTGCGAGAAGTGCATCGGTGGTGGAACCGGGGGCTATGGGGAGGTAGTGGATGCAGACCTGAAAGGTTACTTCGACACCATCCCGCATCCGGAGCTGCTCAAGTGCCTGTCGCGTCGCATCAGTGACGGGGCCATGCTCAAACTACTCAAGCAGTGGTTGGAAATGCCGATCGAGGAAAACGGCCAAGGGGGAAAGGGCCGGAGCAACCCGGCCCGCAAGTGGCGGCGAGGCACCCCGCAGGGGGCGCCCATATCGCCGCTTCTGGCCAACCTGTATATGCGCCGTTTTATTTTCGGCTGGAAAACGCTCGGTTATGCCGGGCAGTTGCACTCGCATATTGTGAACTACGCAGACGACTTCGTCATCCTGTGCCGGGGAACCGGCGAGGAGGCTCTCGAAGCCATGCGTCATATTATGAAGCGGGTGAAACTGACGGTCAACGAAGAGAAGACGCGGTTGTGCCGAATACCCGAGGAATCTTTCGAGTTCCTTGGCTACACCATAGGGCGTTGTCATTCGCCTCGAACGGGCAAAGCCTACCTAGGCACAAAACCGTCCAAGACGAAGGTCCAACGAGTCAATCGGCGAATCAGTGAAATGACGCGAGCGAACACCCAGTGGCGAGAAACCGGGCAGATGGTAACAGCAATCAACCGTCAATTGCGCGGCTGGGGCCACTACTTCTGTCTGGGATCGGTGAGCAAAGCCTACCGGGCGGTGGACAGCCACAGCCGGTATCGGCTACGCCAGTGGTTGCGCAAGAAACACAAGCGCAAAGGAGCGGGCACGAAACAGTATCCAGATGAATATCTGCATGATACGCTCGGCCTGGTCTGTTTGGGGTTAACAACAGGCAACCTCCCGTGGGCGAAAACATGAAAATACCCTTGTCCGAAAGCCGGATGCGGGTACCGAGCAACGCGACATCCTCCAAACCGCACGTCCGGTTTGATGAGCGAGAGAGTGGAAACGGAGATACGGAAGGATATTCAGGCACCGGCAACCGAAAGGGCCGGTCTCAGCTATGGCCTCACCTACGTCCACCGCGCCACCTCCCGACTCTACTAAAACCGCAGATTGTACAGATAAACGCAGATATTATATAGAAAGTGTTTTTGGAGTGCTCTTTTATACCTGGGTATCCGTTTCCAGGTTTAGCCATTGGATTTCCCGTTTGGCCAGGGCTATGTCAAGGCCGTCGGCGGTGGTTCGCATTTCTTCCAGGGTGTGGGGGCAAAATAGGGCGAAGGTGGGAAAGGGCTGCGCGAGGACGTAGGCCAGGGCGATATTGATGGGCAAGACACCCTTTTCATTGGCCAGCGCCTCGGCCCGTCTTTTTCTTTCAAAATTATCATCGCTGTACCAGGCGTTGACCATCAGTTGATCGTGTTTTTTGTGAGGACCGGAGCGATCCGTGAAGAATCCGCGCGCCTGGCTGCTCCAGGACATGAGGGGCATTTGTGTTTCCAGATGCCATTGCCTATAAGACGGTTCGGAGGAGGCCAGGCAGGCCGTCCACACCGGGTTGACCATGCGGGCGAGACTGAAATTATTGCTCACTGCGGCAAAACCCTGGAGACCCTTTTGGGCCGCGTAGGCATTGGCCGCATCCACGCGCTCTTTGGTCCAGTTGGATGCGCCCAGAGCCCGGATGCGGCCAGCATTCAGGAGTTCGTTAAGGACATCGATAAACTCGCCCACGGGCACTTCGGGATTGTCGCGGTGGAGCATGTAAATATCGAAATAATCCGTTTGCAGCCGCTCCAGGCTTTTGGGAATGTTGGCCCGAATAATGTCCGGCCAGCAGAAGGGCGTATGTCCTCCCTTGCCCATGATAACGATCTCCTGCCGCAATGACCGGTTTTTCATCCAGCGGCCCAGAACTTTTTCTCTTTCCCCGTTAGAATATTGTTCAGCGGTATCGAAACAGTTGCCGCCCCGCTCGATAAAATCATCGTAAATTACGGCCGCATGAGCATCTCCAGGACAGTAATCGGTTCCCATGACGAGGCTGGAAATCTTATTCTCGAGGCCGGCGATGCGGCCATATTTCATGTTATGGCTGGGGGAAGGCCGGAGGGAATCGCGATGAATGGGCCAGCGTCGGGAGTTTGCCTTCTCGCAGGGGTAGGAGAGGCCCGCCGCCTGCCGCCAGAGGTCCAGAGTTTTCATGTTTCCCAAGGAATCCGCCCAACTCATGGCGGGCGATTGCCCCTTCGGCAAGCGCCGGGCCGCTTCCTCGATTTCGTAAACGAATAGACCTTTGTCCCTTTTTAATTCGATTTCCTCCGCATTCTTGCCCTCTCTTTGCAAAAGAAGTTTACCCTCGCTTTGCCAGGGGCAGTTCATCGAAATTTTCCCCTTCTCCCCCAATATCAACAACGGGCTGTTATCGCTGGCATCCAATCCGGTGGAAACTTTTGCCATTATTCCATTTTCAAATTTCAGGAATGCGAGGGCATGCAGATCGATCCCGGTTAGCCCCATCCGGGCCATTCCTTTGATATCGACAGGATCGGCGAAAGTTTGCCCCAGGGCGGCTCCAGCCAGCAACCGAACCAGGGAGACCGGGTAGCACCCGACATCGAGGATGGCTCCCCCGCCCAGTTCCGGTTCCACCAGCCGTTCGGCCGGGCTTGCGCTCAGTTTGTAGCTGTAACTCGATTCTATTCTGCGCACCTCGCCAATGGCTCCGTCGCGGATAAAATCGACCAGGCGGGTCGCCACATCGGTGCAGCGGTAGGCGAAGGCTTCGTAAAGATAGACCCTGTTTCTGCGGGCCGCCTCGATGGCCGCCATGGCCTCGGCCTGATTCATGGCCAAGGGTTTTTCACAAATCTGGTGCTTGCCAGCGTGCGCGCAGCGGATGGACCAGACTGCGTGAAAGGGGTGGGGTGTGGCAATATAGACCGCGTCGACCGAGGAATCATCGATCAGCGCCTGGTAATCGCCATGCCGGTTGGGCACGTTGAATTCCCGGCCGAAAGCTTCCGCCGTTTCCTGCCTGCGGCTGCCCACCGCGGCCAGCCGGGCCGTCGCGGATTCCTCCACGGCGGCAGCGAATTTACGGGCTATGCGGCCCGTTCCGATAATTCCCCAATTCAGTTCCTCAGACATATTGACAAAATTACTGCAAAGGGAGTTGTCATGGCAAGTTCCGGTTAGTAGTATGTGCGACAAAATGCCATGAGTTTCGCCCCAACAGCCTTGCCTCCAAAAGCGCAATCGAAAAAAGCCTATCGCATTTGCCTTGCTGTCATTTTGACATTTTCCCTACTTGGTCTGCACAGGGCGCCGCTGGAAGCCATCATCGAGGGTTCCCAGCAGTTTACCAAAAACGCAAATTTATGGCTGGCGGTAAAAAAACAAGATGCAACCGCCGTAAATTTCATTATTTTTGAGGGCGCCGATCCCAAGGCGCGCACGTAAAGAGGCTATTCCACCCTGATGGCTGCCTGCTCGGGAGGAAATCAAAGAATATTTGATAAGGTGTTGGCCCCAAGCCGGTTACGGAAGCCCGGTGGATACGACCGGATACTCTCTGGTCATGGCCGCGGTGGTGGGTGGAAACAACAGGATATTTGATATCATTCGCAGCAAAGGCTTGAATCTTAACGCGGCCGATGCATCTGGCAACACAGTCCTCATGGCCGCGGCTGAAGGTGGCAATACGGAGATTTTTTCAACTGTGCTCACCTTCAGGGGCAATACCAGAGCGGTGGATGAAAAAGGCTGGACCGTGGCCCACTCGGCCGCTCGTGGGGGAAACCCGGAAATCTTTGCCGCCGCAGTCAAGAAAGGCGCCGATATCAAGGCCAGGGACAGTGGAGGGAACACCGTCTTGATGGCCGCCATCCGGGGAAGAAATTCCGCCATCATAAGCCAATGCCTGATGGAGAGAGTCGATCCCAATCTGGCCGATGTCGAAGGCGTCACGCCGCCTATGATGGCCCTCTATGGCGCCAGCCTGGTCAATGTCCGCATTTTACTCGAAGGCGGGGCCGAAATCAATGCCAGGGATGCCTTGGGCGCCACCACCTTGATCGATCAAGTTCGCGAGGCAAATTTTAATAAAATCATTTATCTATTGAAATCCGGCGCGGACCCCAATTTGGCGGACAACAAAGGGCGTTCCGCCTTGATATACGCAGCCAGAGCCGGAGAATCCCAATTGGTCAAAAAACTGCTCGAATACGGGGCCCACATCGAACATGCCGACAAGGATGGAAAATCGGCTATCGATTATGCCCGGGAACAAGGCCGGGAGAGCGTCCGTATCGACCCTGGAGTGGGAAATCGCCGAGCAGTTCAGTAAATGAATGAATGAGGAAACCTCTAAAGACCTGAACGGGATTTTCCCTCAAGAGGGAATTATTTGACATTGACCCGAAGGGAAAAAATTCCTTCAATTCCGCCATTCCATTCATCATTGGGGCCGTAGCTCAGTTGGAAGAGCGCTTGCATGGCATGCAAGAGGTCGTCGGTTCGATCCCGATCGGCTCCACCAATGCTTCTTATTGGATATCAATTGGTTGTGAGTTTTAAAAAATAACGGCAGTAGATTGAATAAACTGCTAAATGGGGGCAAATACCCTCAAATTACAACTTTCTTATGACTTGTTTATTCCCTGAATGTTCTCTTGCACTGGAAGCAAGGGGGGCATTTTTATCAAATTCAATCCCTAGATTGATCTGGAGGAATTTAAAGAAGGCCAGTGGGATGCTGGCAATCTTGTGAATGAACTCTTTCCACTTCATTGCAAAACTCAACCTGTGATTGCTCCAAAAGCTTCAGCCAAGAAATCTGTCGTATATCCAAATTTCAAATTCTCAAAGTTGTTTTTGGATTCATCAAATTTCTTGTCGATGAATACTTTATCCTGCCGAGGCATTCTTTCACGTAGATGGATACGACAACTTTCAAACCATTCTCTCGCAACATCTTCATCCTTAAATGAACTTTTTGAAATAATCTCAAAATACACATATGGTTTATTGTTGAATCGCCAATTGCGGTAAGTCCCTTTGGCCGAGGCTATGTCAAAAATCTTCCCTAAAGTTTTGTCAACTTCTTCAAAAAGCTTAGTTCTGTCACCACATTGATAAGAAAAGCGGACTATGGGAATAATTCTCATATTCATGTTTATCTCCTCCTTTTTTATAATTCATTGATTTTTGATTGATTGCCAGAAAATTCAAGTCCGTAGGATTCCCTATAATCCATTTTGATGGGGTGGGGGCAGGGTTGGATTTGGGCTCAATTTTCCCTTCGCTTTTCCCTATCCAGAGCAATCGCAAGATACGCGATAGGAACCATCGCCATACTTATCCCTGATGAAAAGGGCGCAGCGCAAAGGCCAAACACCCAGATCACGGCGTGATGACTCCATTTGAGGAAGGGCTTCCTCTCCCAAAAGAATTCTGGCTCTGTATCAGGACTTGTCCCGAAAATAGACGGCAACATTGCGATAATCGATGTGCAAATCGCTGCAATAGTTAACCACATTAAATTTTCCCAATTCATGTTGATATTCCTTTCATTTGTTAATGCTCGTCCACCAATTATTTATTACTTTTCTAACTCCCATAACCATGAGCATTAGAATCCCAAATAACACAATCCACTGACAAATCGTTACGATCACTGGAATCCTTTCACTCCGGTAAATCTGAAAACGGAAACGGGATTTGATCGGATTGATAGGTCAGATATTTAATAATCTGCTCCATGAAGTAGGTCAGTCTCTCCCCAATATTGCGGATAGTTATATTTGGTCGGTTCTGAATCCACTCGTAAATGAACTGGAATAAGGCCAAAAAAACCACCATCCACTCAACCACCCTGAAAGCAAAAGCGAACAGGGCCATGAAAAAGAGACGTTTAATTCTTTCTTTGGTATCCACTGCTTACCTCCTTTCAGGATTTAATTTCCCGTAGGGCTAATGATTCAAGTTGAAATGACATTGCTTGTGCGGTTATGCATTTCCTCAACCCCGCATAAAGGGCAGTCAGGGTTAAGTTCTACTTTGATGTTTGAAATGGACGGGGAAAACTGGACAGTGGAATAAGGTGGTCTTGAACCACTAAATCCGCTAACCTATGAATGTTATTAAATCACGAAAGAGAAGACAATACAGTGCTGAGTTTAAAGCCCGAGTGGCCCTGGAAGCCATCAGGGGCGCTCATACCATCAACGAGATCGCCGGTCGTTTTGAGGTGCATCCCAACCAGGTGACCCAATGGAAGAAGCAGCTTTTGCAGGGAGCAACGGAGCTGTTTTCGCGCCAGCGGCAGACTCTCAGCAAGGACAACGAGACGGAAAAAGATCACCTTTACCAGGAGATTGGAAAGCTGAAAGTAGAATGCGATTGGCTTAAAAAAAAGTCTGAAGTGGTTCCTCCATCCGTTTTTTCAACTGCTTCGGATCGCGTGGACAGAGCGCATCGTAGATTCCCTCCTGGGCTAACTGCCGGCGGGCCCGCTGGGAGGCGAATCCCCGTTCCGCGCACATGGCCGCTATGGGTTCTTCCAGGTTGAAGCGGTTCTGTCTTTGCAAACTCTCTTGCATTTGTTCATTTTTGCTTGGGGTTCGGCTGCCGTAGAGTTTCCAGTCCAGCAGGTATCCTACGACGCTTTCTCCTAAAAACAGGGTGTTGCCGAACTCCACCTCTTGGCCCGCTTTGCCTCGCACAATCACCTGCGCATCGGGTTCGTAAACACTCAAAACTTTCTCCGTGTTTTTCACCTGTCGGCCGCCAATGATTCACTCGTGCGCTTGTTTGATGACCACCGGGATCAGCTCGCTCATGCGCTCCATCCGGGCGAGGATTTGATTGACTTGTTTCTCACTATAATCGCTTTGCTCCCAGCAGGCTTGCAATAATTCCCGGTGACTGCGGGCATGCTCCCCGATCCGTTTGAGCAGCCTTTTCATCTGCCTCAAGATACTCTTGCGCTGGCGCGCACTGTCCTTTCGCCGCCGGCTGTGGGTCATCTGTATGCACAGCCGATTCATCTGCCGAGCCAATAGCTCCGGTTCGACCGCCATGCGATGGCGCAAACCGGCCTTCTCGCGGACCAGCCGGATCGCTTTGAGCAGCGTGCCCGCTACATCCTTGAGCAGCACCCAGTCCGTCGGCCAATGAATGTTGACCTCCAAACAGGTGCTGTCGATCAGGCAAATGGTGGTCTCTATCGGCTTGTCCAATCCCACCTGCCGGGTCAAAAAGGCATCGCCCATCACCTCAGTCAAAGTCCGGTGCAAGGCCCTCAACTGCTCTTCGCTGAAAACCTTTGAGGCCCGTTCAACGGTGCTCTTGGAGATGCCCCTTATGCCGTCGATATGGCGGACACGACAAAAGTCAGCTAATAAATCACTGCTGCCCAAAGCCCTCGACAAATGCCGAAACGAAATTCCCACCGAGCAGATAACGCAGCGTTTCCATACGCAGCGCCTTGCGGGCAAAATTAGCCCACTTTTGCCGGGCCTTCAGACCCTTCGTCTGGCCCCCCTCCAAGGCCAGCTCGATGGCCTGCGATTCCACCTCCGAGTCGATCAGCAGCCGGTCGATTCGCTCAATGATGGCGCGGAAGTTATCGTAATCGAGGCAACGGTCGACCATAGTTAAAGCTGGACGCAGGAGGCATTGGATGGCTATATTTTTCATAGAAAGGGCTCGGTTTGTTATTGCTAACGCAATTATAGAACCCTTTTTTGGCCGGATCGAGCAAAAATATGCTCTTTCCGGCTCTTTTTATCAACGTCATCCAATTGACTATAAAACCATTATATTTATGGGACAGCCTCTCAATACGCCTTCAGAAAATGTATTTAAAAAAGTCACAATAAATCTTGACAGGCGCATAGATTGGATAATATTCACAGGCGCATCGATTGGATGATATATACTAGAAATGTATCCACAATTCATTTAATTTCAGATACCCCGTAGCTTGCTACGGGGA
>CBDDCJ010000023.1:0-218889 GCA_965226205.1 Opitutales bacterium | reverse complement strand
ACCATGTCGCCAAATGGGTCGTCGAAAGCGATGGTTTCCTTAATGATTTCGATGAGCAGGTCCATTCTTTCGGGATGCTGGCCGATTTCCGGCAGCATGAACATTTCATGATAAGTCATGCCGATATATTTGGTGGGCTTTTCATCGGCCCCTTTAATCGGCCAGTTATCGACGCCCACGTTTTCAGCCAAACTGCTCAGTTTAACATCAGCCATGATTGAAGAACGGAATGTCGCGCGGACACTCTCCCAGTCTTCAGCGGTGTATTTTCTTTCCGATTGGTCCATCTTTGCTGTTCCCTTGTTATTGCCGGATGTTCTATTAACGATTTGAGAACGAAATAGGGTTTTTCCAGTAATATTTATTAATTAAATAATTTTTATGGAAAATCAAAATCCCTTGGTGTCTTCATGGCGCGCAATTTCGCTGGCCAGCCTTGTATAGTCGCCCACCACGTTGTCGCCATCGGCTGTTTTTACGATCATGTTGACCGGCAAACCGAGCGTTACGGCTCTTCGCACAACGGTGGCGTCTCGAATCGTTGTCTGGTAAATTTTTGCTTTGGGGGAGACCCTTTTCTGGTTGCGAAATTGGTTGAGGCGAAGTTGCATCCGCATTTTCGGCACCTCGATATCGACATTGGCTTTGATGGAATTAAAAATGATGCCTTTGATCAGGGCCGCGTTGCCCATGCCGCTGATTCGAAAACTGGCCGAACGGCGCTGGAAAAGCATCAGTTTTTCCACCAGGAGGGTAAAGCCGATCAGGCTCAAGGCATCCGGATTGGCTGGCACGAGGATTTCATTGCTGGTGAAAACACCGCATTGGGAGGCCCGCAGGATGTTGGGCGGACAGTCGAAGAGGATAAAGTCGTAATCGGATTCGATTTCCGCCAATTGTTGATGAAAGAACAGGTAGGGGGGGTTTTTGGGGTCGCCTTCGTAATCGCTTTCCAGATCGACCAGGTTGAAGGTGGTGGGCACCAGGTCCAGGCCCGGGAGGAGGGCTTCCCCCGTTTTCTTTTTCACAACATCCTTGATGATGAGGTCCTTGACGTGGGTATTTCCGGGGTTGAAGATGGAATAGACGGAGCCAGTTCCGCTGACGTTTATCTTGTTCCACCGGTCCAAGCGCATGAGCCAGATGCTGGCATTGGACTGGGTGTCAAAATCAAAGAGAAGAACCCGAAAGCCTTTTTGGGCCAAACAGGCTGCTGTGTTGACAATAAGGGAGGTTTTGCCGACCCCGCCTTTGTAATTTACGAAAGTGATTTTTCGAGCCATTGCAGAATTAGAGTTGAGAGACTCAAGATCGGCAAATAAATGCGTCTCCCTTTTAGCTTATCTTATAGGGGAATATCTCAAGAAACTCAATGCCCATTAAGCGAAATTAATAAAAATTTACCATGTAACCGCAATGGTGAAAGCGAAAAATCTGCCTTTTGCCGGATTTACATGCGCGAGAGCATCGGCAGGCGGGCGCTCAGGGAGTCGATTTCGTTAGGTCCAATAGGGTCAGGGCCAAAATTTTGGAAAAAGCGCCCATATCCGCGATGGAGCAATATTCATCCGGCTGGTGAGCCAGTTCGAGCTTGCCCGGTCCGAAGGCCACGCATTGGACGATGCCGCCGCGGAGATATACGTGTTTATGGTCGTAAGTGCCGGGACTGGCCACCTTTTCCAGTTTTTGGTCCAAAACCTTGACCGCTGCCCGATCCAAAGCCCGGACCAGTTGGCAGTCCTGCGGAGCGCTGACGGGAGGAACCATCATCAAATCCTGCAAATCGAATTTGAGGGAAGCCTCCCTTTTTTCCATTTCCGCAAGGAGTAGCTTAATTTCGTGACGCACTTCATGGAAGTTTTCCTTCGGCAGAAAACGCCTGTCGAAAATGGCTTCGCAGCGGTCGGCCACACAGGCTGATTGTCCGCTCTCATCGTTCTGCCCCCCGATAATCGAATTTATATTCAAGGTGGGTTTTCGCGCCTCGGGGGGCACAACCGGCATACGGGTTTTTCTTTGGCGAAGGGCGGGCAGGAGGTCTTGGCGCATGGATTCGAGCAGGCGGCCCATGCCTTGAATGGCATTTTTTCCCAGAAAAGGCATTGAGCCGTGGGCGATTTTCCCCAGAGCGGTTACCTTGAACCAGTAAACTCCCCGGTGCCCCAGGCATACGCGATCCTTCCCGAATGGTTCGGGAATGATGACGTAATCAGTGCTTTTTGAACAAATAATGCCGTTTTCGGCCAGCCAGCCTAGGCCGGCAAATCCCCCGCTTTCCTCGTCCACGGTGCCGCTGATTTGAAGACTTCAGCCCAACTCAACGCCCTCGCGCCGGATGGCTTCGGCTGTATAAATGGCGGCCGCCAGGCCCGCTTTCATGTCGGCGCTGCCACGACCGTAAACGCGTCCATTTTCGATTTTTCCGGAAATGGGTCGAAGGTCCAACCGTCCCCCGAAGGCACCACATCGAAATGGCCATTGAGATGCAGGGACGGTCTTTTATGTCTTCCGGGCCGAGTTCCCACAACATTGATGCGGGGAAAATCGGCGGAGTGCTCGGGCCTGCCGCTGGCTGTCAAATAATCCACCTCAAACCCGAATTCCTGAAGGCGCGCGCCAATAAACTCAGCGCACTGGCGATAGTGTTCACCAGGCGGATTTATGGTCGGAATCTTTATCAGATCGGACGCGAACCGGGCCATTTCATCCTCCATATCTTCGATTCGGCGAAAGAGGCTATCTTCTAATGAAGGCATGGGCGAACAATGGTTGAGCAGTGTTGACAGGATTTATAACGACCGCATAAGTGTACCTTTTCCGACCCGCCGGGAAAAGATAAATATGACCATGAAATATATCAGTTCCATTGCCCTGACAACTTTATCCGCCGGCTGTTTCCTCTGCCCGTTGGAGAATCAGGCGGCGCTTGGTTTGACCGCCGTCGAAGGGGTTAAAGTGGGGCACGACACCTTGTCGGAGCGCTCGACCGGATGCACTGTTATCCTGGTGGAGGGGGGTGCCGTGGCCGGTGTGGATGTGCGGGGCGGGGCCCCCGGCACCAGGGAGACCGACCTGCTTAATCCGGTCAATATGGTGCAAAAAGTGCACGCCATCGTTCTGGCCGGGGGGAGCGCATTTGGCCTGGACGCGGCCAGCGGGGTGGTCCGTTATCTGGAAGAAAAAGGGATTGGTTTTCCCACTAGGGCCGGACCCGTGCCGATCGTGCCGGCAGCCATTTTATACGACCTGGGGATAGGGGAGGGCACCCCGCGCCCCGATGCCGCCAGCGGCTACCGGGCGGCCCAAAACGCCACTCGAGGTCCCGTGGAAGAAGGCAGCGTGGGGGCTGGAGCCGGGGCCACGGTGGGCAAACTGGGCGCCCCGCCCTTACCCATGAAGTCCGGGGTGGGCAGTTTTGCCTTGGTCATGCCGGATGGCCTGGTGGTGGCCGCCCTGGTGGTTGTGAACGCGGCGGGAGACGTGATTGATCCGGCAAGCGGCCGGGTTGTGGCTGGAATGCGCGGCCCGGATGGGAAGTCCCTGGCCGATGTTCGCCATTTGATTCATTCGGGATTTCAGGCAATCGGAGCCCGCGGCGAAAATACCACCCTGGGTGTCATCGCCACCAATGCCGATCTAACCCAGGCCGAAGCCACCAAGCTGGCCCAAATGGCCCATGACGGATTGGCCCGAACCATTTACCCGGCCCACACGCCGGTCGATGGGGACACTATTTTTGCTCTCAGCACCAGCGGTTATGAGAAAAAAACCAACCTGCTGGTGCTCGGCGCATTGGCTGCCGATGTGATGGCGGAGGCGGTTTTGCGAAGCATTCGCCAGGCCGAGGGGCTTCCCGGAATACCTTCGGCCAACGAATTGAGAAGCGGGCTGGAATGAATATCCACCTCGTTTTCCTGTTGGCCTATGCGGCCTTGCTGACGCTCCTCGGTTTGGGCATCGGGCGGATGGTGCAATCTTCCGGGACTTTTTTTGTGGCGGGCCGAAAACTAGGGCCGGTCCTGATTTTTTCCACAATGCTGGCGGCCAACATAGGGGCCGGTTCCACCGTGGGCGCCGCCGGTCTCGGTTATAGGGATGGCTTGAGCGCCTGGTGGTGGGTCGGATCGGCCGGAATCGGGTCCATCGCGCTCGGCTTGTGGGTGGGACCGAAAATGTGGGAAGTGGCGGCGCGAAATAATTTATACACGGTTGGAGATTATCTGGAGCGCCGCTACAATAAAACCGTACGGGGAATCGTGGCGGCCCTGCTCTGGGTCGGCACGCTGGCTATTTTGGCTGGCCAGTTGATTGCCCTGGCGTGGGTGCTCCATGTGGTGGCCGGTTTGCCCAAATATGCCGGATGCCTGGCCGGTGGAGTGGTTATGACGGTTTATTTTACGGCCGGTGGGTTGCTCGCCTCGGCCTGGATTAACATTCTTCAACTGGCCGTCCTGCTGGTCGGGTTCGCCCTGGCCATTCCCCTGATTTTGTCTGAGATAGGAGGTTTCGGCGGCTTAATGGCATCGGTGGCCGATCCCGGGGCCCTGAATTTCTGGGGACATGGAAGCTCTGGCTGGGTTTACTTGCTCCTGTTGGGGCCCGCTTTTATTATATCACCGGGGCTTCTTCAAAAGATCTATGGGGCACGGGACCGGCGGACGGTGCGGATAGCCGTAACCAGCCAGGGAGTGGTTCTTTTGCTTTTTGCCTTCGTGCCGGTTTTTTTCGGTATGGCGGCAAAAGTTCTTTACCCGGAACTGGAGGGACATGAGCTTGCGCTGCCTACTTTGTTGAAGGAGGCCCTGCCGGTTTATGTAGGCAGTCTGGCTTTGGCGGCCATATTCTCGGCCGAAATCAGCTCCGCCGACGCCATCCTTTTCATGCTGGCGACCTCGCTTTCCCAGGATCTTTATAGACGGTTTCTCAACCCGGAGGCAACCGACCGTCAATTACTCAAGGCGGCCCGAATGGCGGCGATGGCGGGAGGCGTTCTAGGTGTGGCCCTGGCTATTGCGCTGCCCTCCGTCATCGGGTCTTTGGGCATCTTTTATTCGCTTTTGAGCGTCTGTCTTTTTGTTCCGGTGATAGCGGGACTTTATTTGCAACGGGCGGGAACACCGGAGGCACTGACGGCCATCGGCGGTGGTATTCTATTCCTGCTGGGTTCCCATCTATTGACCGGCGGCGTCGGATTCGGCCTGCTGCGGCCATTCATGATTGGCTTGATCGGGGCCGCAGTTGTTTTTCTTTTGGTTCATTTGATTATGCGTTGGCGAAACTCCGCTGAATCATGAAATAAATCTGGAAGGACAACCTGATTATGAAAAAAAACATTTCCCCATTCAGTCTGGAAAACAAAACTGCGGCCATTATCGGGGCTGGCTCCGGAATCGGTAAAGCCGTGGCCATTGCCTGTTCTGCCCAGGGCGCCTCGGTGACCTGCCTGGATATTAACTTGCAGATGGCTCAAAAGACGGCCCAGGAAATCCAGTCCGCGGGTGGCAGGGCTGAGGCCGCCGCTCTCGATGTGCGCGATTTTGTTGCTGTCCAAGCGGCCCTAAAAGCGAGTTGCGGTTCCGATGGCCGACTCGACATCGTGATATCCACCCCGACGGTTAATTTTCGAAAAACGCTGGCCGCCTATAGGGAGGAGGAGTTTTACAAAGTCATCGATTTGAACCTGAAGGGGGGGCTGCACGTCTTGCAGGCGGCGGGGGCCATTATGGGCGCACAGGGAGGGGGAAGCATCCTTTTATTTTCATCGATCCGGGGGCTGGTGGTTGAGCCCGGACAAGGGGTTTACGCGGCCACCAAGGCGGGAATCGTCCAGATGGTACGGACGGCGGCGGCTGAATTGGGTCCCAGCGGGGTCCGCGTAAATGCGATTGCCCCCGAAGTGGTGGACACGCCTTTGACTCAACAGATTAAAAAAAACAAGGACTGGAACGACGCTTATACGGCCAAATGCGTTTTCAAGCGTTGGGCCCGGCCCGAGGAGATTGCCGCCCCGGCCGTATTTTTATCATCCGATGCGGCCAGTTATATCACCGCAACGGTCCTTTATGTGGATGGGGGCTGGACGGCGGTGGACGGCCGCTTTGATCCCCCCGGAATGACCTGATGCGGTCTTAAAAATGGCTAAATTTTTGGAAAATACATCCATCGTGGCCATCGCCACCGTGCTGTCGCGCATTTTGGGGCTTTTGCGGGATATTCTGCTCTTTGCCTTTTTGGGGGCCGGATCGATCAGTTCGGCTTTCATATTCGCCTTCACCTTGCCCAACCTTTTTCGGCGATTGCTGGGGGAGGGGGCATTGACATCCGCCCTGGTTCCCATTTTGGCCGACGAGATGGAAAAGGATCGCCGCCCGGCCGCCTTTGAACTGCTCAACCGAGTATTGTCGAGGACCTTCCTGGTTTTGTTGGGTCTGGTAATTGCCGGATCGTTGCTTCTGTGGACTATTTTCTATATACCCGGATTGGAGGAACGCTGGCAAATGGGAGCCGGTTTCGGAATCCTTCTGCTGCCCTACATGATATTCGTCTGTCTGGCCGCGGTGATCGGGGCGGGGCTAAATGTATTGAACCGGTTTGCGGTGGTTGCCCTCTCGCAAGTCTGGTTGAATTTAGCCATTATATCGGCCCTGCTGGTTGCTGGGGGCTGGTTCGCATTTTCGCCGGTTGTGTTGGTTGGCTATCTTTGCCTGGGGGTGCTGGGGGGGGGCATGCTGCAAATGGCCGTTCCCGGTTTTGCTTTGCGAAAAAAAGGATGGAAGCCAAGGTTTTCACTGGACGGATCGTCCCGGCTGAAAGAGTTGTGGTCCCTATTATTGCCTGGATTGGCCGGGGCAGCCGTCATCCAGGTGAACGTGGCCGTTTCCCGCCTGTTGGCCCTGTGGGTGGATGAAACCGCGGTGGCTTTACTCTATTTGGCCAACCGGCTCATCGAGCTGCCCCTGGGGGTATTTGCCATTGCCGTGACAACGGTCACTTTTCCCAGCCTGTCCAGACATGCCGCGGCTGGCCGGCAGGAGGAGTTTGGGGAAACCTTCGGCCAAGGCATGCGGCTCATATTGGCCATTACGATTCCGGCGGCGGTTGGCCTGGTTCTCGTGGGCAAGCCAGTCCTGGAGCTATTTTTTGCCTGGGGGGCCTTTGGCCGGGAAGATGTTGTGAGCGCCAATGCCATTCTCAGCATCTATGCTTGCGGTCTTCCATTTTACGGCATTGCGACCTATTGCACGCGGGCCTTTCACGCCCAAAAAAATACCCGCACCCCGATGCGCCTGGCCCTTTTGAACTTTATTTTGAATATCGGTTTCAGCCTGTTCTTGATGCGTTTTTTAGGAATGTCCGGCCTGGCCCTGGCCAATGTGCTGGCCATCGTTATTCACAGCATTTTAATGATGAATCTTCTGTTCCTGCGCAAAGGGGTTTTGCAAAAGAAGCGTTTCCGCAACCTGCCCCTATTGAAAATCATTGTGGCCACGGTGGGAATGGGTGGATTTACCTGGATGCTGCATAAAGGGGCCGGGCTGCTCTTGCTGCCCTCAAAAATAGAAGGGCTCCTGGTCATAGGCATAATCATCCCGCTGGCGGTTGTTGTCTATTTGGTTATTTTGCGATTGTTGCGTTTTGAGGAAATAGCCGAGGGGCGAGAGCTTCTCGATACCCTGTTGCAACGGTTGGGTTTGAGGAATTGAAGGTTAACGCCACGATGCTATGAACAAAAAGGTATCCACCCGCGTGTTTGCGGCAGGTTTTTTGGTCATACTGGTCCTGGCCGTGATTTTTCCGGAAGCCGGAGCGGTGGGGGGAACGCTCCATCCCGAAGTGACGATCCAGCTTGCCGTCATGCTGATATTCCTGGTGCAGGGAATACAATTGCCGACCGAAAATCTGATGGCCGATATTCTGAACTGGAAGCTGCATCTCTTTATCCAGACGTTTGGTTACGTTCTTATACCGGCGCTGGTAATGTTCCTGGACACGATCGGGGTCTTGATAATGGGCCCACAACTTCGGCTCGGGTTCTTATTCCTGGCCATCCTTCCCTCGACTTTTACAACGGCCATAATATTTACCGGCTTATCGGGCGGCAATTTGGGAGGGGCCCTTTTCGATACGGTCCTTTCCAATGTCCTGGCGGTGATTTTAGTCCCATTGCTGACGGCTTTACTCATAACGGTGGGAGATGTGCAAGAGATTCCTCTGGGCCCCCAATTTTTAAAGATCGCCCTGCTTGTGCTGGTCCCATTGGCGGTAGGTAAAATCCTGCGGCCGGGCCTGAAAAACATGGCGGCGAAGCGAAGAATGATGTTGATGCAACTTAATGCGGGACTCGTTTATTTTATTTTTTACGCGGTTTCCTGCGATTCCATCAATAGCGGGGTATGGGCACAGGGAGGCCTGCATTTTGCTCTTACGGTATTGGGTTATTCGCTATTCCTTTTGGTATTGGTGAAAGGGTTTTTATGGTTTGGGGCCCGCTTATGCCGGCTTAACCGGCCGGACCGGATTGCGGCATTTTTTTGCGGTTCCCAAAAGTCCTTGGCTGCCGGGGTGCCCATAGCCGGTTCCATATTTGCCGCCCAAACCGCAAACGAGGGCGGAGCGGGATCCATCGATTTAGGGATTCTCCTACTCCCGCTGATCTGTTATCATTTTCTGCAACTCGTTGTAGGCGGCTTGCTTGTCGAATATATTGCCCAATCCGACGGGGATTGAATGGCGAGTCGCCTGGGGGCGCGGAAGGATCATTGCATGGGAATGGATAAAAAGTCTTTTCATTTAATTTCAGATACCCCGTAGCTTGCTACGGGGAGCGGTAACTTTATAACAGAGATGAATGAGCGAAGAGAAACGGGAGCATTTGAGGCGCGCGAGCCATTGCGTGTGGCAGATCCACTACCATATGGTGTTCCCTGTGAAGTATCGGAAGATGCTCTTGGAAAGGCGGGTGCAAGAGGTGCTGAAAGAAACAAGCGTTGGGATAGCCGAGCGCTATGAAATAGAGATGGAAGCACTGGGAATGGATGGAGACCATGTGCATTTGCTGTGTGGAGCGCATCCGAAAGAAGCACCCGGGCGAATCGTTCAGAAATATAAGAGCATAACGGCGCGGGAGATCTTTCGGCGCGAACCTTGGGTGAAGGAGAAGCTGTGGGGAGGGGAGTTTTGGAGTGACGGGTATTATGTTGGAACGGTAGGGGAGCGTGGGGATTGGGCCAGTGTGGAGGCCTACGTAAGAAAACAGGGCAAACCGAAGAAGCAGTTGCAACAATTGATGCTGTGGTGATCATGAATTTCTTTCTTAGATACCCCGTAGCTTGCTACGGGGAGTTTCATTTACTGAGCATCTGCTAAGTTAATGAGCTTGCCAAAATGAGTCCGGTCAAAAATTTCGCGCGACCCGCGGTTCCGGCCATTGGGTGCAATCCAATAAATAATCGATAAATGAAAAAAATATACCTGGTGGAGGACAATCCCGACAACGCAGAACTGGTGGTGGACATGCTCTGCGATGAATACGATATTAAACGGTTTTCCAGCGCGGTCGAGCTGCTTACTTATCTCTATAAACCGGAAATTGAAAAACCGGACATATTTATTCTGGACATCAGCCTGCCGGGAATGGATGGGGTCACTCTGATGAATAAGATAAAGGATGAGGCAACTTACCAGCATGTTCCCATGATAGCCCTTACCGCGCATGCCATGAAGGATGACAAGAGGCGTTTCATCGCTTCAGGATTCGACGGTTATGTGAGCAAACCGATTGTCGAAGAAGAGGCCCTGAAAGGGGAAATATTAAGAGTAATAGGCGGATAGCAGATTTTGAAGGGGGGGGTTCCATGGATACCGCGAATTTCCCTATGGGTTTTACCCATGGGGATATTGCTATTCTTGCTAGTAATTGTATCCCGTCCGGAACTCATAGAATCGAGTGATGTTATCAGCCCGCAGCAGGCCGTGGGCACCCTCATTGTGTCGACCATGCTATTGATATTGATCCAGTTCCACCGCACCAACCAGCGGTTGAGGGAGGTCTTGAGGGTAGCCAATGCCATTGGCCGGGGAGTTTACGGAGTTCGATCGAAGGTCAAGGGCAGCGACCATATCGGGCGGCTCTCGTACGCCACCAACCTGATGGCGGCCAAAATCGGCGCTACCATCGAGGAGCTGGAAGAATCGCAGGAAAAGCTGGAGGAATCGCAGGCGGACCTGGAAGAACAAAACAGGGAACTTTCCGACAGTGTGGGGATACGGAAAAAATTCGGCGAATTTTTGTCCCGCATATCCTCGATCGAAATCAATGTCATTGCCAATGCGACCCTCGATTCGGTGATCGAGATTTCCAATTGCCAGGTGGACATTTTCTACCTTTTCAACAAGCAGAGTGGTGAATTCCATACCATCAGCCAGCGGGGCCTGGACCAGTCTTTCCTCAGAAATTTTACCGGCACAGACGCAAACGCCATGGAGGGGCTGCCTGGTGAAATAATGCGCCGCAAGCAATGGATCACCCTGGAAGACATCGACGAGGGGGCTCTGCCCGACCTCAATCTAGGTTTCGCAAAAGCGAAAATCAGAAATTTCTACGGCATACCGATACAATTTCAGAAGAAATTTTTAGGAGTTATTATATTGGCGGGTATCAGCCGGGTCGATTCGAACACCCGCCAGGTGCTTTCCAACCAAGTTGAGGCGCTCGGCAACGCCCTCTTCAATGCCGACACCTACCGGTCGGTGCAAAAACAGTCCATTCTTCTGGAAGAAGCCAATCAGGAATTACTTGCCGCCCATAAGCACAAGAGCGAATTCGTTGCCAACATGAGCCACGAATTACGCACGCCGCGCAATTCGATTATCGGGTTTTCGGGCATATTGCTGAAAAACCGCAAGGGCATATTGGGTGAGAGCGAACTGAGCCGGGTGGAGAAAATCAATCGAAACGGCAAGCATCTGCTCAGTTTGATCAATGACATACTCGATCTTTCCAAAATCGAATCGGGCCGCATGGACATCATCAATGAAGATACCGACCTGATCCCGTTTTTGCGCGATGTGGTGGAAATGCTCCAACCCCAGGCCGACGCCAAGCAAGTGAATCTGCTTTATGAATGTTCGGAGGATTCCCTGCGGTCGCAGACCGATGGTTACAAATTGAAACAGGTGATCATCAATCTGGTCGGCAACGCCATTAAATTTACGAAGGAAGGCTCGGTCCGATTAACGGCCGCTCGATTGGATGGCAGGAAGAAAAAAATCCGGTTGCAGGTGATCGATACCGGCGTTGGCATACGGGCCGACAGCATGGAGCTGATTTTCCGCGCCTTCAGCCAGCAGGATAGCAGCACCTCGCGTGATTTTGGCGGCACCGGTTTGGGCCTGACCATTTCGCGCTCCATTATCGAACTGCTGGGCGGAACTTTGACCGTGGCCAGCGAGGGAGTCAACAAAGGCTCCACCTTTACGGTCGATCTGCCATTGATTGAAATTTCCGAACCAGTGGCTGACCAAAGTAAAACCGTCCCCCCGGAAAAAACTGAGAAGAAGCCGGAGAGGAAAACGGTGGAAAAGCCGGTTGTTAGTGAAAAGCCGCTTGCCCAGGTGGACCCGGCCGCAACCGTCCAAAGGGTGGAAGAGGAGGCCGCCGCGGATGATTTGAAGAAAATTTTACCCATTGCCCCGGGAAAGCGCATTCTGGTCGTGGACGACGATCCCGATGCCCGAGAGTTTATCGTGCAATATGTAAAAGACTTGGGCGCTGTTGCGATTGAGTGCGGCGAGCCCCTCAAAGTGCCGGCCATGGTTAAAGAGCACAAACCCGATTTAATCACATTGGACATCATGATGCCCGATAGCAACGGTTGGGAAGTCCTCGGTGTATTGAAAGCCAGCCCGGAAACGGCCGATGTGCCGGTGGTCATCGTCAGCATGGTGGCCGATCGGCAGAAAGCGGTCACCTTGGGGGCGATTGATGCGCTGACCAAACCGGTTGTGCAAAAAGATTTCCTCGCCTGCATCCGCCGGACCCTCAATTCGGATAAAATCACCAACCGGAAAATCCTCATCGTGGACGATTTGGTCGAGTACCAGGAGCTGATGAGACTTTGGCTGGATGACAACCTGAATGAAATCCACACCGCTGGCAATGGCAAGGAAGCCCTTGAGGTTCTCAAAACCTTTACCCCCGATGTGGTGTTTCTGGACCTCATGATGCCGGTCATGGACGGATTGACCTTTTTGCAGGAATTTCGAAGCATGGAAAAATTTTCCGAAATCCCGGTCATCGTGATTACGGCCAAGAGCCTGTCCATGGCAGAGCGCAAATGGCTTGAATCGCGGGCGGAAAAAATCATGGTCAAAGGAGAAGAAATGTTTAAAGAACCGGTAAAGGATTGAATTTTCACCGTTTCTGCTTTCCTTCGACTACGGTTTTTGACATCAATCGCGATGTCTAGATAATTCCGAGTTCATGAATAGAACTCTGTCAACCTGGGAAATGTGATTGAAAAATAAGTTACAGGAAAATCTTCTTAATATGAATATCCTCGTGGTGGATGACCATGAGGACAATCTGGATTTGGTCCTGGCCTTGCTCGAAGATCATGGCTACGAGAACTTGCATACGGCCATGGATGGCAAGAAAGCCATCGAGTTTATCGAAAGCCACAAACATATAGACCTGGTTCTACTAGATATCAACATGCCGGAAATGAACGGCTATGAAGTCCTCGATTACATGAAGGACAAGAAGACCCTTCGCATTATACCCGTCATAATGGTTACCGCTTTGGACCAATTGGACAGCGTCATCCGGTGCATCGAGAGTGGGGCCGAGGATTACCTGACTAAACCCGTTGAGGAAACGCTCCTGCGTGGGGGCCAGCCTCGAACGCAAATACCTGCGAGACCAGGAAAGGTACCTTTTTCAATTGGTGGAGAAAGAAAAAAGAAAATCGGAAACGGTTTTATACAACGTATTGCCCCGGAGCATTGCCGAAAGATTGAAAAAAGGAGAGGACAACATCGCGGAAAATATAGCAGACGCCACCGTCCTTTTCGCCGATTTGGTCGGGTTTACGAAATTATCTTCTCAAATCAGCCCCGATACCCTGCTTTATTTACTCAACCACATATTCAGCGCCTTCGATAAAATGGTGTTCGATTTTCAATTGGAAAAAATCAAGACCATCGGCGACTCCTACATGGTGGTGGGGGGTATTGCGCCGAATATAGAAAATCATGAGAAAAACTGCCTCGATTTTGCTTTTGCTTGCCTGCGCTACATGAATCAGTTCAACGAGGACCATAACATGAGCCTGCAACTGCGTATTGGCATGCATGCCGGTCCCGTCGTGGCGGGGGTCATTGGCCAGACCAGGTTTGCTTACGATTTATGGGGCGAGACCGTCAATTTGGCCAGCCGCATGGAGTCTCTCGGTTTGCCTGGCAGCATCCAGATAGCGGAAGAAACCCTTAAACGGCTGCCGGGCCAGAACGGCTTTGTCCTCAGGGGTGTTATCGATGTAAAAGGCAAAGGGGTTATGACGACTTATCTTTCGACTCTCAAATCCCTGCAGGAAGCGGGCGGGCCCTCTTTGGACCAAGGGCTTGTTCCCCCCGTTTCTTCTGATTGATTGCGGATTCCAGTCCGTCAAGGGCTGGCGGCCACTGGCCACTCGAATTTTTAAGTCCGGGAAAATATGAAATTCCGGTAAAGAAGCGAAGAATCGGGCCGATTTTCTAAATCACGGAATTGTAGCTTGGACGCTATTCCCTGTATGTTGTGATGAATAAGGTTTATATTGTTGAGGATGAATCCGTCTTGCGTGATTTGTACCGCGATTATTTTGCCCTGGCTCTGCCTGAATATGATCTTGTGGGAATGGGCGCAGATGGCAGCCAGGCTATGCGGGATTGCCTGGAGCTGCAGCCCGATCTTGTTTTGCTGGACATCATGCTGCCCGAAATCAGCGGCCTGGAACTGCTCAAAATAATCAAAGCGCAAAACCCGGATGCCAAAGTCGGGTTCCTGACCGGTTCCGTTTGCCCTGATACCATAAACGAAGCCGTGCGTGGAGGCGCGGATGGGTTTATTGAAAAAGCGGGCGGGCTGGATCAACTGAAGACAGCATTGGGGTCTATTTTTTCCGGAGAAAAATATTTCAGTCCCAATGTTCTCAGGCAGGTGAAAAGTTACAATGCTTCCGATTCCCCTGCGACGGCCTCGGCCGCTGCCTACTGAAGACGATAAGCATAGAACAGGGCAGGGCGTAGCTTGGCGATATGTTCCGTTGACAGCCTGCTTTCGGTTGTATTGTCTTAGTTGGCGCTGAAAATGAAAGTTTACTTTATCGAGGACGAGGTTGTTTTACGGGATTTATGCGTGGAGTTTTTCAATGCCACCATGCCGCAGCTCGAAGTTATTGGTTTCAGCGGCAATGGAGCGGAAGCTCTGCGTGAATGTCTCAAATTAAAACCCGAGCTTGCCATCATCGACATTCGGCTGCCCGAAATCAACGGGTTGGAGATTCTTCATATTTTGAAGAAAAAGATTCCCGGCATCAAGGTGCTTATATTCACGGCCACCGTTAATCCGGAAACCATCCGTATTGCGCTGCATGGCAAAGCGGAGGGTTTTGTTGAAAAATCATGCGGCCTGGACCAATTGAAGATGGCGGTGGAAGCCATCATTGAGGGGGGCACCTATTTCACTCCCGATGTGCAGAGGCAGATGCGGGCATTCAAAATGTGATCTCCCCTAAACTCTTTAATTCCAGGGGTCTTCCCAATAACGGATGCCGGCGCCGATTCCCTCCCATATTAGTGTGGCGGTGTAATTTTTCCAGGTTTCGATTTCAAAAAAACTCCATCGTTCCTTATCCTTCGGGTCGTGCCGAGTGGAGAGCAGTCGCGGCGGATCGTCCTTTGCGGTGGAAACCTCGAATTGATCCAGCGGGAGGGAAAGACCTTTGCCATGCGCTTTAATGTAGGCCTCCTTTCGCGTCCAGATGCGGAAAAAGGTTTCTTTTTGCAAAGAGGCGGGCATTTTTTTTAGGGCCCCGGCCTCATTTTGGGCAAAAAAACGTTCGGCCAGTTTCAGGTAATCCACATTTTCGCGCATATACTCGACATCGATCCCGACCCCCTTATTTGCCGTAACGGCTGCCAGGGCAAGGTCCTTGGAATGGGAGAGATTGAAGCGCAGGCTATCATTGCCGGCCAGTTCCGGTTTGCCGTGAGCATTGTAGCGGAAATTGATTTTGGAGGGATGGGTCCGCTTATAGCGAGAGAGAATCTTGCGCAAACCGCCCCGGCCCAGAATAAAACGCCGACTGTGGATTTCCTTAATAAAACGCCCGGCCCGTTCCTTCTCGTCGGGGGAGAGCCAGGAGAGGCAATCGAGCAAATTTTCGCTATCCGTGAAAAGCGGCAGCCGCCATATATCGACCGTCTTTTCGGTTGCGCAAATACTCTCCGGTGGAGGCAGCCAGTTCACAGTTTTTCAGGTATCTGGTGTCTGGTGTCTGGTGTCTGGAAAAATGACGTTAATAAAAGCAAAAACCATCGGATGCCGAGTCCCGGCACCAGACACCTGAAACCATCTTGACTCCCGCATCAGAGCGCCCTTATTCCTGCCACTAATATTTCGGCGGTTTTTTCGAGGTCTCGTGAGGTATGGGCGGCGCTGATAAAGCAGGTTTCGTATGCCGACGGCGGCAGATAGACCCCGTGTTCCAGGGCGTAGTGAAAGAGTTTCCCAAATTTCGCGGCATCTATCTTGAGGGCTTGCTCGAAATTGGTTACCGGTTCTTCCGAAAATATGAGTGAGAACATGGAGCCGGTTTGCGGAAATTGCAACGCGATGCCCTTCGCCTCGGCCGTTTCGAGCAATGCCTGGCCCAGGCTTTTGCCCATTTGGTCCAGCTTGTGATAGGGATTTTCTTTTTTCAACAGCCATAATGCGGTGATTCCGGCGGTCATGGCCAGCGGGTTGCCACTTAAAGTGCCGGCCTGGTAAACAGGCCCGTCGGGCGCCAGGCAATCCATGATTTCGGCTTTGCCCCCGAACGCTCCCACGGGCAGCCCGCCACCAATGATTTTGCCCAGCGCGGTCAAGTCGGGCACAACGCCCTCTTTTTCCTGAACTCCGCCGGGAGCGACCCGAAACCCGGTCATCACTTCATCGAATATGAGCACGCTGCCATGCCTGGCGCAAACGTCTCTAAGTTTTTGCAAAAAACCTTTTCGGGGCAGGATGAGGCAGTTGTTGGCCGGATAGGGTTCCACAATGAGGCCCGCAATTACCCCGCCTCGAGTTTTAAAAGCATCCTCCAGAGCCGCTTCATCGTTGAATGGCAAAACGATGGTTTCACGAGCAAAACCGGCGGGAATCCCGGCACTGTCGGGATGCCCGAATGTCATTGCCCCAGAGCCTGCTTTGACCAAAAGAGAATCGACATGCCCGTGATAACAGCCGGCGAATTTGACGATTTTATCCCGCCCTGTGTATCCTCTGGCCAGGCGGATGCAAGCCATGGTGGCCTCGGTCCCGCTGTTGACCATGCGCACTTTTTGCACCGATGGAACCATTTCGCAGATGCGTTCCGCCATTTCAACTTCGTAGGGATTGGGGGTGCCGAAACTGGTTCCTTTTTCCAGGGCTTCGGCCAGGGCGGAGCGAATGGCCGGATGGTTGTGGCCGTGAATGGCCGGACCCCATGTGCACACATAATCGATCAATACTTCACCATCGACGGTGGTTAAGGTGGCCCCATCCGCCCGTTCCGTAAAAAATGGGGATCCATTGACGGAACGGAAAGCGCGCACCGGGGAATTAACCCCGCCCGGCATCAATTCCTTAGCTTTGGCAAACAGATTTTCTGAAGTTGTGGTTTTCATGTCAGGGTTAAGTAAATTTTATGTTTCAGGATGCTGGATCCCATTTATCCGATGTATTTTTGGACGATGGGGATGCGCCTTCCTACCCCGAATGCCAGGGGTGTGATTTTCAAGCCGGGGGCGGCTTGTTGGCGCTTGTATTCGTTGAGATCAACCTTGCGGATGATGTCCCGGACGATTTCGGGGTCAAACCCGGCTTCGGTGATTTCCTGTGAGGATTTCCCTTCTTCTACATAGAGGGCCAGGATGGCGTCCAGGATATCGTAGGGCGGCAGTGAATCCTCGTCTTTTTGGTCGGGGCGCAGTTCTGCCGAAGGCGCTTTTTCGATGGTGTTCACGGGGATGACCTCGCCGTTGCGATTCATCCACCGGGCCAGTTCGTAAACTTTGACCTTGGGCAGATCGGAAATCACGGCCAGTCCACCGCACATGTCCCCGTAAAGCGTGCAATAGCCCACCGCCAATTCGCTCTTGTTGCCGGTGGACAAAAGGAGGGCCCCGAATTTGTTGGAAACCGCCATGAGCAGAAGGCCTCGGCTGCGGGCCTGCACATTCTCCTCCGTCACGTCCGCCGAGCGGCCCTCGAAAATCGGCGAGAGCGTTTTATCGGCAGCGGAGACCAATTCCGAAATGGGAAGCGTTTGGTACTCGATGCCCAGGTTGGCGGCCAGGGCGGCGGCGTCATCCCGGCTGTGCCGGCTGGAAATAGAGGAGGGGAGGCTGATGCCGATGACATTTTCCGGTCCCAGCGCGTCCGCCGCCAAAGCCGCCGTGACGGCTGAATCGATGCCCCCGCTCAAACCGAGGAGGGCTTTTCGAAATCCACATTTGTGAGCGTAATCCCTCAATCCGAGGACGAGGGCGTCGTGTATATCGGCCATCGGATCTTGGTGGAAAGTGGTGGAAATGTATTCTTCGCTGGATTCGGTATCGATAACCGCGCACTCTTCGCGGAAACCGGCCAGAGCGGCGACCACTTTCCCCTCGGCTTTGACCGCCATGCTGTGCCCGTCGAAAATGAGTTCATCATTTCCCCCCACGGCGTTGCAAAAAACGACAGGGCAGCGGCAGCGTTCGGCCGCGCTGACGACCAGATTTTGGCGGAACGCTTTTTTGCCATATTGCCAGGGGCTGGCCGAGAGGTTTACCAGAAGGTTGAGTTCCATCCTGGAAAGCGCCTCGACCGGGTCGAAATCATACCTTTGGCGCGTGTCCACAAACCGGGCCGTCCAGATGTCTTCGCAAATGGTGATCCCGATGCGGCATCCTTTAAATTCCATGAAACGCGGATCGGCGGCCTCGTGAAAATGCCGCACTTCGTCAAAAACATCATAGGTGGGCAAAAGGCATTTTTGAAAAGTTTTGACCACACCACCACCGGCGCACCAGGCGGCGGCGTTGTAGTAGTCTCTGCCTTTGCCGGAGTGATTTTGTTCCACGAAACCGATGAGGAGTGGCGTTTGCCCGCACTGGGCCGCAATTTCCTGTAACGAGGTTTCGTTGTCGGGGACGAAACGGCTCTTGCTCAGCAAGTCTCTGGGGGGATAACCGCAAACGGCCAGCTCCGGGAATACAACCAGCTCCGCTCCATTTTCACAAAGTTGGCGGTAGGCATCGATTATCTTGTGCCGGTTTCCCGGCAGATCGCCGACGATGGTGTTTATCTGGGCCAGGCCGATTTTCATTGCTCTGCCCTGAATCGAGAGGTTTTTATGGCTAAAATAGCGGACATAATTATGAAACAAATAACTAAAATTTCCAGAGCTTTAAGACCCCAATTTTCCTTTCGAGGCAAGCTCAAGTTTTTTCCGGCTTCTCTTTTGGCGATGGTTTGCGGGCCTTTGCTCAATCCTCTTTCGGGCGAAGTGGTCAGCCTTAACCTGGCGGAGACTTTTACCTGGATTGAAAAACAAAACCTCGAAGTGCTCATCCAGAGGCAGGCGGTCGAGGAGGCTTTTCAAATTGCCTTGAGGGACCGCGCGGAACTGATCCCCCGGATTTCCTTCGATGCCGCCCAGATACGCACCCAGATTGCTCCGGTCGGATTTGGATTCGAATTTCCCAGCTCCCCTCCGGTCAACCGGTTCGATGGAAAGATGGTCGGCACCGTGCCTTTGATCAATGTAGTCAATTACGCCACCTGGCGATTGTCCCGCTACAACCATCATATTTCCGAGCTGACCCTGGAGAGTGTGCTGCAAGACAGCCTGAATAATGCCGCCAATGCGTTTTACAGCCATTTGCGCAACCTCAAACGCATCGACGTGCTCGATGCCAATATCGAACGCGATGAAGCCCTCCTCGATCTGGCCATCAACCAGCTCAATGCCGGGGTGGCCACCGATCAAAAGCAGCGCCTGCAGCAAGATACCATCGTTTTGGAAAGCGCCCTCCGTTTCCAACTCCTGCTCGATCTCGATCTGGATGCTCAACTGCGCCTGCAATCCACCGAACGCTTGAAACCGATCCAGTTTCATCGTCAAGAATACAACCGGACGGCTTTGCTGGAGGCCCGTCCGAACTACCTCATTGCCGTCGAGCGGCTGGAGCGAAATCTGGCCGCGCGCAAATATGCGGGGTTGGAGAGACTGCCCAGCATCAACTTCTTCGGCGAGTGGGGATATGCCACCGAGACCGCCTTCGACGGGTGCGACCGGAATGCCTGGTTGACCGGCATATCCATGAGCCTGCCCATATTCGAAGGACATCGCATCCGCTCCAACAAACGCCGGGCCGAAGCCCTCATACACGCCCAGGAACTGGTCATTCAAAACATTGAAAACCAGGTCGGGGCCGATTATAAACTGGCCCTGCAGGACGCCCGCTCACGCTACGACCAAATCGGCATCACCCGAAAAAGGGTGGAACTGAGCGAAGAGGAACTCGATTTGGCCCGCACCCGATTTACCGAAGGAGTGGCCGACAACCGGGAAATCATCGACGCCCTGGCCGCCCTGGCCGACGCCAGCGATGAAATGATCGAAATCCGATATCAATATAACCTCAGCCGCCTCTCCCTGACCAGAGCCAAAGGAGATGTCAGGCTTTTGTTGAGCGATTGAGGCTCCGCGAATTTGAACCGGGTTGGCGCCTTATTCCATATTTTGCGCGATACCGACGGTCCCGCATTGACGGCTGGCGGCATTTAGTGAAACCATGAAGTGGAGGCGATGGATACAGAACTGATTACGCAACTCATCTTCGGCGTGGTCGGAGGACTCGGGCTTTTCCTTCTAGGCATGAAATACATGTCTGAAGGGATGCAGGCGATTGCCGACAACCGGCTTCGGCAATTGATCCACGCCGGCACCAACAACCGCATTTTCGCATGTCTGGTTGGTGTTTTCGTCACCTGCATGATCCAATCCTCCAGCGTTACCACGGTCATGACCGTGGGCTTCGTCAATAGCGGGTTGATGACATTGAACCAGGCGATCGGGGTAATTCTCGGAACCACTATAACGGGTTGGATACTGGTGCTCAAAGTCGGCAAATGGGGCTGCCGTTGTTGGGCCTGGCTGCCTTTTTTTTTCCTTTTCACCAAGAACGAAAAAGTCCGGTTCGTGGCCATGATGCTAATGGGGATCGGAATGGTTTTTTTTGGTCTCGAAACCATGTCGAACGGGTTCAAGCCGCTGCGGATGATGCCGGAGTTCGTGGAGTGGTTCGCCTTCTTCCAGGCCACCGGGTATTTCGGCGTCTTGAAATGCGCCTTTGCCGGCTGCGTCCTGACGTTGATCGTCCAATCCTCTTCCGCCACCCTTGGCATTACCATGGGCCTGGCTTCGGCTGGCGTCATCAATTTCGAAACCGGAGCCGCCCTCGTCCTGGGAGAGAATATCGGGACCACAATCACCACTTTTTTATCATCGATTGGCGCTTCCACCAGCGCCAAACGCACTGCCTATTCTCATATGCTGTTTAACGTCATCGGAGTCGTGGTGGTCACTGCCGTCTTTCCGATTTACATCGAATTTGTGGAAAAATTCTTGGGGGTAAACCCCGGGACTCCCGTGATCGATGCGAATGGTGAAAGCGCGTATCCCTATATCCGCCAGGGTATCGCTCTTGTCCATACCGGCTTCAATGTAGCCAATACCCTGATCTTCCTGCCCTTCCTTCCGTTGCTGGCGCGGCTGGTAACGCTCCTCGTTCCAGACCGGGCAGGAGCGGAAAACCTGAGCCATCCGCGACACCTCATCATAGGCGCTGCCAGCGATCCCGACACCGGGTTGGAACTGGCCGAACGGGAACAGATTGACTTGCTCGCGCGTCTGCCGGGGTATCTCGAACTGGCTCGTCCAGAATTCGAACCCCAGGACCAGGTCGATCTCAAAACCAGAAGCGAAGCCTTCAGAGCCATCAGCCGCGAGGTCCACCAGTTCCTTTCCTTGATCATCAACAAGGATGTTTCCCACCAGACCACCCGCCAGCTGCTGGGCATTCTGGAAAGGCAGGGCTTGCTCGATTCCCTGGAGAAGAGCGTAAACAAAATCACAACGATCCTCCTTGCCGAAAACCAGACGCTCGAATTCCAGGATATCGCCGGTAAATTCCTCGAAGGAACCCAGACGGTGCTTTTGTCCGCAGTGGATGCCGCTCAAGGATCGGACGATGACATTGAGTTACTGGTGCGGATGACCTCGGATAAGGGTGGCCTGATGAAGAAAATCCGGGCCGAATACCTGGCCCTTGCGGAAAACATAGACCCGAAATCTCAAGCCGAACTGCTGGACCTGACCAACCTTTTTGAAAGGGCAACCTGGCTTCTGCGGAAGTACGGCGAGTCATTGGACAACGGCCACGGCTGACACGATCTGCCGGAAACAATTTTATCATTCTCATTAGAATAGGTATTAGTTCAGTTTGAAACTAAAAGGTTGGATGCGGCGCACTTTAACCGCTTTGCCGTTTCTCGTTCCCGGCTCGAATTTCCATTGCAGGACTGCTTCGATGGAAGGTTTCTCGAACTCCCTGTGGCTTGACTCCCTGATGCTTGCCTTGATGACGTTCCCTCGCTGGTCGATGATGAGAACCATCTTGACCCAGCCTTCGATGCCCTCGCGCTTGAATTGAAAGGGGTAAACCGGAGCGATGGCCACAATTCGTTTCGGGAGCTTGTCGAGCACCCCAATATCGAATATACCCATGTCATCAATTGTATTCGTGTATTCATCAAGTCCAGGCATCTTGCCCGGCATTAGTGAATCGCCGTAACCTGGATTAAGAATTCTATCGATAGCAGCCAAATCGATGGGTTTAAGTTCCTTTTCCAATTCGGGGGGTTCCGGCTCCGGTTCGGTTTCATCTACCGGTGGCGGATCCGGCGGAATAGCCGCAGGTGGCGGGATGCCCGGCGGTTCTGTGATGACCACCGTTGGCGGTTTGCTGAAACCGCTCAGCAACTGGGTCAGCGGCAGGGCCAGAAATATCAATGCGGAAAGCGTCAAAGCTCCTCCAAACGAAATACTGATGTTATTTTTGGATTCTGGCGGATGATAGGTGGTGTTTTTCTTCATGGGAGAGTTTTCCAGTTTTAATTCGTGTTCTTATAGTTAATACGTTTCAGGCCGGAAAAAATTAGAAAAAAAATGAACAAATAATTGAATTCGTGAAAATTCTCACAAATGAAAACGGTGAACCCAGATAAATTGTACCTGTTTAGCGTAATTTTAGGTGGATTCGGTTATAACAGCAACCGCGATTCCTGCCGTTCAGGAAATTCATGATGTGGCTATGATTCACACTGAAGGTGTGCTACTCCTCACATTTCCCCAGAAAAAAGGAATGAAACCCCTTCAGGGTTTTAATAAAAAAAAGCATGCCTCCAAGCGTCCAGGGGTTTCACCCCCTGGCTGACGAATATTGCCCTTTCAGGGCGTTTTGAATGCGTGCCGCCTACGCTAAACAGTTACGATAATTTTAATGGACAGCGGCGGCCTGAATCCGAATATCAATTTTATGCATAGAACCCAATTATCCAGAATAAGAGTCTTCCGGGCCACAATCCTGGCCATTCTCTCAACCCTTGGCGGGAATCTTTGGGGCCAGCCCAATGGCACCCTTGTCTTTCAATCCGATTTCGGAGTCACCGACAGCTATGCCGCGATCATGAAAGCGGTCGCGCACACTGTCAGCCGGGACATTGAAATTTTCGATATCAGGCACAATATTCGACATTTCGATATTCGCGAGGGCGCTCGCAGTCTGGCCCAAAACGTGCATTATTGGCCAGAGGGAACGGTATTCGTCTCGGTGGTTAACCCCGGTGTCGGGACGCCCCGGCGGTCGGTCGTTCTGAAGACCCAAAGCGGTCATTATATCGTCAGCCCGGACAATGGCAGCCTCAGCCTGGTGGCGGAAAAACTAGGCATTGCGGCGGTTAGGGAAATCGACGAAAAGGTCAACCGCAGAGCGGGCTCGGAAAAATCGTTCACCTTTCATGGCAGGGACGTTTATTCCTACACGGGGGCGCGTCTGGCGGCGGGAATCATCAGCTATGAACAGGCCGGCCCATTGAGGAAGCCCGAGGTGGTGGCCCTTCCTCCCATGTCTGCGCCGGAATTGCGCCACAACACCATTTTCGCGAAGCTAACCGGAATCGATACTTTCGGCAATGTGAGCTCCAATGTGGATTTGGAGTTTTTTTCAATACTCGGAGTCGGCGAATATTCGGGAATGGTTGAAGTAATTATTAAAGAGGGGGCGGAAATAAAATATCAAAGTGTTCTACCCTTCGTCCGCGCCTTTGGTGATGTGGCCCTCGGAGCGCCCATGGTAATTCACACTTCGGCCCCCCCGCACTATATCGACTTAGCCATCAATCAGGCCAGTTTCACCGAAAAGTTTAATATCGGAACAGGGGATAATTGGACCGTGGAATTTAAAAAAGCCGACGACCGCTAAGCCTCCTTTTTCAGGATTTCCCTTATCCAGCGTCGATGCGGCCCGGAGAGGGTAATCGTATCCAGGGCGTCCAATGAAATCCATCTCAATCCGGAATTTTGACCGATTTTCCTCGGCCATTCTTTGCCTGCATCTATGCGGTAAATGCGTTCCGTTATCCTTTGGCTGCCGATGGATCGCTTGGCCTCTTTGATCAATGTTTTCCCGCATCCATTGAGCAGTGGATTATCAAACGGAGGCAATTCAAAGAGGTTTGCCAGTCGGGGACCGTTGGGGGGAATCCGGTGCAGCAGCAAGGCATCACCCTTTCGCGCCCATAGCCGGTTGACATTGGCGGTGGAAATTTGCCGGGAGCGAAAATGGGGCAGTGATTCCTCTGTTCCCGCCTGTCTAGCCCGGCAAAAGGAGGCCACAGGGCATTGCGGGCATCGGGGTCGGGTTTTCAGGCAAACGGTTGCGCCCAATTCCATCATGGCCTGGTTGTGTCGTCCGGGGTTTTCGGCATCGAGAAGCCGGTCCGCTCTTTCCCGAAAATATCCAACCGCCTCCGAACTGTTTTTAAATTCCTTTTCCTCATTGTAAATCCGTGCCATCAGGCGGACCACATTGCCATCCACGCAGGCGGCGGCGGTTCCGAAACTGATGCTCGTGATGGCCGCCGCGGTATAATGTCCCACGCCGGGAAACTTTTCCCATTGGGCGGCCGAAGTGGGTATTTTATCCAGTTTCACCAACGCCCTGGCCAAGGCGTGGAGGTTGCGCGCGCGTCTATAATAACCCAATCCCTCCCAGAGCTTGAGAACTTTTTCCTCATTCGCGTCGGCCAGGGTTTTGAAATCCCCAAATACCTCCATCCAGCGATGAAAGTAAGGAATCACGGTATCGATGCGCGTTTGCTGGCACATGAACTCGGAGACCACGGCGCGGTAGAGCGTCGCCTTCTGCCGCCAAGGCAGCGCCCTTGCGTTGGCATCATACCAACGCCCCAGTTTTCTCCGAAAAGCGGCCCGGTTTTTCACAAGATTTCAGGCATTGCCGGTTAGTGGGTTGAATCGCCGCATGGAATCTGCATTAATGCGCTGCAATGGCCAAAAAAGCAAAGTTTTCCGACGCTGAAGGTCCCAAAAAAATCACTCTTTACACCATCTCGCTGGACGATGCCCAGATGGAAAAATTGAAAGAATATTGCGATTACCGTCTGTGGGAATTTTTCGCCGTCGATTACGCCCGGTTCGCCTTCAAAAACAAAATGTCGAAGGTGAACGTGGTCGCTTACAAGAGCGGAAAGCTCGTAATTTCGGGCAAAGGCACGGAGGATTTCGTGCGCGATGTGCTGGAGGCGGAAATTACCGGCGATCCCCGCCTGGGCTATGACGAGGTGCATCATCCCGAGTGGTTCGAGGCCCATGCCGGTCTCGACGAAGCGGGCAAGGGCGATCTTTTCGGGCCGGTCGTTTGCGCCACCGTTATCGCGGATGGCGATATCGTCCGCAAATGGATGGAAGAGGGCGTGCGGGACAGCAAAAAGTTATCCGATTCACAAATATTGCGGCTCGATAAAATAATCCGTCGAACTAGGGGCGCGGTGGTCAAAACGGCATTCTGCGGCATGGGCAAATACAACCAACTGATGTCCCGCCCCCAGGCCAACCTGAACAAGTTGATGGCCTGGCTGCACGCGCGCGCCCTGGCCGAAGCCCTGCAAAAAAAAGAGGTTCCCTGGGGCATGCTGGACCAGTTCAGCAAGCAG
The DNA here is from genome assembly GCA_965226205.1 of Opitutales bacterium. Lineage (GTDB taxonomy): Bacteria > Verrucomicrobiota > Verrucomicrobiia > Opitutales > UBA2987 > JAJFLU01. Next base: position 193,322 of record CBDDCJ010000023.1, on the reverse strand, counting down.
CTCCTGGTGCAAAAAGCTCTCAAGGAAAAGGGCGTGAAATTCGACCTGCAAATGCGGACCCACGCGGAGTCCGACCCAGTCGTGGCGGCGGCTTCCATCGTGGCACGGGCGGAGTTCGTCCGGCAGATACTTAAATTATCCAAAGACTTTGGGGAAGAATTGAAAAAAGGGGCTGGCGCGCTGGTCAAAGCGCAGGCGGGCAAGCTGATTGGGCAGCTCGGCCCCGATGCCTTGGGCGATTTTGCCAAACTCCATTTCAAAACCTCCTACGAAGTTCTCGGGTTGCCCGTCCCGGTTAAAAAGACCTGGGTCAAATATTAGGAAGTGTTTTCCGGCCTTAAATCAAAATGAATTCCCTGCGCCGATTCGACCTTGAGCATATTGCCGGTTGTGAGCGGCTGGTGGGGATCGATGAAGCCGGGCGCGGCTGCCTCGCTGGTCCGGTGGTGGCGGGCGCGGTATGCCTGCAACACAATTTCCTGCAAAGTTCCTGGTGTGAAATGCGCGCGGACGCCGTTGACGACTCGAAAAAACTCGATGAATCACAGCGGGAATTCATTTTCAAGGAAATCCAGAACCTGAAAAAAGCCGGCCAATTGCGGGCCGAAACCGGTTTGGCCAGCGTGGCCGAGATCAACGCCCACAATATTCTGGGGGCCACCCGGCTGGCCATGCGGCGAGCCCTTGAAGCGATTATAAGAACGGCCCCAACCGGCCTGACTTTGCCCTTGAAAAACGGCAACAGCCCCCTGTTCCAAAATACGAGCGAGGGCGAAAACATGGCCTTCATAATTTTAATCGATGGCAAACCACTCAAACCGTTTCCCTATGGCCACAAGGCGATCGTCAAAGGCGACGGCAAATCGTTGGCTATCGCCCTGGCTTCCATCCTGGCCAAAGTGACGAGGGATAAAATCATGCGCGAGATGGAACTCACCTGTCCTGGCTACGGGTTCGCCCAAAACAAGGGCTACGGCACTTCGGAACATCGCTCGGCCATTTTACGGGATGGACCGACGGCCGAGCACAGGCCTCTTTTTTTGCGAAATATTTTTGCCCACAAGTCCGCCCCGGAACAAACCGGCCTTCCTCTGGAAACCGTTAATTTGGATTAGACAATTGCAACGGGATGCGCTAGGCATTCTTCCTTTGCCATGTCCTCGAAACCAATATTACTGGGGCTCAATATCGACCATTGCGCCACACTGCGCCAGGCCCGCTACCGCGATGCCGGACGGGATTGCGGGCAGATGGTCGAGCCCGACCCCGTTGCCCTGGCCCTGTCCGCCGAGCGCGCCGGGGTGGACGGAATAACCGTTCACCTGCGCGAGGATCGCCGTCATATTCAGGAAAGCGATGTGCGGCGGCTGCGCGAATGCATCCAGACACGTCTCAATTTTGAAATGGCCTGCACCGATTTCATGGTGCGGTTCGCGCTCGACGTGAAGCCCGAAATCGTTTGCCTGGTGCCGGAGGGCCGCGAAGAAGTGAGCACCGAAGGCGGGCTGGACGCCGCCGGGCAGCGCGACCGGGTAGGCGGGATTGTCGAAAGGCTGAACGCCAACGGCATCGCCACAAGTTTGTTCATCGATCCCGAGCCGGAACAAATCAAGGCTGCGGCGGAAATGAAATGCCCCTTCATCGAGCTGCACACCGGCGCTTTCGCCAATGCCTACTACGACTTGAAAGCGCGCCACACAGAATTGCAAAAATTGCGCCGGGGTATCGATCTTGCCCACGAGTTGGGCATCACGGTGAACGCCGGGCACGGCATCAATTACATAAATATCGTCGAAATCCGGCAATTGCCCTGGCTCTACGAACTCAATATCGGCCACTGTATAATGAGCCGGGCCTTATTTTGTGGAATCGAAGAAGCCGTGCGGGAAATGAAACGCCGCATGATTTTAACTGCTCATTGAGAGTTACATTCTCCGGCCAGCCAGGTGAAATTTAGATGATTCACGCCCACCCCATCCTCTCTTGCCAGCAAGCCATGGATTTCGAGCGTCGCCTCCTGGGCGGAGCGGAAGATAAGGAATGGGATGCCATGAACCGCGCCGGGCGCTCCCTCGGAAGGGCCATTTTGCGCGATTACGGGGAAATAGGGCCGATTCCCGCAACCCTCCGCGTCCTCGCCTTGCTGGGCAAGGGGCACAATGCCGGAGACGCTCTCATCGCCTGTCAGGAAATTCTTCAGGAGCATCCCGCCGCCCGCCTCAAGCTGCTTTTCGTTTACGGCTCGAAGGACTTGAAACCCCTCACCCATCGCTGTCTGGACAACCTTCTGCGGGCGGGCGGAGAGCGCGTCGAAACCCTTTCCTGGTCTCAAAAAACGATTGCCGCCGCCGGAGAACCTGCCTTTCACATTTGCCTCGACGGCATCCTCGGGATGCAGTTCAAGCCGCCCATACGACCGCCCGGCGACGCCATCGTGGCCTGGATAAACCAATTGCCGTCGGTCCGGCTGCGGGCGGCCGTCGATCTGCCCAGCGGGGTGGGGGATGCCTGCGCCGGGGAATGTTTCCGGGCCGATTTCACTTATGCCACGGGAATCGCCAAGGAACCGCTTTTTGTCCCCGAAAATGCTTCCCATGTGGGCCGTGTGCGCTATCTCGACATCGGGTTTTTCGATAGCGGCCAAGCGGAGGAGAGGGAAAATTTCATTCTTCTACCTTCCGTTTTGCATCCGTTGGGTGGGCTCAGGCCCGCGCAGACGGACAAACGCTCCTACGGGCATCTCTTTGTTTTGGCCGGGTCCCGATCCATGCCCGGAGCGGTTCTCATGGCTGTGCGGGCGGCATTGCAAAGCGGCGTTGGTTTGCTCACGGCCTTCGTGCCCGAATCCGTTGCCGCTCAATTTGCCGCCGCCGCCCCGGAGGCCATGTGGGTTTCCTGGCCGGAAACTCCCGAAGGCGACCTCGCCCTGGAGGGATTTCATTTGTTGAAGAAAAACCTGGGCCGGGCCACCGCCGTTCTGGCCGGTCCCGGAATGGGCCGGGAAAAGGAGACACAGGCCCTGATGCAGCGAGTTGTGCGGGAAATTTCCCTGCCTCTGGCCCTGGATGCCGATGCCCTCCAACCCGAGGTGGTGGCTGCGGCGGCGCTCAGGCCACCCTCCTCCGGAAGCGTTCTCCTGACTCCTCACAGGGGCGAATTCAGGCGTATTGCGGGGACCGATAATACTGATTTCGACGGATCGGAACTTTTAAACTTCTGCCGGGATAACCGTGTTATTGTTGTCTTGAAAGGCCCCTTGACCCGCATTTGCGACGGTTCCCGGATCATGGTCAGCCCATTCGGGGGCCCCATCCTGGCCAGGGGCGGCAGCGGAGACATCCTCAGCGGTCTGGCCGGAAGCCGCCTGGCTTTTCCCGGTGCGAACCCATTCGAGGCGGCCTGCCGGGCGGTTGTCTGGCACGGATTGGCCGCCGATGCCCTGGCCCGCGCAAAGGGCCCCACAGCAGTGGCCACAACGGACATGATCGAATATCTGAGCGCGGTGTTGCGGCATGAGTGAAATTGTAAACGAGCGGCAGGCCCTCATGGTTCTGAACGGCCTGCCTGGAATCGGGCCGGTTTCCACCACCCGGTTGCTCGAACGATTCGGGGGCGAGCCCCTGGCCATTTTCAAAGCGGGGCAAAAATCCCTCCTCGAAGTTGAAGGAATCGGCCAAAAATCCTCCCGTGCGATTCTTGACTGGCCCAAGCATTTCGACCTCTCGCGGGAAGAATCTTTGCTGCAAAAACACAACGCCCGTTTCATCACCATTAATGACGAGGAGTATCCACCCTTGTTGCGGGAAATTTACGACCCGCCGGCCGGATTTTATTGCAAGGGCGACTCCCTCTTAAAAACCACTTATGCCGCCATAGTGGGAACCCGGCGGCCCACGCTCTACGGGCGTTCGGTGGCTGCGCGGCTGGCGGGAGATTTAATCCGGCTGGGATTTTGCGTGGTCAGCGGGTTTGCCCGCGGAATCGATAGCGAAGCCCATCAAGGCGCCCTCGATGCCGGGGGCAAAACGGTGGCCATCATGGGCTGCGGGCTCGATATCATTTACCCCCCGGAAAATCTGGAACTTTATCGGCGCATTGTTCAGCCGGGGGCCGGGGCCGGGGCCGTTATTTCCGAGTTTCGTTTCGGGCGGCGCGCCGACCGGCTAACCTTTCCCATGCGAAACCGCCTCATTTTCGGCATGTGCCAGGCTATCATCGTGGGAGAAAGCGACCTTAAAGGCGGCAGCATGATTACGGCCAGATTTGCCGGGGAGCACGGGCGCTTCCTTTTCGCCGTGCCAGGGCGTATCGACCAGGCGGCCAGCCGGGGCTGCAACCGCCTGATCCGGGACGGCGCAACATTGCTTTCGTCGGTGGACGATCTGGTCGAGGAACTGCGTTACACCGGTCAAATGAGTTTCGACCTCGATTCATCCGCCAGCGGGGTTAAAGAACCTCCGCCGGAAAAATACTTGCCCGATAATCTTAGCGAAACCGAAAAAACCGTTGCCCAATGTTTCGCCGACGGCTCCATCCTCTACCCCGACATCGTCAACGAAATCACCGGCCTGCCATTGAACGAAGTCACCGCAGCCCTCATGATGCTCGAATTAAATAAAATCCTCATCAAAAGAGCCGACGGCTCCTACGAACCAACCGCCTGACCGCGGACCGCCTATTCGCGTTTTTTGGGTGGGATTTACTCGAAGGCGCCCTGGCCGGGTGCGAAGAGGGGCTGGGTCCAGGCGTTTCGGCCGTTGCTGGATACCACTTTGCCCCGGACATAGAGGTCTTCCGGTTGGAGCCGGTAAGCGGGTTCCATGGATTCGTCAATCTTGAGAACCTTCCCTCCCCGGCCGATAAAATAGGTTCGGTAGCGATCGGCGTTCAGGCTTTTTTTCGGTTCTTGGAAATCTTCTTGCTTTATCTTTAAACGTAAGGAATCGCCGGCCTTGGAAACATCGTCCAGGAAAACGCCGGTGGATGCGTAAAAATCTCCCAGACGCATGGCTGCGACCACGGATTGGCGAGTCAATTCAGCGGCCCTAACCACAATCCACCCGCGGCCGGGGTTGGCGGCATGAGGCCCCCATTCCTGGAAGCAGTGGGCGTCATCGGCCGCCACTCCGTAATAAATCCGGCCCCGGCTGAGGAGGTCGTCCCACAATTCCTCCAGGCTGGGGCGGCCGCCGCCCCCGAAAACGTGGACTTTCTGGTGGCCGTTATATATTTCGAAATGGCGCAGGCGCTTCATAGAATAGAGGTCGTCCGCGTTGATGGACCAATAAAAATTGGGATGATTGAGGTGGGGGAACCCGCTCCCGCGATGTATCTCGTCAATGGATTTCTGCATAATTTCACGACCGGTATCTCCCTCCTGCCGGCCGACAACCTTTTCGGTATCGATGCCATTCACATGGATCACTTGACGTTTATCTCCAATGGTTATATCGCTGGATGCCTCCTCTCCCGGTATGAGCAAAAAAGGCTTGTATTCATGGCGCTTGCCCTGGTCATCGAGCTGATCTTGCAACTCTTCAATCTTTGTGAGGTAATTGTGGTCGCTCAAGACGAGAAAATCGTAATCATGATCGCGATACCATTGGGCCACTTCTCCGGGAGGGCTATCGCCGTCCGAATTGAGGGTATGGGTATGGGTATTGCCCTTAAACCATTTGAGATGCTTGTTATTGTTATTCATAGTTTTGTTATTCATAGTTTTCGTTTCACCTGAGATAGGTTCTAAAGCTCATTCTGGAGTATCTGGTCGAGGGTCTGGCGTTGGCGGATGAGGCGAAGTTCCCCGTTATCTGTAATTAAGACCTCGGGCGATTGGGGAAATGAATTGTAATTGACGGCCGCCAAGGTAGAGCAATAAGCGCCGGTTCCCCCGATGATGCAGAGGTCGCCCACGACCGCTGTTGCCATTTCCCGAGGGGCCAGCAATTCCGGTTGGGCGGGCTGCGGCGTAAGCAAATCGCCCGACTCGCAGCAATGCCCGACAATCGCATAGGTTTCCCTTGGCTCCTTTTGTGGGCGGGGGCCGGAGCCGGGGACAATAGCAAGCGGATGCTGCGCCCCGTAGAGGGAAGGGCGTAGGATGTCGTTCATGCCAGTGTCCAGTTTGAGAAATTTATAACCCTTCTGACCGGTATCGACGATGTCGCGCACAGTCGTCAGGATAGCCCCGGCATTGGCCATCAGGAAGGCGCCGGGTTCCAACTCCAGATGGATTTTGCGACCGGTTTCCTCATGCAGCTTATTGAAGGCCGCCTTGACCGGCTGCCCGATAATGGAAAGATCGCTGGCCGGTTCGCCGGGCATACGGCCGACTTTGAAGCCACCTCCCAGGTTGAGGGTTCGCACTTCCGGGAATTGCCGCACCAGGCCGAGGCTGAGGTCGGCGGCGCGCTGCCATAGGGCCGGGTCGCTGCCGGAACCGATGTGGGTATGGATGAGGCCGACCGTCAAGTCGTATTTGCGAGCCAGTTGACGAACTTTTTCGTGATGTTCATGCCAGATGCCGAAACTGGCGGCGGGACCACCCGTATTGGTGCGGTTGGCGCTGCCGGAGCCGAGCCCAGGGTTGAAACGCAGCCCTATTTCACGGCCCGGAAACATTTGCCCGAAGCGCTCGAGCTGCAAAAGCGAGCAGGCGTTGAAATGGATGCCTTTCTCAAATAGACGGTCAAAATCGCGCGGAAATTCCTGGCTGCTGAGACTGATATTTTTTGGGTCGATACCGGCCCTGAAGGCTCGTTCGCACTCAAAACCGCTGCTGGCGTCGAACTGCAAACCGAGACGGTCGAAAATTTTCAGAATGGCCGCATTGGAGCAGGCCTTCATGGCGTAACGGGCGGTCAAACCATAGGCATGGGGAAAATCGAGCAAAGACTCCGCCACCAGGCGCAAAGAGCGTTCGTCATAGACATAGACCGGCGTTCCGAAAAGGTTTCGGATCTCTTCAGCCTGTTGAGGGGTCATGAAATTCATTGTTTCCATGTCAGAGTCAGTCAATGGTTCAAAGCTGATTGGATTTATAGAAGAGAGCGGCACAATTCCAGAAAAAACGACCTGCGGCCTTCGTATCTAATTGCGGTTCCGGCTGAAACGGTTATCAAAATCTTCAAAAAAGATGCTCGATCCCACCGCCAGATTTTCCAGCCGCGTCGATGATTACCGCAAATATAGACCTTCTTATCCGCCCCAGGCAATCGACTTCCTGGAAGAAAAATGCGGTTTGTCACGGGATTCGGTCATTGCCGACATCGGGTGCGGCACCGGCCTCTTTGCCAAACTGCTGTTGGAGCGGAATTACCCGGTTTGGGGGGTGGAGCCCAATCGGGAAATGCGCGAGGCGGGGGAGGCATTTTTAACTCGATTCGATCCATTTCGGGCGATCGACGGACAGGCCGAAAATACCCATCTTCCCAAGTCGTCGGTGGATCTGGTTACGGCGGCCCAGGCTTTTCACTGGTTCGAGCCGGTGCCGGCCCGCCGTGAATTTGAAAGGGTTCTGAAACCGGATGGTTATGCGGCTGTGCTGTGGAACGCCCGCAGGCATCTCTCAACGCCATTTTTAAGCGATTATGAAGAAATGCTCTTAAAATAGAGGCTGTCCCAAAAACCCGAATTTTGCAAATTGAGATATTCGACTCCGAACTGTAAGGGAACGTAAGTCATTCAATTCCGTCAAAAACGCTGTATAAGGCCTCTATTCGTTATAAATATAATCGCGTCAGACAGAGGTCTATGGTAGAATTGTATTTGAATATGCAAAACAAGAGAAAGGCTGACGGTGTTATAGACATCGAAATTGCCCAAAATCCCCTAAAAACGGTCTTTATGACAGCTTTATAAACAAGTTAACTTACTGTAAAACAAATGGTTATAACTTTGGGACAGCCTCTAAAATAGAGGCTGTCCCAAAAGGGTGATTTTTGCGAGGGGATTTTGAAGAGTGTTCATTTTAGTGGTATTTTCTTTTGGGAGGGGGTGACTTTGCTCTCCTATGACGTTAGGATTCTGGTTTTGGGGTCCGTTTGCCTGGTTTTCTTTGTATGGGCCGACAGTAGGCCTGTGAAAAAGTATTGTCCTTGCTTTTCCGCTCTTTATTTAGGCCGCCGCTTTGGTTTTTAGTTCATCTTGCTGGGCCAGCATCTTGGCCACTTTCCATAGATTGTGCGAGAGGACCGACCAGGCTACGCTGATCGAGCGGTTGGCAAAGCCTTTGCTGCGCAATCGCCCGGCCTGCCAGCGATTCTTCAATACCCCGATCCGCCCTTCGGTGCTGGCCCGGCGCTTTTGCAATTGCCTGAAGTGTGGTTCCTCCATCCGTTTTTTCAACTGCTTCGGATCGCGTGGACAGAGCGCATCGTAGATGCCCTCCTGGGCTAACTGCCGGCGGGCCCGCTGGGAGGCGAATCCCCGGTCCGCGCACATGGCCGCTATGGGTTCGGCTAGGTTGAAGCGGTTCTGTCTTTGCAAACTCTCTTGCATTTGTTCATTTTCGCTTGGCGTCCGGCTGCCGTAGAGTTTCCAGTCCAGCAGGTATCCTTCAACGCTTTCACCCAAAAACAGGGTGTTGCCAAACTCAACCTCTTGGCCCGCTTTGCCTCGCACAATCACCTGCGCATCGGGTTCGTAAACACTCAAAACTTTCTCTGCGTTTTTCACCTGGCGGCCGCCAATGATTCGCTCGTGCGCTTGCTTGATGACCACCGGGATTAGCTCGCTCATGCGCTCCATCCGGGTAAGGATCTGTTGGACCTGTTTTTCGCTGTAATCGCTTTGCTCCCAGCAGGCTTGCAATAATTCCCGGTGACTGCGGGCATGCTCCCCGATCCGTTTGAGCAGCTTTTTCATCTGCCTCAAGATACCCTTGCGTTGCCGCGCGCTGTCCTTTCGCCGCCGGCTGTGGGTCATCTGTATGCACAGCCGATTCATCTGCCGAGCCAAGGGCTCCGGTTCGATCGGCATGCGATGGCGCAAACCGGCCTTCTCACGGATCAGCCGGATCGCTTTGAGCAGCGTGCCCGCTACATCCTTGAGTAGCACCCAGTCCGTCGGCCAATGAATGTTGACCTCCAAACAGGTGCCGTCGATCAGGCAAATGGTGGTGTCTATCGGCTTGTCCAATCCCACCACCTGCCGGGCCAGATCGGCATCGCCCACAACCTCAGTCAAGGTCCGGTGCAAGGCCCTCAACTGCTCTTCGCTGAAAAACTTCGAGGCCCGTTCCAGGGTGCTCTTGGAGATGCCCCTTATGCCGTCGATATGGCGGACACGACAAAAGTCAGCCAACAGATCGCTGCTGCCCAGAGCCCTCGACAAATGCCGAAACGAAATCCCACCGAGCAGATAACGCAGCGTTTCCATACGCAACGCCTTGAGGGCAAAATTAGCCCGCTTTTGCCGGGCCTTTACACTCATTGGCTGGCCTCTTTCCAAGGCCAGATCAACGCCCTGCGATTCCACCTCCGAATCGATCAGCAGCCGGTCGATACGCTCGATGGTGGCGCGAAAGTTATCGTAATCGAGGCAACGGTCGACCACAGTTAAAGCTGGACGCAGGAGGCATTGGATGGCTATATTTTTCATAGAAAGGGCTATATTGATTTTCGCTAACGCAATTATAGAACCCTTTTTTAGCCGGATCGAGCAAAAAAATGCTCTTTCCGGCTATTTTTATAAACGTCATCCAGTTGACTACAAAATCTTTATATTTTTGGGACAGCCTCTAAAATACGGCATCGAATATGGAAAGGTTCTCCATCGTGGTTTGGGCCTTGAGGAGATGCAAGAATTTTTCGGCCATACCCAAATTAAATATGGCGAATTTGAATATATACAGCCTTTAAACCGCGACGGTTTGACCGGACGTTTGTTTTCCTCTTCCTATACCCCAGCCCCCGATCATCCCAATTACGAGCCCATGCTGAAACGAATGAATGAAATTTTCGACCGGCGCGAGGTGGATGGTCTGATCCATTTCGAATACGACACAAAGGTCTATTGCGGCCGATTGCCGTAACGTTTAGGCTGATGGGTTAACAAGTAAGATTAGCCGTAAATATTTCCATTCCCATTACGAAATCAGCCTCTGGATTCGCTCCGCGATTTCGGCCGTTTCCTCATTAATAATCTCTATCTCGCTGTCGGTAAAACCGGCATTGTAATAATCGGGAGCGCTTATCCGAGATGCTTGCTCCCGAATAACACTATCTCCAGCTTCAAGCTGACAATGAGCATAAATCCGTTGCAGCATCCTGACAGGTTCTTTACAGAAAGCGCCGTAATCTATTAGCAGCATCATATCCGCTGCCGGCTCTTCGCTCTCAAAGAGATCTGCCACAAATGAATGTAATGACGCCCAATAAGCAGCCCAACCCCTGATTTCCTGCCCCTGCTTCCACAGGTTCTCTATCCGTTGTAACGCATCGCTACGACCAAAATTAATGGCTCTTCGGTCCAGGCCAAATTCAAAATGCCCCGCTCTCCGCATATAGGCCAGAACCTTGGGATCCCGCGTTTCCGCATCACAAAAATTCTCATGCTGTTTCATAAGCGATGCGATATGACTGGCCGGATCGCGAACGGGAATAAGGAAACGCCCATCCGGAAATAGATCGGCCAAATACCCAAGCCTGCTGATATTATAATTACCCTTGGCAATGTACCTTCTCCCATCCCTCAAATACAGAATCTTTCTTATGTGCTCCCGGTAAAAATGATCGAATTCCGGTTTACGGTCACTTGCGCCAATAATTTGACTGGCCGCTGCATCATGGCTCCGTGAAAAAAAAGCCATCCAAAGCATCTCCTCCATCGCTTCAGGGCTATCCGGCGAAACTTGGATTCGGTCTTTGTGCGCTCGTTCAACAAGCTCATCCTTTCCGCTACTCGCTCGGTTCAGAAACCAGTTCCACCAGAATGGCGTAAAAACGAGCGGAAAATCCTTGTACTGATGGGATGCCACATCGGGATGGGCCGCCAGCAGCTCAAGCAGGATCGTGCTCCCTGAGCGCGCTAATCCGCATATATATATTGGCCGGTCAACCTCCTTTTCCTTAATGGCATCTTTCAGCCATCGAGATTCGATATTGCCCAACTTCAGAAAAAACGCGGTATTTCGTGCTGCCAACCCTCCGAGAAAGTCTTTAAAGCGTGATACCTGCATTGCAATTACCCACAGTCAGTGACTGACTGGGTTCGTCTCTTTCAATGAATCTTGAACACAGCTTTAAACGCTAATGTCGTTATAAGCACACTCATAAAAAATGCCCCCTCCCATCCCGCCGCCCAATCAGGGAATCGTCCTAACACTTTCTTTCTTGCCAAATTCACATGAATTCCCTCGATCGCTGAAGTGGATACGATATATCCGGCTTGGGACGCAAGCAACAGGTTCCACCAATTCTTTTTTTTGATAACAGGTACCGGATTTTCTAAAAGTGGGCCGGAATAAATCGTCTCGCCGCCTGTTCTAACCGTAATGGCGTCCCCGCGCTCTACCGGCTCGATGTTCACAACGCCCATCTCTTTAAGGCGCACTATCTCCGCGGGGATAATATCGAAATCAAGATGAGAGGGAACTATACTAACGAATACCTCTTCCCGATCTTCCGCAAGTTCATAACCATGATAAGTATCAAGCCACACAGCTAAGAGCAACACTGGAAGCGTTGAAAGCAAGGCCGGGCCAATCACTTTACCCAGATATAACAGTGATGTCTTGAGATTGGCCTTCGCTAATGCGGCAAACTCTGAGCCCTTCTCAAGTGAAGGATCAAGCATCTGGCGTCTGAGGTTTTTAGTTTTCGTCTTCAGCGCCGCTATGGCGCTCTGGTTAGATACGGCGGCATAAATGCCCATGGCTGCCACTCCCGCGACCGCGCCCCAAAGCAATAAGCGCCCATACAACGGCAGAAATAATGCAATCCATAAATCGATAGCGGTGAACAACTGGAAAACAATGTTCAACATTCCGTGCCATCTTCACTTTCCGGCGCTCCCTCTTCTGCATCTTCGGGAGGCCTGGCCTTGCGTTTCATACGCCTTAATAAAACCCGGACGGGCCATACGAGGATACCGCCCACTACGAGCAATATTGCAAGTAGCACGGCAAACAAAGCGCCCAACAGCGTAATGCCTCCACCAGGCCCGATGTAAGCGACTGCATTGGAAAAGCCGCTCAAATCAAATAAAAGAACGGTCTGCCAAATTTCCATTGTAATCCGTATTGCATTCATAGCTCAAATTCAATTATCTTTACATCTGTTTCAGTTTTCAGGTACTTTTACTTCTGTAAATGTAATGTAATCACGCTCCAGTCGCGTTGCTTGAGTAATTTCGTATACTTCGTCCTCATCATACCTGTTATGGTAGGACCATACGATTTCACCGGATGAAGCGACTTCAAACACTCTTCCGGCGTCGTGCTCGGTAATTAGAATATTTCCGTTGGGAAGCTGTTGCTGTTTGCCTCGAACTTTCGTATAAAACTTGTTCTGGGGGCCTCCTTTATAGATGGTATGCACTTTTCGCATAACCGGGTCAATGCTAAGAATGCGGCTGCCACCCAGAATATCCCCCCCCGAACCATCAGTGCGATTATCAAATACCATAATCTGCCCGTTGCTAAGAAAGTCGGGATCATGTTGCCGAATGTAGGGCCCTGTCATCGACCATTTTATCTTTTCTGTTACATGATCGATAACCGTAATCAGATTTAGGTGCCTCAAACTTATCAATATATCGCCAGCTTCAAATAAAGGAAATTGATCTGCCATGGATTCATCTAGAATCTCGATGTCGTTTAAATGCGTGATGTCTCTTGCTATTTGACTGGGTTTGAAATGCCCATTCGCAAAAAGTACCCCCTCCTGTCCTGAATTATAGAAGATATCAAGAATAGAGATTTGCTTTAAAATATTCCCTGAAGGCGATATTTTGAGTATCAAATCTTCTTGGATTGGTGCCTTCAATAGAGGAAATCGGTTCAACACATGACTATGTGTTTTGGTTGCAGGCACCCACAAGTTACCTTCAGTGTCCTCAAATATGGAATGATGAGTTCTGTTGGGCAGCTTCCAGATAACTTTCGACCATTTATCAATTTTCACCAGCCCCTTACGTGCAAAATTAAAAACTACATCGCCGTTTGGATACAAAAGGGTTCCATGGATATCTACATCCCAATCATCGATTTCCCTAATCCCCTTCTGGAATTCTTCGGAGAAAGTCTCACTGAATGATACCCTCCATTTATGAATCACCGAACCATCCATATCGATTAATTTCATGCCGAGGGTATGATCCCACATACTTACGATAAAGGTAACTCCTTCATAGGTTTTGTCCGGAAGATAAGTTTCTATGGTTTCTCCTTTGTGCCGGGCCTTGCTTATATGTTTTATCGGTTTTATCCCCAGATAGTGCTTATAAAAGATTATCCAGTTTCTAGCCGTCTTCGCAGAACTCTTCACTATTTGATAAGGAAATATCTCAAACCTTCCGACCGCCATACCGTAAGCAAATATCACCATAGCTATAGCCATTATGAAATAAACCTTGTCCCAGCTTTTCCTTAATTTCCTCAATCGTTTAACGATCCCCCGTCTCCCTGTATCCTTTCCGGTTTCCATATTTCTTCTTCGGTAGTTGTGTCTGATTATAACTCAGTTAATTCCTGATATTCTCCCATCCTTTATATGGTTTCCATTTAATCTTCGAATACATTGAAACGGGTCGTCTTTTCGCCTGAACGGTTGCATCTTGCCCATTTCAAGCATGTTGGCAATTAATTTTACGAAATTTCCCATATGAAAATTCATAATCGTTGAAAATAACTACATTCAAATATTTCGATCCAATTTTGCTCCTTTCAAGCCGTATTACACTGATAACATGAAGTGGACGGGGTTGTTTGGACAATTTTGACGTGGGATTAAGGTGGAAATCGTGTTCATATTATTTTTTAAAAATATATTTTGTCCTTAGCCAAAGACGGGCACGCAGGTGCCCGCAAGCTGTATTGGCGGGGAGGTTGGTTTTGCTCCGATTGCATGGACTTCGGCCGGGGTCCGGTAGCCCAGGGCTTGGTGGGGGCGCAGGTGGTTGTAGAAGTCCAGGTAGCGGGCTATCCCTTCGCTGGCTTCCTTTGCCGTGGCGTATTCGCGCAGGTAAATGTCTTCATACTTGAGGGTTCTCCAAAAGCGTTCAACAAATATGTTGTCCAGGTAGCGGCCACGCCCGTCCATGCTGATGCGCACCCCGGCTTGCCCCAGCACCGAGGTGAACTCGCTGCCAGTAAACTGGCTGCCTTGATCGGTGTTGAAGATTTGAGGTTGGGCCCGCCTCAGAGCTTCCTCCAGGGCGAGCACACAGAAGCGGCTCTCCAGGGTGTTGGAAAGCTGCCAGCTCAACACGTAGCGGCTGAACCAGTCCAACACCACGGTCAAGAAAAGGAATCCTCGGCTCAGCCGCAGGTAAGTGATGTCGCTGCACCATACCTGGTCGGGCCGCTCGACCGCCAAACCCCGCAGCAGATAAGGGAAAATGCGGTGCTGCCGGTGCCCCTGGCTCAAGTTTCGACGCGGATAAATAGCCTCCAGGCCCATTTGGCGCATGAGCCGCTGGATGCGGCCTCGTCCCACTGCATGGCCCTCTCGACGCAGCCACTGGGTCATCCGGCGAGAACCAAAAAACGGATATTGGGTGTAGAGCTCATCCATGCGATGCATGTAGAGAACGTTCTGCTCGCACTGGGCACGGGCCCGATAGTAATAGCTGCCGCGGGCCAGCCCCAGCAACTGACATTGCCTGCCGATACTGATTTTTCTTTGAAGTGGTTGCACCATCTTGCGCCTCTCACCAACCGAGTTGTTCAGACTTTTTTTTTAGCCAATCGCATTCTACTTTCAGCTTTCCAATCTCCTGGTAAAGGTGATCTTTTTCCGTCTCGTTGTCCTTGCTGAGAGTCTGCCGCTGGCGCGAAAACAGCTCCGTTGCTCCCTGCAAAAGCTGCTTCTTCCATTGGGTCACCTGGTTGGGATGCACCTCAAAACGACCGGCGATCTCGTTGATGGTATGAGCGCCCCTGATGGCTTCCAGGGCCACTCGGGCTTTAAACTCAGCACTGTATTGTCTTCTCTTTCGTGATTTAATAACATTCATAGGTTAGAGGATTTAGTGGTTCAAGACCACCTTATTCCACTGTCCAGTTTTCCCCGTCCATTTCAACAATCACAAATACATTCGCTTTCATATAGATATTGAAGGGTTCTCTATCAATGGATTGATATACAACCCTATTAGCTGTTTTATAAATCGGCCATCCTCCAATAGTGTAAACAATCGATATATTCATTAATATGAGGTAAGTATAAATCTCAGGCACTCCAATGATTAAACCAAGAAAATAGTCTGCTACAATTCGGTTTCAAACTACTCCACTACCATAGAGGCTGTCCCAAAAATATAAAGATTTTGTAGTCAACTGGATGACGTTTATAAAAATAGCCGGAAAGAGCATTTTTTTGCTCGATCCGGCTAAAAAAGGGTTCTATAATTGCGTTAGCGAAAATCAATATAGCCCTTTCTATGAAAAATATAGCCATCCAATGCCTCCTGCGTCCAGCTTTAACTGTGGTCGACCGTTGCCTCGATTACGATAACTTTCGCGCCACCATCGAGCGTATCGACCGGCTGCTGATCGATTCGGAGGTGGAATCGCAGGGCGTTGATCTGGCCTTGGAAAGAGGCCAGCCAATGAGTGTAAAGGCCCGGCAAAAGCGGGCTAATTTTGCCCTCAAGGCGTTGCGTATGGAAACGCTGCGTTATCTGCTCGGTGGGATTTCGTTTCGGCATTTGTCGAGGGCTCTGGGCAGCAGCGATCTGTTGGCTGACTTTTGTCGTGTCCGCCATATCGACGGCATAAGGGGCATCTCCAAGAGCACCCTGGAACGGGCCTCGAAGTTTTTCAGCGAAGAGCAGTTGAGGGCCTTGCACCGGACCTTGACTGAGGTTGTGGGCGATGCCGATCTGGCCCGGCAGGTGGTGGGATTGGACAAGCCGATAGACACCACCATTTGCCTGATCGACGGCACCTGTTTGGAGGTCAACATTCATTGGCCGACGGACTGGGTGCTGCTCAAGGATGTAGCGGGCACGCTGCTCAAAGCGATCCGGCTGATCCGTGAGAAGGCCGGTTTGCGCCATCGCATGCCGATCGAACCGGAGCCCTTGGCTCGGCAGATGAATCGGCTGTGCATACAGATGACCCACAGCCGGCGGCGAAAGGACAGCGCGCGGCAACGCAAGGGTATCTTGAGGCAGATGAAAAAGCTGCTCAAACGGATCGGGGAGCATGCCCGCAGTCACCGGGAATTATTGCAAGCCTGCTGGGAGCAAAGCGATTACAGCGAAAAACAGGTCCAACAGATCCTTACCCGGATGGAGCGCATGAGCGAGCTAATCCCGGTGGTCATCAAGCAAGCGCACGAGCGAATCATTGGCGGCCGCCAGGTGAAAAACGCAGAGAAAGTTTTGAGTGTTTACGAACCCAATGCGCAGGTGATTGTGCGAGGCAAAGCGGGCCAAGAGGTTGAGTTTGGCAACACCCTGTTTTTGGGTGAAAGCGTTGAAGGATACCTGCTGGACTGGAAACTCTACGGCAGCCGGACGCCAAGCGAAAATGAACAAATGCAAGAGAGTTTGCAAAGACAGAACCGCTTCAACCTAGCCGAACCCATAGCGGCCATGTGCGCGGACCGGGGATTCGCCTCCCAGCGGGCCCGCCGGCAGTTAGCCCAGGAGGGCATCTACGATGCGCTCTGTCCACGCGATCCGAAGCAGTTGAAAAAACGGATGGAGGAACCACACTTCAGGCAATTGCAAAAGCGCCGGGCCAGCACCGAAGGGCGGATCGGGGTATTGAAGAATCGCTGGCAGGCCGGGCGATTGCGCAGCAAAGGCTTTGCCAACCGCTCGATCAGCGTAGCCTGGTCGGTCCTCTCGCACAATCTATGGAAAGTGGCCAAGATGCTGGCCCAGCAAGATGAACTAAAAACCAAAGCGGCGGCCTAAATAAAGAGCGGAAAAGCAAGGACAATACTTTTTCACAGGCCTACTGTCGGCCCATACAAAGAAAACCAGGCAAACGGACCCCAAAACCAGAATCCTAACGTCATAGGAGAGCAAAGTCACCCCCTCCCAAAAGAAAATACCACTAAAATGAACACTCTTCAAAATCCCCTCGCAAAATTCGGGTTTTTGGGACAGCCTCTATTTAGGCGCAAGGGTGAAAAAACCTGAAGGATATATCCGACCCCAAAGACTAAAATAACTGCACAAGCGATGTAAAATTCAGTTTTTGTCAATGAAAGCACTTTTTTGGTTTGAGGTGTACTGGATTTGTTGGACACGTGATTCTCTTATATTTGTTGTTGATTGCGATTTCCCATCTGAAAATTCACTATCCTTGAAAATAGCTATTTTCTAATATTTCAATCCTATTTTCTGCTTCCATTAGGATTTTACTATCTTATTATTCGATCAAATCAGCAGTATTTCACCAATATTACTGCTTTTTCATTTTCGATTCGACTCATTAGGTTGCCTGGCCCTAGGCTCGGTTCATGGAATACCGGATATTAGGGCGGACGGGGTTGCGGGTCTCGCGGCTTGGCGTGGGAACTGGCGGTCCGAGCCAGTTTGGCCAGAAAAGCGGCGTTTCCGAAAATGATATCGGCAATTTCGTGAGGCTTGCTTTGGATCGCGGTATCAATTATTTCGATACCGCCGCCAGCTACAGGGAGAGCGAAGCGCTATTGGGCCGGGCCCTGCTTGGCGTTCCGCGGGAATCCTATATTCTCTCGACAAAATTTCAGGTGGGAAGCCTGGAGGAGCCGACAAAGCCGGAGCAACTCGTCCAATCGGTCGAGCGCAGCCTGGTGCGATTGCGCGTGGAGACCATTGATATCGTTCAATATCATGGGCTGTTGCCGAAACTCTATGCCCGGGCGGTCGAAAACCTCATGCCTGCATTGCTCATGCTCAAGGATGAGGGCAAAATCAGGTTTATCGGGGTGACGGAGAAGTTTGGGCAAGACGGGCCTCATGAGATGCTTGCCAAGGCCCTGCGGGACGATTGTTTCGACACCATAATGGTTGGTTACAATCTACTCAATCCGGTGCCGGAAAAGACTTTGCTACCACTTTGCCGGGAAAAGACTGTCGGTGTGATCTGCATGGTCCCGGTCCGCCGCTCCCTCGCCCAACCGGAGCATTTGCGCGAGCGGCTCGATGAAGCTATCGATCAAGGGTGGCTTGACTCGAATGCGCTTTCCGGAGCCAGACCGCTCGATTGGCTGGTGAAGGGGCCCGTAACATCGCTTCCCGCCGCCGGTTATAAATATGTGGCCGCCCATCCCGCCATCCACACGATCCTTAGCGGCACGTCGAATAACGAACATCTGGAAGAAAATATCAAAGCGGTCGAGGGGCCGCCCCTGCCGGAGGAGGACATGGCCCGGCTCAGGTCGATTTTCGGCGATGTTTGGCATCCGCTGGTCAATTAATTAGAGGGCGGCAGGCGGCAAGGGAATGGCTGCCAGAGTGAGACCGTCGCCCACCGGCAGCAGGCTTATGTTTACGCGGTTGTCATCTTTCAGCCGGCGATTGAATTCACGGATAGCCACAGTGCTTTCATCCTGGAAAGCCTCATTGATTACCTGTCCGCCCCATAGCACGTTATCGATCAAGATGAGGCCCCCCGCCCTGACCAGTTTGAGACAGTATTCAAAGTAAACCTGATAATTTTCCTTGTCGGCATCGATGAAAGCCAGGTCGTAGGTAGCTTCCGCCCCATTTTCGAGGAGCGAGGCCAGGGTGTCGGCGGCGGGGCCGAGACGAAGATCGATTTTTTCCTCTATACCGGCTTCTTGCCAATAGCGGCGGGCTATGGACGTCCATTCCGGGCTGATGTCGCAGGCCGTTATTTTCCCCTCGGGGGGCAAAGCCAGAGCCAGGGAAAGGGCGCTATAACCGGTAAAGACGCCGATCTCCAGATAGTGGCGGGCATTCATAAGGCGCGCCAGCAAGGCCATAAATTGGCCCTGGTCGGGAGAGATTTGCATCATGGCCAAGGGTTCGCGGGCGGTTTCCTCACGCAGCCGCCGGAAAATGTCCGGCTCTCGCACGGAAACATCTTGCAGGTATTCGTAAAGAGAATCGGTTAAGCCAATGTATTTTTTATCCATCTGCGGTAGTGGATAAAATTTCCTGCCGGCGGGATCAAGTCTTTCCCGATCAACCCCCAGCCGATTCCACTACCCAAAGAACAGTCCAGCCGGAGTCCTCATCCACATAGACGAGGGTGCCGGCGCCGGGAATTTCGGTTTCCATAAATTCAACTACGGTCGCATCAGCGTAGGCGGCCGCATTTTCCTTTGCGGTGGGCAAAACAAAATAAAGCCCCAGCGATAAGGCGAGGAGAGCGGCCATGGCGGCGGGCGCGCGCCAAAACCAGGGAGACGCGGTCGCGGTTATTTCCGGAATTTCTTCGGCCAGGGGTGATTCCGCTGACTGGATTTCCCGCCTGATTTCCCGCCAGGCCGAGGCCGCGACCGCTTCCGCCAGCGGGGGCGCGGAAATTTCGTCCTGGCGCATGAATTGGCCGAAATTTCTCCAGGTCTGATCGCGGTTTCGGCAAGCGGGACAAGACTCCAGATGTTCCTCAAGCAAAGATTGGCTGGCCAGAGAATCCAGTTCTCCATCCAGCGACTGGCTGATCAGTAATTCGGCTTCTTGGCAGTTCATGGCAGCGCCTATACAATGGTTATTTTCGCCATTAGGACAATGGCAGCGGAAGAATTTTCAGCGAGTTTACCCAATCAATACCGGTGGTGGCCGAAGCGCTTGTAGTATGTGCAATGATGTGAATTATAGCCGCTATGGTGGCCGTAATCCCGCACCCATACTTTTTCTTTATGGTAATCATAATGCCCTGCCACCCAGACTTTTATGGGGGTGTCGCAGTAGTGTTCCTGGTATTCCCAATAACCGGGCGACCAGCGTTTGATGGTGCGGTATTCATAATGCCCGTTGGAGCGATGGCTGGAGCCATAATTTCGACCATAGCGAATTTCCGCGCCGCCATGATGCCCGCAAGAGCTATTGTGGCGATGCTTCCTGATGTCATGGCCGATGCTGCTCACGATGACGCCGCCGAGAAAACCACCGAAAGCCGCCCAGCCATCATTGCCCGCCTGGGCTTTGGGAGTGTAGGCCAGCAGGATAACCGCTGCGGCCAAAAATATGCTGATTGTTTTTTTCATTATAATCCTTCCTTCCATTCATTAATTGGTTTGTCGATTGGACGGCGATAATCGTGTTTTATTCATTTTTTCTGAAATTTTTTATAAAACAGCAGATTTCGCAGATGAGCACAGAGACAGAAAGAGGTTATCAAGCGGTATTTAACCATCATCCGTCCAATCCGTGGTGGAAAAAAATCGAGAATCATTTATATTGGATCGTGTTTTCAAAAAACCTGATGATGATGATGGCAAAAGACACGGGTTCACCGGGAAATAACAAAAAAAGCTTGCCACGCTTAATTTTAATAAGAATAATTCTAAATAATAAACCTCTTGGAATACTAAAATCATGATCAGCAAAAGAGTCGAAGTAGCCTTGAACCATCAAATCAACAACGAGTTGGCCTCGTATTATTCCTATTTGGGAATGTCGGCATTTCTGGAATCCACTCCCTATAAAGGGTTTGCCGCCTGGATGCGCCTACAGGCGGAAGAAGAGCAAATTCATGCCATGAAGATTTTCGATTATCTCAACGACCGCGGCGGCAAGGTCCTATTGCAGGCAGTCCAACAACCGCAGACGAATTTTTCGTCCCCGCTGGAAATCTTCTCCGATAGTTTGAAGCAGGAGATCGAGGTCACGGGCCAGATCAATGATCTTTTTATATTGGCTCAGGAAGAAAAGGACTTTGCCACCCTCGAATTTCTGGGTTGGTTCCTGACCGAGCAGGTCGAGGAGGAAAAATCCGCGCAGGACATGGTGGATTTGCTCGAGCTGGCCAAGGATAGCGTTGGTGTGCTGCTGAGAATCGATTCACAAGCGGGCCAGAGATCAGCCGAAGAATCGGAGGCTTGAACGGATCCTTTCCCGGCTACCCTAAGCGACCGTTGCTGATCTAATTCAAGGGCGTGTAAATCGGTGTCTTTTCGCGCTGGATTTATTTGCCATACGGTCATAAATCCAGGCATAGGTCGCCTCCATCCAATCTTTCAGCCTGGTCGATGGTTCCCATTGAAACAGTGATTTTATGAGGGTATTGTCGCTGTTGCGCCCGTTGACGCCCTTGGGAGCATCCAAATTGTAGGTCCGTTTCAGCTTTACCCCGGCGATGGCCTCAACGATATCGACGAGGCCATTGATGGTAACCAGTTCGCTGCTGCCGAGGTTGATGGGCTCCTGAAAATGGCTGCCCATGAGCCGATCGATTCCATTGAGGCAATCGTCGATAAACGTAAAGCTGCGCGTTTGCTTGCCATCGCCCCAGATTTCGATTTCCAGGCAATCATTCAAGACAGCGTCGATAATTTTTCGGCAAATGGCGGCGGGAGCTTTTTCGCGGCCGCCATCATAGGTTCCCTGGGGCCCATAAACATTGTGAAAACGGGCCACCGCGATTTCCAGGCCGAAGTCCTCATGATAATGGCGGCACATGCGTTCGCTGAAAAGTTTTTCCCAACCGTAACCATCCTCCGGCATGGAGGGATAGGCGTCCGGCTCCGCCAGGGGTATGACATCTTCACTTTTCTGCTTATCGGCGGCATAGACGCAGGCCGATGAGGCATAGAAAAACTTCCTCACGTCGGCTTGGCGGGAAGCTTCCAGCAAGTGGGTATTGATGAGCACGCTCAACATGCAGAGGGCCTTGTTTTTTTCAATAAATCCCATGCCGCCCATGTCGGCGGCCAAATTATAAACGATTTCAGCCTCATCCACCGCCTTTTGGCAGGCTTCCTCTTTTTGCAAATTGAGAACCAGATTTTCCACATCCTCAAACCTCTGAAACCAATGTTCCAGCGGCTTAATGTCGATTCCCCTCAAATCCTTATGACCCCGCGAGCGCAGATAATTGACCAAATGCCCGCCAATGAACCCACCAGCCCCGGCCACCGTTATTTTCTTTTCCATAGTTGGTTGGTTGCTCCAAATAAAATTAAATAGGTTCGTATTAACGCTCGATGGGGAATTTTTTCAGACCGGTTGCTTGAAGGGCGAGCTTAAAGAGGAACAAGGGATTGTTTTTCAGGTATCTTCTGCCAAGTCTTTTCGGTTCCTGACACAGACGAAATAACCATTCAAAGCCCGAGCGCTGTATCCATTTCGGGGCTTGCCGAACCGTGCCGGCATGAAAATCGAAAGCCGCGCCGACTCCAATCATGAGCGTGGTATCCAGTTTGCGCAAATAAGCGGCCATAAATTTTTCCTGTTTCGGAGTGCTTAATCCCACCCAAATGATCGCTGTTTTTTTTTCTCCCACAAGCTCCACCAGTTTGCTTTCTTCGGTTTGAGACAGAGGCCGATAAGGGGGCGTATAATGTCCGGCAATTTTCAAACCGGGAAAATGTTCTTTTAATTTTAAACCAAGGGTCTCCGCCACTCCAGCGCCACCTCCATAAAAAAAATGGCGATAAGGGCTGTTCTCCGTTGCGGCACATATTTCGAGCATTAAATCGGGTCCATAAACACGGCTGACATTTTGCCCGACACGATATTTCCCCAGCCAGACCAGAGGCATCCCGTCGGGAGTGTTCAAGAAAGCCCGATTTAATATGGCGCGAAATTCGGCATCATTTTGGGCTTCGCTGACCCCATGGACACCCGTCACGCAAACATAGCCTTTTTCCCCCCTGGCGAGAGCCTGCAGGATATTCTCCCGGGCCGATGGCAGGTTCAATTTGCTAACGGCTACCCCCAAAACATTGAATGTATCCATGCCCTCCGTTTTTTCCTTCACTTTTTCATTTTTCGACTGCTTCCTGCCGCCTCGTCTTAAACCTTGACCCGTAAAGCGCAACCATAGCATATTCCAGCAGATTTTCTATGCCAAATTTTTCCCGGATAATGAAAAGTGTTTTTGCCATTGTGCTGGCCCTGGCTTCATTGTCCGGCTGCCAATGTTCGCGCGATTCCGAAAAGGTTCATAAAATTGCCGTCATTCCCAAGGGCACGACGCACGTTTTCTGGAAGTCCATTCATGCCGGGGTGGTTAAGGCCGAGCGGGAATTTAACGCATTGGGCACCAAGGTGCAAGTTATCTGGAAAGGCCCGCTGCTGGAGGACGACAGGGCGGCCCAGATCAATGTGGTGGAAAATTTTATTGGTCAGAAAGTCAGCGGCATCGTCCTGGCGCCGCTCGACCGCAAAGCGCTCATCCCGCCGGTGCGGAAGGCGCAGGCGGCCGGCATCCCGGTCGTTATTATCGATTCCGGTCTCGATTACTCCGACTATGTGAGCTTTGCCTCGACCGACAATTATCATGGGGGCAGCCTGGCCGGTGAACACCTTGGCGAGCTATTGAAAGGCAAGGGCAATGTTATCCTCCTGCGCCTGATGGTGGGATCGGCCAGCACGGAAGCCCGCGAGGCCGGCTTTTTGGACGCGATTGCGAAATTTGACGCTATCCGGGTGCTTTCCTCCAATCAATATGCCGGACCCACCCGGGAAACCGCCTATACCGCCGCCCAAAACCTCCTGCAACGATTCGGGAACGAGGTGGACGGCATTTTTACGCCCAACGAATCCGGCACCAATGGGATGCTTTTGGCCCTGCGTTCTATCGGCCGGGCCTCGAAGGTGAAGTTTATCGGTTTCGATGGAGGCAAACAAAATGTGGACGCACTCCTGGCCGGTGATTTGCACGCCATTGTTATCCAGGACCCCTTTCGCATGGGCTATCTGGGGGTGAAACTGATCGTCGATCATCTGGAGGGCTTGACCACCCAAAAAAGGTTCGATACCGGGGCGAGCCTTGTCACCATTGACAATTTCCAGCAGATGGAAATCCAGTCGCGGCTCTTTCCCGACCTTGACGAATACCTGCAATAACGGGGTAATCAAAAATTGCGCTTTCGGAACAAAACCCCACTGCTCTC
Source organism: Opitutales bacterium (assembly GCA_965226205.1). Taxonomy (GTDB): domain Bacteria; phylum Verrucomicrobiota; class Verrucomicrobiia; order Opitutales; family UBA2987; genus JAJFLU01. The sequence continues at coordinate 169,131 of CBDDCJ010000023.1, read as the reverse complement.
GGTTCACGGAATTTACAAGCATTTCGGCGCCACCCAGGCCTTGCGGAATGTCGATCTGGAGGTTCAGGAAGGCGAGGTGCACGCCCTGATCGGAGAAAACGGGGCCGGTAAAAGCACCTTGGTCAATATTCTCAGCGGCGCATATCCAGTGGATTCGGGCTCATTTGAACTGGATGGGAAACCGGTGGTGGCGGGCAGTCCGATCCATGCCCGGCGGATGGGCATTTCCACCATTTACCAGGAACTCACCCTGGCCCTGCATTTGAGCGTGGAGGAAAACTTGCTCCTGGGGGCCGAGCCGTCCCGGTGGGGTTGGCTGGACCGCAAGGAGCGCCGCCGGAGGGCGAGGGAGGCCCTGGCCGCCTTGCATCACGAAAACCTGCCCCTGGACGAACCGGTGCGCCGTCTTTCCCTGGCCCAGCGGCAGATCATTGAAATTGCCCGCGCCTGTCTCGGCTCGACCCGGTTATTGATTATGGACGAGCCCACCAGCAGTCTTTCCGGCGGCGATGTGGAGATTTTGTTCGCGGTCATTCGGAAGCTTAAGGAAAGAGGGGTGGGGATCATTTACATCAGCCATTTTCTGGAGGAATGCCGGGAGGTGGCCGACCGCTTTACGGTATTGCGGGACGGACAAAAGGTGGGCGGCGGAGATATGGCGGCCACCGAATTCAGGCAAATCGTCCGCCTCATGGTGGGGCGCGAAGTCAATGAGATTTTCCCCAAACCGGAAAATACACCCGGTGAAACCATTTTGGAATTGGATAAATTAGCCGGAGTAAAAAAACCGCGCCAGGTTTCCCTTAAACTTCGCCGGGGCGAGGTATTTGGATTGGCCGGACTGGTGGGGGCCGGGCGCACGGAAACTTTGCGGGCCGTTTTCGGCCTCGACGCCATTGGCGGGGGCGTGGTCTGGATTCACGGCAAGGATAAAACCCACTCCACTCCCTTGGCTCGTCTTGCCAATGGCATCGGTTTACTCAGTGAAAACAGAAAAGATGAGGGCCTCATGCTCAACCGCAGTCTGGCCGAAAACTTATGCGCCACTCGCTATGAGCCCTACACCCGCTTCGGTTTCATCAATTCCCGGAGGTTGCGGCATTCGGCCGGAATTTGGCTGAAAAAGCTACAAGTGAAAGCCCGCCACGCTAGCCAGCCGGCAGCCGAACTGTCCGGCGGAAACCAGCAGAAGATCGCCCTCGGACGGCTTCTCCATCACGATGCCGAAATTTATTTGCTGGATGAGCCGACGCGCGGGATCGACATCGGCAGCAAAGAGCAGATTTACCGGCTCATCAACGAATTGGCCGCCAAGGGCAAGGCGATTATTTTCGTCAGTTCCTACCTTCCGGAACTCCTCGGCGTCTGCCACACCATCGGAGTCATGCGAAAGGGAATTCTGGCGGATTTGCGTCCGGCTGAGGATTGGAGTGAGCAACTCTTGCTGGAATCGACCTTGGGGCAGGGGCAGGGGCAGGATTCCTCATAACCTGTAGACGGCCGGAGAATCAATTATGGCGGAAAAATTTTCATTATCAAAATGGCGCTGGACAGTCGGCGCCTGGCAAAAATTGGGACCGCTCATTGGGCTGGCCGTGGTCCTGCTCTTGTTTTCGGCGGCGCCGGGATTTTTAACGGCGATCAATTTCAAGTTCATCCTGACGCAGACGGTCATCGTGGCCATCGCCTCGCTCGGAATGACGATGATCATCGCCAGCGGCGGGATCGATTTGAGCGTGGGCTCCGTGGTGGCTTTTACCTGCGTGTGCGGTGCCTTGGCGGTGCAGGCCGAGCTGCCTCTGGCGGTTGTGGTGCTGGTATCCGTTTTCAGCGGCGGAATATTTGGGCTTTTAAATGGCGTGATTATCGCGGGCTTTAAAATGAATCCCTTCATCGTTACCCTGGGGATGATGGGGGTGGCCCGCGGGGCGGCCAAATGGGCGGCCCGCAACCAAACCGTCAACTACGACCCAGCCAGCCCCGTCAACCTGGCCATGAACAACCCCGTCCATTGGCCCCTATGGGTGCCCCCCATGGGTGTGCTCCTGGCCCTTTTGATGGCTCTGGTATTCGCAGTAATTCTGAACTATACCGTTTTCGGGCGGCATATTTTTGCCATCGGGTCGAACGAGGCGACCGCCCGGCTCTGCGGCATCCGCACCCGTTTCATCAAGGTGGCGATGTATAGCAGCGCAGGGCTGCTCTACGGATTGGCCGGTTTGATGCAGGCATCGCGCTTGCAGCAAGGCTCGCCCACCGTGGCGGTGGGTTTGGAACTGGATGTGATTGCCGCCGTGGTCATCGGGGGGGCCAGCCTCAGCGGGGGCACGGGCAGCGTAACGGGGTCCGTCATCGGGGCTCTCATCATGGCCTCATTGCGGAATGGCACGCAGCTCATGGGTTGGGAAAATCATGTGCAGGAAATCATTATCGGCATGGTCATCATACTGGCCGTGGGCATCGACCGCATCCGCCATAAAAACCAATTTTGAAAGCAGATTTTCCCCACGTCCAACTAAACGATTTTCATTTTCGGTAAATCCTGCCCGTCGATCAACCCGACCGGTTTCCCTTGCCCATCGACCACAATCAGGTCGTTTATATTTGAGTTTTCAAAGATTTTGAGCACATCGACGGCGAGGGCTTCCACCTCAATGGTCTTGGGAGTTTTGGTCATGAAATCTTCCACCGGCTGGTAGAGAAAATCCTTGCCCCCAATCGAGCAGCGACGCAGATCGCCGTCCGAAAAGACGCCTTCCAAAATTCCCGTTTGGGGATTGGTCAGTGCGATAGTGCCGCATTTGGCCTGGGTGATGGCGACAATGGCCTCATTCACGGGAACGGTTTTGGGCAAGTGGGCAAACCTCTGCCCGGCGCGCATGATTTCACCGGCTTTCAACAAGAGAGACTTGCCCAAGCTCCCGGATGGGTGGAAACGGGCAAAATCCTCGCGGCCGAATCCGCGCACCCCGATATAGACCATGGCCAGGGCGTCTCCCAAAGCCAGAGCTGCGGCGGTGCTGGCGGTCGGGGCCAGATTCAGGGGGCAGGCCTCCTTTTCCACTTGGTAGGTAAGAACAAGGTCCGAATTGGCCGCCAGATCGGATTCTCCTTGAGCCGTCATGGCAACGGTTTGCGCGCCCAGCCGTTTGAGGATGGGAAAGAGGGAGAAAATTTCCCCGGACTGCCCGCTGTTGCTGAGGATGAAAACGAGATCGCCTTCCGCGCATATCCCCAGATCGCCATGCAGGGCCTGGTTGGGATCGAGAAAACAAGCGGGGACTCCGGTGCTGCAAAAGGTTCCGGCCAGCTTCTGGCAAATGGGGGCATTCTTGCCCACACCGGTCAAAATCAACTTCTTGCCAGCCAAAATGGTGTCGTGAATGGCCTCGATGACGGCCACAAAACTTGCGCCCAGGTGGTCTCTGGTGGCCCGAATGGCCGCAATTTCCAGATCGAGGCAATTTCTTGCTTTATTTAAAAGCGATTCAGCATCTAGACTCATGCTATGGAATTGCGGATTGTTGGATTGCCTGCCATCTTAACGATTGTGTTTTATTAATTTAGCATTTAAATATAAATTATAGGTATTGTCGATGATCACTTGGTTTCACGCCTTTTTTTTAACCTTCTTGTTGATCTTTGCGGCCGGTTGCGGCGGCAGTTCCGTGGAGGTGGTTTCGGAGGAGCGGGAAAAATCCTTTCTCCGCGGCAAGCGCTATGAGCGCGAAGGTAACCACAGCGAGGCTTTGAGCGCTTTTTTAAATGTCATTGCGCAGCGTGAAGAGGCGGCCGATTCGCACCTGGAGGCGGGCAGGATATTCCTCAACCATATAAAGGACCCCATTTCGGCCACCTACCATTTTAGAAAATACCTGGAAATAAGGCCCGATTCGGTGCAAGCCGGTCTCGTCCGCCAGTTGATCGATACCTGCAAAAAGGAATTTGCCCGCACCTTGGCCGGCCATCCTTTTGAAAACGATATCGACCGGCTCGACTTGCTGGAGCTTGTCAATCAACTGAAACTCGACAATCGAAAGCTACGCCAGCAATTGGCGGCCGCGGCCGACGCCACAGCGGAAGAATCGCCAACTTTGAGTGAAGATGTCCTCCCGGATTCCGCCCAGACCAATGCCGGCCGTGGCCAACATGAACAGGCCGCCGCGGCGCCCTCGGGGGCGGCGGCTAATAATGCCGAGACGCGGCCCACAACTTATATTATTCAACCCGGTGACAACCTCAGCAATATAAGCGCCAAGGTTTACGGCAATGCGGGCCGTTGGAAGGACATTTTCGAGGCCAATCGGGACAAGCTGAGCCATCAAGACGATCTGAGGGTTGGAGTGGAGTTGCGGATACCTTAACAATAAAAATTCATGCCCTATTTTGACAATAACGCCACCACGCCGTTGAGCAAAGCGGCCGAGAAAGCCTTTTTGAATGCTTCGCGGAACCATTGGCAAAACCCCTCCAGCCCCTATCGGTCGGCGGCCAGGGCGCGCAATTTATTAGATCGGGATCGTGAGTGGTTAGCCGCCCGGCTGGGTTGCCCGGCCGAGGCCATTGTTTTCAATTCCGGCGCCACCGAGGGCAATAATGCGATTTTCCACTACCTGGCGGCCAAACATTCGAGCGACGCGCGGGTTGTCGTATCCGCTATCGAGCACCCCAGCGTTCTGGAACCGGCCCGCTCCGCATTTCCCGGCCGGGTGAACTTTCTTCCCGCCCTGCCCACGGGAGTGACGGACCTGTCCGCGCTTCCCCAATTGCTGGAAAATCCAAAAGTGGCGCTGGTCTCCCTGATGGCCGCAAACAACGAAACCGGTGTTTTGCAGCCTTGGCGGGAATGCCTCGAAATATGCCGCCGCAAGGGGACGCCTTTTCATACAGACGCCTCCCAGTGGTTGGGGAAGATGCCTCTGGATGGTCTCGGCGACTTCGATTACCTGACTGCTTGCGCGCACAAGTTCGGCGGGCCCAAGGCTGTTGGCTTTATCCTGATTGGGCGGGAGGAGGCTGGATTCAGGTCATTATTGGGCGGGGTCCATGAGAAAGGCCGACGCGCCGGCACGGAAAATGTAGCCGGTATCAACTCCATGGTGGCGGCGCTCAAACATGTTTGCCAAAATCTGGAGCAGACCATTTCCGACCAGAAAGCGCGGCGCCACGCCTTGGAAGAAACTCTTTGCCAGGAGATTCCGGGGGTACGGGTTATCGGAGGTCAAAGCGAGCGATTATGGAATACGGTTTACGCGTTGATGCCAAAATATGCCAATACCCGATGGGTGGCCTTGCTCGATAAACGCGGTTTTACGGTATCGACCGGATCGGCCTGCGCGACGGGTAAAGAAGGGCCATCCCATGTGCTTGCGGCCATGGGAGTAGAATCGGGGGAGGCCGGGCGCGTTCTACGCGTAAGCGGCCGATGGGACACCTCCACGGCTGCCTGGAATGGTTTGGGAGCGGCTTTTATCGAGGTTTGGGAGGAACTCAACAAGTCCAGGTCCAGCCTCGAGGGAACCATGGTGATTTCGATTTAATGCGGATTCGGATAAGAGGTCTCCATCTGTGGGATTTGCTGGCATTTACAATTGGCGCGAGATACCCCAAGGCCATTAATAGGCTGGCCCGGTCTTCCTGCATTGAGCGGAACCGCGATGATTGAAATGGAGCCCTGGCAATGGATTCTCGGCTGGTTGGGCGCTTTGCTCATCGGTCTGAGCAAGGGTGGCATTCCCGGAATGGGCAACTTGACCATTGCCTTGTATGCCATTGCTTTTCCGGCCAGGGAATCGATCGGCATTATGCTTATCGTGCTGTTTTGCACCGACCTGGTTGCCATAACGATTTACAGGGGGCATGTCCACTGGCCCTCCCTGCTGAAACTTCTGCCCTGGTCGCTGGTGGGTATATTGATCGGTTATTTTTCTCTCGGTAATATCGATAATGATGGCGTGCGCCGGCTTATCGGCATCATTCTACTGGGCATGTCCGGGTTGCATTTTTTTCGCCGTTGGCAAATGGCTCGGTTCCTCAAGGAAAACCGCCAGGATAGCATGCCTAACTCCGTTTGCTACGTCGCACTATTGGGATTGGCGGGAGGATTCGCCACTATGACGGCCAATGGGGCCGGACCGGTTGCGGCTCTCTACCTGCTTGCCATCGGGTTGCCCAAAATGGCATTTATCGGGACCAGCGCCTGGTTTTTTATCCTCATGAATATCTGCAAAGTCCCACTGCAAATAGATTTGGGTATCATTACGAATGAAACCGTGCGGTTGAGCCTGGTTTTTGCGCCGGTGGCGGCTGTGGGGGCCGTTTTTGGCCGCTTTGCCATAAGCTACATCAACCAAAAATTCTTCGAAATCGCGATCTGGTTTATTATTGTCTTAGTCGGTTTCGAGCTGTTCTTTAATTTCTCCGCGGCATTCAAATAAGCGCAATGGCAAAAAAATCGATGAGAGCCCAATGGGCGGCCAAATTGAAAGGCAATCTGCCATCGTCACGAGGGCCGGAGGCCGGGTCGCTTATCAGCCGAAAGCCCTTTCGGGGAACCATTTTGGGCATCGACCCGAGCCTGCGCGGAACCGGGCTGGCTGTCCTTAACAACGAAGCGGATGGCCCCGCCCGGCTTTTATTCAGTCGCACCGTTAAGCTGAAACCCGCCCTTTCCATGCCGGATTGCCTGGCCGAAATTTTCCGGGCCGTAAGCGAGGTCCTGGAACAGTATCCGGTGGACCACGTCGCTCTCGAGCAGATCATTTACGTGCAGAATGTTCAAATTGCCCTGGTAATGGGAGCTGCCCGCGGGGCTGCCATCACAGCGGCCGCGGTGCGTAAATTGCCCGTTTTCGAGTATCCGCCGTTACGCGTCAAGCAGGCGGTGGTAGGTTACGGGCGGGCCAGTAAAATCCAGGTGGCCAGGACCGTGAAAAGTCTTTTGGGACTCACCGAAACCCTCACGCACGACGAGGCCGATGCCACCGGGGTTGCCCTTTGCCATGCCATGACCTGCCGCGTGGCCGGGAAGGCATAGTGGCCGGTGTCGTTATTCCGTCTCCTGCGCTTCCTCAGTGTCTATATTGAGGATACACCGGTGCAGGGGATTGTTTTTATCCGTGATGGCGGAAACAATCGCCTCGAACTCACGTTGGCGGGAGAGATACCGGGCCACGTAAATGCAGTCCCCATCATGATCGACAATGCGGAAATAACCCAACCCGAGTATATTCTGCCGGCTGGCATTCTTGATTTCCGCCCAGGGAATAAAGAGGGTCGCGCCGAGGGAATTGTAGCTGGTGATTCCTTCCGGACTGATCTCGCTCCTCAATGTCAAAACCAGGAGGAGGGAACTGAAAAGGGCGACCATGGTGATCAGGTTGAGGTTGCGAAACAGTTCAATCTGTTCGAGAGCAATGCCCACCCATATCCACATCCGCGCTATATCCAGGATCAGGATAGCCCCCAGCAGCCACAAAAACAGAGTGGAAATTCGACAACGGTAGGATTGAGTGGGTAAACCCATGCTGTTGTTTTTAATAGCCGCATCCAGATTCCAGGCAAGACCGAAACGATGCTTCCGATCATCTTGTAACCAAATTTTGTAAAACCAAACGCGAACGGATTGCCGGTTAGCGCTAATTGCTGATGATGTCCAGCAGGCTGCCTTTGTAGTTTTCCCCCTGGCCGCCCTGATCGTTCAGGCCCCAGTTATATTTAGAATATACGATCTTGAAATCTCCTGCCGCCAAAAACGGTTTATGCCGATTCGGGGCATGCCTGCGCAAGATGGATTTGATGCCCCCGCCGGCCGCGAAGTCTTCACTGTACCATTTAAAAATCCGGGAAATTTCGGCCCGCTTTTCCGTTGGGGAAAACCGGTTGAGATCAACCCTGGAAAGCCAGGTCCGGTAAACCGCCTCGATCCGCTCATCCAGATTCTCGGATTTATAAGCAAATTTCTGCAATGGCGGGCAACTGCGGGCCGCGCAAACGACCACGGCGTGCACTTTCCATCCGATGAGCGGAATCAAGGCGCCCTTTTCGATATCGTCCAGGGAAACCCGCATCCCTCCCACCAGATGCCGGCGCGAGGACCAGATACCCTTTACGCGTAAAATGCTCTCGACAGGGTATTTTTCCAGTATCGCTTTGATGGTAAAGGCGTTATAGGCGTTGATTAGCGAAGCGGCCTCTTCCCCGATCGGGATTTTCGGGCCGGGCGCGGTAGCGAATTGTTCGAGGTATTGATTTAGCCTCTCCATGTCTTTCCGGTCGGCCTTCCAGGCTCCGTAATCAACCAGACCGCGGGCATTGACATATTTTTGCAAAAGCTCCTCGTAACGGGAGTGATCGATCCCCGATGGCGCCGAGGGGCGCAAGTAATCGGCCCCGGCGCAGAATCCGGCAATCAATAGAAAATTAATGAAGAATCGCATAGGAAATCAGGAAACGTTCACCGTGCCGGGTTCTGGTTCCAGGTTGGCATCCCGGAGAGCTTTCCGGGCAATTTTGGTCACATATACAGTAACCGCGATGGTGGCCAGAAAGGCAATCGCATTGAGCGCCAGCTTTCCGGTATCGGCCCCGCCCGCCGCCGCTTCGGCCGCGGTTTTACCCAGCGATCCTATGTAAACAAACAAAAAAGTGCCTGGAATCATGCCGGCCCAACTGGCCAGCACGTAGGGCCAAAAGGCCACAGAAGTCAGGCCATAAAGGTAATTGCTGAGGTTGAAGGGCAGCAGAGGGGTGAGCCTCAAGAGAAAAACGATTTTGCATCCCTCCCGCCCGATAGCTTTATCGATGGCCGCGAATTTCCGGTTTTTTCCAAACCTGTTTTCGATCCTCTCGCGGGCCACATAACGGGCCACCAGAAAAGCCAGGGCCGCCCCCGTGACCGAGCTGAGCGATACCAGAATCGATCCCTTGATAACGCCAAAGACCAGACCGGCGCCGATGGTCAAGATGGAGCCGGGAAAGAAAAATACCGTGGCCAATACGTAGCTGGCCGCATAAACGCCGTAACCGGCGACGCCCAGGCTTTCGATCCAGGCGTAAAATGCCTCTACCCGGCCGGATTCAGTTGGTGCGGCGGGAGTTTCCGCTCCCGTTTGGGCCAGCAATTCGATCCCTCCAGCCAGGCACAGGGCTATTGTGACGCATAGGCCGATCCATCGCAAAAGCGTGTGGTTTATTCTTTGGGGCGGCATCGTCAGCTGTTTTGTCAATGGACCTGCCGTTGGAACAGCCAGGTGAAAATGGATTTGGCTCTGGCCGTCAGACGCGTTCGGTTGTAGCTGTCGCCCAGCTTGCGGGCCGCCTCCGCAAAGGTGGGGTAGGCGTGTATGGTGTTGCCAATTTTTCCCAGGCCGATGCCGTGCTTCATGGCGAGAACGAACTCGTGCAGGAGATCGCCGGCATGTTCCGCCACGATGGTCACGCCGAGAATTTTATCAGAACCTTTGGCCGTCAAAACTTTGACAAAACCCTCATCGGCGGATTCCAGGATGGCCCGGTCCACCTCGTTCATTTGCTGCGTATAGAGATCGTAGGGGATGTTTTCCTTTTTGGCGTCGGTCTCGTTGAGGCCCACCCTGGCCACTTCCGGGCTGGTGTAGGTGGCCCAGGGGACTACGGAGTAATCCACCCTGCTCCTGGGCAGCGGCAGGGGAACGAGGCTTTTGACAATGTTGCCCACGACGGTGCGGGCATGATGGTCGGCCATGTGGGTGAATTGGTAGGGTCCCACGATGTCGCCCGCCGCATAGATGTGGGGTTGAGAGGTTTGCAGGTTTTTGTTGACGATGATTCCCCGCCGGTTGAAATCGATTTGGGCCGCTTCCAGGTTGAGTTTTTCGATATTGGGAATGCGCCCAGCGGCTATCAGCATGGCGTCGGACACCACCGTTTCGGGCTGACTATTTTCACCTTCCTGGCTACCTGTAGAGGTGAGTTCGAGGTAAATTTTTCCGTTTTCGAGGTAAACTTTCCGGGTCTCCACTCCCGAGTGGATGATTAAACCTTCCTCGGTGAAGCGCTGGCGCAGGAAATGGCTCACCTCCGGGTCTTCGTGCACGAGGATTTGGGAAGGCCGCTGCACCAGGTGCACTTTTACGCCCAAACGGTTCATAACCTGACCCAGTTCGCAGCCGATGGGGCCCCCGCCGACCACTATCATGCTCTCAGGTTTTTCATTCAGGTGGTCAAAAAGATTTTCGTTGGTGAAATAGGGGACTTGTTCGATGCCCTCGATGGGCGGAATCCCGGCCCGGCTCCCCGCTGCGATGACAAAATTTCTGGCCTTCAATACCTGGCCGTTTACCTCCACTTCATACGGGGAGATAAAACGCGCCTCCCCCTCGAACACATCCACTCCCAGGCTTTCGTAGCGCTCCACGGAATCGTTTGGCTCGATCAACGCCCGGCGCTCTCTCATGCGCTCGAATACTTTGTTGAATTCGAAAACCGGTTCCTGCTTTTCCAGTCCCCAACGTTCACTTTGCCGAATATTCTGAATGGCGCGCGCCGATGAAATGAGAGCCTTGCTCGGAACGCAGCCGTAGTTGAGGCAATCGCCCCCCATTTTGTGTTTTTCGATGAGGGCGGCTCTTCCCCCCATCCCGGCAATGGCTGAAGTGGTCACCAGACCCGCTGTGCCTGCGCCGATGGCGATGACATTATAGATTCCTTTGCCTTTTTCCGGTTTCATATTGATCGAGGTGGTGAGTTAAATTCAATTTTTAATATTGGTCGAACGCCTGACGGTTTCCTTACATGGAAGGATGCTGGATTCCGTCGCTCAGGATTTTCTGAGGTATTTCCAGGTTAAAATGAGGTCCTGAAGTGTTTTGCGGACGGGGTTTCGGCCAAAGCGGCGGCCCGAGGTCAGGATGGGGGGGCTGAGGATGGCCGTATTGCCTCTTTGGGCCAGGCGGCGGGAAAATTCCAAATCTTCGAAGAGTTCGATTTCTGGAAATCCGCCCAATTCCTCGAAGATGGATTTTCGGACGAATATGCCTTGGTCGCCAAAGCTCCAGCCGAATAAACGCAGTCTTAAATCGGCCAGCAGGCAGGTCAATTTCAGGAATAACGAGGGGTGGTCAAAACGCCGGCAAAAGGCGCCGCCCACCGTTTCAGTTTTGGCCATGCAGGAATGAATTTTTTCCAGGGCGTGGGCCGGAAGACGGGTGTCGGCGTGTAGAAACAAGAGGATTTCTCCGCAGGCGGCGCGAGCCCCCATATTCATTTGCGCCGCCCGCTGGCGCAGGGGGGAGATAAGCAGGCGGGCCCCGGCCTCACTGGCCAGGTTCTGGGTTTGGTCGGAACTGCCGCCATCGACCACCAGGATTTCCACCTTCACGTTTTCGCCCGACAGGCTGCTTAAAGCATGAGGGAGCGAGGCCGCCTCGTTATGCGTCGGCATGATGATGCTAATGCTAATGGCGAAATTTTCCGGCATTCCAATTCAAATCCCGCGCGGATGAGCGTCCGGCAATCGCGGAGATTTCTCCCGGATGGCGAGCCGGTGGCCGGTGGTCGGTGTTTTATTGGCGGACCGCTTCCACCGTGATTTCAATGGAAACATCGTCACCGATCATTGAGAGCAAACCGTAATCAATTCCGAATTCGGTGCGTTTGAGGGAAGCGGTGGCCGTCCACCCGCTGATGTATTTTTTTCTGTCGCCCTGGCCCACCTCGCCTGCGCCCAGGAGAGTCACGTCCAGAACGATGGATTTGGTGGTTTCGAAGATGGTCAGGTCCCCCGTTACTTTGAACTTGTTTTCCCCGGCGGGTTCCCAGCTTGTGCTCGTAAAAGTCATGGTGGGATGGGTCAGGACGTGAAAAAAATCATCCGAGCGCAAATGCTTGTCTCTTTTATCTTCGTTGGTATCGACGCTGTTGACATGGATGATCGCCGTGGCGCTGTTGTTGGCCGGATTATCGGGATCGTAGAGGATGGTCCCTTCAAAATTAGAGAAATTTCCCGGCACGGGGCTGAAAAAATGGCGCACACGGAAAGAAATACTGGAATGCGTAGGATCGAGTTTGTAGGTATCGACAGCAGCCTGCGCGGACCCGCAAAGAAGGGCGGTGGCGGCAAAGCAAAGGGGTAGGGATATTTTCCAGGTAGGCAATTTCATGGTGGATTCCTTGTTTTTTTGTTTAGAAAAAAAAGATTCCTTAATATAGCGGCGCTGTCAATCAATCTAAAGCAGCGGGCTCAAGTCTTCCGTTTTGCCTTCAACTGTCAATACGTAGATCAGGTTGCCCTCCATCCAGAGGGCCGTGGCGTAATCGCCGAATTGCTTGTAGGCCGGTTTTTTTTGATTGCGTTGGGAGTCGATTCCCTCCCGGTTGAGCACGTATAAATTGTAAAATTTGCTGCCTTTGAGGCAGAGAACGCCGACTTGGGAATTTTCCCAATTAAAGGTTAAACATCCCAATCCGGACAACTGATCCATATTTTCCGGAAGCCTCTGGGGGTGGGGGTGCCGATGCGGGTTGGGCGCTCCTTCTTTGATCAGGAATGTGTTCAGGTCATCGATTTTGGTGTCTCCAAAATCCAGAGTCCGAATGGTGGGCGAATGCATGGCCGCGGCCCGGGCAAAATTATCCAACAGGGCAATCTCCCCGCCGGGGGGCGGTATTGATTTGTTTTGGGTGAAAACCGCCGCCACTACCAGGAGAGCCGTTAAACAAGCGGCCGCCGCCCATGTCCCGGGATGTCTCCACCAGATAATTTTGGCTTGTTTCGTTTGGGTTTCGGCAGCGGCTGGCGCCCCGCTTAAAATCTTTTCCATCAAATCGGACGGCGGTTCGATATCCTTCAATACTTCCGAGAAGGCGCGGTCGAAGGCTTGTTCTTCTTTCAGCAAAGCCTGCAATTGCGGATCTTCCGCGGCCATGCGCAGGGCCTCCTTGATATCCGGGTCGTCCATTTCGAAAAGATCGGCTCGATAGGCCCGCAGGATTTCTCTGGCTTCGTTTTTATCCATCAAACTTTTAACCCCTTTTCTTTGCCTAACAAAATTTCTTTCAATTGCGCCTTGCCCCTTGAGAGGCGGGACATGACGGTGCCGATGGGCAATTCCAAAGCTGCCGCTATCTCTTTGTAGGACAAGTCTTTGAGGTAAAACAATGTTATCGGCGCGCGGTAAATTTCATCCACCTCGGCGAGCGCTTTGACGGCCCCGACGGCATCGAGCGAAGACACGTAATCGGGCGTCACGGCGGGCATTTCAGATTCCAGCAGTTCGGGTTCGTAAGAGATCATGTTTCTGCCCCGGCGGCGCACCCTCAGGAACTCGCGGTAGAGCGAGGTAAAAAGCCAAGACTTCACCTTGGAGGCATCCCGCAGGGAAGACCCCTTCGTGGCCCAGATGTAGAACGTCTGCTGGGTAAGATCGCAGGCGTCGTCCTCATTTCCGGCCAGGCTGTAGGCAAAACGGAAGAGCGGCGTATAATAATTTTTCACCAGTTCGTTAAAATCCAAATGTGGGTTTACCTGTTTGGGAGCATCCATTTTTAGACTTTATTCCCGGTCAATGTTGCCTGCATTGGCAAAATGTAATTCAATGGCTGATTCATAGAATGAGCATGGCGTCCCCGTAGCTGAAAAACCGGTAACCCAACGAGATAGCTTCACCATAGATGGCTTTCAACCATTTAATGCCGGTGGCCTCCCCCGGTGTGAGAAAAGCCGATACGAGGCAAAGGAGGGTTGATCGCGGCAGGTGAAAATTGGTCAATAGGGCATCGGCGACCTTAAACCGATAGGGCGGAAAAATCAACAGATCGGCTTCCGAGCGGAAAGTCTCCTCGACTTCGGGAATTGCCTGCCGATGGGTCCAAGAGTGCTCCAGGGCACGGACCGAAGTGGTGCCGACGGCAATCCTGGCCGCCCCCGGAGTGGGCTGGAGGGCTGATAAGGTGGACCCTGGGATTTCATAACTCTCCTTGTGGATGGGGTGGTCTTCGATTTTTTCGCATTGCACCAGTTGAAAAGTATCCAGCCCGATTTGCAGGGTGAGGTCATGAAAAGAGAATCCCCGCCGCTCCAAACGGTCGATCAATTCGGGGCTGAAATGCAGGCCCGCGGTGGGCGCCGCTGCCGCCAGCTCTTTCCCGGGATGGGCATAGACCGTCTGGTAACGCTCCGAGTCCAGTGGATTGGGTTTCTGGCGGCGAATATAGGGCGGCAGGGGCATTTCCCCCATTAGTCGGGTCAGTTGCAAGATGCTTTCAGAGTTTGCCAGATTAAACCCAACCCGGTATTGGCCGGAATCCGATTTGGCCATCACCCTGGCCGAATATTGGCCCTCGCACCCGAAAGTGGAACCCGGTTTGAGCCTGCGGCCGGGCTTCAATAGGCACCACCATTGGTTCGGCCTGCCGATGGCAGGATGAAGGAGCAGGCATTCCACCTCTCCGCCGGTCGGTCTGCGGCCCCTCAGCCGGGCTTTGATGACCTTCACGTTATTGCGGAACAACCGCCCGCCATCCGGCAATAAATCCGGCAAGTCCCGAAAAATATGGTGTTCCAGGCGGCCGTTTTGGCGGTTGACGAGCAACAACCTGGCATCGTCACGCCGCGAGGCCGGGGTTTGCGCGATGCACGCCTCCGGCAAGTCAAAATCCAGCAGTTCGGTGTCCAATGTCCTTTGGGCTGCCTGTCTTTCTTATTGGCGGCCCTTGACCAGTTGATTGACCGTGGATGGGTCGGCCAGGGTGGAGATGTCGCCCAGGGATTCGCTGTCCACCGTTCCTTCGGCGATTTTTCGCAATATCCGCCGCATGATCTTGCCCGAGCGCGTCTTGGGTAGGGCGTCCGTGAATTGTATTTTGTCGGGCGCCGCGATGGGGCCGATTTCTTTGCGCACGTGCAGGACAAGCTCTTTTTTCAACTCTTCGCTTTCGGCCACTCCTTCCACCAGGGTGACGTAGGCGTAGAGGCCCTGTCCCTTGATCTCGTGAGGCATGGGTGCGACCGCCGCCTCGGCCACTTTGGTATGGCTGACAAGGGCGCTTTCCACCTCCGCCGTGCCTATGCGGTGGCCGGAGACATTGACCACGTCATCGATTCGGCCCATCAGCCAGTAATCGCCATCCTCGTCCACCCGGCAGCCGTCGCCGGTGGTATAGACATCGTTGTACATCGTGAAATAGGTGTCGATAAAACGGTCGTGATCGCCCCAGTTGGTCCGCATCATTCCGGGCCAGGAATTCTTGATAATGAGCTTGCCGCCTTCGTTGACATCGCATTCGGAACCGTCGTCGCGCAGGATGGCCGGTTCGATCCCGAAAAAGGGGCGGCAGGCGCTTCCCGGTTTGGTGGTGTGCGCTCCCGGCAAAGGCGTTATGAGAACGCCTCCCGTTTCCGTTTGCCACCAGGTATCCACGATGGGGCAGCGGGTCTTGCCGATCTGCTCATGGTACCAAATCCAGGCTTCCGGGTTGATCGGCTCGCCCACCGTGCCGAGGATGCGGAGCGAATCCAGATTATGCTTGGCCGGCCACTCGTTACCTAGGCGGATGAGGGCCCGGATGGCGGTCGGCGCGGTGTAGAAAATGCTCACCTTGTATTTTTCCACGATTTGCCAAAAACGGCCCGCGTCGGGGTAGGTGGGCACGCCCTCGAACATGAGCGTGGTGGCCCCGTTGGCCAGCGGTCCGTAAACGATATAGCTGTGCCCGGTGACCCAGCCGATGTCCGCGGTGCACCAGTAAATATCGTCATCGTGCAGATCGAAGATATATTTGTGGGTAATGGAAGCATAGAGCAAATAGCCCGCCGTGGTATGCACGACACCCTTGGGTTTGCCGGTCGATCCAGAGGTGTAGAGAATAAAAAGCTTGTCCTCCGCCTGGAGGGAGGCGGCTTCGCACTGGTCCGAGGCGTCCGCCATCAAATCATGATACCACAGATCGCGGCCCTCGATGAATTGGCACGGTTCTTCATTGCGCCTGACGAGGACCACTTTTTCAATCGATGGGGTGTCCTGGAGGGCTTCATCGGAAATATCCTTGAGGTGGATATGCTTGCCCGCTCGCAGGGAGACATTGGCGGTGATGAGCAGTTTGCAGTCGGAGTCGTTGATGCGCCCGCGCAGGGCGTCGGCGCTGAAGCCCCCGAAGACGACCGAGTGGATGGCCCCGAGGCGGGCGCAGGCCAGCATGGCCACGGGGAGTTCCGGGATCATGGGAAGGTAAATGCAGACCCGGTCCCCTTTGCCAATCTGGAGGGACTTGAGGACATTGGCGAATTTGCAGACTTCCCCATGCAGTTCCTGATAGGAAATATGGCGGGTTTCCTCCTCCGGTTCTCCCTGCCAGATGATGGCGGTTTTTTGGGCGGTGGGCGTACCCAGGTGCCGGTCCAGGCAATTATGGGAAACATTCAGCTTCCCGTCGGCAAACCAGGTATGCTCGATCTGGCGCTGCCCGGTGTTCCAGGTTTGCCGGCGCGCCTGGGCCGGTTTTTTAAACCAGGAAAGGTTCTCAGCCTGTTCGAGCCAGAAACCATCCGAATCACGCACGGAGCGATTATACATATCGAGGTATTGCTCCTGCGATTTAATATGCGCTTTTTCGGTAATATTGGAAGGTGGAGGAAACGTCCTCGATTCGATCATCAGTGAAGAGATGGATTGGCTTTCCTCAGTCATTTTAATTTTTTGTGTTATAACCTTTTATTAAGAGTCCAAGGTTCACTTTATGGATTGTCTTCCCTGGTGTTCTAACCTCGTTTGAATAGAGTCTCAAAGCAAAGAGGCAAGTACTTGCCGGGTGCCGGAAGTGTCAACTCTTTAATGGTTTGCGTTGCCGGCATCATTCCTGTTTCTTCCTCTCATCTTCATTACCGCAGCATGTCTTCGCCAATCGCCACATCCTCAACCCAGCCAGAACCCGCTCAAACCGCGGCGGCGGCCATCATCATAGATGCCGATGTGCACAATTATCCCGCTTGCATGGAGGACTTTTTTCCTTTCCTGTCATCCCGTTGGAAAGCCTATATCCGCCAATCGGGAATGCCTTTGCCGGGAGTCTCTCTTTATCCCAAAGTATATGAAAGAGCCGCCCGGCGCGATGCCTGGACGCCCGATGGAAATGCGCCCGGAACCGATCCGGCATTTTCCAGAGAACAACTGCTCGATACCTGGAATATTAAAACCGCCATCCTCAATCCCCTGGTGGGTGTGCCGGCGGTCCGTAATAATGATTTGGCCAACGCCCTTATGCGAGCGACCAACGACTGGATGGCCACCGTCTGGCTGGACGCGGATGCGCGCTGGCGCGGCTCCATAGTGGTCAATGTGAACGACCCGGAGGCCTCGGCGGCGGAGATCCGGCGGGTGGCTGCGGACTCGCGTTTTGTTCAGGTTCTTTTGCTGGTGCGCTCTCATGCTCCCTATGGCCGCCGGGAATTCCGGCCCATCTTTGAGGCCGCGGCCGAGCTTGGCCTGCCTGTGGGCATACACTTCGGGGGCGATGGAGGGGGCAACCCGATTACTCCCTGCGGATGGCCTTCCTATTATATCGAGGACCATACCGTGATGACTCAGGCTTTTGAAACCCAGGTCGTCAGCCTCGTTTGCGAAGGGGTTTTTGACCAAATTCCGCAAACCCGGGTGATCATGATCGAAGGCGGATTTGCCTGGCTGCCGGCTCTTATGTGGCGTCTGGACAAAAACTACCGTGGATTGCGCAGCGAGGTTCCCTGGCTGAGAAAGCCGCCCAGTGAATATATTCAGGAGCATTTCCGCGCCACCACCCAACCGATGGAAGAACCGGCCAACCCAAAACACCTTCTGCAAATAATGGAAATGATCGGGCGCGAAGATTTTTTAATGTTCGCCACGGACTATCCTCATTGGGATTTCGACGCCCCCGATCGCGCTTTGCCATCCGCCGTGCCGAAACCCCTGCGCGAGAAGATCATGAGCCAAAACGCGGCCCGGTTTTATGGCTTCGAGTGAGCACGACGTCGGTTCGATCGACGATTTTCAATCCGGTCGGACCTACCCAATGCCGGTAGGCGGCAGGCAGTTGGCGCTTGTCCGCAACGGCGATGTCTTTTATGCCTTTCGGGACATTTGCCCCCACCGGGGCGCACAACTTTCCGGCGGGCTGGTGAGCGGTTCGCCCCAACCCTGTTTGCCCGGCGATGAGATTGTTTTGGGCAAGACAGGCCGAGTTCTCGTATGCCCCTGGCACGGTTGGGAGTTCGACCTCGACAATGGCCAAGCCCTGGCGGAATCCTGCCGGGGCCGGTTAAAAACCTACCCTGTTGCTGTAAAAAGCGACCGCGTGATTATAAAATTTGATCCCTGATCCCTGATACTGGATTGTCGAATCCATATCCAGAATCAATTCAAGCGCCATTCTTCATAAATTATGCTGCCTGGTTTTAATTTAGTTGCTATTTCAAATTACGACCTCATCAAGATGAATACATGCTGGATGGGGTAATTGAAAAACTGTTGGCCTTGCAGGAGTGCGACGCGCGCCGGGACAATATCCAAAGTCAATTGGAGCGCATTCCGGTGGAGATCGCCCGGAGCGAGCAAAACATCCAAAATGATTTGGAGGCCATTGAAACGGCTAAAAATACCGTCCTTAAGTTGGAGGTCCGCCGGAAAAACCTGGATGTGGAAATCAAGCAGTCCGAGGAACAAATCGCCAAATACAAAACCCAGCAGTTGCAGGTCAAAAAGAACGAAGAATATCGGGCGTTGCTGCATGAAATTAATAACTTGACCGGCAATATCAGCGACCTCGAAGACAGCGAAATCGGCATTATGCTGGAGATTGATGAGGCCGCCGAAATAGCGAAAAAAAAGAAGGCGGAGCGAAAACAGAGCATCGAGGATTTGAAAAATTTAATTTCCAGACGTAAGCAGCACCGGGAGGAATTTAAAGCCGGGCTGGAGAGCGCCGAGGCCGCCGTCGAAAGCGCCGCCGCCAAGCTGGATGAAAAGTCGTTGCGGGGATTCCAATACGTCAAGATGAAGGCCAGGCGGCCGCCATTTATAGTTCCCCTGGATGGCCAGAAATGCACCGGTTGCCATCTACGCGTGCCCAATGAGATAAAGGCGGAAATGCTCAAGGCCAAGGAGTTGGTCCGCTGCAACAATTGCAGCCGGATTCTTTATTCATTATAAGAATATAGGTAAGGCTTTATGGGAAATGATGCAGGTTGCTTGATGGAGGGATGGTGGAGGGACAATCAGGTTTTGGCTTTTTAATGGCTAAAAAATCCAGTATCCAGTATCTTTTCTCGTGAAATTTAGCCCATGAATTGCAATTGCCATGGATCTTGAAAAACTTCGGCAGGAAATCGACGCCATCGATGGGGAAATAATTGGGCGGCTCAATGCGCGGGTTAGGCTGGCCTCTGAGATTGGCCGCATCAAAAAAGAGAATGGCCAGGAAATCTATGTGCCGGGCAGGGAAGAGGAGGTTTTTGCCAAACTCAATGAAATCAATGAAGGGCCCCTCGAGGAGAAAGCCATCCGGTCTATTTATCGGGAAATAATTTCGGCCGCCATCGCTTTAGAGAAACCGATTTTGGTGGCCTACCTGGGCCCGGAAGCCACCTATACCCAGCAGGCCGCCATGAAAAACTTTGGCGCCAGCGTAAAATATCAGCCCTTGAGCGGTATTGGGGATGTTTTTTCCGCCGTGGAAAGGGGCGATGCCGATTACGGTGTCGTTCCCAGGGAAAACTCAACCGAGGGCGCGGTCGAGGAAACGCTGGACCTGCTGGTCAAAACGGACCTCAAAATCATTGCCCAGATTCACCTGGAAATCTCTCTTTGCCTGATATCCAAATCGCCCCTGGAGGACATCGCCTCGGTGCACTCCAAGGACAAAGCCTTGGGACAATGCCGCCAATGGCTCAACCGCAATCTGGCCGGGGTTTCGCGGGTGGAGGCGGCCAGCACTTCCCAGGCCGTAAAGTTCGCCGGGGAAAATCCTGGAACCGCCGCCATCGCCAGCCGTTTGGCGGCTGAATTATACAATGTCCCCATCATCGCGGAGGGAATTGAGGACCGCCGGGAGAATTTCACGCGATTTTTTGTCATCGGAAAAAATGTGCCCGAACATTCCGGGAGCGAATTTCCTGAAAAAAACCTCCTTTGTCTTTTCCATCAAAGACGAGCCTGGGGCGCTCATCAACGCCCTTGAGCCATTCAGCGCACGGGGCCTCAACCTGAGCAAAATCGAATCGCGGCCCAGCAAAACCAAACTCTGGGATTATTATTTTTTCATCGACGTCCTCGGAAACCAAAAGGACCCCGTCCTGCAAGCGGCGGTGGAGGAGTTGGAAAAATCCTGTTCCATGGTCAAATGGCTCGGCAGTTACCCCGACACCGATGTTTGAGGCCCCGGCCCCCATCGCAAAAAGTTAACCGCGGATAACAACGGATACTGGATGCAGGATGCTGGATTTTTAACCACGGATTGCACAGGTAAACACGGATATTTGTTAAAATATGCGGTTTTGGGAAAATTGGGGTGGGTTCACTCTATTCAATAAGATAAGGTGTAATGGTATATTTTAATTGGAAGAAGTTTCAATGCCCGCTCCTCCACAGCCAGAGAAGGTTGGCCCGTGGTCGGTTTTCTATTGCGAGGCAACTAATTGAAGAAATTTCTGAACCTTTTCCTTGTCTCTAAATGTCCCTTCAACATGGTCTCCGTTAGAGAACTTAACAAGGATCTCGTATTTTAGGAAATCACCAGAACCCTTATAAATGTCGTGTTGATCAAGAAACTGAAGCGCATCTGCAATCGTAACAAATTCGTTAATCCGACCATATAACGGGACGAAAATAATCTTTTCTATCATTCGATCAAACCTCTGTCTAAGTGAAGTCATGAACTCAGTTATCTGATCCTGATTGGCTACCACGAGATGGTCTTTAATTCTTCGAATTTTAGATTTTGGAGCCGATTCAATCGTTTTGACACACTTCCGAAAGACTGTGTCGGGTGTACTTTCTGAAGTGGACGGGGTTGTTTGGACAATTTTGACGTGGGATTAAGGTGGAAATCGTGTTCATATTATTTTTTAAAAATATATTTTGTCCTTAGCCAAAGACGGGCACGCAGGTGCCCGCAAGCTGTATTGGCGGGGAGGTTGGTTTTGCTCCGATTGCATGGACTTCGGCCGGGGTCCGGTAGCCCAGGGCTTGGTGGGGGCGCAGGTGGTTGTAGAAGTCCAGGTAGCGGGCTATCCCTTCGCTGGCTTCCTTTGCCGTGGCGTATTCGCGCAGGTAAATGTCTTCATACTTGAGGGTTCTCCAAAAGCGTTCAACAAATATGTTGTCCAGGTAGCGGCCACGCCCGTCCATGCTGATGCGCACCCCGGCTTGCCCCAGCACCGAGGTGAACTCGCTGCCGGTAAACTGGCTGCCTTGATCGGTGTTGAAGATTTGAGGTTGGGCCCGCCTCAGAGCTTCCTCCAGGGCGAGCACACAGAAGCGGCTCTCCAGGGTGTTGGAAAGCTGCCAGCTCAACACGTAGCGGCTGAACCAGTCCAACACCACGGTCAAGAAAAGGAATCCTCGGCTCAGCCGCAGGTAAGTGATGTCGCTGCACCATACCTGGTCGGGCCGCTCGACCGCCAAACCCCGCAGCAGATAAGGGAAAATGCGGTGCTGCCGGTGCCCCTGGCTCAAGTTTCGACGCGGATAAATAGCCTCCAGGCCCATTTGGCGCATGAGCCGCTGGATGCGGCCTCGTCCCACTGCATGGCCCTCTCGACACAGCCACTGGGTCATCCGGCGAGAACCAAAAAACGGATATTGGGTGTAGAGCTCATCCATGCGATGCATGTAGAGAACGTTCTGCTCGCACTGGGCACGGGCCCGATAGTAATAGCTGCCGCGGGCCAGCCCCAGCAACTGACATTGCCTGCCGGTACTGATTTTTCCTTGAAGTGGTTGCACCATCTTGCGCCTCTCACCAACCGAGTTGTTCAGACTTTTTTTTTAGCCAATCGCATTCTACTTTCAGCTTTCCAATCTCCTGGTAAAGGTGATCTTTTTCCGTCTCGTTGTCCTTGCTGAGAGTCTGCCGCTGGCGCGAAAACAGCTCCGTTGCTCCCTGCAAAAGCTGCTTCTTCCATTGGGTCACCTGGTTGGGATGCACCTCAAAACGACCGGCGATCTCGTTGATGGTATGAGCGCCCCTGATGGCTTCCAGGGCCACTCGGGCTTTAAACTCAGCACTGTATTGTCTTCTCTTTCGTGATTTAATAACATTCATAGGTTAGCGGATTTAGTGGTTCAAGACCACCTTATTCCACTGTCCAGTTTTCCCCGTCCATTTCATTCGTCAAACTGAATGTCGATTTTCTCTTTGGCAAAAGCAGTAACTAAAGTATTGTAAGGAAAGTATAGTAGAGGCTGTCCCAAAGTTATAACCATTTGTTTTACAGTGAGTTAACTTGTTTATAAAGCTGTCATAAAGACCGTTTTTAGAGGATTTTGGGCAATTTCGATGTCTATAACACCGTCAGCCTTTCTCTTGTTTTGCATATCTTGTTTTGCATATTCAAATACAATTCTACCATAGACCTCTGTCTGACGCGATTATATTTATAACGAAAAGAGGCCTTATACAGCGTTTTTGACGGAATTGAATGACTTACGTTCCCATACAGTTCGGAGTCGAATATTTCAATTCGCAAAATTCGGGTTTTTGGGACAGCCTCTAAGTAGGAATGGTGGCTAATTCTTGATTATATTGATGAATGAAAAGTCTCAGACAGGTTTCATGCATACTCTTAAGCTTGGAAAAAGAGAGGGTTTTGCGTGTGAAACGACCCAGTCGTTGGCGCAGGGTATTGTTCCATCGTTCCACATGGGCCGTTTCACCGGTTTCTTTTCCCACGGATCGGTTATGAGGAAAGACTTCATCATAAGTGGACCAAAAGTCGCTGTAGGTGGCACATCTTTTGTAGGCCCGTGGCAGGCGCTCGTAAAGTTCCCGACAACGATACCAATCCCGAGGCCCAATGGCATAGGAGAGGATTTGACGGGTGCGTCGGCAAAGAGCGATCCAAACCCATTGGGCATCGCTCTTGCGTCCCACAAAAGACCACAGTTCGTCCAGTTCAATGACATCATGGCGGCGGGCCGCAAGAATCGTGCTTTTGAGCGGTCGCAGCGATTGTCGTTTTTTTTAACCAACTCAAAACGGTGTTGGGACTCACCCCGAAGGCGCGCTGTAAACCGCGTAGACTGCTGCGTTCCTGATAGACTCGAAGGATCATTTAATTTCAGATACCCCGTAGCTTGCTACGGGGAGCGGTAACTTTATAACAGAGATGAATGAGCGAAGAGAAACGGGAGCATTTGAGGCGCGCGAGCCATTGCGTGTGGCAGATCCACTACCATATGGTGTTCCCTGTGAAGTATCGGAAGATGCTCTTGGAAAGGCGGGTGCAAGAGGTGCTGAAAGAAACAAGCGTTGGGATAGCCGAGCGCTATGAAATAGAGATGGAAGCACTGGGAATGGATGGAGACCATGTGCATTTGCTGTGTGGAGCGCATCCGAAAGAAGCACCCGGGCGAATCGTTCAGAAATATAAGAGCATAACGGCGCGGGAGATCTTTCGGCGCGAACCTTGGGTGAAGGAGAAGCTGTGGGGAGGGGAGTTTTGGAGTGACGGGTATTATGTTGGAACGGTAGGGGAGCGTGGGGATTGGGCCAGTGTGGAGGCCTACGTAAGAAAACAGGGCAAACCGAAGAAGCAGTTGCAACAATTGATGCTGTGGTGATCATGAATTTCTTTCTTAGATACCCCGTAGCTTGCTACGGGGAGTTTCATTTCTTTTTGCTCTTCGGTGTATTTCACTGTGGGGTTTTCGCGGCTTTGTTTACCACAATCATGGCAGCGGTAGCGCTGTTTATGGTTGGGCGGTTGGGCGTCTTGCCAAATTTAATGATATTTTCACTTCCACAGTGCCGACAATTAATAATTTTAGTAACCATGCACTAAGAATAAACTGCCTAACGCTATTTGTACAGCTAAAAATACAAAATAACATTCTTTTTTTATACACTACCCGATTTTTAAAATAAAGTAAAAAAATAGTTTACAAAGCCCTGACAAGCCACCAACATGCAGGAAATTACCTACCGTAATGTTCGGGGGGCATGAAGCTGTTACTCAATATTTTCCGAAATCTTATACCTGGATGTCAGGATTTCCACACTCCGCAAAACCGCAAACCATATAATCCATAGCCATACCATAATTATGAAAAAAATCCTTCCCACTCTTTGGACTCTACTTTTCTCGGCCTCAATAGCATTCGCTGTTCCAGTGGCCAACTACGATGCCGCCACCGTAGGCGAGGGCGGCACCATTTCTGTCCTTGACAACGGCGCAACCAGCTTGCTGGCCAATGACACAAACGCCACCGCCATCAACATGACTGCGGTCAGCGGTCCGAGTCACGGAACTGTCAACCTGGCGGCGGATGGGCAATTCACTTACACTCACGATGGGGACGAGAATTTCACGGACAGCTTCGTTTATGAAGCGACCGATGGCGCGAACACGGCTTTAGGGACCGTCACTATCGACATTACGCCGGACAACGACAATGCTCCGATGGCGGTGGACGACGTTGCGACCGTGGATGAAGGCGGCACCATCAATACGGTGGATGTTCTGGCCAACGACACCGATGACGATCTGCCGGGCGACGTGCTTTCCGTGACGATTGATGTTGAACCCGACAACGGCACCTTAACCTTTGCCGCAGGCGGCTTTTTTACCTATACCCATGATGGCAGCGAGACCACCAGAGACAGTTTTTCTTATTTAGTAAGCGATGGCGTGGCCAACGATAGGGGGACCGTCGTAATCACCGTCAACCCGGTCAACGATCCGCCTGTGGCGGTGGATGACGTTGCGACCGTGGATGAAGGCGGCACGGTTTCGGTATTGGCTGGCGGCGTTACCAGCGTTTTAGCCAATGATAGCGATGTTGAGACGCCTGGCGGTTTGAGCGTTTTAACAACGGCAACTACTCCGAATTCCATCGCCACTCCCAATGGGAGCATACAGATCAATACGTTAGGAGAATTCACCTACACCCATGACGGCAGCGAGACTCTCTCCGACTTTTTCGATTACTCCGTGAGCGATGGGACGGATGCCCGCAACGCGAGGTTGGATATCACGGTCAATCCGGTGAGCGACTCGCCGCCGGTGGCCAATCCGGACAGCGCCGCGACGACTGAAGGCGGCAGCACCTCGGTATTGGATGACGGCAACGACAGCGTGTTGGACAACGACACCGATGAACCGGATAATTCGCCGCTTTCGGTTGTCAATACGGGAGTCAACGTGACCGACAACGGCACCGTAAATCTTCTCGCCAACGGTGAGTTCACCTACACCCACGATGGCGGTGAAACCACCTCGGACTTCTTTGTTTACAGTGTGACCGACGGTGATCAGGTGAGAGCGACTACGGTTACCATCGCGATTGAACCAGTCAACGATACCTCACCACAGGCCAACGATGACGCCGCAACGGTGGACGAGGGGGGCACAACCTCTGAATTGATTGGCGGGGTAACCAGCGTATTGGCTAACGATACGGACGCCGATACGGACGTCGATGGCGATGATCTTTGGGTGACCAACCCGGGCAGTTGGGCAACCACTTGGGGCACGGTGACTCTTGATGCCAATGGTGAATTCACCTACACCCACGACGATTCCGAGACCACCGCTGACAGCTTTGATTACATCGTCAGCGACGGCGGGGTAATGACTTTTGCATTCGCGATAGACTCTGATCAGGTCGTCAACGATCTTGAATTGGGCAGCTCTACCCCCTCGGACAGCGGGACGGCTACTTTCCCCTCGGGCAGCGGGACGGCTACTTTCGATCCTGTAACTAACCTGTTTGAGTGGACGTTTACCTACGATGGGTTGACGGGATCAGCCACGGCCATGCATTTTCACGGGCCCGCAGCGCCAGGAGAAGAGGCCGGGGTTGATTTGAGCATCGGCCTGAGTGATAGCCCAGTGGAGGGAAGCGCGACGCTAACGGCGGGGAATGCGGCCACTTTGCAGAGCGGTATGTGGTACCTGAATATCCACACGGCGGCAAACCCAGCGGGAGAGATCAGGGGGCAAGTCAATGCCGTGGATACCGCCACGGTCAATATCACCATAAATCCGGTGAATAAAGCGCCAGTGGCCAACGACGATCACATGACCGTGTCCGAAGGAGGCTCGGCCGACAATCTGGACGATGGTTCCACCAGTGTACTGGACAACGATACCGACCAGGATCTGCCCGGCGACACTTTGACAGCGAGCTTGTGGAGTGGCCCCAGCCACGGAACTCTGACTTTGAATGCCAACGGCACCTTTGATTACGAGAACAACAGCAACGAGTTCTATACGGACAGTTTCGTCTATGTATTGGACGACAATGCCGGAATCACAACCACGGCAACAGTCGATATCTGGGTGACACTTGTAAATGACAAGAACCCGATGGCCAACGACGACATTGCCACGACGACAACGGGCGGCACAGTATCTTCCCCCAATGTCCTGGCCAACGACACCGATGCGGATATTGATGCCGTGCTAACCGTAAACACCACGCCGGTGAGCGATGTGGACAACGGGACCCTGATATTGGGAGCGGATGGTTACTTTACCTATACCCATGATGGCGGCACGTCCACCATGGATAGTTTCACATACGAAATAGGTGACGGAGAGGATACGGATGAGGCCACGGTAAACATCGGCATTTTCGATCCCATCAATATCACCGAGCAGCCCATGGATGCCACTATAACGACCGGCCAATCGACCGTATTGACGGTGGTGACGGATGCCACCGGCGATAATATTACCTACCAGTGGTATCAAGGCGAAAGCGGCGACACCTCAACCCCACTGGACGACTCATTGGAACTGCCCATCCTGGATCTGCGGGACAATTTGGTCGATGACTTGTCGGCGACCACCTTCATCAATGGCAATGACGCCCTGGTCCTGAAGAAAGACGGAGTGATCATCGACATGATCGGCGTAGTCGGGGTTGACCCGGCAGCCGGTTTCTGGGGCAGCGGCGATGTCACCACCAGTGAGGACACCTTAATCCGCAAGTCGAGTGTGACATCCGGAGATGCCGACGGTTTTGTCGGCAATGAGGACGACTTGACGGGTGAATGGGACGGTTTTGCGCAGGATACCTTTGACGACCTGGGGATGCACACGGCCGATGCGGCTGCCACCGATCTGTTCTTCTCTGAATACATCGAAGGCAGTGGCAACAACAAGGCCTACGAAATCTACAACGGCACAGGAGCCGTGGTGGACCTGACCGACTATGCGGTGGAAAGCTACAACAACGGAGCCACGGATCCGAATCACACATTGCCCCTGATCGACATCGCGGACGATCTGGCTGATGGGGCGGTCCTGGTCATCGTCAATGACGCCGCAGCCGGCACGCTGCTAGGCACGGCCGACGGGGAATTCGACACCGGAGCATTGGACGCGACGACGAGCTTCTGGGTGCGGGTAAGCGGCAACATCACGGCGGACAGCGACACGGCCACTGTGACGGTGCTGGATGTGTTCTCTGGAGTGCCCATCGACGGGTTCGAGGGCTGGAAAGCGTCTCCCTGGTACAAGAACTACTTTGTGGGCTTCTGGCCGTGGATCTACCACGACGAGGCAGGCTGGCAGTATGTCTCCGACGTGAGTCTGGAAGAGACGATCTTCGTGTGGGACCTAGGATTTGGCGAATGGGTCTTCCTGAACGAAGAAAGCTGGAGGTTCATGTATATCTTCAGCCGGTCGCCGTTCCTGTCGGAAGTCCTGCCGGAAGGTTACTACTTCTCATTTGCGGAGAATACGCCTGCGCTGAGGTTCTTCCAGAACCCTGATGATGAAATTATCAGCATACCGCCCTCGAATTAAGCAAAGGGCGAGAAAGCAACCTTTAATTAACCCTTAACTTTAACGGAGAGGGCCGGAATGAAAATTCCGGCCCTTTTCGTTTTATTATGGATGTTTTTAACTTGTTTTCGGTAGATTGGGGAAAACTCCAGGAAATCTTCGACCTTATCGTGTTGACTAATTGAAAAGAACAGACTTGATTAGTGGAGTATGCTAAACCAAGGTAACGGGGAATAAGTCCTTGCGTTTTAATTTTTATGTGCTTTTAAGTTCTAAAGAATGGATCATTCAGCAGTCCCTCTGCATTTTATTTTCACAACCGGAAAACCAAAAATTGAAGTGGACGGGGTTGTTTGGACAATTTTGACGTGGGATTAAGGTGGAAATCGTGTTCATATTATTTTTTAAAAATATATTTTGTCCTTAGCCAAAGACGAGCACGCAGGTGCCCGCAAGCTGTATTGGCGGGGAGGTTGGTTTTGCTCCGATTGCATGGACTTCGGCCGGGGTCCGGTAGCCCAGGGCTTGGTGGGGGCGCAGGTGGTTGTAGAAGTCCAGGTAGCGGGCTATCCCTTCGCTGGCTTCCTTTGCCGTGGCGTATTCGCGCAGGTAAATGTCTTCATACTTGAGGGTTCTCCAAAAGCGTTCAACAAATATGTTGTCCAGGTAGCGGCCACGCCCGTCCATGCTGATGCGCACCCCGGCTTGCCCCAGCACCGAGGTGAACTCGCTGCCGGTAAACTGGCTGCCTTGATCGGTGTTGAAGATTTGAGGTTGGGCCCGCCTCAGAGCTTCCTCCAGGGCGAGCACACAGAAGCGGCTCTCCAGGGTGTTGGAAAGCTGCCAGCTCAACACGTAGCGGCTGAACCAGTCCAACACCACGGTCAAGAAAAGGAATCCTCGGCTCAGCCGCAGGTAAGTGATGTCGCTGCACCATACCTGGTCGGGCCGCTCGACCGCCAAACCCCGCAGCAGATAAGGGAAAATGCGGTGCTGCCGGTGCCCCTGGCTCAAGTTTCGACGCGGATAAATAGCCTCCAGGCCCATTTGGCGCATGAGCCGCTGGATGCGGCCTCGTCCCACTGCATGGCCCTCTCGACGCAGCCACTGGGTCATCCGGCGAGAACCAAAAAACGGATATTGGGTGTAGAGCTCATCCATGCGATGCATGTAGAGAACGTTCTGCTCGCACTGGGCACGGGCCCGATAGTAATAGCTGCCGCGGGCCAGCCCCAGCAACTGACATTGCCTGCCGATACTGATTTTTCCTTGAAGTGGTTGCACCATCTTGCGCCTCTCACCAACCGAGTTGTTCAGACTTTTTTTTAGCCAATCGCATTCTACTTTCAGCTTTCCAATCTCCTGGTAAAGGTGATCTTTTTCCGTCTCGTTGTCCTTGCTGAGAGTCTGCCGCTGGCGCGAAAACAGCTCCGTTGCTCCCTGCAAAAGCTGCTTCTTCCATTGGGTCACCTGGTTGGGATGCACCTCAAAACGACCGGCGATCTCGTTGATGGTATGAGCGCCCCTGATGGCTTCCAGGGCCACCCGGGCTTTAAACTCAGCACTGTATTGTCTTCTCTTTCGTAATTTAATAACATTCATAGGTTAGCGGATTTAGTGGTTCAAGACCACCTTATTCCACTGTCCAGTTTTCCCCGTCCATTTCAGACTAACTACCCGAGCGCTTTTCGGCATCGGCTTGGATTGCCATTTCCAACGCCGATAGCTTTTCCGCGGCATTATGTTTGGCTTTGGCCAGAGTAGAGGCATCGGCCACCTCCTCCCGCGCAAAGAGGTAAAACTTGATCTTGGGCTCCGTGCCGCTGCCGCGCACCGCACAGGAATAGCCGTTGGCCATTTTCAGGAAATAAAAATTTTCTTTGGGAATCTGTTTTCCATCGGCGTCGAAAACGTCTTCCAGGCCAAAATCGGTAAATTTTTCAATCCCGATGCCACCGATATCACGGGGCGGATGGTCCCTGTAGGATTTCAGGATGCGGGCGATGGCGGCCGCTCCGGCGGCCCCTTGATGAACGATATTGAGGAGTTTCTCCGAATAATAACCATATTTGAGGTAAATTGAATCGAGGTACTGGCCAACGGTTTTGCCTTCTTCCTGCAACGCCGCCGCCATTTCGCAGAACATGATGACGGCAGCGTTGGCGTCCTTGTCCCGCAATCGGTCGCTGGCCAAATAACCGTAGCTTTCCTCTCCGCCAAATACGAAATAGGTTCCGTATTGCAAATGCAGGTCGAGCAATTCGCGATGCCCGGCAGCGTCGTAATCGATGCTTCGGCCCTCTTCTTTGAGCAAATTCTCTTTCAGTTCGGTTTCATAATCGGTCAACTTTTGCCCGATGAATTTGAAACCGGTCAAAGTATCGATCAATTTCAAGCCGTGGGCTTTGGCGATAGCCGCCTGCAGCGGGGTCGTGACGAAGGTTTTGATAATGGCGGCGCGGTTGCTGCCCTGACGCGGCAACAGGCCGAGGTCCTTCATTTTTGAGGCGCGATATTCCGCCAGAACGGACCCGATCATGTTGCCGGTGAGCAGGTCCATGGCGCCCTCCCGGTTGGCCACGGCCACGGCCACTCCCATGCGGTCGGCATCCGGGTCGGTGGCGAGAACCAGATCCGCCCCGAAGGCAATAGCTTTTTGGATGGCCAGGGAGAGGGCTTCGGCATTTTCGGGATTGGGTGATTGCACGGTGGGAAAACGAGGGTCCAGGGTTTCCTGCTCTTCCACCGTGACAACTTCCACCCCGAATTTTTTCATTAGGGGAACGGACATTATTCCGCCGGTTCCATGGATGGGGGAAAAGACGACCTTGGGCCGGATGCGCCTCAACAATGCCGGGTCGAGCACATTTTCCTCCAGGACTCGGGCGTAGGCGGCATCCACATCTGAACCGAGGACGGTCACGCCTTCCATGTTTTTATTCAAAAAGGGGCCGGCTTCGATCAGGTCCACCTTGTTCACCTGGGCAATGATTCCCTCGGCGTGGGGAGAGACGATTTGCGCTCCGTCCCTGAAATAAACCTTGTAGCCATTGTCGTGAGGCGGGTTGTGGCTAGCCGTTATGACGATGCCGGCGGTCGAGCTGAGATGCCGCACTGAAAAACTAAGCTGCGGGGTCGAGCGCGGGCCGTCAAAAAGGGAAGCCTTCCCGCCCAATTGCCGCCAGGTGGAAACCGTCAACTCACAAAAATGCCGTGAAAAATGCCGCACATCATGGGCCACCACCAGCGCGGGCACCCCGACGCTGCGCGAATTTTCTGCCAGGAATTTTTGACTATAACGAAACAAGCCGATGGTGGCGCGCACCACATTGAAGTCGTTCATGCAGGCGCTACCCAGAGCGGCATGGGCGGGGGTTCCCCCGGAGGACTGGTTTTCTCCCGTTTCCGCAGCGGTGGGCAAAGCGGCGATGGTCCGCCCGCGCAAACCGCCGGTGCCGAAGGCGAGATTTTTGTAAAACCGGTTGTTCAATTCTTCCCACGCTCCGGCCTCGACCAACTCCCGAAGGCTTTTCCTTGCCCATTCAGGAAGAATCCCGCCTTGGCTCCAGGCTTTAATATTTATGCATGTATCGGGCAGGAGACGGCTTTCCTCCTTCGCTTTGCCGATCTTCTCTAAAATCTGTTTCATTCCAGGCAGGTTCCTTCCCTCACTTCCGGTTGGGTTGCCAGATCGTTCCATTTTTCCAAAAATGCTTTTTCACTATCGGCGAACAGAGGGCTGATTTCGAAAGAGAAACCCGGAAGGCCCGTTTCATCATCAGCGGCGATATCCACCCCGGCCGCTTTCAGCCAGCGCGTCCATTGGCGCATTTGATCCCGGCGAGATGATTCCGCCGAATCGATGCCATCGGTATTTTTTACCGGACTGAATTCCTCCTTTCGCAAAGTTTCCACCACGATGGGATTTTTGGCAAACTTTAGCACGTCGAAGACGAACAACTCAAATTTCACTCCGTTGGGCGAATCGGGCTCGAATGATTGGCCCTTGGAATCGATGGTAGTAACTTTTTTATCCGCCCGGTGAAAAGGCAGGCGAAAACGGGGATCGTCCGCTCCCGCTTTTCGGGCAAAATCGCGGGATAACAGGTGTATGGCGACACTTCCGGCCCTGTAACGCAGCGCCCCCGAATTCGCTTCTTTTTCAAGGGTTAATTTTTCCGGCAAGTCGCTGTACTCGATAACCTCCAAATAGCCTTTGCGGAGGCAGAACACACCGACTTTTTCCGCCGGGTAGGCTTTGGCAACCATCTTGCTCGACATTTCCGATTCGCGCAGGAGATGAAAACCGATAAATGCTGGATCGATGGGTTTCAACAAGGGATTATCAACCTGAAAAAAGCTGATAATATCGATGCCCGACTCCTCCAGCAGATCGAGCGAGCCGCTCCTGACCAGCGCCCGCAAGGAGCCTCCGTGGCCATCGGGACTCAAGGCAATGGCATCGGGTTTTTCTAAAAGGATTTTCCCCTCGAAATCCACGGCCGGCATGCGTCCCTGTTTGAAAAAGTGGTAATTTTGATTTCCGAGTCCGAAAAAAGAATTTTTTTGAAAAAACTCGACCGTTTGATCGTGGTTGGCCTGGCTGGTCATGATAAACCAGGGAATCGAGGTTTCATATCGTCGGGAAGCCGCCAGTATTTTTTCGGCAAATACCTGGAAGAGGCTCTTGGCCCGGACGGGAGTCACCGGGTAGGTTCCTTTAGGCCCGTCGAAACCGAGCCGGGTTCCTTGCCCACCGGCCACTGTAAAGGCGGCCACGCGCCCCTTTCTCAAGGCTTCGCAGCCGGTTTTTTCGGCTTTCTCCCAGGCTTTCGGGTCGCCGCCACGCGCGCGCGCCGTGATATAGGGGGCCGGTTGTATATTTTCCATTTCCGGCTCGGCGGCGCCATCGTTCAGCACCAACTCCTTTAGCAATTCTTCAAATTCGGACAGGTTGATCCCGGAGGCTTGCTCAAGCAGGCGTGTGCGTGAATCCTCATCGAGCCGGTCAAAAAACCTGAAAACGTGCCCCTGTCCTGCCTTTGCAAAAGCTTCCCGCAATGCCCATTGTTCGCCCACAAGGAAATTCAAGCCCTCATTCATCAATTGAAACAACCAAAAAATCCCTTACTGAGGATAAAGATTATCCGCATCCGCCATTGAGACTGGAATATTCGCCTACTTGTAATGTAGGATAAATCCCATGCATTCAGCCTGGCAAAAAATGGCCCATACCTGGCCGCTGAATCGGTTTCCGGTCCGGTTATTCAGAATTGTCTGGGCCCGGCTGAAAGGAGTGGGACGCGATATTGTCCCCATCTTTGCGGTAATCGCGTTTTTCCAAATCGTTGTTCTACAACAGCCTTTTCCCCATCTCGAAGAAATTCTGTGGGGCATTTTGCTGGTCTATTTGGGGCTCATATTCTTTCTCGAAGGTTTGGAAATGGGGCTTTTTCCCATCGGAGAAGGACTGGCGATCGGATTTGCCCGCAAGGGGAGTTTTGGGTGGCTGCTGGCCTTCAGCTTCGCCCTGGGTTTTGCCACCACCATCGCCGAGCCGGCCCTCATCGCCATCAGCGCCGAAGCGGCCAAAGCGGCCACCGAGGCCGGATTTATCGAGCAGGGCAGCGAGAGCCAATCGCGCTACGCCCTGGGGATGCGGCTGACGGTGGCGTTTTCGGTGGGTCTGGCGGTTGTTTTGGGCGTTCTGCGCATTATTTTCGATTGGCCGCTGCATTGGCTCGTAGCGGGCGGGTATATGGCGGTTATCCTCATCACTTTCCTGGCCCCGCCGGAGATCATCGGCATTGCTTATGACTCGGGCGGCGTGACCACTTCCACCCTGACGGTGCCGCTGCTGGCCGCTCTGGGCATCGGGCTGGCCTCGACCCTACGCCACCGCAACCCGCTTATGCATGGGTTCGGCCTGATTGCGTTCGCCTCCCTGCTGCCCATCATTTTTGTCCTTCTCTACGGGATTGTATTGTTCCGGGGCTGATGCCATGAAATTTATTTTTATCGAGTTGGGATACGCGCTTCTGTTGTCGATAAGGGACATTCTGCCCATCCTGGGGCTTATCCTTTTTTTCCAGCTATTCGTCCTGCGCGAGAAAATCCGGCGCAAGGGCCGGTTGGCGGCCGGTTTCATTTTTTGCGCTCTTGGGCTCGGGTTGTTTTTGGCAGGATTGCGGAAGGCGCTGTTTCCCATCGGTGAAATCATGGCGCGGCAATTGTCCGAGCCCGCATTCGTGGCCGGTTCGAGCGGGTTGGGCCAGGAGCCTGCGTGGTGGGCTTATGGGTGGATGTATCTCTTTGGTGCCATGATCGGGTTTTCCACGACCATTGCGGAACCGGCCCTCATGGCCATCGGGATCAAGGCGGAGGAAGTTTCCAAGGGCAGCATTCGGCAATGGCCGTTGAGGATCGCCGTGGCCCTGGGGGTCGGCGCCGGCATCGTGGTGGGGTTATTCCGCATTATCACGGGGGCGCCCCTGGTCTATTTTATCGCGGCTGGGTATATCGTCATCATCATGCAAACGATGTTTGCTCCGCGCTATATCATTCCGTTGGCTTACGATTCGGGAGGCGTCACGACCTCACTGGTGACCGTGCCGCTGATCGTCGCTTTGGGTCTGGGCCTCTCGCAAAGCCTGCCGGGCCGCAATCCGGCGCTGGACGGTTTCGGCCTGGTTGCCTTTGCCAGCCTTTTCCCCATAATGTCGGTTATGGGAACCATTCAATGCGCTCATTGGCGGGACCGTTTGAAGTGCCGCCAACAACTCAAGAAAGGAAGATCATGAACCTGCACTTAATTCTCTGCATGGTAAAATCAGAGCTTACCGATGGCATCGTGGACAGCGCCAAATCGGTGGGCGCGACCGGAGCCACCATCATCAACGCGAGCGGTGTGGGGATTCACGAAGCCAAGACATTTTTTGGGCTTAGCCTGAGCGCTCAAACCGATGTTGTGCTGTTCCTGGTGGAGCAACATCTGGTCGATACGATTTTGAAGGAAATTTACAAAACGGGAAAATTCAACGAACCCGGAACGGGCATCGCCTTTTGCCTGTCGGTGGAGCAAGCCATCGGGCTGGAGAGCCAGATGGAGATGATGAAAGAGGACAAAAAAAAGGAGGAATGAATCGAACAGAACCCATTCAAGGATAGAATCTTCGTCTTCTCTGAAAATATGCTCAACTATTATTTCAAAGAGTTAATGGCCGAGGCAATATTCCTCATTCCGTTGGCGATCAGGCCGGTGTCGCCGCCCACAGCGAGGAAAGTGAAACCCAGATCGATGACTTCCTGAAGCTGATCCGCGTTTGGTATGGTGATTCCTGGGGCTTTGCCGGCCAGAAGGGCTGCTTTGACTACTTTTTTGCGGGCTTCCAAAAAGAGGGGATGGTCGAATTGCATGGGAATTCCCAGGCTGATGCTTAAATCGAGCGGACCGATGAAGAGAACATCGACCCCGTCCACGGCGGCGATTTCATCGATGCAATCGAGCGCTTCCTTTCGCTCGATCTGGATAACGGTAATGAGATCCTTGTTGGCCCGGGAAAAGTATTCGCTGAAATTCGTCCCAAAACCAGCGGCCCGCGGCGAGCCGGCGGCCCCCCGGATACCCTCCGGAGGGTAACGCAGCGAAGCGACCGCCTGCCTGGCCTCCTGGACGCTTCCAATCTGCGGAATCATGACTCCCGAAGCGCCCATATCGAGGGCGCGTTTGAAGAGAACCGGCTGGTTTGCGGGCAGGCGAACGACGGGGGCGGTGGGGCTGCCGTTCAAGGCTTGCAGTTGACGCCCCAAAATTTCCCAATTGCCGGAACCGTGCTCCAGGTCGATCATAAACCAGTCGAAACCGCATTGGCCGGCAATTTCGACCGAAATGCTGGAACCCAGGTTAAGAAAAGTTCCCGATAACAGTTCGCCGATCAAGGCGCGTTTGCGTATGTTGCGGATAGATGCAGCACTCATTTTTTATATATTATTTTAATTTTTAGTTAATTTTTCTAATTGGATTTGTGGAAATACAAAGGCCAATGGCCCTATTCAGGGTTCCTGGAATTCGGGAGTTACCTCTAGTTGCTCTCCGGCGTTTAATTCGATGTCTTCACCGTAGGCGGAAATTTTGTCGTTTAAATAGATTCTGGCCCGAACCGGTTCCTCGACTTCCGTGGCGCCCCATTCCCATATCCCGATCTCCACGAACCGCATTTCGACTCCTTTATCCCAGGACAATCCAGCGCCTTCACCCCTAACGTAAGGCGTATTGCCAATACTGCTGAGCAGGTTGACAAGCAAAGAGACCGAGTCCGCATCCTCAATGCTGGTTCGAGTGGGTTCGAGGCCGTCTTTGCCTTCCGATTCCAAATCGGCTAACGGTAAATCGATTTTGGCCTTTTGCTTTGGTTCTTCTTCGAGCTCGAAATCCGGCTGTTGTTTTTCAGGGGGCGATGCGGAGATATTCAGCCCGGCAATTCGTTTTTCCAGAGTTGGCGGTATTTTTTTAAATTGTTTGAGAACGGCGGCCAAATCTTTTGCCAGCGTATCGAGGGATTCCTGGGTTTTGGCCTTCTTTTCCGATTTTGCCGCCTGCTTGAATTCGGTGGCCAAACGGTCCAGTTGGGTGGAGTGTTTCTCCAGCTGCGGCACCAGACCTTCGAGACCCAGGACATGGGCGGCGCCCTGTTCGGCCTGACGGGTAAATACTTTGCGCAGCGCCTCCAATTCACCGACCAGCCGCAGGGAGTTGGAGAATTGTTCCTCCGCCGCCAGCCGCAACTGGTTGCGCTCCAGTTTGAGCCGTGAAAAATATTCGATGAGAAAAGGCGCCAGCAGAAAAAAAGGCCCGACCAGGGCGCAAATGATGGCGCCTGTCATGGGCGCAATGCCGTAGGGCTTGGGCGCCGTCAGAACGATGGCCACGGCCACCGCCAGCAGAGATAGGTACGCGAGGAAATAGGGCCACTTGGACAATTCGGTCTGGTCTTGTTCGTCCATCGCAATGCCGCAATAAGATGGCTAATTTTTGGGCGCCGGACGCTCCACGAATCCCGCTTTGCGGTAAACCTTGGATAACATTCGACAGGCCCTTTTTTGAGCGTCGGCAGCCCCCTCCCGCAAGACATTGGAGAGGGCTTCTTTATCCGCCATGAGGGTGTTGCAGCGATCCTGAATGGGCTGCAGGAGGGCCACCACGGTATCGGCCACGGCGGATTTGAAGGCGGCATAACCGTGGCCCCGGCCGGAAAACTCTTTTTCCAATGCGGGCACGGGCCGATCCGTCACCGCGCTCATGATATTGAGCAGGTTGGCGATTCCCGGTTTGTCCTCGCGGGCGACGATCTCTTTTCCGGTATCGGTTACGGCGCTCATGATTTTTTTCCGCAAAATATGGGGCGGATCGAGCAGAAACAACGCGCCGTTTTGATTGGCCTCCGATTTGGACATTTTTTTGGTTGGGTCCTGCAAAGACATGACCCTGCCGGCGGAACCTTGCTTATAGGGCTCGGGCACTTTAAAGGTGGGCGAGTAGGCGTTGTTAAATTTTATGGCGATATCGCGGGTGAGTTCGAGGTGCTGCTTCTGGTCGGCGCCCACGGGAACGAGGTCGGCATTGTAAAGAAGGATGTCCGCCGCCATCAGGACCGGGTAGTAGAGAAGGCCGGAACCGATTGCCCCGCTCTCCTTACCCCGCGCTTTGTTCTTGAATTGGGTCATGCGTTGAAGCTGGCCCAGAGGAGTCAGGCAACCCAGCAGCCAGGCCAGTTCGGTATGCCCGATGACATGGGACTGGACGAAAATCCGGCATTTGGCCGGGTCGAGACCGCAGGCCATGTATTGGGCCAGGCAGGCGTAGGTGTTTTTGCGCAATTCCGCCGGGGTGTAGGGTAGGGTTATGGCGTGCAGATCGACGATGCCGAAATAGCAGCGATAATCGTCGAGCAGGGCGACCCAGTTTTTAATGGCGCCCAGGTAATTGCCGAGGTGCAACTGCCCGGTCGGTTGGGCGCAGGTTAAAATTACCGGTTTGTCCTTATCCATTGAAAATGCCGTTTGTTTGATAACAGAAAGGTTTTTGAAACCGAATCCGAGACTAAAATGAACCGTTTTTTAGGCAATGGCAAAAGCTTGCTTGCAAAGGATTGACCTCAATAATGCCTTATTCAAGATAAATGCCCTGCCACGGTGAACCCCGTTACTCGATTATGAAAAAATTTGTTAAAGGCGATTTTGAAGGCCTCTTTGCCCTGGGTCTGGACAACATGCTCATGTTTATCCTGATGAGCAGCCTATGCCAGGGCTTTCTGGGTTTTTCGGAAGAACTTTTTTACGGACGAATTTTACCGGCGGCGGCCGTGGGCCTGATCATCGGCAATGTTTTCTACGCTTACCAAGCTTTGAAACTGGCCAAAAAAGAGGGCCGCAACGATGTCTGCGCCATACCCTACGGAACCAGCCTGCTGACGATCATCGTTTACGTTTTTCTGATCATGTTCCCCGCCCAGCAAAAAGCCCTGGCCGATGGATTGCCCAAAGCGGAGGCGGATATTATCGCCTGGCACGCGGG
Source organism: Opitutales bacterium (assembly GCA_965226205.1). Lineage (GTDB taxonomy): Bacteria > Verrucomicrobiota > Verrucomicrobiia > Opitutales > UBA2987 > JAJFLU01. The sequence continues at coordinate 130,597 of CBDDCJ010000023.1, read as the reverse complement.
ATTGATCGGCTGCTTCGGTTCGGGCTTTATCGAGTTTTTCGGTTCCTTCGTGGCTCAGTATCTGCGCCGGGTAACGCCGCGGGCGGCCTTGCTTGTTGCCATCGGGGGGACCGGCCTGGCCTTTATCAGCATAGATTTCGTTTTTCGGGCCTATGCTTTTCCGGTTATCGGTTTCACCACTTTGGCCCTGGTTTTCGTATTCTTTTTCGGAGGGGTGAAAAACAAGCTGGGGCTGCCGGGAGGGTTTATCGTGCTGGCCACAGGCACCGCCATCGCGTGGAGCATGTACTGGATGGATTTGCCCACGGTGGTGCCGGCGGGAGAAATCAACACGGCCCAGATCGGGTTGAAAATCCCCATACCCGTTATCGGAGACCTGGCTAAATCCTTCCGCTATTTGATGGAATTTCTGCCTATTATTATACCAATGGGTTTCATCCTGCTGGTTTCCTCTTTGCAGAATATCGAATCGGCGGCCGCGGCGGGGGATTCCTATAACCCGCGGCCTTGCATGGCTTTTAACGGGTTGGGGACTCTGGGGGCGGCTTTTTTCGGTTCGCCGTTTCCCACTTCGATTTTTCTGGGGCATCCGGGTTATAAAAAAATGGGCGCCCGGGCCGGTTATTCCACCCTCAACGCCATCGTATGGTCGGTCATCTGTTTTACCGGGACGCTCAGTTTTGTGGTCTTTCTCATTCCGGTGGAAGCGGGTATGGCCATCCTGATCTGGATTGGCGTTATCATGTGTTCGCAATGCTTTCAGGCGACCGAACGCAGGCATGCCCCGGCGGTCGTGGTGGGTTTGATCCCGGCCATAGCGGCCTATGTGGCTTTAGCGGTCAAACATACCCTGGCCGTGGCCAGCGCGGAAACCGGACAGGCTCTTTTCCGCCCCGAAATCAACGAAACCTTCGTCCAGATGCGCAGCTTTTACACCGACGGCATGTTTGCCCTGGGCCAAGGATACATCTACACCTGCATGGTGATGGCGGCCTCGACCGTCTGTATAATCGACCGCAAATTCAATCACGCGGGCATCTGGTTTTTAATTGGGGCCGCTTTCTCCCTGATCGGTTTTACCAACACCTACCTTTTCACCGAAGGCGATGTCATCGGCTTGCTTTCCCTTAACTTTTCCAAGTGGACCATGGGCTACCTGATCATGGCCCTGGTCATGTTTTTGACGCCTTATTTGACGGTTCCGGTGGATGAGGAGCCGGAACATTAGCGGAGTTGCATTTTTTGAATATCGCTGAATACTGCCGCCCCTATGGATGACAGAATTATTCGATTGGCTGAAATTCTGACCGGATTTTCCGTTAAATTGAAAAGGGGCGAAAAGGTTCTCATCGATGCCCAGGATGTGGCCGACGATATGGTTGTGGCCCTCGTGCGGGCGGCCCGCGCGCGCAAGGCAATCCCGTTTGTGCAGGTCAATCACGGGCGTATTTTGCGGGAAATGTTTCTGCAAGGCTCCGAGGAGCAGTTAAAAATTGTCTCCCGCCTCGAATTGCAGCGCATGAAGCAAATGGACGCCTATATCGCGTTGCGGGGGTCTCACAATATCTTTGAATTATCGGATGTGCCGTCGGGGAAAATGAAGATGGCCCTGAGCCTGATGAGGCCGGTGATGGATTGGAGGGTGAAGAAGACCAAATGGGTGGTTTTGCGGTGGCCGACGGCGGCCATGGCCCAACAGGCATCCCTCAGCACGGAGGCTTTCGAGGATTTTTATTTCCGGGTCTGCACGCTGGATTATTCCCGCATGATTCCGGGCATGAGGGCGCTGAAAAGGTTGATGGATCGCACCGATAAAGTGCACATCACGGGCAAGGGAACGGACCTTCGTTTTTCGATCAAAAATATCGGCTCCATCACCTGTGGAGGGGAATATAATATACCCGATGGCGAGGTTTTTTCCTGCCCGGTTAAAACCAGCGTGGAGGGGCATATTTGCTTCAATGCGCCATCGGTTTATCAGGGTGATTCGTTCGATAATGTGCGGCTGCAATTTAAAAAAGGGCGCATCGAAAAAGCTATCTCCAGCCAGAATACACGGAAATTGAATAAAATTTTAAATTCCGATGCCGGCGCCCGCTACATCGGGGAATTTGCCATCGGTTTCAACCCCCATATTTGCGAACCCATGCGAGATGCATTATTCGATGAAAAAATCGCCGGTTCTTTTCATTTTACCCCCGGTCAGGCTTATGAAGAAGCCAACAACGGCAACAAATCCCAGGTGCATTGGGATCTGGTATGCATACAGCGGCCGGAATATGGCGGAGGAGAAATCCGCTTCGACGGCAAGCTCATCCGCAAGGACGGCCTCTTCGTTCCCAAATCCCTGCAAAAGCTGAACCTCGAATACCTTCTGGGCTGAACGGGGCCGCCCCCCGCACGTCGCTTTGTTATTCGGCGTGTAGTAACGCTTTCTTAGTTTGACGTTCCGCCGCCATATTGAATTCCAGCGAGATCGGCTATGGACTTTTTCCATGATGTGATGTCGTCCGTGTTGAACTCGCGGAGATGTATGTGTCCGCAAGCGCGCGCCATTATTTGCATGAGTTCTACCGATGCTTTCAGGAAGCGAGCTAGGCGTTCCGCCGCTACGTCAACTTGAAGTCTTGCCCGGAGTTCCTCCTTTTGCGTTGCGATGCCAGCGGGGCAGTTGTTGGTGTTGCAGATGCGCGCCGCGATGCAGCCGATTGCCTGCATGGCGCTGTTGGCTACCGCGATGCCATCAGCGCCGAGGCAGAGGGCCTTAATGAAGTCGGCCGGCGTGCGAATACCGCCCGTAATGATGAGCGTTACATCTTTGCGGCTGCGCTTGTCAAGATGACGCCGGGCACGGGCGAGAGCCGGGATGGTGGGAACAGAAATGTTGTCGCGAAACAACAGCGGGGCCGCGCCGGTAGCGCCGCCTCGGCCATCGAGAATAATGTAGTCGGCGCCCGCTTCGAGGGCAAAGTCGATGTCCTTCTCGATGTGTTGAGCGGACATCTTGAAACCCACCGGAATACCACCTGAGACCTCTCTGACCCGATCCGCGAATGCTTTGTAATCCGCTGGCGTCTCGAACTCACAGAAAGCAGGTGGCGAGATCGCTGACTGGCCGACCGGCAGGTTGCGCACGGCGGCGATTTTTCCGGTGACTTTGGCAGCCGGCAAGTGGCCTCCCGTGCCGGTCTTGGCCGCCTGTCCGGCCTTAAAATGAAATGCCTGCACGCGGGTCAAAAGGGTTTCCTGATACCCGAATTTTGCAGAAGCGAGTTCGTAAAAGTATCTTGAGTTGGCTTTTTGTTCTTCGGGCAACATGCCGCCTTCGCCCGAGCAAATCCCGGTTCCAGCCATCTCTGCGCCGCGCGCCATCGCGGTCTTGGCTTCTTCGGAAAGGGCGCCAAAGCTCATGTCGGACACAAATACCGGTATCTCGAGACGCAGCGGCTTTCACGCATTGGGGCCTATGACAAGGTCCGTTTTCACGGTCGTGTCTTCGAGCAAAGGCCGACGATGAAGTTGGGCAGTTAGCAATTGAATGTCGTCCCATGATGGAAGGTCCTTGCGTGGGACACCCATTGCCGCCATTTCGCCGTGATGCCCAAACTTTTCAAGCCCATCCGCGGCCAAGGCATGGATTAACTCCACCGTTGGTTCCTCAGCCGTTATGGTTGGCGCGGGCATTCCAGATTGCGGTTTTGGCGGGTAGTCCAATTCATCAACATCCACCGGCACCGATTTGTGGGAGCCGTCACAAAAAGGAGCATTCCCTGTTTGCCTGCACATGCACATCCAGCCTTCAGACTTTTCGTCGACTTTGAAGGAAAGGGGAGTGATGCCGGTTCCTGTATGGGAACCATCGCAGAACGGTTGGTTATTCGATCTACCGCAAGCACACCAATAGTGTTCTCCGGCGTCGAGTTCGGCTTTCATTGGCTTGCGATCCACTACTCGTGCTTTTGGCATTACTCATCCTTCTAATTTGCGGGTCCAGGGTTGTTCAAGGCGGTATTCAGCGGCGCGGAGCGTATGACTGCAAGCGCGACGTTGGGCATGGTTGGAATTTCACTTTGCTTTTATGAGATTTCGCCTCTTGCGAGCCATTGGGCGCATTCTTTGTCCAGCTCTTTTGCGGCACGATTTTCATACTTTAGAATGTCTTCGTTTTGGAGAATATCGCGCCAACGGCCATTGGTGCCTTTGTGGATAAATGTTTGAGCCCCGCCGTCCCAAAAGGCGCCGCCGAGCGGCACGCTTTTTGTGGCATTCGCTTTCATATAATCAAAACCGCAGTGGAGTAGTATGGACTCCCATTTAGATTCATCAATTGGAGTTTCGATGAACCCGGCGATGCGACGAATTTCTGCGGGCATATCTTTTTTAAGGTTAGCGAAGTGCACAAAACAGACATTCGGCAGGTCTTTGATAGCCCACCAGGAGCGCACATTCTCCCAAAACGGCCACCAGGGATGGCCCTCTCGATCCAGCCAATCATTAAAATACTGTATTATAGAGGCGGGCGGTTTCTCTATGGGCGGTCCGACTCTGCCGGGGGTATCATTTAATGCTTCATACCAGGCATCGTTGGCAGTAGCATGATGGTTGTACATGCTCCACAAAACATCGCGGCCATCTCTACCGATATAGATGTACTTGGCTTTTTCTGAAAAGACCAATGCATCCACCGGCAAATGTGTTTTAACGAATCGCCGGTGCGTCTGCGCTTCAACAATAGGAAGCTTTACTTCCTTGGGCGGCACCCGGAGATCCATCCAGGGTGACATTTCCGCCACCTCTAAACCCTCTTCGCCATTATACAATAGTTGGGCAATGATTTGCTGCATCCAGGTAGTACCCGCTTTAGCATAAGTTGCGATAATGATGTCATCATCTCGAAACTTGAAATCATCCCAGATCGTGGAGTCAAAATGATGATTGTGAAACTCCCGAGTTTTTATGGGGCTTTGTTTGCTGTTCATAAGGATCTATTTTTCCATTTAAAACTAACGTTTGAGCTCAATCGCGAAGTCCGCTGGACTTCGTCGGCTGAAGTGATTTGTTAGGCGTCTCCGGTCCCCTTCAACCCCAACATTTCCCCTGTAGTCCCTAAGACGACAGAGCCTGAGCGAGTAACAACGATGTTGGTGTTGATTCGTTTGCCAATCTGCTTGGAGGCTTTCTTGAGCCCATCGTGGTCGAAGATTGCCAACACCCCAAAAGAACCCCCCACAACAAGGTCATCCGCAGTTGCTACCTGTGCAGGCAAGGTGTCTCTCCGATTATGCGACCACTGAACAGACCAATGGTGGCGACCATCTATACCGTAAACTTGCAGATGTCTTTGGCGGTCAACGAACACGATACGTTGCCCGACAATTACGGGGCAAAACGTGGAAATCCCGGCCAAATGCATGAATAAGGGTTCCCACTCGCCCATATCTGTGCGAAGTGTCCAGTATGTACCGTCCATTGTCGCCACAAAAAGTCGGTCAGCTTCACTCGCCACCAGCTGCGTATTATCTGGCTGCGGGGTCTCCGCAGGAAAAGCAAGACTTCTGTTTAGTTTGCCGGTGGACGCGAACAGCCGCAATTCTTCACCAGCTCTCGATGGCAGGGCAATGCCGTAGGGTGTCGACACAGGATGTAGGATAGGCGCGTTCCGGCATTGCAGCCTCCATATTTCTTCTCCGCTACTGGCCTCCAAGGCCAGCAGGTCCGTGTAGCCTCGCCAGCCTCCGGTAAGTAGCAAACCTTCATGCACGACCAGAAAACCAAAAGTGCTACCGGCACTGCCACTCAGATTGCGCTCCCAAGCTAGCTCTCCGGTCGCAAGATCGAAGCTTTGCAACAAGCTGTGCTGGTTGAGCCAAAAACACTGGGTCGTAGAGACGGCGAGCCAGCCCCATGTGTTCACAACCCGAACGTCCCATACGAGCGAACCTGTCTCTGGGTCTATTCTTACAAGTCGTGATTTGCGCTCAGGTACTACGATAAGATCGGGCGAAATCAAAGAGCGCGCACTCACCTGCTGGTGCAGGTTGCGTCGCCATATGATGTCAAGCACACTCATTGCCCTTATTACTATCCGCTGAAAATATTGTAGGCAGCGTCTTCGCTGGCCATGATTGGATACGGTAAAATTTTTGGGGAAATTTGCAAGTGAGTTTGTAATTCTTCGGTTGAGAAGAGGATTTGTCTGGATACTGGTGATTTGCTGCCTTTTTCAACCACGGATTACAGGGATGAATATGGATATTGGATGGAAAGCGCCTTTCGAGCGGTGATGAGGCGTGGTGGTGGTATTTCCGGTTTGATTTTAGTTATTTTTGTTTGTTTTCAGGTTTCCAGGGGTTTCACCCTCTGGCTGGCGAATGTTGCCCTTTCAGGGCGTTTGTGATGGGAGGTGTGGGATTTTGGATGCTGGATTGGATATTTTTAACCGCGAATGGACGCGAATGTGGTTGAGGGAGGGGGATTCTGGGTATTTTTGTGGAACATTTTGGCGCATTTTCGGGGTTTTTGCAGTTTTTTTTGAATTTTAATCAAACGCATCAAACCTAGCCAACCTATCTATTGCGTTTTTTTTGGATTTATGGTATGGTGTTGGCCAATGCGGGATTTATGGATGCTGGATGGGAGAAAAAGGTGTCGGGTGTCGGGTGTCGGGTGTCGGGGGAGAGGCGCTGGATTTTGAATTTTTTAATTACGGAATTGGAGTGAATTATGGGTTATCAAGATAATAGGGAAATTGTTGATTTTATTCAGTGGCTGCCGAAGACGGAGACTCATTTGCATATCGAGGGGGCGCTGCCTTTTCATCTTTTGCAGGAGTTGGACCCGGCGCAATATCCATCGACTCCCGCCGGTTGGGGGCTGGATTTCAAGTTTGCCACTTTTAAGCATTTCGAGGACGAGCTTCTGGGCATGGTCAATGCGTGGTATATTTCTCCAGAGCGTTATCATTTGGCCGCCAAGGAAATTTTTCCGGCTTTGGTCGAGCAAAATGTTAAATACCTGGAAATCAGCTTTCATGCGGGTATGATCGAACTGCACGATTTGGATGGGCGGGAGGTCGTGGAGGCGATCAAGAGCGCCGCCCCGGAGGGATTTCAGGTGCGTGTTTTTATGGGTATGCTGCGGGATCATTATAACGAGAAGATGGCGCCTATTCTCGACGACTGCCCCAATTGGGAGGGGCTGGACGGGATCGATTTGCATGGGCCGGAGAGATTGCCCATTTTGCCCTGGAAAGAGCGTCTTTGGCGGGCGGCGCGCGAGGCCGGACTGGAAACTAAAGCTCACGCCGGTGAGTTCGGGGGGGCCGATTATGTGCGCGAGGCCATCGAGCTGCTGGGGGTGAAAAGAGTCCAGCACGGTATTCGGGTAATCGAAGATGCCGAGGTTGTGCAAATGGCGGTGGATCAAGGCGTCACTTTCGACGTTTGCCCGATCAGCAATGTCAAACTCGATGTGGTGGAAACGATGGAAGCGCATCCGATCCGGCAATTATTCGACCAGGGTGTGCGCTGCACCATAAGCACGGATGACCCGTTATCCTTCGGAAATCGGCTGATTGATGAGTATGAGGCATTGTCGGTGGATTTGTTCAGCAAAGTGGAATTGGCCCAACTGGCCCGCAACGGCTTTGAGGTGGCCGTCATGGATGCCGGGGAAAAGGATATTTATCTGGCTCAAATCGATTCCTTTTTGGAAGATAATTAATATTCATGTTAATGTTAAAGATAAGAGAGCAGATGGCCACCATGCCGGAGGGGGAGGAAATTGTGGTGGAAGCGCCCCCTGGAATTGACAAGGCGCGGGCGGACAAGGTCTTGCACAGCCTTTGCCCGGAGTTCAGCAGGACCCGGCTGCAAGCCATGTTCGATGCCGGTTTGGTATGGCTGGACGACGAGGCGATCGGCAAAAACCACAAGATATCGGCGGGCGCTAAAATCACTTTCACCCCACCGGCAGCGGCGCCTTCGGAGTTGAGGGCGGTCGATATACCCCTGGATATTCTTTATGAGGACGATCACATTATTGCCATTAACAAGCCCTCCGGGATGGTCACGCATCCGGGCAACGCGACGGGAGAGGATACCCTGGCGCATGCCTTGCTATTCCATTGCGGTGAGAAATTAAACGGTGTCGGCGGCTCCCTCCGGCCCGGCATCGTGCATCGTTTGGACAAGGAGACCAGCGGCGTGATGGTGGCCGCAAAAAGCGACGCCGCCTATATGGAATTGAGCCGCTCTTTCGCGGAGCGTAAAATCGACAAGGAATATCTGGCCCTGGTAGTGGGCAAACCGAAACTGCGAAGCGGGACCATCGACGAGCCTATCGGGCGGCACCCGGTCCATCGGGTTAAAATGGCGGTAAATCCCCGTGGGCGGGCGGCGCGCACCGATTGGGAAATAGTGGAAGCTTTTGGCGAGAGTTTTTCCCTTCTCGGGTTGAAAATCCATACCGGGCGGACCCATCAAATCCGCGTTCATCTGGCCCATATTGGGCATCCCGTGGTGGGCGATCCGGTTTATGGGAAAAAGGCCAAAACCGATTCGATTGAGGCGAAACGGACCATGCTGCACGCCCGGAGGCTTGGGTTTCAGCATCCGGTGGAAAAACGGCCGATCATTCTGGAAGCCGATCTGCCCGATGATTTCTTAGCATTGCGAGCGGAGTTTGCTGAAAAATTCCGAGGCCAATCCGAAGCGTAAGTTGTAGAAAGTGTGCAAAAAGCTGTCTTTTGCGGCCATTTCAGCGAGGCTCAGGAGGGTTAGGAGGGCAACCGGAATGATATCGGCCCTGGATGCCGGCAAACCTGGAAGAGCCTGCCGCTTTTGCAGGGACATGGAGCAAAGTTCATGGCAGAGGTTTCGCAATTCATGCACAGGCAAGCGGTTGGGATAATCTTCCAGTTTCATGCCTTCCCTTTGGGCCAGCAAATACCGGGAATAGGAAAATGCTCCCCCGGAACCGACCAAAGGCGTTTCGTCTTTGGTAAATCGAAAGCCGGATTCTGAAATTTCCTTTTGCACGGTTGTCTTAATTTTGTTTTTGGCCGCTTCATCCAAGGGTTTTTGGGGATCGCCGATGTAAAGTTCCATCAGGCGGACCGCGCCCACCTTGAGGCTGGCAGTTTGCCGGGGCTGGCCATTGGCTACGTCGATGAGCTCCAGGCTGCCGCCTCCCAAATCAACCATTTGAAAATTTTTGAGGTTTCCCAGAGAGGGATCCAGGGCGGCCCCCAGAGCGATGTAGCGGGCTTCTTCCGGGCCGCTCAGGACGCGCAGTTGGAGGCCGGTTTTTTCCTTTACCGCCCGGATGAAATCCTTTCCGTTGGCCGCTTCGCGGACGGCGCTGGTGGCCGTTGCGATGACCATGTCAGGATTGTGGCGGTTGGCTTTCCGGGCCAGCGAATGAATGGCTTCGGCGCCGTCAATGATTCCTTTTTCCCCCAGTTGAGGAGTCTTGCCCCCGATTCCCCGGCTGATTCTCGTGTCGAAGGTTGTCTGTTCCAAAATACTCAGCTCCAGTCCGGATCGGACGACCAGCAGTTTGATGGTATTGCTGCCAACATCGATGATGGCGGCGGTTGGCTTTTGCCGAGCCATTGGGCGAATGGGTTTGTTCAGAGAACGAAACCGGATTTGGCGATGAGGACGACAAACTCGCCCTTCAAACTTCCGGATAGCGTTTTTTGCCGAACCTCCCCAGCCTCTCCGGTGTGAAAGGTTTCGTGTATTTTGGTGATTTCCCGAGCCACGCAAATCACGCGCTCCGCCCCCAGAACCTCGATCAAATCATCCAGAAGCTTGGTTATGCGGTGTTTCGACTCAAAGAGGACTATGGTATATTCGAAGTCCCGGTAGCGCTCCAGAAACCGTCTTCGGGCAGATTTTTTTGGAGGCAGAAACCCGGCGAATAAAAACCCGTCGCTGGGTAGGCCGGAGGCGGACAAAGCAGCCGTCACCGCCGACGGACCGGGAATCGGGACGACCGGTAAATTGCGCCGACGGCATTCCCGCACGACCCTGAAGCCGGGGTCGCTTATGGCCGGAGTGCCGGCATCGCTGACGATGGCGACCGATTGTCCTTCCGCCACGAGGTTGGCGATGGTTGAGGCCCGGGTTTCCTCGTTAAAATTGTGCAGCGCCGTGGTTTGGGCTGATATTCCCAAATGGGAGAGGAGCTGCCGAGTTTTTCTGGTGTCTTCGCAGGCCAGTAAGTGGCATCGGGAAAGCGTGTCCCTGGCTCTTTTTGTGATGTCGCCCAGATTGCCGATGGGAGTGGCTATCAGATAGAGGCATCCAGAACCCATCTCCTGGCTGCGGCTATCGCTCTGAGGCCGTGGCCTGGAATTCTGCTTGGGCACTGGGTGTGGAGTGATCGACCCTATCGTCCCCCCATGCCAGGAATCTGGCCCTCCCAGTCAGCGGGTTGCGACCAGGGCACCGGAGTTTCATGCGGATCCTGCTCGCAGCCAGCAAAAAATAACAGGGGGGCGACAGTCAGAAGGATTAACGCGACAAGTTTGTTTATGGATTTTTTCATATTTACGTTTTCTATTGAACAATAAATGAAATTTCTTCGTTTTCAACCAGTTGATTGGGATAACCGGGATGGGATCCCGGAAGGATGTGGGCGATGCTGAATTGCGATTCGGCTTTGGAGATTTCTATACGGGCGATGGGGCCGAGTTCATTGACCAACCGCAATTTCATGGCTTCCTGGATACCCTGATTGATGCCCAGGCTGATGGCCAGCACCGAATAGTGGGGCCCGATGCCGAGAATCCGGCCTATCAGGCGGTCTCCTCTGCTCAATTTGCCGGTGGCGCCGGAATAGCCGGACGGAGCTATTGCCGACAGGTTCCGGTATGCATATAAATTGGCCTTCAGCTTGACGATTTCATCCTTGAGGACAGAGATTTGATTCTCAGTATTCATCATTATTGAGCGTTCAGAAGCATCGGAAAAATTAGTTTTTAATGCCACCAACTGGCGTTTAAATTCGATTAATTCGCCATCGCGGTTCCTGGAATTGAATTCCATTTTCTCCATTCTATCGGCCAACATGGAAATCTCTTTTCGGCCCTGTAAGTTTTCCTGTAGCAAAGCGCCCGTTTTTGCTTCGGAGGAATCCAGTTCCGAAGCGAGGGAAACGATTTTCTCGCTCAAAGCGGTGTTGGATTGCAGGATTTTTTCATTGCCCACCTTCATTTTGTGGGTCGATTCCCGCGATGTGGCCAATTCCTGCGATAATTGGCTTTTTGCCTTTAAGGTAAACGCCAGTACGATGGCAAAAGTTGCCGCGGCAGCCATCGAGGCTAGATTCATTCGATTTTTTTCAACAGCCGGCATGTTTAATGGGTGAGTTTAAATCAGAACCTTAATTTAGGGTAATCACGGAGAAGAATCAAATCTATAACTGTCGGCAAAGATATCCTCATTTTCTTCCTTAATAATTCCCTCGGCCGGGTTGGCGGCCAGGTGTTCTAGCAATTTGAAGGTAATTTCCGTATCCGAATCGCGGTCGAGGGCGCCGGCCCCGGCCAACTGTTCCGCCGTGTAGGCTTGGTTGGGGCGCTCCCGCAAGAAATCCCGAATGCTCTTTTTCAATAGGAGATACGAAGCGGCAGTTTTCTTCCCGGCTTCGACTCCGGGTTGATGATAGGCGTTTACACCGATCAGGCCAGCGTAGTACCCGACCGCTCGCTCGAACAGCGCAATGAGCATCCCAACCGTAGCCGGGGAGATTTCATCCAGGGTTATGATGATGGACTCCCTCCCATTATCATACAAAGCGGCCCTGGTGCCGAGGAAAAGCCCGTTCAGGTAGTCGCCGGAAGTATTTCCGGGCTCGACTTCAACGAGGAAATCTCGATCCCGATCCTTAAGTGTCTCGATAAAAATTACGAAAAAATTGGCCACTCCATCCCGTAGCTGCTGCACATAGGCGTGTTGGTCGGTTGAGCCCTTGTTGCCATAAACGGAAATTCCTTGATTGACGATATTGCCCTTTAAATCCCTCTCTTTACCCAGCGATTCCATGACCAACTGCTGGAGGTATTTTGGGAACAGGGCCAGGCGGTCGCGGTAGGGCAGGACGACCATATCCTTGGCCCCCCGGCCATCCGTGGCATGATGCCACATAAGCGCCAGCAGCGCGGCCGGATTTTTCAGGACCTCTTTTCGGCGGGTAAGGCGGTCCATGCCGGCCGCCCCCTCGAGGAATCCTTTTATATCGATTCCCTGCAGGGCGGCAGGGAGCAGACCGACCGGGCCGGTTTCGCTAGTGCGCCCGCCAACCCAATCCCATAGCGGAAAACGCTCGATCCAGCCGTTGTCGAGGGCCAATCGGTCGAGCCTACTGTCTTCCCCGGTGATGGCGGCGGCGTGCCGCCCGAAGTTTAGACCAGCGTGTTCGTAGGCAAGCTTTGTCTCGATCATGCCGTTACGGGTTTCCGGCGTGTTGCCAGATTTGGAAACCACCAGGGTCAAGGTTTCACCCAGTCGCCCCTTCAATTCTCCCAAAACCCGGTCAAAACCATTAGGGTCGGTATTATCGAGAAAATAAAGTGTCAGCCTGTCTTGGGCAAGGTAGCCAAGGGCTTGACTGACAAACTGGGGTCCAAGCGCGGAGCCGCCGATGCCGATCAAAAGGAGGTTGCGGAAAGGGCCGTTTTGGCCGGCGATTTTTCCGGATTGAACGTCCCCTGAAAACCGGTGAATTTTTTCAATTGCGCCCTCGATGGCCTCACGGATTTCGGCAGATGGCGCCAATTCGGAGTCTCGCAGCCAGTAATGGCCCACCATCCGGTTTTCATCGGGATTGGCGATGGCTCCTGATTCCAGCGCGTCCATTTCGCCAAAAGCCGCTTCCATACGCCTTTCCATCAATTCAAAAAACGAATCTGGAAAATTCATTTTGCTGATATCGAGGGAAAACCCCAATTTCCTGGCGGCAAAATGGTATTTTTTAAATCGTTCCCAGGACATTTTAAAATAAAATAAACTGATGATTTTTCGGGCGCGAAAATCGGCTGATCAAAGCTCTGCGCCGGTAACTGCGCCGAGGGAAGCGGAATTGACCAATTTGGCATACTTGGCGAGGACTCCGCGCCGGGATTTTGGTGGACGGGGTTTCCAGGCGGCGAGTCTTTTTTTGAGTTCTTCTTCGGAAAGATGCAGGTTCAATTCGTTGGCCACGGCGTCGATGGTGATGGTGTCGCCATCCTTAATAATAGCTATGGGGCCGCCCACTGCGGCTTCGGGGGTGATGTGCCCCACGACGAATCCATGACTCCCGCCGGAAAACCGGCCATCCGTAATGAGGGCGACCTCTCCGCCCAGCCCGCGGCCCATGATAGACGAGGTGGGGGCCAGCATTTCCCTCATGCCGGGTCCTCCCTTGGGGCCTTCGTAATGGATGACAACCACATGGCCGGCTTGCACGGTTCCATCCAGAATGGCCTGGCGGGCATTCTCCTCCGAATCAAATGTTATGGCCCGGCCGGTAAAACGAAGCCCTTCCTTTCCGGAAACCTTCGCCACGGCGCCTTCCGGAGCCAGATTTCCGTAAAGAATACGCAGATGGCTGTCCGGTTTCAACGGCTTGTCAAATGGATAGACTACGTCCTGGTCCTCTGGGTAGGGGCCGACATTTTCCAGGTTTTCCCGAAGCGTTCTTCCGGTTGCGATCAAACAGTCCCCGTGTAGCAATGCATGGTCGAGGAGCGTTTTCATGAGCGGGCGCAGACCACCGACCCGCACCAGGTGTGCCATGTTGTATTTGCCGCTTGGCTTGAGGTTGGCCAAAACGGGCACATTTTTGCCGATGCGGGTAAAATCGTCGATACTCAGCTCAACCTCGGCTTCGTGGGCGATGGCCAGCAGATGCAGGACGGCATTGGTCGAGCCTCCCAGGGCAATCACTACGGTGATGGCGTTCTCGAATGCTTCCCTGGTTAAAATGTCGCGGGGGCAAATGCCCTTATTGACCAGATTTAGGATGGCATGTCCGGCCTCCACGCACTCTTCCTTTTTATCTTTGGAGACGGCCGTGCGGGCGGAGCTATCGGGCAGGCTCATCCCGAGGGCTTCGATAGCGGAGGCCATGGTGTTAGCCGTGTACATGCCTCCGCAGGCGCCCGGTCCGGGCACACTGCAAGTTTCGATCTGTTTCAGTTCCTCGTCGTCGATCTTATTGCTGGCGCGTTGCCCGACGGCTTCGAAGACGGACACAATATCGACCGGTTTATCCTTGTAGATTCCCGGCAGGATGGTGCCCCCGTAAACAAATATAGCGGGCCGGTTCATGCGGGCCATGGCCATCAGGCAGGCGGGCATGTTTTTATCGCAGCCTCCAATGGCGAGCACTCCATCGAAGCCCTCGCCCCTAGCCACTGTTTCGATGGAATCGGCAATCACCTCGCGGGAGACGAGGGAGTAGCGCATGCCGGAGGTGCCCATGGCGATGCCGTCTGAAACCGTGATGGTTCCGAAAATAATGGACTTGCCACCCGCCGCATCGACTCCCGAACCGGCTTCCCGGGCTAGTTCGTCGATATGCATGTTGCAGGGGGTGATCATGCTCCAGGTGGAAGCCACCCCGATAACCGGTTTGGTAAAATCTTTGTCTTTAAAGCCGACCGCTCTGAGCATAGCCCTGTTTCCCGCACGGTCATAGCCGTCCACAAATTCCGCCGAGTAGGCTCTCGGATCATGTTTTTCTGAATTCACTGATTTTCCTGATTTTGAGTTAAATTTAAGTGTGTTTCAATGCGGGCTTGCCTGCATTGCCGCAAATAGACAAATTCTTGAGAAACTCTAATTTCAATCAATCAAACCGTGAAGACAATCCTTTTCATTCCCTGGCCGCACAACGGCGCCGAATGCTCTTACCTATTGAGGGCGATTTCATTCGAATTTCATTTTCTTCAAATTGACTTTATGCATGGAATTTAATCTGCAAAAAATTCTTAAATCGTTGTTGTTTTCGACATCCGAACCCCTCTCGATCAAGGATGTTCAGGCGGTAATTACCCGCTATCATGACAAATCCTCCCGTTCTGAGGCAGATGGCGCAGAGGCATCGGCGCAAAACCAAAAGTCACTCAGCGACGAGAACGGCCAAGGGCTGATGAAAACGCTCATCGACCAGGTTCCCTCCCTGCTCACTTCGACCCAGATTCGGGATGCCATGGATTTTATCGCCAGTGACTTGATTGAAAATAAGGAAGTTTTTCGCATTGTAGAGGGGCCCAAAGGATACCGCATTGCCATCCAACCGGATTACTCGGGTTGGGTCAGGCTTTTCAGGGAGGAGCCGAGGCCCATGAAACTCAGTCCGGCATCGATGGAAACCCTGGCAATTGCGGCCTATCGACAGCCTATCACGCGCGCCGAAGTCGAATCCATCCGGGGGGTCTCCTCGGACAGTTCCCTCAATACGTTGCTTGAACATGAATTGATAATTGTCACTGGCCGGGCGGAGCTGCCGGGCCGCCCCTTGCAGTATGGCACGACGGACAAATTTCTCGAGCTCTGCGGTATCCGGTCGGTTGAGGAGTTGCCGGCCTCGGACGTACTCTCGCCCAACCAGTTAAGCGAATGGATACGGGAAGCTTCCAGTCCGACCCATGAATTACAGGACACCGACATGGGCCTGGCCAAAGATTGAGGATGCGAGATTGAGGACTCGACACATACATCCCGCATTTCTCCATAAATTAATTCCCAATGTTTAAGAGCATTCTTCTCGATTTGGACGGAACGGTTTACAGGGGAACCGAGGCGGTTCCGGGAGCGTCCGATTTTATCAAGCGTGTTCGCAACGAGGGCCTTGATTGCTTTTTTGTGACTAATCGGGCCAATCGCACGCCACAGACGGTTTGCCGGGTTTTGGGGGAGATGGATATCGAGTGCGAAGTCGCCGATCTGCTTACTTCGGCCCAGGCTGCGGCCCTGCATTTATCTCCCGGCAAATTTTATTATATCGGGGAAGAGCCTCTTTGCCAGGCCCTCATTGAGGGCGGCCACACCTCGTCTGAAGAGTCTCCGGATTATGTCGTGGTCGGTTATGACCCTTTCGTAGATTATAAAAAACTGACAAAGGCGACCCTCTTCATACGTGCCGGTGCCCAATTCATTGGAACCAACCCGGACAAGGTTCTCTTTACCGAAAATGGAATTATTCCGGGCAATGGCGCCATCCTGGCCGCATTGACCGCCGCCACCGGACTGGAGCCGGTTATTATTGGGAAACCGGAACGGCTCATCATCGATATCGCCCTGCGGCAACTGCAAATATCTCCGGGTGAGGCGCTGCTGGTGGGGGACAGCATCGAAACCGACGTTAAGGCCGGTCACAATGCCGGGGTGCCCACGGCGCTCATTTTAACCGGTGTTTCCTCCCGCCAGGATTTGCAAAACTCAAAACTGCAACCCAATTGGGTGGTGGATGATTTTGAAGAACTGGAAGAACTGGTTTTCGGCTCCTAATCGACAAAAAGGAGCCAGGCGGCGGCTAAAACCGATAAATGGGACCACCCTCCCGTTTCGCGTCCCACCTTGGCCAGCGCGCCTTCCACCATTCCCTCCTGCGATGGAAATTTTCTCAACCTTTCTTCCATCAGGAGGAATATTTTGTCTTGATCCTTCTCCCGAAATGCGCCGATCACATTTTGCCTTTTTTCCAGCCAGGAGGAAGATTTCCACTCGAGATGCTGATGGAGGCTTTGCCAGGAAGAATCGGCGCTGCTTGAGTGCAGTAGCCAACCGGAGGTTATATCCAGCCAGAGGCAAATTTCACTCATTAGCTCGTAGCGGTCCTCCCGGTTGCGCAAACGCAACAGGGCGCGAAAAACCTCCTCGGCGTGTTCTTTGGCATCGAGAGAGAGCAGGGAAAGGCAGCAGGCCGAGACCAGGGTCAAGCTCAACTTCTCCTCCTTCATGGCTTTTAAAAGGGGGAAAATGGTCCCACTTTCCTCAAGTTTTCCCAAGGCCCGCGCTGCCATAATGCGGACTCTGGCCGGCGTTTCGAGGGAGAGCCGCTCGACCAGCAAATCGCAGGCGGGCAGGTATTTCAACTCTCCCAAAGCCCAGGCGGCCTGGTCCCAGAGCGCCCGGCGTTCTTCATCCTGCAATACTTTTTGCAACTCCTTTCCGGCCAGGGTGGAACCGCTGCGGGCGAGGCTTCGAGTGGCCTCCGTGCGGACTTCGTAAGCGGGATCGTGCAAGAGGGCGAGGAGAGGCTCAATGGACATCGGGTTGCTATTCAGACCGAACCAGTGGGCCAGTTTGGTGCGTCTTTCGGGAGTTTCGTCGTAAACATTGCGGATGGCCAGCAGGGTGCGCGCCGGGCTGTTCATAATGGCGTTGAAAAAATGGCTGACTCCAAACCAGGGGCGCACATTGGGCAGCCGCCACACAATCGGAATAGTTAGGAAAAGCAGGACCGGAGAAAACATGGCCGCGAAACCCTTGTACCAATCGAGGTAAATGATGCCGCCGCCGATGGGCATGGAACCGTTCGGGATGGCAATTTTTTGGATGAAAAGGCCGGCCAGGAATGCCACTACGGCCTGAAAACCGGCAGAGATCACGGCCAGTACATTCAAGGCCTCGAAGCTGTCCTTGCGGCTCACATGGTGCAGTTGGATGGATGTCACGGCGATGCCGATGCCGGAGAGCAGAGCGCCGTTGGAAAAACCAAGGAAGAGGAGAGCGCCGATGCCCATGACAGTGGCCGGCTGCAATTGATTCCAGTCCAGGCCCTGTTCCGGAAATGGAGGGACAAAAAGGATGAGGGGCAGAGATACGGCCGTCAGCAATAACATCCCGATGAGCATGGGACGGAACCCGATGGTGTCCGCCAGGCGGCCCCATAGAAAGAAAAAGAGCGCGCTCCCGGTAGTGCTGAAAAAAATGAACATGGCCACCAGGTTGGCCGGCACATGGAGCATCTGCCGAAAGTAGATGACGCCTAGAGGCAGGCTGGCAGCGGTGGTCAGCAGGGTAACCAGCAGAGGCAGCCGCATCAATGGGGAGTGGCGCAGAATGTTGAGGAAAGAAATACTTTTGGTGCCCTCCTCGGCTCCCGTTTTTCTCCTCTCCGCGGATGTATCGGGCAGAAACTTGATCCAGAACAAACTGTTCAGCATCCCGGCCAGGCTGATCAGGAGCATGCCCTTGTAAACGCCCTCCGTAACCGCTTTTCCAACCAGAAATATGATGATCCCATTTAAAACCAGGTTGGTTGTGTTGAAGGAAAATCGCATGCGGGCGAAAAACTTTCCTCGGTCCTCGTTTGTCGTGTAATCCCGCAACAACGATTGCCATACCAGACCGATTCCCAGTTCCCTGGAGATCAAAAACAAAAAAATGAGACCGGCGTAGATCAATGGCGTGAGCAGGTGGGCCGGAGTCAAAAGCAGCAATACTATGGCCAATACCTGAATCGACCGGCCCACTTTGAGGGTGCGAATGCGGCCGAATTGGCGAACCGGGCCCATCATGGGAAGGCGAAAGAAGGTAATCAGCGGGGTAAAGGCGACAATGGCGGCAATCGTGAGCGGATTGTATTGGAGCACATCGGTGGCGAAGAGCATCATATACTGCCCCGCCACCACATTGCCGGCAAAAGGCCCCATCATGTGCCCCAGCATGGCATGTTTTTGAGCCCTGCCCCTTTCCGCTGGGGTGAGGTTGGCAACGTCTTTCTTTTTAACTGTTTTTTCTAATGGTGGCATTAATTAAATAACCCTGATCTGGATCGTTCTTTAATTTGCGGCCAAACCGGTTTTTGATTTTACAAACCACTTTGCCACGCCTCGGCACCCGAGTCGTCTTTTTTTTAGATTTTAAGGACCGCGCTTCCTTTTAAGCTCCCTTCACGCATGTCCCGGAGGGCTTCGTTGGCTTCCTCAAGTTCATAAACGGTTATATGGGAGCGCACTTGCACTTTGGGAGCAAGTTCGAGAAAGTCAATGCCATCGCGCCGCGTCAAGTTGGCCACCGAGCGGAGCACCCGTTCCTGCCAGAGGTCCTGGTAAGCGAAAGAGGGTATGTCGCTCATGTGAATGCCCGCGCAAACGACCACTCCGCCTTTGCGCACCGCTCTCAGGGCCAGCGGCACGAGAGCGCCCACGGGAGCAAAAATTATGGCCGCTCCCAGCGGTTCGGGAGGCTGCTCAAGCGAGCTGCCCGCCCAGGAAACCCCCAGCCTGCGGGCAAACTTGAGGCCCTCCTCATCACCCGGGCGGGTAAACGCAAAAACCTCGCGGCCGTCAAAATGGGCAATTTGCGCAATGATATGGGCGGCCGCCCCAAAGCCGTAAAGCCCTAGGTGCCGCGCCCGTCCGGTCATGCGGTAGGCGCGAAAACCGATCAAACCGGCGCAAAGCAGGGGCGCCGCCTGAATGTCGGTTATCTCCTCGGGCAGGTTGAAGCAAAAATCTTCATCCGCGGTGACATATTCGGCATAGCCGCCGTTTTTGTTGTATCCTGTAAAAACGGGATAGTCGCACAGGTTTTCCTGCTCCTCCAGGCAAAACCGGCAATTTCCGCAAGTGCTGCCCAACCAGGGCACGCCCACCCGCTGCCCGAGTTCGAAGCGTCCCACGCCGTAGCCCAACTTTTCCACAATTCCCACAATCTGATGGCCCGGCACCAGGGGCAGGGCCGGATTTTTCAAATCCCCATCAACGATATGCAGGTCGGTTCTGCACACCCCGCAGGTCTCTACGCGCAGCATTATCTCCCCATATTTCGGCCCCGGTTCGGGCAGATTGACGAGCTTCAGGGGCTGCCCGGCTTTTTCTAGAACCATAGCTCTCATCATTCTTAATAATTGTGGCGGTCTCTTTTGTTTTAATCCGGTATTTCTTAGAATCAATGCTTTTCCATTCGCGCGGCGCTGTTTGTATTAAGAAATCTTCTTGCCCGCAGCGGATTTCGCCTTTGCAATAACCGGTTATGGCGGATTGCCAGCATTTGATCATCGACGGCTACAACATGGTCCATGCCTTTCCCGAATCCCGTGAGGCTCTCCGCTGCGGCACCGCTGCGGCCCGTCAGCAGTTGGCCTCGCTGGTGCGGATTATTCACGATTTCGAGGGTATCCGCACTACCTTGGTTTTCGATGGAAAGGGGGAGGATATAACCATCGAGCGGCCATCAGGTCAGTTGACATTTTCTTATCTTTACTCACCCTCCAACATGACGGCCGATGCCGTTATAGAGCAATTGGTGCGCAGTTCCTCACATCCACAAGAAATCATGGTGGCATCCGGCGACAATATGGTAAGGCAATCCACTGGGGCGGCTGGCGCGCTCACCATTGGGTTTCGCCAATTGGCCGACTGGATCCATTCATGCGAGATGCGGCAAAGCGAAAATCTGAAACGCCGGAGCCAGATCTCGGAAAAAGAGTGGCGTCAACCAAATCCATAACCATAAACGTGAAAGAGAATGCTATAGCCCTGGAGGAAATTCAGGGTCTTTACGGTCCTGTCGCCATTTCCGAAAAACTGGTTCAACAAATCTGGCTGCGTGGAGATTTCAGCCAGAGCTTCTTAACCACCCTGGATCGTGAACCTCTTAAAATACACCATCCCGGACAGTGGAACCAGTTGGAGGGACCCGACTTCAAGGATTGTTCGATCGAAATCGATGGCCATCAACTGCGGGGCGATGTCGAGGTGCATTTTCATCAATGCGACTGGAAAAACCACTGTCACGACACCAACCCCAACTTTGATTCCGTTATTCTTCATGTGGTTTTATTCGAGCCTGGTTCCACGGAAGCAATCACAGTGACCTCAAGCGGCAAAGAACCCCACACTCTGGCGCTGCTCCCTTATTTGCAGCAAGACCTGGAGGAATATGCCCTCGAAGAAGCGCTTTTGGCTTTTGAAAACCGGGACAATATAAGCTGTTTCGAGGGCCTGTTGGAAAAATCCTTGGACGAGCGCAGGGAGTATTTGATCAGAAAATCCCGTCTGCGCTGGCAACGCAAAGTGGATTCGCGTGTCAGGCTTTTGGACGGGAAGGGATGGTCCGGCTCCTGCCACAGCCTGGCTCTGGAAACGCTGGGTTATAAGCGAAATCGGCTCCCCATGCTCCATCTGGCCCAAAAATATCCTTTGGCCGAAATGGGGGCCTCAGGCAAATCTGCGGATGCCTTTTACGAAGAGGCCAAGAGCGATTGGAAGCTGGTCGGGCTCAGGCCGGCCAATCACCCGCGCAACCGGCTCGACCAATACCTGCGGGTTTTGGACCATAATCCTCAATGGCCGGATGCGCTTCTGGAATGGAGCCGTGATTTGAAAACATCGACCGGGGACCTCTCCTCAACGGCGGATTTTCGGCGCGCGGCCCGCATGAAACAACTGAAAGCACAACTTTCCGAAAAAATTCTGGGAAAAAATATTGGCGGCTTACGGCTCGATACGCTTGTCTGCGACGCGCTGCTGCCGTTATTAGCCGCCCACGGCCAAACGGATTTGTTCAACTGGTGGTTTCACTGGTATCCAGGGGATCTTCCGGCCAGCCTTTTCGGTTTGTTCAAACATTCACCCGTCAACGACAGAAATAACTGGCCCTTGTCAAACGGGTGGAAGCAGGGCGCCTTGCAATTATGCCTGGAAAGTCTATTTTAACCAATCAATCCAAATAAATGATATAAACTATGAAAACGATTCTAATAACTGGAGCCAACCGCGGTCTGGGCCTCGAATTTACACGCCAATACCTGGATTCCGGCAACCGCGTTATTGCCACATGCCGGAATCCCTCTCAAGCAGAGACGTTGCAAGGGCTGAAATCCAGTGGCGGCGAGCGATTGAGCATCCATACTCTGGATGTATCCAACGAGGAAAGCATCGCTCAGACGGCCGATGAGGTGGCGCGTTGTTTTGATGCCATCGATATTTTGATCAATAACGCCGGGTTCGGGAATTGGGCCGGGATCGATGACACGACTTTGGATAACATGGTTGAATCTTATCGCATCAATGCCGCCGGGCCCCTGATTGTTGCGCGATCTTTTTTGCCGCTATTAAATAAGGGGGAGCGTCCCCTGGCCGTCTTTATAACGTCCAAACTCGGCTCGATAACCTGCCGGGAAGAGATGGGCAAGGATGCCGACTCGTATTGTTACAACACCAGCAAGACGGCCCTCAACATGATCGGCGAAATGCTCACCGTTCAGCTTAAGGAAGACAATATCATCGTTCTTCTACAAAGCCCCGGATGGGCGCGGACGGACATGGGCGGGCAAGAAGCAACCAACTCGCCGCAGGAAGTGGTCGCCGGTATGATCAAAACCTTCCACCGGGCAACCCTCAAGGATACCGGAAAATTCCACGAGTGGACCGGCCAGGAACTTCCTTGGTGAGCGGTTCCAATTATCGCCATGAAGCCTCCCTATTATGCGGTCATTTTTTCCTCGATTCCTTCGCGGGATGATCGGGGCTATGAGGAGATGGCCGGGCGAATGTTTGCCTTGGCGGCTGAACAACCGGGTTTTCTGGGCGTAGAGACGGGTAGGGGAGCCGAGGGCAATGGCATAACGATTTCCTATTGGAAGGATTTGCAATCGATGCGGGATTGGAAAGCGAATAATGAGCATATCGAAGCCCAGTAATTGGGTATGGGCCGATGGTATGACCATTTTACGGTCCGCATTTGCCGGGTGGAAAGAGAATATGGGTCGGACTGAATTGCCGGATGGCTTTGGAAAAACGGTATTCTTTGCGTTTGCGCGGATTTGTGACTGTTATTGATGGTCGAAATCCACTACGCTCCTGGTGTTATGGAAATACCTTTATACCAGGTTGACGCTTTTACGAAAAAACTCTTCGGGGGCAATCCGGCCGCTGTCTGCCCGCTGGATTCCTGGCTGGACGACGATACCCTGCAATCGATTGCGGCCGAAAATAATCTTTCCGAAACCGCCTTTTTCGTACCTCAAAACGGAGCCTTTCACCTGCGTTGGTTCACCCCCAAAGTGGAAGTCGATTTATGCGGTCACGCCACCCTGGCGTCGGCTTATGTCCTCTTCATGGAAAACCCGTCATTGGAGAAAGTCGAATTTGACACCCGCAGCGGGCGATTGGTCGTTTATAATGACGGTGATTTCCTGCGGATGGATTTTCCGGCCTTGCCGCTCAAACCGGTGGACCTGCCCGAGCCTCTGGCCGATTGGCTGGGCAGGGATATCGTGGGTTGTTTCGAGAGGCTCTACTTGATGGTCGTTTTTCCGGAAGCAAAAAAAGTGGCCGATCTTGTGCCAGACCAGGACGCGCTACTCCGGGTGGATATTTTCGGGCTCATCGTGACGGCACGGGGCGACGGCCCGGATTGCGATTTTGTCTCCCGTTTTTTTGCCCCCAAAGCCGGCATACCTGAGGACCCGGTGACCGGCTCCGCCCACTGCCTATTGACCCCCTATTGGTCGAAGGTCCTTGGAAAAAAGCAGCTTGAAGCCATTCAGATATCTTCGCGCAGAGGTTATATACGCTGCATCCACCGAGGTGATCGAGTCGAATTACGAGGCCAGGCCAGGCTCTACGCCAAAGGCCGGATTTTTCTCTAGGGCCTCTGGCCGGGCCCAATCCGGTTTTGCCTTTTCGCCGGAAGTTTCATTTAACGATTGGAAATTTCCCGTCGAACAGTCCTTATTTGAGTTGCCTGGAATGGGAAACCGCTCAGGCGGGGCCGTAGGAGATGAATCAAATTACAACCATACTGGGCATCCGTTTTTTTTCGGGTGGTGTGGAGGAGGCTGCCGCCCACGCGGCTGATGGCGGCCTTATCCTGGCGCCTTCCGGGCCGGGCCTGGCGACGCTGGGGAAAGATCGGCTTTATCAGGAGGCGGTGGAAAACTGCGATGTCGCTTTGCCCGACAGCGGTTTCATGACGCTTCTTTGGAGGGTCTTCAAAAGAGGCTCCCTGAAGCGTCTATCGGGCCTCAAGTTTTTAGCCCATCTGATTTTGCATGACGAAGTCTTTCGGGCGGAAGAAAACCGGTTTTGGATTATGCCCAGTGACGATGAGGGAGAAGCTTATCGCACCTGGTTGAGGGAAAACGGCATTAACGTCAGCCCTTCCGAGTGTTATACGGCGCCTTATTATGATCCCGGCAAGATTGAGGACGCTGCCCTTGTGACCCTGTTTTTGGAGAAACGGCCCCGCTATATCATCGTCAACCTGGGCGGCGGGGTGCAGGAAATTCTGGGCTATAATTTGCGGCGTTCTCTTCCCTATCGCCCGGCTATTATTTGCACCGGGGCGGCCATCGCATTCCTCAGCGGCCGACAGGCCAGGATTCCTCCCTGGGCCGATCGTTTTTACCTCGGCTGGCTGCTGCGCTGCTTTAAAACGCCCGCCAGCTTTATCCCTCGATACTGCAATGCCTTGCGGCTCCTCCCGCTCCTCTGCCGCTATGGGGAAAAGAGTCCTCCCTCGGCGGCTGCGGATTCGGGTTAAATTCACCCCTCGCCAAAATGCCTCAATAGGCGCTGCGGGGTGGAAAAAGGATCTGCACAATGGTCTTGAAGATAAGCCCGATGGACCAATTGTTGATATATTGCAAGTCCAGCCGGATTCGTTCCTCGATTAGATCCACGCTGGTGATTTCCCCCCGATACCCATAAGTCTGGGCCAGGCCGGTTATACCGGGTTTGACAAAATGCCGGGTGCGGTAAATTTCCACCAGACGCTTGAACTGCTCGTCGTGCTCCGTCATGTGGGGCCGCGGACCCACCACGCTCATATTCCCCTGAAGCACATTGATAAACTGGGGAAACTCATCCAGGCTGGTTTTCCGCATAAATTGGCCGAAGGAGAAGATGCGGGCATCTCCCTCGCTCGCCTGCCGGGTCTCCTCTTTGGCCTGATCCGATTTTTCCGGTTGGAAGTACATGCTGCGGAATTTGAAAATTGAAAAAGTCTGCCCTTTGAAACCCGTTCGTTTTTGCCGGTAAAATAGCGGACCGGGCGCCTCCCGAATCTAATAATATTTCACAATCAAGATGAGAAAAGGCAGCGCCAGCAAAACCACTGGCAGAGCCACCAGCCAGTCCAGCAAACGTTTCAATAATCGATTAACGGGATTCTCCAGCGGTTCTTCCTGGAGGGTAAAAAAAGTATGCTGGCCCTCCTCCACGGCGGTCAGCTTCTGGTCGAAATAATCTTCCCACTGGTTCAAAATGAGAATGCGGCATCCTTCCCGGTAACATGTATCGACGATGTAATTTACCCAGGCTTTTGAATTCCGCGATTCGAGGAGAATTACCTGGTGAACCTCATGTTGAGCAAGCAGTTGCTCAAACTCCGCTATGTGGCCGAGGATGGGCAGGTTCAAATTCTCATCTTCAACCTCGCCATAACTGACCAGCCCCAGCACATTCATGCCCAGTGGAGGGTTGTTCAGGATCCAGTTCTGAAGCTTTTCCGCCCTTCGGGGATTGCCCGCCAGGATGGTATTAATGGTATTTTCACCGCGAAATAACAGGTTTGAAAAAACCACCGGCATATACCGGTAGAGAGCCAACAGCAAAAGCCAACTGGAGGAAATGTAAAGGCCCAGAAAGATGCGGCTGATGGCCTTGTCTTTGGTTGCATAAACAATGCCGAAGAGGACCAGCGCCATAATCAGTATTCCCGCATTGGCCTTCCTCACCGCGGCGACGAAAAGGAAACTTCCCGTTCCGTGGGACGGCGTGGGACTTTCATAGTTCAGAAACAACAGGCAGGCGCCGGTAATTCCCAGCAGGTAAAAAGGGAAATTTATCTGGTGCAGCAGAATCTCCAAACCGAACTTCTCCGCGACCCAAGTCAGGAGCAAGAACCAGGCCGGCATGATCACGAGAAGACTGAATGTTTGCAAAGTAATCAGTCCTCTGGTCCGACTATTAATCATAACAGATAGAGCCTCAAAGTTTATTTATATTCAAGGTAAACGTCCCTCCCAAGTTTTTCCTGAGAATAAATTTGCTGAAATACGCATAAATTGCAACGCAAACTCCCGGTTGGAAATTAATGAAAATGACTAAAAATCCGATACTTTTCACTAAATTTCTAAAAACCACGGATGGCACAAATAAACACGAATATAATGACTCAATACAAAATAATGAATCATCTCTACCCATCTGCATCATCGGCGGTTAATAAAATGAAGTGGTTGAATTTGAAGAATAATTCAATTTCATAAATTACAAAAACATCAAATATTTCATTTAAAAATGAAATTAACGTTGCTTTTATCCTTTTTATACCCACCCTTTGCATTCAACGAATACCATTATGGGCATCCAGACGGAATTCTTGACGGAAGTTGAGACGGAGGTGATCGACATTTTTGTGCGGGCCGCTCAAGTGATTGGCTTGCCCAAATCGATTGGCGAAATTTATGGGCTTTTATTCATTATGCCCGCTCCCATGTCGATGGATCAGATCATGGGCAAACTGCAAATCAGCCTCGGCACGGCCAGCCAGGGTTTGAAACAACTTCGGGCCTTCAAAGCCGTCAAAGCCGTCTATATTCCTGGCCAGCGGAAGGATTTTTTCTCGGCCGAATCGGAGTTTCGCAAACTCATGGCAGGATTTTTCAAGGAGGAGGTTTCTCCTCAATTGGAAGTTACGGCCGAGCGGCTGCAAGTTCTCAAGCCGCTTTTGGAAAACGTTTCCGGTGATCGTGCGGGGCATTACCGCAACCGCATAGAGAAGATCGAGCGCTGGCAAAAGAACGGGCTCAATCTCATCGACAAGGTGCTCAAATTCATAAACTTTTAGAAATCAAATGGTTGAATCCTCCATTAGGCATTTGCAGGCATCCGCCTGGTATGCTCTGAAAGCGCAGAGCAAGAGAGAACACATTGCCGCCGCGGCCATCCGCGCACAGTCCGAGCTCGAAGTATTTTGCCCCCGCATAACTTATTTAAAGCAGACCCGCAGAGGCCGCGTGAGGTTTACCGAAGCCCTCTTTCCCGGCTATCTCTTTGTCCTCTGCGACATCAAAACCCATTATCGCCATTTGGTGGCAATACCTGGGATTCGCGCGGTCCTTCGCTATGGCGAGGAGTTTCCAGCCGTTCCGCAATTCTTCATTGAAGAGCTGAAAAAGGAAATTCCGGCCGAATGCCGCCAAGTGGAGGAGGAATCATTGAGAGAGGGTGGCGAGGTGGTCATCGCGGAAGGGCCGCTTATGAATATAAAAGCCATTGTCAGCGGTTTTATTCCCGCCAGCCAACGCATCAACCTGCTGCTCGAATTTTTAGGCCGGCAAGTCGTCATGAATATGCCGGTCAGCGCCGTCATTTCGGCCAAACCCGAACCCAAGTCGTTTTTACGAAAATCATCGGGCTGAGTCCCATAAAAACAGTCAATCGCCGGAGCTGCGGCCACCGCAGACCGCAAAGCAAAAAACTGGTTTTGCCACTGCCGAGGCAAGCGACCAGGGGCGGCAGCTTGCTTGCATATCAACAGATCGCCAGTCGGATATGAGCTCTTTTGAAACCATAATAAAGCCCAACAGCAACTGGCTGCACATTGAATGGCGGGAAATCTGGCAATATCGCGATCTGCTCTTCCTCATTGTGCGGCGCGATTTCGTTTCCCGCTTCAAGCAGACTATTCTGGGACCGGTATGGTTTATCTTTCAACCGCTGGCCATGACAGCGGTGTTCACTATCATATTCAGTCGAGTGGCCAGCATCCCCACTGACGATCTGCCCCCCACGCTATTTTACTTTTGCGGGCTCCTCGGCTGGAATTATTTTAGCCAGACGTTTTCCGGCGTATCGAATACATTCGTTCACAACATCCACCTCTTGGGAAAAGTATACTTCCCCCGATTGATAATACCGCTGGCCGCGGTTTTTTCCAACCTCATTGTGTTCGGGATGCAGTTGCTGTGCTTCATTGTAATATTCGTTTACTTCAAAGTATTCACTCCGGCTAGTGATTCTTTTGCCCTGTCCCGGTATATCATTCTACTTCCATTCGTTCTACTTCAAGTAGTTCTACTTGCTTTGGGTGTGGGCCTGTGGATGGCGTCCCTTACTGCCAAATACAGGGATTTGATTCACGCCCAGCAGTTTCTGACACAGCTTTGGCTTTACGCCACCCCCGTGATTTATCCAGTTTCAAAGATTCCCGAGCAGTATCAGTGGATCATGGCTGTGAACCCCATGACCAGTATCGTGGAATCCTTCCGCCTCATCTTGCTTGGAAAAGGCACGCTCACCCCTGCCATATTCTTCACATCGTTTTCAATTACTCTTTTGTTGCTGGTTTCCGGCATTCTCATTTTCAACAAAGTGCAGCGCAACTTTGTGGACACCGTTTAGGCATTGTCATGCGGCAGCCCATAATCGAAGTCGAAAATATCTCCAAGGCTTACCGGCTTGGTCAGATTGGCGTCAACAAGCTTAAAGACGAAATGCAGCGTTTTTGGGCCCGCATTAGAAACCGCGCCTTGCAGGATCATTCCACCTCTGGCCGTCAGCATGCTTCCAATGATCTATTTTGGGCGTTGGAGGATGTTTCTTTCTCCCTCCATGAGGGCGATGTTCTTGGAATTATCGGTAAAAATGGAGCGATTCTGGGCATGACCAGGCGTGAGGTGCATGAGAAATATGATGAAATTATTGCCTTTTCAGAAATCGAGCAATTCATCGAAACGCCGGTCAAACGCTATTCCAGCGGCATGTTTGTGCGCTTGGCTTTTGCCGTCGCCGCCCACCTTGACCCCGAGATTTTGATCGTCGATGAAGTGCTCGCCGTGGGCGATGCTTCTTTTCAGAAAAAATGCCTCGGGAAAATGAACGACCTATCCAGCAATCAGGGCCGCACCGTGCTCTTTGTCAGCCATAACATGAATGCTGTGGAGAACATTTGCGATCATTGTCTTTACCTCGAATCTGGCCGTGTAAAGGGTTATGGCAGCGATGTCGGCGGTTTGGTCCGAAGCTATCTTCTGAAGACCACGGTAAACACATTATCGGTCGAATGGGTCAATAACGGTAACGAATGGGAAAATGACTGGTTCAGGCCGGAGCGCTTTTACCTCAGTGACGAATCCGGCGCGCCCCTTGACCTGCCGGTGCGTAACGACTCCTCCATTTGGATATCGATCGAGGGTGCCGTTCTCAAACCCGATGCGGGAATCCAGATAGGCTATGGTCTCTTCCATGTCAGTGGCTCCATGTTGTATTGGAGCACCAACCGCGACCTCCCTGAACCTCAATGGCAGGAACTGGCACCAGGAAAATGTGTCCTGCGCAGCCGGATTCCCGCTCGCTTTCTCAACGAAGGCGAGTATCGCCTCGAACTGTTTCTTGGCCTTTATCATCGGCAGTGGTTCTGTGAGCCTGGCGTCAATAGTCCTTCCATACATCTTGAAATTAAAGGTGGTTTGAGCGATTCGCCCTATTGGGTGGAGGGTCGTCCTGGAATTATTGCGCCGGTCACTGCCTGGAATTTGCAACAATAGATTCTTATAAACTTATGCTGGCCACTAAAAGCCTGCCCGAAAATTATCGCCACTGGAATTTGGTCCATGGCGCCCCCCATGGTTATACACGACACCGTTGGAGTCTCTTCCGGTCCTTGATCCCCGATTCTCTGTGGAAACGCATGCGGGGTCCGTTCGCCTTTCAGGGAAACAACTCTATTCGCGCTTTCGAGTATCCGTGGGCTTTTCATGCGGCTGGGCTTGAGCCGGGCATGAAGGTTCTCGAAATCGGAGGCGGCTTGAGCGGTTTTCAGTTTGTGCTCGGTTCCATGGACTGCCGGGTCGTGAATGTCGATCCCGGCATGGAAAAACTCGACTGGCCCTGTAATCCCGAATTCATGGAAATACTGAACAAACGATTTGGGACTGATGTTCAATTGAGAAATACCACGATTTCCAATGCTGCTTTGGAAGATGATGCTTATGACCGAATTTTTTCCATCAGCGTCATTGAGCATCTTGATGAACGGGAGATTCAGAATATCATGAATCACGCCTACAGGTGCCTGAAGCCGGGGGGTCTTTTTCTCATGACCATTGATCTCTTTCTTAATCTGGCTCCGTTTACCGGACGCCTGGAAAATGAGTACGGAGGGAACAGAAATGTTCGCTGGATCACCGAGTTGATGCCATTTGAGGTTGTCGAAGGCGAACTGAGCGAGCTTTTTGGTTATGACGGTTTTGATCCTGAGCGGATTCTTTCCAACCTCGATAAATACCTTATCGGCCAGTATCCCGCACTATCTCAATGCTTGGTCCTGCGAAAACCGGAGGCCTGATTTTCGAGTGCCTCGCAAACCGAAAATAATGGTCATAACGTGCAACTCGCCGATTCCGGGTGAGAGTGGCTCCGTATCCTACCTTATAGATATCCTTCAGTATCTTGCTGACAAAGGATATTCAGTTAACATCTGTTGGGTTGGTCAGGTGGACTTTATAAAAATTAACGCATGGTATAGAGTGCCCGATGGGTTGCCGCGAGACATTAAGCTCTCCATCATTGGCGAACTGTCTTTTGGCCGATTCAAGATATTTCCCCTCATCCGATTGTTGCCGTTTAAAGCCCGTTTGCTTCATGCTCTGAAAAAGTTCCTTAAAGTCTTGGGCTTGTTCACTCAGGCTCAGAAACTCAGGAAGAAAACGGAACCAACGCAACCCGCTTCCCGGCAACCCATTCCGGTTTGGCGGGAACCGCCCACACAGGCAGAAGTTGCTTTCGTCGGAAAAAATCTTCGCTGCCATCAGCCCGATATCGTTCTGGCTAATTACTGTTGGATGAATGAAGCCGTCAACCGGGCCAATGTGGCGCTTTCTGCCTTTCGTGCGGTCTTGGCTCATGATGTGCAGCACCAGAGACTTTATCTCATCGATGGCCGGCTTGAGGAAGACGAGAAAAGGGAGTTTCCGCGAACCCGAGAGGAAGAGTGGCTGTTGGGGGCCGATGCAGTTCTTGCTATTAGCGAACCCGATGCCCGGGTCTTTCGCGGTTTCCCCGCTGAAATGGATGTGACGGTTGTGACCAAAGCGTTTACCCCAAACAATGTGGCTTCCCGGCTGGTTGCGGGCCGATGCCTCTTTGTCGGCAGTCTGGCCCATTTCAATGTAGAGGGGCTTTCCTGGTTCCTGCGATCAGTATGGCCCGTTATCTTGCAAGCTCAACCCCATGCGACGCTTCATGTTTGCGGTGCGGTTTGCCGGGCCTATTCCGATGAGGAAAATGTGCCCGGCGTTACCTTTTACGGCGTTGTGGATTCTTTGGACGGGCATTATGCCGAAGCAGAGGTTGTCGTTCTCCCGCTCCTTGAAGGCAGCGGTGTCAAAACCAAGCTCGTTGAGGCGTTTTCCTACGGCAAGGCGTGCGTGACGACATCCATTGGGTTGCATGGCTTGCCTTTTTTCAAGGACGACCTCCTTTTATCGGACAGCGCCACGGAGTTTGCTAAAAACGTAAATCGCTTGCTGCATGATAACAAATTTCGTTCGAATCTTGAGAATAAAAGCCGTCAGAGCGTCCAAGAGCATCTTTCCCGGGATCAGTGCTACTCGCCGGTTTGTCAACTGTTCAATCGCGCCCTAAACGCAAGGATGTCATGACTTCGGAAAATCATCCTAGAGTCAGCGTTCTGATGCCGGTTTACAACGCGGAACGCTATCTCAGCGAAGCTATTGAGAGCATATTGAATCAGACGTATGAGAATTTTGAGTTCATCATCGTAAATGACGGTTCCACGGATCAGTCGCTAAAAATAATCCGTAATTTTGAAATGTCAGATAGCCGCATTAATATCATCAGCCGTGACAATACAGGCATAGTTGGCGCCCTGAACGATGGTCTCGAAATAGCTAGCGGTGAATATATTGCGCGCATGGATGCGGATGATGTTTCCTTGCCAGATCGGCTCGAAGCCCAGGTTGATTACATGAACTCTAATCCCGATTGCGTAATTGTTGGCGGCCATGCGTGGGTAATCGATCCAGATGGTGATATTCTCAAACTTTATCGCAGGCCGTTGCATCACGAAGATATTATGGAACAATTATTGCAGGCTGATGGAGGTGCGATTGTGCATCCCGTGGCGATGTTTAGAAAATCAGCTTTCGATAAAGTGCGTGGTTACCGGAAGGAATTTGAATTGATCGAGGACTTGGATCTTTACCTCAGGCTTCTGGAATGTGGCAAACTCGCTAATATCGATCAGACTCTGATCTACTATCGCCAGCACCTCGCTAACATTACAACTCGAAAAGGCACCCGAATGGATGATTTACAGAAAACTCTTGTCCTTGAAGCGCGCAAAAAAATGGGCGTCCCGAAAATTGACATCCCTGTGGCGTCACGGTCGGCAAGATATTCCCGCTCTTTTCAACGTCGGCGTTGGAGCTGTTGGGCGCTCGAAGAAAATCGGTTTCAAACCGCATGGAAACACGCTTGGAGAGCATGGTTGAGTAAGCCTTGGTCGCGGGAGTCCATTCGGCTTGTTAGCTATATCTTGAAAAAACGATGGGGTTTGATCTCTTGAACGTGTATTTTTTCTATCAAGAGCCATTTAAGGTGACGGCTCTTAAGTTTCATGGCTGTTGACCCGAAAGAAGGCATGCGTTTGCTGAGAAAAAGAGTCAGCGGTATGATCGTTGCTGTGGAGAGCTCAATTATTCTTTCATTTTTCAAGAGGCATGGAGTTAAAATCGGCGCGCGTCCGAGAGTATTCGGAAAAAAATCGATCATTAAGAACCAGAATACATTCCTCATAGGTAATGACTTTCAGGTCAATTGTGAGCAGTATCGAACGAGTTTTAGAATCTACGCTTCCGGACGGCTTATTGTTGGCGATAACGTATATATCAATGAGGGCGTTAATATCGCCGTCTCCGAACGGGTTGAGATCGGTTCACACACTCTTGTTGGAGACTCTGTGTGCATTTACGATACCAGCTTCCACGAAGTCGACAAAACCGAATCGATCAAAAGAGCGCCCGTTATCATTGGCAGAAATGTATGGTTGGGAAGAGGCTCTATTATACTTCCGGGTGTTGCCATCGGGAATCACTCTGTTATTGCGGCTGGTTCCGTTGTAACCAAAAGCCTTCCAGAGAAATGTCTGGCAGGTGGTAATCCCGCTAAAGTTATTAAGGAGATTAATTGTTCGGACAATTTTCGAAGAGGTTATGACAAAGAGTTTGTATGATTAATAATACGTTTTCTTTAAGCGTCGTCATCTGCACTCATAATCCAAGGCGGGATTTCTTGGAGCGGACGCTTGATGCGCTAAGAAAACAGACAAGTCCTCTTGGCGAATGGGAGCTGATACTCATCGACAACGCTAGTTCCGATCCCGTCAAAAATCGTTTCGATCTCTCCTGGCATCCCTGCGGACGTCATGTTCGCGAAAATGAACTGGGGTTTACTGCGGTTCGCATTCGTGGAATGAAAGAAGCAAAGGCGGGCCTGATTCTCTACGTTGACGATGACAATTTGCTTGCGCCTGACTATATCGAGAAAGGACTGAGAAAAGGTGAAAAATGGCCCATGATTGGCTGTTGGGGAGGCCAGCTCCTCCCGGAGTTCGAATCGGAGCCTCCAGAATGGACGCGGCAATGGTGGAGTTACCTCGCTATTCGACCGCTTGAGCGGGATGTCTGGTCGAATCTTCAGCATCAGTTTGAATCTTTGCCGCCCACCGCTGGTATGTTTATTCGTCATCCCGTTTGGGAACGTTACCTCGAAACCATTGCGAACGACAAGCGCCGTAGTCTCCTTGGAACAGATGGAGAAAAGCGGATCGGGGGCGAAGATAGCGATCTGGCTTTTTCAGCCTGCGACTTGGGTTTGGGCACGGCGCGTTTTGTGGATTTGAAACTCACTCACATTATCCCGCCGAACCGGTTGACCAAAGAGTATCTTCTAAAACTGGTGGAAAGCATATCCTACTCTACCACGGTTCTTTCACATCTGAGAGGCGCAGCAACCCCCATGCGGCGCAAGCCTTTGTTGGATAATGTGATCGAAGCGCTTCGTGGTTGCCGGTTGCCTAAAAGAACACGGCAGTTCTACTTTGCGGAAATTCGCGGACGCCGGAATGCGTTAAGGGATATGACAGCATTTCCTTAACTCCCCTTGGACCAGTTATGAAGGACGGACTCGTATCCATTGTAATTCCAGCCCACAAAGCTGAAAAATATATCGTAGAATCACTCGAATCGATTTTTAAGCAGACATATTCGCGATGGGAAATCATTCTGTGGGAAGACGGTGCATTCGACAAAACGGCCGATATTGTTAAGCAGTTGCGGACGCCAAATGGTCAGCCTTTGCGTTTGTTCAGGAATGAAACCAATTGTGGGGTATCATTTACCCGCAACAGGGCAATGGAAAAAGCGGAAGGTGAATACATCGCATTTATGGACGCGGATGACACCTGGGAATGCGATCATTTAGAGGCTGTCCCAAAGTTATAACCATTTGTTTTAAAGTAAGTTAACTTGTTTATAAAGCTGTCATAAAGACCGTTTTTAGGGGATTTTGGGCAATTTCGATGTCTATAACACCGTCAGCCTTTCTCTTGTTTTGCATATTCAAATACAATTCTACCATAGACCTCTGTCTGACGCGATTATATTTATAACGAATAGAGGCCTTATACAGCGTTTTTGACGGAATTGAATGACTTACGTTCCCTTACAGTTCGGAGTCGAATATCTCAATTCGCAAAATTCGGGTTTTTGGGACAGCCTCCATTTAGAGTTGGCCTTGAAATGGCTGGAGCGTGAACAGGCGGGTATGTGTTTCTCTGGCAACAATTTCATTGATGAAGACGGACATTACACGAAAAGAAACGAACTGCCTTCCGGGGAGGCCTTAAAGGACATACCGAATAGCATCTATAACTATAATTTTATTATGGTTCCGGCAGTTTTAATACGTAGGAAGATAGTCGATTCAGGATTGAGGTTTGATGAAGAACTTTCTTATGGTGAGGACTTGGATTTTTGGTTGCAAATTATAGCTAACGGTTTCAGGTAGCGCATTCACCACATGCTTCCTATAACTACAGGAAGCATACTTCCAGCGCTATGGCGCAGACGCTAAAGATGGTTGAAGGGATGTTGGGCTTTTATGAGAAGAATTATTCCAACGAATTAATTTCTATTAAATTACGAAATCAACAATTGAAAGAAAGTCTATATGTTCATGGGAGATTGATTTGGCGTATTCAACCAGCTCTTGGGTTTCAGTCTTTTTGTAAATTACTCAGGGCCAATCCCAAATATATTTTTTGGACGTTTCTCTCCTTCTTGTATTCGACCTGCTACCATCGGAATCCCCAACACCGAGTCGTATAAGAGCTCTTCATTATATGAGCACGGAAAAATCCAGAATTAAAGTGAACATTGTTGGTTGCGGTGCGGTCAGACGGGTTTTCTACACGCCTGCCCGCCAAAGTTCCATATGCCGCGGCATTTCATGGCTCGAATTTATTGGCATGGCCGTGAGAAACATGTTTTTCAATGTATGGATAGAAACTTGAATGATTCAGCCCCTTCTCGTCAGTGTATTGATACCAGCTTATAATGCTGCGTCCTTTATTGAGCAGGCCTTGAACGGCGTTAAAGCGCAGCTGCATGAAAATTGGGAGATTCTTATTGTTGAAGACGGATCAAATGATGGTGTGGAAGAAATAGCGAGTAAATTTGAGCGCCGTATATCACAGCGGGTATCATACAGAAGGTTTGAGGAAAACATGGGGGTTTCCGCCACGCGCAACTGCCTCATGGAGATGGCCCGGGGCGATGTTTTTGCCTTTCTGGACGCTGACGACTGGTGGACCTCTGAGCATATCAATAGCGGTCTTGAAACTATCAGTCGGGGCTGCGACATTTGCTATTGCGGTTTTGATGTTTATGACCAGGCCACCGGCAGCGTTGCCGACACGATTAAGCCGGATCCCGCCGATGTTAATAACGCCCCTGCGTCCATGTTTGAAAGTAATTTCGTTCAGACTACCAGCCTGATTATGATGCGGCGTGGAATATACGAAAGCATCGGGGGATTCGATACCGGACTCAAGGTGTCTGAAGATCTTGATTACTGGATTCGTGCGGTGGCCCATGGTTTCAGATTAGGGTTTGCGGATGTTGTCACCTGCCAATACCGAAAGCATCCGCAAAGCGCAATGGCCCAGACAGACCTGGTCGCCTCGCATAACGTTCGTTTTTATCACAAACATTTGAAAAGCGAGTTTTTGCCCTTGGCTTTGAGGAAAAAATACTATGCCGACAGTCTCTTCCAGCACGCGCGGCTCATTCGAAAGCTGGAACCCCGGACTGCCTGCCGGGAATTTCGTGAAGCATGGAAATTCCAGCGCTCGAATCTGCGTTACGCCGGTTACCTTGCCGCCTCGTTATTTAACCGTAAAATTGTTTCTTAGGACATGCCTGAAGTGACTATTTGCATCCCTGCCTATAATGCGGACAAATATTTGCCCGAGTCCTTGGATTCGGTCCGGATTCAGTCCTTCCAGGATTGGGATTTGATCGTAACGGAGGACGGGTCCAAAGACCGGACTGAAGAGATTGTTAACGATTTTGCGAAAAAGGTATCTCAAACCGTAACTTACCAACGGCATCCGCAAAACAAGGGTCTCAGCGCGACACGCAATACATGTATCAGAACCAATAGCATCCCATAGGAAATAACGCAAAACGGGGTAGTGTATAAAAAAAGAATGTTATTTTGTATTTTTAGCTGTACAAATAGCGTTAGGCAGTTTATTCTTAGTGCATGGTTACTAAAATTATTAATTGTCGGCACTGTGGAAGTTAAAATATCATTAAATTTGGCAAGACGCCCAACCATAAACAGCGCTACCGCTGCCATGATTGTGGTAAACAAAGCCGAGAAAACCCCACAGTGAAATACACCGAAGAGCAAAAAGAAATGATCCTTCGAGTCTATCAGGAACGCAGCAGTCTACGCGGTTTACAGCGCGCCTTCGGGGTGAGTCCCAACACCGTTTTGAGTTGGTTAAAAAAAACGACAATCGCTGCGATCGCTCAAAAGCACGATTCTTGCGGCCCGCCGTCATGATGTCATTGAACTGGACGAACTGTGGTCTTTTGTGGGGCGCAAGAGCGATGCCCAATGGGTTTGGATCGCTCTTTGCCGACGCACCCGTCAAATCCTCTCCTATGCCATTGGGCCTCGGGATTGGTATCGTTGCCGGGAACTTTACGAGCGCCTGCCACGGGCCTACAAAAGATGTGCCACCTACAGCGACTTTTGGTCCACTTATGATGAAGTCTTTCCTCATAACCGATCCGTGGGAAAAGAAACCGGTGAAACGGCCCATGTGGAACGATGGAACAATACCCTGCGCCAACGACTGGGTCGTTTCACACGCAAAACCCTCTCCTTTTCCAAGCTTAAGAGTATGCATGAAACCTGTCTGAGACTTTTCATTCATCAATATAATCAAGAATTAGCCACCATTCCTACTTAATACACTACCCGATCTTCCAACGCAATAAAAGAAAAATTGGAAATTCTCTGCCGGGATCAGGAATTGCTGATGGCAATGAAAAGAAATGCTATCGCAAAAGCGGAGCAGTTTACGTGGAAACGATACGAAGATGCCATAACCGCGGTTTTGAGCGAATTGCTTCGAACAAAAGCAGCCCCTGTGTAGAATGAATCGTTACTTCATCAATCGTTTGATCTGGATTTACTTCTGGCTTCTAATTACGGAGGGAATTTTTCGCAAATGGTTAGTGCCGGGATTGTCCGATGCCTTTCTTCTGGCCAGGGATCCGATTGTATTGTTGATTTATTTGCAATACCATCCCATAGGGGCGAGGCAAGCTTCGTAACCCATTGATAATCAATGTGAGTTTTTGACTTTTGGGGGAATCGAATTTTTGAAATTTTATCACATGTTTCTCTTTTATTGCTTTTGCCACCTTGTGCTGTCCCATAGGTTTTCAACCAAACCCAGGGAAATAGGCCTGCTGGGGAGTCGCTCGCATTCTAAAGCGTCCACCGGCTGTCCCATAGAAATCGAGCAAGTCCCGCAGGTTAAAGCGATCCCAAAGCACGCCTCTGACAAGTGTGAACAGGCGGACAAAACTATGCTCCCAGCGGCTCAACCAGGCCTGGAAGCGGAGCAGCACATAGAGCAGCAAAGCGCTCCAAATCTGCCAGCGCACGGCATTGGCGCTATGGCCGAGGAAATCGCACAAGTTGAGCGTTTGTTTGATCTGGCGGAAGAAGGTTTCAATGGACCAGCGGCAGCGATACAGTTCGCTGATCGTATGGGGCGACCACTGCAAATTATTAGTCAAAAATTCCATCACTCGCCACTGGCCATCAATCTCCACCCATGCCGTTACCCGGCGCATCGGCTGGGGATAATCCTGACGGGATTTTTTGTTCTTAAGGACCACCAGATCATCGCGCAAAATATTGCCCTTGGGCTTCTTGAGCAGCCTCTTGACACAGCGCAAGGCCATGTTCTTTTTGGCCCGGGTGACAAAGTAAATGCCCCTCAAGGACAAGTCAAAGAGGTGGGCCAAATCGATGTAGGCCTTGTTAAACAATACGATTTCACCGGCTTTGAGGGCGGCGCACATTTCGCGGGCTCGTTTGGCGTCATTGTCCCTGGCCGTGTCGATGATGGCAAACCGGGGCAGAAAACTTTGCAAATCCAGGCGCAAGTGACATTTGGCAGCCGCCTTTCGCCGACGATGTTTAGCCCAATCCATGCAGTTGGCGACCAAACCGATAGTGGACGAATCGACGATGTTGATAACGCGTTTGAAACGTCGGGGAAACCCCTTGAATTTACCACCCGCAAACCCCGGAGACAACGACTGCAAGTGCTTGAGCACCGACCAAAACAGTTCTCCCGACATCGCGGCATCGCGATGCTTGTTGGCGTAGGAAAGCCCGTTGCGACTGGGAGCGCTGGCCCCCCGGATACTGGCCAGCAACCCTCTGTGATGAGCGAGTCCGTCACAGACATCATTAAGCCCAATAGCATGAGTGATCTGAGCATAGAGCAAACTAACGATATGGCTCCATGGACTGAAACTGCGAGCTTTCTTATCGACACCCTACTGGCGGGCCAACTTGGCCACCAGATGTCCCGGAATAAAATTGCAAAGCTGTCGCAGAACGCACACCTTGCATTTGGCTGGATTTGCTTTTTGTTTTTTCATAGTAACCTGCTTCTAGTGAAACAGGCGAACAAGAGCAATTCCAGCCGTTTTGCGTTATTTCCTATGGGATGCTATTGATTTATTTGTTGGCCATTAATGAGAAATTATTGAATCCAACCCGTACAATGGTTGCCCTTTTCGTAATCTGCGGGGCGTCCGTTACTCAATCTTTGTTCATGACGGAAGCCCCAATGTCTGTAATTGCCTATGGGATTAAAGCCAACTTCCTGCATTTTCCTCTGATATTTGTAATTCCCAAAGTGTTTACGATCAATGACGTAGTAAAAATGGGACGTTGGGTATTGATTCTATCCATGCCAATGGCTGTGTTAATGGCGGTACAATTTTTAGCGGATCCCAACGATTATTGGAACTACGGTCCTGGTGGCAGTGAGGGCGCCCAGATACGCGGCGGCGAGGGAAGAATCCGACCTCCAGGATATTTTTCATTTATAACGGGAGCTGCCCAATTTTTAGCTTTGGCGAGTTCGATTACGCTTTTCGGAATGCTGCGGAAAGGAGTTTACTCCATGCCACTTTTAGTTGGAAGCGGACTGGCGATTTTTATCTCCGCTTCGGTTTCATCGTCCCGGCTTACGCTGGGCAGTATCGGGTTGGTTTTTATAATGCTTGGGGTAGCTTATCTATTCAATAAGCGGCTTCCCAAACGTATTATTCGGCTGATTATTCCGATAGGCATAATCTTGCTGGTGGCGACCAACCTGGATATTTATAGTGAAGGAAAAATCGCTTTTGAAAGCCGGTTGACAGAAACCGGCGATTTTGAAGCCTCTTGGGGTGAGCGGGCAACAACTTGGATACAAAGGATTTTCGGTGATTTTACAAGCAGTTTGACCGCCTCCAGGGATGCGCCATTTTTTGGTCATGGGCTTGGAATGGGGACAAACGTCGGGGCCAGGCTGGTAAGCGGGCGGGTGTATTTTCAACTGGCGGAGGGTGAGTGGTCCAGAATTGTTTTGGAAAATGGAGTTTTATTGGGATACGCCTATCTTTTCTTGAGAATGGCCATTGTTTTCCAGCTATTCGGGTATGCCACCCGGGCGGCCCGGAGGGATATGTTTTTTCCACTGCTTCTATTTGGGTGCTGTTTTCTTCTTATTCTCACGGGGCAGGTTGGGCAATCAACGACGATGGGATTTCTCGCCCTGGGCGGTGGGTTGACACTGGCGGCTGCCCGGATGCCCCCTAAACGCCGACTGCCAACACGGCACTCTCATTTATGAATCGATACCCTTTTCAAGTTTTACTGGTTGGCAATTACGAAGGGGATGGCCAGTATAGCATGCAGAAATTGGTAGTGTATAAAAAAAGAATGTTATTTTGTATTTTTAGCTGTACAAATAGCGTTAGGCAGTTTATTCTTAGTGCATGGTTACTAAAATTATTAATTGTCGGCACTGTGGAAGTGAAAATATCATTAAATTTGGCAAGACGCCCAACCATAAACAGCGCTACCGCTGCCATGATTGTGGTAAACAAAGCCGCGAAAACCCCACAGTGAAATACACCGAAGAGCAAAAAGAAATGATCCTTCGAGTCTATCAGGAACGCAGCAGTCTACGCGGTTTACAGCGCGCCTTCGGGGTGAGTCCCAACACCGTTTTGAGTTGGTTAAAAAAAACGACAATCGCTGCGACCGCTCAAAAGCACGATTCTTGCGGCCCGCCGCCATGATGTCATTGAACTGGACGAACTGTGGTCTTTTGTGGGGCGCAAGAGCGATGCCCAATGGGTTTGGATCGCTCTTTGCCGACGCACCCGTCAAATCCTCTCCTATGCCATTGGGCCTCGGGATTGGTATCGTTGCCGGGAACTTTACGAGCGTCTGCCACGGGCCTACAAAAGATGTGCCACCTACAGCGACTTTTGGTCCACTTATGATGAAGTCTTTCCTCATAACCGATCCGTGGAAAAAGAAACCGGTGAAACGGCCCATGTGGAACGATGGAACAATACCCTGCGCCAACGACTGGGTCGTTTCACACGCAAAACCCTCTCCTTTTCCAAGCTTAACCCCATTGTTTCATAAATATTGAGTAAAAACCTTCTGAATGCGGCATAAACAACCATAATAACGCTCTATCAATCCATTTTTGTATCTTCACTTTTTGTGAAGTTCAGCAATATACCTTTTTTGCACGTTAGTCCCTTTGTTTATGCGGATCACAGTCTTGAATCTGATTGAATTTATGAAACAATGGGGTTAAGAGTATGCATGAAACCTGTCTGAGACTTTTCATTCATCAATATAATCAAGAATTAGCCACCATTCCTACTTAATACACTACCCAGAAATTTTCTTCTTTTCTGAATGATTTGTTGGTGGAGAGAGGTGTAAAGGTTCATTTCATAAAACCGCCGGAAGTCATAAACGCCCGATCAGGAGTCCCCCTTTTTCTACGGAAGTGGGTGGGATATGTGGATAAAATAATCCTTTTCCCGAAACAGTTGAAAAAGGTTATTCGCGCCATAGAAGAAGAATCCGGCGATCCATTGATTATACATATTTGCGACCACTCGAATGCTTATTATATAAGTCATTTAGGACAAAGGAACTATCTCATAACCTGTCATGATTTGATGGCGATACGTTCCGCCCGTGGAGAATTTCCCCAAAATAAAACCTCATTTACCGGACGTATATATCAAAAATATATTTTTAATGGAATCAAGAAGGCGTCTTTTGTGGCCTGTATTTCGGAAAGCACGAAAAGAGACCTGCACGTTCTTGGTTATGCCAGGCCGGAGCGGACACAGACTATTCACATGGGATTGAATTATTCTTTTCATCGCGTTCCCAGGACAGAGGCTAGGCTTTTATTGGAAAAATTCAATTTGCCGGAGAATTGCAAAATCGTTATCCATGTAGGCAATGATTCCTGGTATAAGAATCGTGATGGCTTGTTGCGCATTTTTCAGGCTGCAAAAAAAAATAAAGCGTTAGAATCCGCGGTATTGGCGTTTATCGGGTCGCCGTTATCTAAAAAACAAAAACAGTTTATCCATTCCAATGATCTGGAAGCCACTGTTTTTTCTGTTGGCAGGGTTGGTGATGAGGAATTGAGGGCCTTTTATTCGATTTCGGATGCGTTAGTTTAGAGGCTGTCCCAAAAACCCGAATTTTGCGAATTGAGATATTCGACTCCGAACTGTAAGGGAACGTAAGTCATTCAATTCCGTCAAAAACGCTGTATAAGGCCTCTATTCGTTATAAATATAATCGCGTCAGACAGAGGTCTATGGTAGAATTGTATTTGAATATGCAAAACAAGAGAAAGGCTGACGGTGTTATAGACATCGAAATTGCCCAAAATCCCCTAAAAACGGTCTTTATGACAGCTTTATAAACAAGTTAACTTACTGTAAAACAAATGGTTATAACTTTGGGACAGCCTCTAGTTTATCCTTCTCATTACGAGGGTTTCGGGTGGCTCCCGCTTGAGGCGCAGGCTTGTGGTTGCCCGGTAATAGCTTCAAACGGCGGCTCTCTATTGGAAATTCTCGGGGAAAGCGCTCTGACCTGCGAACCCTTGGAGGAAGAAATATTTGTCCGCAATCTGGATTCTGTTTTAAGTTCCGAAACTTTACGGGAGGAATTGCGAAGGAAGGGTTATGATAGAGGCTGTCCCAAAAACCCGAATTTTGCGAATTGAGATATTCGACTCCGAACTGTAAGGGAACGTAAGTCATTCAATTCCGTCAAAAACGCTGTATAAGGCCTCTTTTCGTTATAAATATAATCGCGTCAGACAGAGGTCTATGGTAGAATTGTATTTGAATATGCAAAACAAGAGAAAGGCTGACGGTGTTATAGACATCGAATTTGCCCAAAATCCCCCAAAAACGGTCTTTATGACAGCTTTATAAACAAGTTAACTTACTGTAAAACAAATGGTTATAACTTTGGGACAGCCTCTATGATAACATTAATAGGTTTTCCCGCGACGCCATGTTGGAAAAGTATCTGATGGTTTACGAAGAACTCGCGCAGGAGTAATCTGAAAATTGAACAACATGATACTTCCGGGATAATGGTCCGATAACCGAATGGTGATGAAAGTCCTATTTTGCACCCACTCTTGCAATCCCGCCACAGGAGGTCCCGCTGAAACCTTGCGCAATTTGCCGGCCACGTTGCAGTCCATGGGGCATGAGCCCGAACTGCTAACACTGGATTCGCCTGACGGGGCCTGGTTG
This sequence comes from Opitutales bacterium, assembly GCA_965226205.1. Lineage (GTDB taxonomy): Bacteria > Verrucomicrobiota > Verrucomicrobiia > Opitutales > UBA2987 > JAJFLU01. The sequence goes on along the minus strand of CBDDCJ010000023.1, from coordinate 87,142 downwards.
AGTGATTTCCCATTTCCGGCACACACTATAGGCCCTGGCGTTTCCAGCTACGGATACACAAAGCGAATGATTCCCTGGCTGCTAAGAAATGTCCACCGGTTTGATGCACTAACTGTTCATGGGCTTTGGCAATACCACGGTTTCGCGGTTCGGCAGGTTCTTCAGCCAACCTCGATTCCTTATTATGTTTATCCTCATGGTATGTTGAACCCCTGGGCCAAGCGCCATTATCCGCTCAAACATTTGAAAAAAATGGTTATACTGGCATTCGGCTGAATATCGCATCTTGCGCGATGCCCGCACAGTTCTATTTACGAGCGAGGAGGAACGGCGTCTGGCTCGACAGGTTTTTCGTCTTTATCGATGCAACGATGTTGTAGTCAATTACGGATCGATAGGCGCACAAGGTGATTGCGCGCAGCAAAAAAAAATATTCTTGGAACGTTATCCGTATCTGAAAAATAAAAAGATAATCTTGTTTTTAGGTCGTTTGCATGAGAAAAAGGGAATCGAAATGCTGCTGAGCGCTTTTGCCCGGCTGTTGGAATCAAAGGAGTTATCGGAAATGCGGGATTACCACCTGGTGATTGCCGGCGCCAGCCAATACGACTATTACCTGAAATCGCTCCAGGAATTGCAGGCACGGGAATTTGCTAACGCCGCTGGTTCGAAAGTGGTCCCCGTTACCTGGACCGGACTGTTGCAAGGGGATCTTAAATGGGGTGCCTTTCGGGCCGCTGACGTTTTTATTTTGCCGTCCCACCAGGAAAATTTCGGAATCGCCGTGGCGGAGGCATTATCCACCGGAACACCGGTTCTCATAAGCGACGAGGTCAATATCTGGCGCGAGATAAAGGAGGACAAGGCCGGTTTTATCGAAGACGACACTCTTGAGGGCTGCCACCGTTTGCTTAAACGGTATTTAGCGGCAGAGGGAAATGAATGGGATGCCATGCGGTCGAATGCGCGGTCTTGTTTTTTGAATCGATTTGAAATTACCAAGGCGGCTGAAAGTCTTCTCCAAGTGATAGAGAAGGGACTGGACAAAAAATGAAAATTACCATCGTGCAGGGCGCTTTTTTACCCGTTCCGCCATTGTTGGGCGGCGCGGTGGAAAAAGTTTGGTCCGAGCTGGGAAAATATTTTGTAGAAGAAGGCCATCTGGTAACGCATATTTCCAGGCGGTATGCAGATTTACCGCTTGAAGAAACTGCTGACGGCGTCAGGCATGTGCGGGTTACGGGATTCAACGCGACAATATCGAGCGTTTGGTTGAAGTTGCTCGATTTTGCTTATTCGTGGCGTGTTATCCGTCGGCTTCCAAGGGGAGACATTCTTGTCAGCAATACTTTTTGGCTGCCTGTATTAATGCGAAATGAGAAATTTGGGCGGCTCTATGTCCATGTGGCTCGCTATCCAAAAAGACAGTTGTGGTTTTATCGTCATGCGGCTCGTTTGCAGACAGTTTCCAAGGCCGTGGCCGGGGCTATGGCCTCGCAGGTTCCATCATTGAAAAATAAAATCAAGGTTATACCCTATCCGGTAGGGCAAAAGATATTGAAAGAGTGGAAAATTATTGGCGGTGGGGGCACATTCAATCTGCTCTATGCCGGGCGCGTGCATCCGGAAAAAGGGCTCCAACAGATCTTCGAGGCGTTTTCTTTATTGGCAACATCGGTAATTTCCAAAATCCAATTGACTATTGTGGGTCCGTGGGAAACGGCCCATGGTGGCGGAGGTGAACGTTATTTACGCAGGCTTAAGCAATTGTCAGCTAATTGCGGATGCCCGATTGAGTGGGTTGGCCCTGTATTTAATACGGATGAACTGGATTCGTTTTACCGAAAAGCCGATCTCTTCCTTTATCCATCTATGGCGGAGAGAGGTGAAACCTTTGGCCTGGCCCCATTGGAAGCGATGGCCCACGGCTGTCCCGCTTTGGTTTCGGCATTGGAATGTTTCGAGGACTTTATCGATGACGGCAAAAATGGATTTGTCTTTAACCATCGTTTGCCCTCCGCTGGGGATAGCTTGGCCGCAAGATTGAAGGAAATCCTCACCCGACCGGAATTGCTGGCCACGGCCGGGATGAATGCCTACGATACTGCAAAAAAATTTTCCATTGAAAAGGTGGCCCGTGCTTACCTTGAGGATTTTCAATCCCTGTTGAGCGTGTGAGCGAAAAATCAGAATTTAAAACCATGGAGCAGGCGAACCAGTACGCCAGTCCCTGGACCTTCCGCCAACGTTGTTTGATGGCGCTTTGGGGTTTGTGCTGGACGCTGTTTTGCACATGGACGCCAAAACCGTTCAACCAGTGGCGGCTATTTTGGTTACGGTTATTTAGGGTGAAAATCGATGGCTCCGCATTTGTCCACCAGCGTGTCCGAATCTCCATCCCTTGGAACCTCACGTTGGGCCATAAGGCCTGTCTGGGTAGTCGGGTCAATGTTTACAATCTGGGAAAAATCGAGATCGCGGCCCGAGCCACGGTGGCCTAGGAAACTTACCTGTGCGCCGGCACGCATGATTTCGATCAACCGCATTTGCCTTTGGCCACCGGGAAAATTACGATTGAGGAAAACGTATTTATCGGGGCCAGGGCATTTGTCATGCCCGGGGTGACTATCGGACGGGACTCGATTATCGGCGCCTGCTCCGTGGTGACAAAGGACATGCCTACCGGGATGATTTGTTACGGGCATCCTTGCAAGGCGATCCGGCCTAGAAAAATGCCGAAATGATTGATTCCTTGACCCATGACTGAGAACCCACAAAAAGTCCCACTTTCGGTAATCGTTCCCATCAAGAATGAAGCGGCCAACCTGGCCCGTTGTCTCAATTCCTTAAAATGGGCCGATCAGGTATTCGTGGTCGATTCCCACAGCGAGGACGGTTCCGCGGAAATTGCCTCTTCTCTGGGCGCCGTGGTTGTGCAGTTCGACTTTGGGGGAACCTGGCCGAAAAAAAAGAATTGGGCGTTGGAAAACCTGGATTTCGCTCATCAATGGGCGCTCATCCTGGATGCCGATGAGGTCATGCCCCCGGAGGCGGAAGAGGAAATTCTGGCCATCGTGAGCAATCCCCGGCAGCCCCATGCCGGTTATTGGATCGACCGGCGGTTTCATTTTATGGGCAGATGGTTAAAACACGCCTATACGCCGAACTGGAATTTACGGCTTTTCAGACACCGTCTCGGCCGTTATGAAAAACTGACCGCAGAGGCCACCGGGAGCGGGGATAACGAGGTGCACGAACACATCATTGTTGAGGGATCAACGGGGCGTCTGAAGTCTGTAATGGACCATTATGCTTTTCCTTCGGTGGAAAGTTTTGTGGAAAAGCATAACCGTTATTCCAACTGGGAAGCCCGCGTTGCCGTGGACAGGTATTTGGGCAGAAGCGCGCCTACCTTGCAAAAAAGAGAAGTCTGGCTGAGACGGCAGTTGAAGCGTTTGGCCCGGCATCTACCCTTTCGCCCATTTTTGCGGTTTTTCTACGTCTATGTCTTGCAGGGAGGATTTTTAGATGGCCGCGAGGGTTATTATCTCGCCCGGCTGCATAGTTATTACGAATTTCTGAGCGAAGCGAAAACCTATGAATTAAAAAAGAGGATCGGTAAAAGCAAGGAGCCGGATGCCCCTTAGCCGGAAACAGTTGTTTTTGGGGTTCTGCGGTGTCCTTGTGTTTCTTGGACTATTAGCCGTGCCCTTGTATCGGCATGTAAAAGTTTGGCGCGCCCGGCGCCTAGCGGAAACGGCTTTGGAGTTATTGGCAGACAGGGAAACTATCATGGAGGCATGGGAGAAGGCTCAGGCCGCCTACAATCTCGCGCCCGCCGAATACGATGCCGTTCATGCCCTGGCCCGGGTGATGACCAAGGGAGACCCATCCCTGGCGCTGCCGTTGTGGGAGGAGGTCCTGAAGTTATCCAATGGCGTAGCCGAAGATCGGCTGGAACTGGTCGGGACGGCCCTTGCTATAAAAAGGTTTCCCTTGGCGGGGGAGCATTTGGACATCCTCAAAAAAGAGGCGCCCTTGCACCCGGAATACCTTTTCCTGCAATCGCAGTTTTACCTGGGGCAGAATCAGCTCGACGAGGCGATAGAGATGGCTTCCCGTTTATTGGAACTGGATGACGTTCCCGGCAAGGCGCATCTCTACTTCGTTCAATTAAGCCAACTTTCAACTCAGCCTCAAATTCGTCAGGCCGGCATCGATCACTTGTGGGAATTGGCCCGGCGCACCGATGGGTTGGGGATTTCCGCCATCAAGAACCTGGCGCGGTTTCCGGGGCGAAATTCTGAAACTACTCCAACCCTGATTGGGCTTCTGGATCAACATCCGGCGGCCACCCTGCAGGAGCAATTGCTGCATTTGGAGCTGGAGCTGACCTTGCCCGGAGCCAATGCCGAACAAATTATCTTTGGAGCGGAAGAAAAACTTGATTTGCAGATCCCGGAAAAACGGCTGGAATTCGCCCGCTGGCTGAACGGAAAGCGTCTGCACGAACACACATTGAGGCTTTGTGATGAAAAGAGGGCAATGAGCCGCAAAGATTTTTTTCTGGTCTGGATCGATGCGATGGCTGTTTTAAACCGCTGGGAGGAGATCGGCCGAATTTTGGAGCAACCGGGGATTCCCCTTGAGACCTCCGTCATGCATTTGTTCAAGATGCGGTTCTATAGAGCCACCAACCAGTTTGCGAGAGCTGATATCGAGTGGGAAAAAGCTCTCTTTTCCGCTGTGGGCGAGCCGGCCAAACTATGGTCTATGTTTAATTATGCACAACGGCTGAATTTATCCCTTTATGCGCGCAGCGCCCTTGAGCGGTTGATTTCTTTCCCCTCAGCCATGCGGGAAGCTTATGAAAAACTTCTGCTCCTGGAACGGGGTTTGGGCAGCACCGGGGCGATGCTGGCGGTGGTTCGCAAAATGGCAGAGGTTTACCCCGCCGATCCCGCCGTAAATAACGATATTGCCTATCTCAGCCTGCTTCTCGAGGAGGATGTCGAGAAGTCGGTCCACATAGCGCGTCGGCTGGTTGAGGATAACCCCAGATACTTGTCTCACCGGGTGACCCTTGCCTTGGGTTATTATCGGCGGGGCAAAGTGCGGGCCGCTTTACAGTTATTTGGCGGCCTTAAACTCGATGAAATTGATATTCCCAATCGCTGGCTGCCGGTTTTTGCCGCGATTTTGGAAGCCAATGGATTGTTATTGCAGGCCGACAATATGCGAAGTAAGATAAACTCCGAGGCTTTACTGCCGGAAGAGCTAAACTTGTCAAAGTGGAGCCTCTGATTGGTTTCAACGCCGCCCTCATCAATCAAACGAACAACCAATAAGGGGGATGGTTCAGAGGCTGGCCGGGGGAATCTGTGGCGTTGTCTGTGTAGGACTACTTGTGAGCGTGGGCGGAGCTGGGCCCGCGGGGACCGCTCCGCTGGCCGCTGACGGAGCTTGAAACAAGGTGGTTAACAACGGGTAATCAAGTATTGCCTGGCTGGCCGGAATATCTCCGAAGAGACTGATTTCGTAAATTTTCAATCCACTGCTCATTCCTGCACCGACGCCTCCACCCTGTAGATTTTCAAAGGCCGCATCGATTGCCGTATTGGCCTCTTCGACGATTGAGTTGATCTCGGCGGCAACGGATGGGTCTATGTTTTCCATCCTGGCTATCCCGATTTCAGTCACTGCGCCTTGAGCGTCAATTGTCACCGAGAGCGCTAATTGTCTTCCCCCCGTGATTGGGCTGGCATCTCCGCCGTATGGCGTAAATTCAAACTCGCCCTGCGTTACAGCGATGATGGCGTTGACCGTATCCACCGTTATTTGCTGCAATTGCACAATCCAGTCGGTGCCTCGAATGCCGCCTATGCCGATGGGGGTGACAATTTCAAAGCTCGAACGCGGTCGGAGGCTTTTGGTGCTGCCCACGATGCTGCCGTAGTCGAGTTTGAGCCGCGTGGTGGATATGCTGGGTTCGCGTTTTAAACTGCTTAACCGGCCGGTTTCCTCGTGAGGTTCCTGAGTGAACTGGGCTACCTGGAGCCGGGAATTCTCCGTTACCGTGACGGTGGAACCAGTTGAAAAGAGCAAAGTCACACTGCCATCGGCTCCGGTCACAATGGTGTATTGGTCCGTAATCTGGACTCCATTGGCTGCCGCCAGGGATTCGCCAGTGGCATCATTGGTCGCGGATACGGTTCCTTTTACATTGGCCATGATTATTAGATTAGAGGCTGTCCCAAAAACCCGAATTTTGCGAATTGAGATATTCGACTCCGAACTGTAAGGGAACGTAAGTCATTCAATTCCGTCAAAAACGCTGTATAAGGCCTCTATTCGTTATAAATATAATCGCGTCAGACAGAGGTCTATGGTAGAATTGTATTTGAATATGCAAAACAAGAGAAAGGCTGACGGTGTTATAGACATCGAAATTGCCCAAAATCCCCTAAAAACGGTCTTTATGACAGCTTTATAAACAAGTTAACTTACTTTAAAACAAATGGTTATAACTTTGGGACAGCCTCTAGATTAGAGGCTGTCCCAAAAGGGTGATTTTTGCGAGGGGATTTTGTAGTGGTATTTTCTTTTGGGAGGGGGTGACTTTGCTCTCCTATGACGTTAGGATTCTGGTTTTGGGGTCCGTTTGCCTGGTTTTCTTTGTATGGGCCGACAGTAGGCCTGTGAAAAAGTATTGTCCTTGCTTTTCCGCTCTTTATTTAGGCCGCAGCTTTGGTTTTTAGTTCATCTTGCTGGGCCAGCATCTTGGCCACTTTCCATAGATTGTGCGAGAGGACCGACCAGGCTACGCTGATCGAGCGGTTGGCAAAGCCTTTGCTGCGCAATCGCCCGGCCTGCCAGCGATTCTTCAATACCCCGATCCGCCCTTCGGTGCTGGCCCGGCGCTTTTGCAATTGCCTGAAGTGTGGTTCCTCCATCCGTTTTTTCAACTGCTTCGGATCGCGTGGACAGAGCGCATTGTAGATGCCCTCCTGGGCTAACTGCCGGCGGGCCCGCTGGGAGGCGAATCCCCGGTCCGCGCACATGGCCGCTATGGGTTCGGCTAGGTTGAAGCGGTTCTGTCTTTGCAAACTCTCTTGCATTTGTTCATTTTCGCTTGGCGTCCGGCTGCCGTAGAGTTTCCAGTCCAGCAGGTATCCTTCAACGCTTTCACCCAAAAACAGGGTGTTGCCAAACTCAACCTCTTGGCCCGCTTTGCCTCGCACAATCACCTGCGCATCGGGTTCGTAAACACTCAAAACTTTCTCTGCGTTTTTCACCTGGCGGCCGCCAATGATTCGCTCGTGCGCTTGCTTGATGACCACCGGGATTAGCTCGCTCATGCGCTCCATCCGGGTAAGGATCTGTTGGACCTGTTTTTCGCTGTAATCGCTTTGCTCCCAGCAGGCTTGCAATAATTCCCGGTGACTGCGGGCATGCTCCCCGATCCGTTTGAGCAGCTTTTTCATCTGCCTCAAGATACCCTTGCGTTGCCGCGCGCTGTCCTTTCGCCGCCGGCTGTGGGTCATCTGTATGCACAGCCGATTCATCTGCCGAGCCAAGGGCTCCGGTTCGATCGGCATGCGATGGCGCAAACCGGCCTTCTCACGGATCAGCCGGATCGCTTTGAGCAGCACCCAGTCCGTCGGCCAATGAATGTTGACCTCCAAACAGGTGCCGTCGATCAGGCAAATGGTGGTGTCTATCGGCTTGTCCAATCCCACCACCTGCCGGGCCAGATCGGCATCGCCCACAACCTCAGTCAAGGTCCGGTGCAAGGCCCTCAACTGCTCTTCGCTGAAAAACTTCGAGGCCCGTTCCAGGGTGCTCTTGGAGATGCCCTTTATGCCGTCGATATGGCGGACACGACAAAAGTCAGCCAACAGATCGCTGCTGCCCAGAGCCCTCGACAAATGCCGAAACGAAATCCCACCGAGCAGATAACGCAGCGTTTCCATACGCAACGCCTTGAGGGCAAAATTAGCCCGCTTTTGCCGGGCCTTTACACTCATTGGCTGGCCTCTTTCCAAGGCCAGATCAACGCCCTGCGATTCCACCTCCGAATCGATCAGCAGCCGGTCGATACGCTCGATGGTGGCGCGAAAGTTATCGTAATCGAGGCAACGGTCGACCACAGTTAAAGCTGGACGCAGGAGGCATTGGATGGCTATATTTTTCATAGAAAGGGCTATATTGATTTTCGCTAACGCAATTATAGAACCCTTTTTTAGCCGGAGCGAGCAAAAAAATGCTCTTTCCGGCTATTTTTATAAACGTCATCCAGTTGACTACAAAATCTTTATATTTTTGGGACAGCCTCTAACTAGAGGCTGTCCCAAAAACCCGAATTTTGCGAATTGAGATATTCGACTCCGAACTGTAAGGGAACGTAAGTCATTCAATTCCGTCAAAAACGCTGTATAAGGCCTCTATTCGTTATAAATATAATCGCGTCAGACAGAGGTCTATGGTAGAATTGTATTTGAATATGCAAAACAAGAGAAAGGCTGACGGTGTTATAGACATCGAAATTGCCCAAAATCCCCTAAAAACGGTCTTTATGACAGCTTTATAAACAAGTTAACTTACTGTAAAACAAATGGTTATAACTTTGGGACAGCCTCTATTGTAGAGGCTGTCCCATAAATATAAAGATTTTATAGTCAATTGGATGACGTTTATAAAAAGAGCCGGAAAGAGCAAGTTTTTGCTCGATCCGGCCAAAAAAGGGTTCTATAGTGGCGTTAGCAATAACAAAACTATCCCCTTTTATGAAAAATATAGCCATCCAATGCCTCCTGCGTCCAGCTTTAACTGTGGTTGAGCGTTGCGCCGATTACGAAAACTTTCGCGCCACCATCGAGCGTATCGACCGGCTGCTGATCGATTCGGAGGTGGAATCGCAGGCCATCGAGTTGGCCTTGGAGGAGCGCCAGACGAAGGGTCTGAAGGCTCGGCAAAAGCGGGCCAGTTTTGCCCTCAAGGCGTTGCGTATGGAAACGCTGCGTTATCTGCTCGGTGGGATTTCGTTTCGGCATTTGTCGAGGGCTCTGGGCAGCAGCGATCTGTTGGCCGACTTTTGTCGTGTCCGCCATATCGACGGCATAAGGGGCATCTCCAAGAGCACCCTGGAGCGGGCCTCGAAGTTTTTCAGCGAAGAGCAGTTGAGGGCCTTGCACCGGACCTTGACTGAGGTGGTGGGCGATGCCCTTCTGGCCCGGCAGGTGGTGGGATTGGACAAGCCGATAGACACCACCATTTGCCTGATCGACGGCACTTGTTTGGAGCTCAACATTCATTGGCCGACCGACTGGGTGCTGCTCAAGGATGTAGCGGGCACATTGCTTAAAGCGATCCGGCTGATCCGCGAGAAGGCCGGTTTGCGCCATCGCATGCCGATCGAACCGGAGCCCTTGGCTCGGCAGATGAACCGGTTGTGTATGCAGATGACCCACAGCCGGCGGCGAAAGGACAGCGCGCGCCAGCGCAAGAATATCTTGAGGCAGATGAAAAAGCACCTCAAACGGATCGGGGAGCATGCCCGCAGGCACCGGGAATTATTGCAAGCCTGCTGGGAGCAAAGCGATTATAGCAAAAAACAGGTCCAACAAATCCTCGCCCGGATGGAGCGTATGAGCGAGCTAATCCCGGTGGTCACCAAGCAAGCGCACGAGCGAATCATTGGCGGGCGCCAGGTGAAAAACACGGAGAAAGTTTTGAGTGTTTACGAACCCGATGCGCAGGTGATTGTGCGAGGCAAAGCGGGCCAAGAGGTCGAGTTCGGCAACACCCTGTTTTTGGTAGTGTATTAAGTAGGAATGGTGGCTAATTCTTGATTATATTGATGAATGAAAAGTCTCAGACAGGTTTCATGCATACTCTTAAGCTTGGAAAAGGAGAGGGTTTTGCGTGTGAAACGACCCAGTCGTTGGCGCAGGGTATTGTTCCATCGTTCCACATGGGCCGTTTCACCGGTTTCTTTTCCCACGGATCGGTTATGAGGAAAGACTTCATCATAAGTGGACCAAAAGTCGCTGTAGGTGGCACATCTTTTGTAGGCCCGTGGCAGACGCTCGTAAAGTTCCCGGCAACGATACCAATCCCGAGGCCCAATGGCATAGGAGAGGATTTGACGGGTGCGTCGGCAAAGAGCGATCCAAACCCATTGGGCATCGCTCTTGCGTCCCACAAAAGACCACAGTTCGTCCAGTTCAATGACATCATGGCGGCGGGCCGCAAGAATCGTGTTTTTGAGCGGTCGCAGCGATTGTCGTTTTTTTTAACCAACTCAAAACGGTGTTGGGACTCACCCCGAAGGCGCGCTGTAAACCGCGTAGACTGCTGCGTTCCTGATAGACTCGAAGGATCATTTCTTTTTGCTCTTCGGTGTATTTCACTGTGGGGTTTTCGCGGCTTTGTTTACCACAATCATGGCAGCGGTAGCGCTGTTTATGGTTGGGCGTCTTGCCAAATTTAATGATATTTTCACTTCCACAGTGCCGACAATTAATAATTTTAGTAACCATGCACTAAGAATAAACTGCCTAACGCTATTTGTACAGCTAAAAATACAAAATAACATTCTTTTTTTATACACTACCCTGTTTTTGGGAGAAAGCGTCGAAGGATACCTGCTAGACTGGAAACTCTACGGCAGCCGGACGCCAAGCGAAAACGAACAAATGCAAGAGAGTTTGCAAAGACAGAACCGCTTTGCCGTGGAAGAGTCCATAGCGGCCATGTGCGCGGACCGGGGATTCGCCTCCCAGCGGGCCCGCCGGCAGTTAGCCCAGGAGGGAATCTACGATGCGCTCTGTCCACGCGATCCGAAGCAGTTGAAAAAACGAATGGAGGAATCACAGTTCAGACAATTGCAAAAGCGCCGGGCCAGCACCGAAGGGCGGATCGGGGTATTGAAGAATCGCTGGCAGGCCGGGCGGTTGCGCAGCAAAGGCTTTGCCAACCGCTCGATCAGCGTAGCCTGGTCGGTCCTCTCGCACAATCTATGGAAAGTGGCCAAGATGCTGGCCCAGCAAGATGAACTAAAAACCAAAGCGGCGGCCTAAATAAAGAGCGGAAAAGCAAGGACAATACTTTTTCACAGGCCTACTGTCGGCCCATACAAAGAAAACCAGGCAAACGGACCCCAAAACCAGAATCCTAACGTCATAGGAGAGCAAAGTCACCCCCTCCCAAAAGAAAATACCACTAAAATGAACACTCTTCAAAATCCCCTCGCAAAAATCACCCTTTTGGGACAGCCTCTATTATAATAAATATCAAAATTATTATTATGTAGATACGGGGCCGGCTTCGGTTGAGAAGGAAAAGGTGTAATGATGGCGTTGCGCCGCTATCTGTTCCTGGATTTCCGACTCAAAAAAACCGGGTCTAGGGTTGCGATGCCTGGTTTTTTCGCATTTCCGGATTGAGGGGCAGGCCCTCAGCTATTTTGAATTGAATCTCGCCGATGGTGTCTGCAAGGGCGACAAAGCGTTCGGGACTGGCCGGATGGGTGGCCAGGATGCGTTTTCGGATGGAGCCTGGATCGATGGCTGCTATGCGCCGCCAAAAATTGGCCGCCCCTTCCACCGGCTGCCCGCTCCGGGCCATGATGTAAAGACCCACGTAGTCGGCCTCGGACTCGAATAAGGGCGCCTTGGAGTAAGCCGCAATGGCGCCGACTGCGTTGCCGGTGATTACCCCCAAGCTGGCCGCCGCGATATCAACGAGGGTTCCTAAAGTATAATTGACCATAACCGCGCGCACATGCCGCATTACGTTGTGAGCGATTTCATGACTGAGGACATAGGCCAGCTCGGTGTCCGTTTCCGCGAACCGGAGCATTCCCCGGTTGATGATGATTTTTTTTCCGGTGGCTTTGGCATTGACGCTTTGTTTGGAGCTGAGCAAAAGCGTAAAATCGGCAATGGCGGCCGGCGTGATGGACAGTTCCAGTGGATCGCCATCCCTCAAAACGGTCAGCGAGGCCTCGGCTCCCGGTGTCAGGTCATGCTGTAGAATTTCGGCAAAACTGATGGCCGCATTTATCCCGGAGGGAACCTTTACCCCGTTCAATTTGAGAAGAATGTCTCCTATTTCCACATGGGACAATTCGGCCGGTGAATCGGGGATAACCTCCAGGACTTTAAGTTTTTCATCCAGCCCGAACTGCTTTTGGGCAGATTCCCTGAAATTTTCAGAAAACGAGTATTTGTTGGCATAATAAAGGCCGAGATAAGCCCTCGTGCGTTCTTCCGTAAAAGGAACCGCCGCCTGGAGGATGGGAAAGGCCACCCGGTGCAAACGCATTTGGTCAAAAAGCTGACTTTCCAGGGCGATGGCCTGCTGATGATAGCGCTCTAGTTTGAGCTTTGCCTGGTCGACCACCATGGGCCGCGTGGCCGGACCAACGCATCCGGCTACTAATAACCATATGGCCGCACTGGCCGCCATCCGATGGCGGGCTTTTGCTGAGGGCAGGGTGGGGAAACAAAAGTTCACGATATAAATTGCAGGATCACCAGAGGATGGAAGGAAGATGAACCATTATTGATAACACCAAAACGCTTGTGGAGCAAACGAAATCATCTAAACTATTCCCGCATCAAGGCAGATTGATTGACGTGGCGTCTGGCCGAACCCTTTTTTTAATGTAATATTAATTGAAACTTTTTATCGTTTTTCAGCGTCATAGAAAAAACCGCCCCTATTGCCTGGGACAAGGGAAACCTTTGCCATGAAAATGTATTACCGAATTTCTCTGCCTGTCGTAATCCTGCTCTTTGCCGGTTTGGGCACTTTTAGTTTGATAGTTTTCAAGTCCAAACCGGAAAAGGAACCGCGCAAAATTCTGCCCACCGTGGTCGAGGTGGTGATAGCAGAAAAAAGGCCTGTCACCTTTATCGTGAAGAGCCAGGGAACGGTGGTTCCGCGCACCGAAACCGATTTGATTCCCGAGGTTTCTGGAAAGATTACGGCCATTTCTCCCTCCCTCTATGCGGGAGGGTTTTTTGAAGTGGGAGAGCTGCTGGTGGAGATCGATTCGAGCGATTACGCAGTTGCATTGGTCCGCGCTGAATCCGTTTTGGCCAAGGCGAAATTAAACCTCTCCGAGGAAGTAGCGAAGTCAGAGCAGGCCCTCAAAGATTGGGAGAACCTGGGCAATGGCGAGGCCACCGAACTGGTATTGCGAAAGCCGCATTTAATCGATGCCGAAGCCAATGTAAAATCGGCCCAAGCCGACTTGGAAAAAGCCCGGCGCGATCTGGAACGCACACGCATTCGTGCGCCCTACGCGGGCATGGTGAAAGAAAAGAAGGCCGATCTGGGGCAATTTGTTTCCCCCGGTGTAATGCTGGCCAAAATATATGCCATCAACTATGTTGAGGTGAGGCTTCCCATCCCCAGCCATGATATTTCCTATGTGGACCTTCCCTATGCCTATCAGGGAAAGAACCGGAAAAAAGCGAGTCTGTCGGTCCTCTTAGAGGCCGATTTTGGAGGGCACCGTTACACTTGGGATGGACTCATAGTGAGGACTGAAGGGGTTGTCGATCCTCGCAGTAGGGTTATCTATGCCGTCGCCCAGGTGCAGGATCCCTACCGGCAGGAAGCGGGTAGCGCCCGCCCGCCTCTCCAGATCGGCATGTTCGTGAAGGCTGAGATCCGGGGGAAAAAGGTCGAAGATGCCGTCATTCTGCCGCGCCATGCCCTGAGGCAAAATAACCGCGTGTTGGTGGTCGATGCCTCAGACACCTTGGTAAGCCGGGAGGTGAAAGTGATTCGCGCCGATACGGAAAATGTTATCATCGGGGCCGGCCTCGAAGATGGCGATAAAGTCTGCTTGACCGCCCTGGAATTTGTGGTGGGCGGAATGAAGGTAACCACGCAGATGGCCGTAGAAAAGGCCGGTGGCGAAGACCCCGCTTTCGAGGAAAATGTGGTTTCCACGGAAGAACCGAACGGGGACGAGGAAATATGAGCGGCGATACCCACAAGGGCATCATCGCCTGGTTTGCCCGCAATGGCGTGGCGGCCAACCTTCTCATGGTGGGCATCATGGTCATGGGTTTGATTTCCGCCGTTCAGATCAAGAAAGAGTTTTTCCCGGAGTTTTCCCTCAACCAGGTTACCATTCGGGTGCCTTATCGCGGGGCCGCCCCGCGGGAGGCCGAGGAAGGAGTTTGCATAAAGATCGAAGAGGCCGTGCAGGACATTGAGGGAGTAAAAAAGATTACCTCACGCGCTTACGAAGGAGGCGGCCGGGTGGATGTGGAAATCGAAAATGGCTACGATGTGCTCGATATGCTCGATAAAATAAAGCTGCGGGTAGATGCCATTTCCACATTTCCGGCGGAAACGGAAAAGCCCATCATTTATGACCAGACAACGAAAAACGAGGTCATGTGGGTGCAGGTTTACGGCGATGTCGATGAGCGCACGATGAAGGAATATGGCAAATTGGTGCGCGATGAAATTACCGCTTTGCCGGAGGTTACCCAGGCGGAAATGGACGGGGTGCGCGATTACGAAATCTCCATCGAGGTCTCCGAATCTACCCTTCGCCAATACGGATTGACCTTCGATCAGGTGGTCCGGGCCGTGCGCAAGTCCTCCCTCGATTTGCCGGCCGGCTCCATCAAGACGGTGGGGGGCGAGATTCTCCTGCGAACCAAGGGGCAGGCTTATGTCGGCCAGGAGTTCGAGCAACTAGTTTTGCTAACACGGGAAGATGGCACGCGGCTGTTGTTGGGAGATATTGCCAGGGTGGTGGACGGTTTTGAGGATACCGATTTCTTTTTCAAATTCGATGGCAAGCCCAGCCTCGGCATACGCATTTACCGGGTCGGAAATCAAAACGCCCTTAGCGTGGCCGGCGCGGTGAGGACTTATATCGAGAAAAAAAACAAAGAGCTACCGGCCGGAATTTCTTTGGCTTATTGGGCCGACGCCTCGCGGTTACTGAAAGGACGCCTCAACCTGATGCTGAAAAACATGGTACTGGGCGGCGTCCTGGTCTTCATCTCCCTGGCAATGTTTTTGCGCCTCAAGGTGGCTTTTTGGGTGATGGTGGGTTTGCCGGTTTGTTTTTTGGGCGCTCTCTGGCTGATGCCCACCGGCTTGGTGGATATCTCCGTCAACATGATCACCCTTTTCGGTTTTATCCTCGTTCTCGGCATCGTGGTGGACGATGCCATCGTTATCGGGGAAAATGTTTATACTACCATTCGAAAGGATGGGCCGGGCATCGACAATGTGATCAGAGGCGCCCAGGAAGTCGCCCTGCCGGCCACCTTCGGGGTGCTCACCACGATCGCCGCTTTTCTGCCCATGCTCATGGTGCCTGGGCCCAATGGCAAAATATGGTCGGGAATCGCCTTGGTGGTGATTCTCTGCCTCTTTTTCTCCCTCATCGAGTCCAAGCTTATCCTGCCGGCCCACCTGGCGCACATGAAAATCAAGGAGAAACCGAAAGCGGGCTGGGGGCCTTTGATGCGTGTGCAAAGGGGTTTCAGCCATGGGTTGGAGAAATTTGTGGAAAAGATCTATCGTCCCGTTCTGGAACTTTCCCTGCGGCATCGCTACACCACCGTTTCCCTCTTCCTTGCGGGTATCATCCTGAGTGTGGGGGTGGTCAAAAGCGGGATCGTGCGCGGCGTCTTTTTTCCTGATATTCCCAGCGATTTTATCCGTGCCTCGGTGGAAATGGCCGAGGGCACACCGGCCGCGGTGACGGAAGCGGCCACCTACAAGGTAGAGCAGGCTATTCATGAATTGGACCGCGAAATGCGAGATGAATTTGGAGACGATGAAGGGTCTATTATTGAACACACCATTTCCTGGTCTTCCGGTGAAACCCTGGGGCGCTTGTTCGTGGAATTAAAACCTAGCGAGAACCGCATGATCGATTCGATCGAGGTGGTCAATCGCTGGCGGGAAAAAGTCGGCCCCATCGCGGGCGCCAGGGATTTGAGTTTTTCCGGGACCACTGGCAATGACTCCTCAGCCATTGATTTTCAACTGGAAGGGGACAATTTCGACCAACTCGACGCGGCGGCCGAGGAAATCAAAGCCAGACTGGTAGATTTTAATGGGGTATTCGATATCAAGGACACTTTCAGTGGCGGAAAACAGGAAATCCAATTGGCTATCAAACCGGAGGCGGAGGCGCTCGGGCTCACCTTGAGCGATCTGGCCCGGCAGGTTCGGCAGGGTTTTTACGGGGCCGAGGCACAGCGCATGCAAAGAGGCAAGGACGAGGTGCGGGTCATGGTCCGATATCCCGAAGATGAACGCCGTTCATTGGGGGACCTGGAGAATATGCGCGTAAGGACGCCTTCCGGTGATGAAGTGCCTTTTTCTTCGGTGGCTGAAGCCACGATGGGGCGCGGTTTTTCCCGCATCACCAGGATCAACCGCAAACGGGTGGTCAACGTGAGAGCGTCGGTGGATAAGGATACGATTGAGCCATTTGTGGTTATCAAAGAAATTTCGGAAGAATTCATGCCCGCTCTTTTAGCCAAATATCCGGGGGTAAGTTATGCCCTGGAGGGAGAAAGCCGGGAGCAGGCTGAATCTATTGCCGGCCTCATGCAGGGCTTCTTTCTGGCCCTCATCATCATTTATGCTCTCATGGCGGTGCCGCTGCGGTCCTACGTCAAACCTTTAATCATCATGGCGGTCATACCTTTCGGGATTGTGGGAGCGATTTTCGGACATTTGGTGATGGGGCTTTCGATGAGCATTTTATCCTTTTGCGGCATTGTCGCCTTGACCGGCGTAGTCGTAAACGACAGCCTTGTCATGGTCGATTTCATCACCCGCCGGGAAAACGAGGGGATGCCGCGATTCATGGCTATTCGCGCGGCTGGAATCCGGCGTTTCAGGCCCATTTTGCTGACTTCCCTGACAACTTTTTTGGGCCTCACCCCCATGCTTATGGAGCGCAGTCTGCAAGCCCGGTTTCTCATTCCTATGGCCGTGTCCCTGGCCTTCGGCATCCTTTTTGCCACTGTCATCACCCTGATCCTGATACCGTCTCTTTACCTGATGTTGGATGATCTACGGGTTATTTTCCTTCGTCTGGGGTCAGCTTATGGATCCGTTAGAGCGCAAGAGCTTTTGAGGTTAGCAGGAAAATCTACCGCTCAAGGCGACTTCGCCAAATGATGGCGCGGTTATCTGATAGAGTATTTGGATAACTTAAGATTCGGCAGTCTCACTACCCTCGAAACCGTAACCCTCCAACATTTCCTCCAGCAGGACGACGAATGCTGGATAAATGGTCTTGCCTTCGAGGTATTGGGCGCAACAGGCCAGGTAGCCCAGCCTATTTAAAAAACTTGCCCGGCGATTCCGGATATGCAGCCAATGGTGGAAAAATTCCCAAGCTTCCAACCACTCTTTTAATGTGTAGGGAGACTCATCGACATTTTCCACCAGCAGAGGCCAGCCATCTCTTTTGTCTTCCGAATCTTTTGAATTGTGGGCAGCCAGGGCGTTTGCCATGAGCTGAAATTGACGGGGCGAAGCACTGGTCTCTGCCAAAGAACGCAGGGCGCTGGCCCTGAAACTGGACTTGGCCAGGCAAGATTTGGCGCTTTTCAGAACTAACAGCCAATCATCGCAGTCAGCCTGTGTGCGCTCCGCTTGCTCTTGGGCCAGATCGTTTAAATCAACCATCGCAAACATTTTGAAATCGCCCCAATCCTGTATGGGGCTGGAGCATGAGGTGGAATCAACCGCCGAAGATGCCCTTGATCATCTCCCACCAACTGGGTTTGCCCCCGCCTCCACCGCCGGAACTGTTGCTTGAGCTACTACCACCGCCCGAGCTGCCGCTACTGCCGGTAGATCCTCCGCTGCTGTTGCTTGAACTGCCACCGCTGCTGCTTTGGCCCTGGCCCGATTGCTGGCCTTGCTGGCCCGGAATCTGAATAATGGGAGAACCCTGCTGTCCTCTACCCGATTGACCGCCCTTTTGTCCTTGTTCCTGGCCGGTTTGATTTTGGACGATGATAATGCCGGATTCCTGTCCCTGATCGCCGGTTTGGCCGGACTGCCCGGTCATTTGCCCGATTTCACCGCTGGATGAGCCGCCGCGGCCAGCCGCCTCCTGCTTCATACTGCGGCCGTGCTCTTCGATGGTTTCGAGGGTAAGGTTGTAAATGACGACTTCGCTGCTGCCGAGTGTGGGCCTTTTGTAAACGACATCTTCGCGGACAGCGGTCAGTTTATCCTTCCATTCGATGGCCTCGATGTATTCTTCCAGCGGGCCGAAATAAAAGGTTAGGTTTTCGTGGGTGTAGCCGACATAGTAGCCCGGATCGTCGGGATAATAACCGGAGACATCGATTCCCTGATGTTTGTCATTGAACTCCTTGGCGGTCATGGTGGCGGCATCGTCAATAGCTTCGACCGGGAGAACGAGGGATTTACCGTTCAGACCGGTGAACCCCATTAACAACAAAGAGATGGCTGCCAATATGCTTGGGCGGCAGGAAGGTATTTTGATTTTCATTTAGATTACTTCCGTTTATTTAATTTCAGATACCCCGTAGCTTGCTACGGGGAGCGGTAACTTTATAACAGAGATGAA
The DNA here is from genome assembly GCA_965226205.1 of Opitutales bacterium. Taxonomy (GTDB): domain Bacteria; phylum Verrucomicrobiota; class Verrucomicrobiia; order Opitutales; family UBA2987; genus JAJFLU01. Next base: position 68,526 of record CBDDCJ010000023.1, on the reverse strand, counting down.
TGAGCGAAGAGAAACGGGAGCATTTGAGGCGCGCGAGCCATTGCGTGTGGCAGATCCACTACCATATGGTGTTCCCTGTGAAGTATCGGAAGATGCTCTTGGAAAGGCGGGTGCAAGAGGTGCTGAAAGAAACAAGCGTTGGGATAGCCGAGCGCTATGAAATAGAGATGGAAGCACTGGGAATGGATGGAGACCATGTGCATTTGCTGTGTGGAGCGCATCCGAAAGAAGCACCCGGGCGAATCGTTCAGAAATATAAGAGCATAACGGCGCGGGAGATCTTTCGGCGCGAACCTTGGGTGAAGGAGAAGCTGTGGGGAGGGGAGTTTTGGAGTGACGGGTATTATGTTGGAACGGTAGGGGAGCGTGGGGATTGGGCCAGTGTGGAGGCCTACGTAAGAAAACAGGGCAAACCGAAGAAGCAGTTGCAACAATTGATGCTGTGGTGATCATGAATTTCTTTCTTAGATACCCCGTAGCTTGCTACGGGGAGTTTCATTTAAAGGTCCGAAGGAATCGATTCGCCTCTTTCCACGCCGGAGGAGCGCCCTTTGTTTTTTCCGGCCATGGGCAGTCCTTTGCCCGTTGACCCGTCATCGCTATTTTCTGCTTCGCCAGGTTCGTTTTCGCTTCCCTGCTGGCTGGCCGTTTCAATCATTCCGGTAATGTCGCCAATAGTAATATTGGCGCCCCTGCGGGGGCCGCCCATCCCTTGGTTGCCGTTGCCGTCATTTTGATCGCCGCCTGCATTTCCCTCACCGGCCCCGGCATCATCACCCATAGGACCCTCGCCTTGTTGGGCATCACCCATAGGATTCTCGCCTGCTTGGTCGCCGGGGATGGCCGAAGGTTTGTCCATCTCGCCGCCCAAACCTTCGCCCTGCGAAATCATGTCTCCCTGCGAACCGCTTTCGCCCTGACCTTGACCCGGCATTTGGCCTTTGCCATCTTCCTGGCCTAAACCCTGGTTGTCTCCTTTTCCTGTTCCTAGACTGTCCCCATCTTGCATTCCGATTCCCGATTGGCCGCTCTTGCCCAGGGAAGGGAGCGAGCCATCAGAACCCATGGGCAGACCTCCCCCGCCGGAAGAACCCATGGGCAACCCTCCACCGCTGGAAGAATTTCCCGAGGAGCCTGAACTTCCTGAAGAGCCGATTTGGGGTAGGCCGGGCAGATTGATTTTTATATTCTGAAGGACTTTTTTGAGACCATATTTTACGACTGGGTCCGGGATTACCAAATCGCCGTCAAAAATATCAGGATCGGCCGCCCTGGCCACGCCCGGGGCACCCATCCAGATCAAAGCGCTCAAGGAAATTCCGATTGTGGGCAATACTTTGCAGAGGGTGTTTTTTTGTGAATGGCTCATTTGTTTTATCCTTTGGAGGTTGGTTGTGGTTTGGGTGATTGATGTTTAAATCCTTTGGGTGCAAATTACCGGAATATCGCCAAAACTACTGTCATAGCGTACCCTTACCTCGAGCACAATATCGCGATAACCCTTGCGCCGGCCTTTGACGCGGTAATTGCCAGGTAAAATACGCAGGTGATGCTGCTCGAATTTTCCGATCATCTGGAAACCAGTGATGCTTACCCAGGTTTTCCCATCGGAAACAAAATTAATCCTCACTGGCTGGCTTTGATCCCGCAGGGTGTCTTTTAAATCCTGGTGTTCGGGGGCCAGCGTGACGTAGGACGGTTTCACCATCATGGCTTCGTTAAAGGCTATGATGGCTTTCTGAAAATCCCCCTTGGCCGCAAAATCGCCGGCGTCGCCGAGAAATTTTTCATATTTCAGTAGATTGCGCAGAATCACCCCATTGCGCTGCAAGCCTTCGAGCGCCTCCTCGTTTTCATTGTCCAGATCGAGCAACCGGAGAAAGGCGTTGCGGGCCAGTTCCCAATTGTGTTCTTCCTCGATGGCGTAGGCCTCATCCATGGCGGAGGCGATTTTCGCCTGATGGCCTTTTTCACGAGCTACCTCCAAAGCATCGGGAAACTCCGTGATTTCAGGAAACTCCTCCACCGCCGTCTCGTAAGTCTCAATGGCGGTGTCCCAGTCCAGTTCTTCTTCCGCTTTCTTCGAAGTGGTCCGCAGGTAGGCCAGCCGATTGTCCCGGATAATTTTCGTCAATCGGGATATTCCCTGCTGGGCCTTGGCGGAATAGGCGTCGAGATGGAAGGCCCGCTCGTAGGCCGTCAGGGCTTCGTCATATTGCTTATTCTTTTCATTCTCTTTGGCTTTCCGCAAAAGGGGTAAAACGCGGTCGATGGTGGCTGCGCGTTTGATGTTCCTGAGGGCCAATTCATTATCCGGCTGCAATTCCAGAACTTTTTGGAAAAATTCCCGGGCCTCCTCCTTGTCCCCCTTGTGCAAAGCTTTTTTGCCGCTCAACTCCATTTCCGCAAGGTGAGCGTAGAAGATGTCGTCCATTTCCCGGATGGTTTCCAAAGCCGCTTTGAAGGACAGGATGGCTTCGGTAAATGCGCCGTTGGACAGATGGATCTCCGCCTCGCTGCCGATGGTGGCGGCTTTCTCGAACTCAAACGGGGGCCAGGGCGCGGCCAGCTTCACTCGCCTCGATCAGATTGAGGAAATTGTCGTGGACGGTCTTGGCTTCAATTTGCAGGGTGATGAGGGACCTTTGATCCGCTATCAATCCCTCCACCTCTTCCAGCAACCTCATAGCCTCTCGATATTGGCCGGCCATATAGTTTTTGTTCCCCTTGTCGAAAGCGGTTTCCATGGTCACGAGGTTTCTAATCAAGGCCGGATGATCGTCCGTCACTTTGCGGATGGCGGTGATTTCCACCTTCAACCGGTCCATCTTCCTCTGTACGCTCTGCGGGCTGACAAATCTTTGCTCTGCGCCATTTGCCGTGTTGGCCATCGCAGGAACGCCCGAATTGTTTCCGGTGGGCATTCCCTCCGGGCTCTTGGTGAAATATTTCAGGCCGGCAAAGGCCAGAACGCCAAATATCAGCAGTCCGGCAAATACCGGCAGAAAAAACATAGGACCGCGGTTTTTGGAGTCCGCATTGGATTGCCCAGCCTCTTCCTCTTCAGGATTCCAATGGATAATGCGGCGTTTTTTGCCACCTCCCGGTCTTGGTTGTTTGTCCTGATTATTCATGGCTCAATGCCAGCTTACGCATTCTTTTCGATTTTAAAACCAGGGATAATGGCCGAAGCCTACCGGACCCGGAAATCTTCACCTTCCGATTTTCTACAGTTTTTAATCCAATTAGACACTTCAGGACAATAAATTAATAACACCCGCTGGCCATCAATGGTTGCAATCGAAATGCCTTTTGAGTGGTGGGAGAGACCTGCCGCATTCCCGGCGGTTCCACCAATCGGCTTTTTGCCTTGTTGGGGACGGGAATTGATCCGTTCCCGCGATCCCTAAAACCCGGCATTCCCGGGGGTTCGGGCAAAGGGAATGACATCGCGGATATTGGCCCATGCCGGTGACAAACATGAGCATACGCTCGAAACCGAGGCCGAAACCGCTGTGCTCGGCCGTGCCGTATTGGCGCAATTCGAGGTACCACCAGTATTCCTTGGCGTCGAGCCCGTGCTTTTGCAGGTTTTGGGCTAGAACATCAAGCCGTTCCTCGCGCTGGCTGCCACCCACGATTTCCCCTATATTCGGCACCAGAAGGTCCATCGCGGCAACCGTTTTGTCGTCGTCATTGGCTCTCATGTAGAAGGGCTTGATCTCTTTGGGGAAATTAAAAACCGTGACCGGGCGCTTAAAATGAACTTCCGTCAGATAGCGCTCATGCTCCGATTGCAAGTTGGCCCCGTAATCCACCGGATATTCGAACTTTTTGCCCGATTTCTGCAAAAGCTCGATCGCCCGGTCGTAAGCGACCCGTTTAAAAGGCCGTTGCACCACAAATTGAAGCCGGTTCAACAATCCCTTGTCTACGAAGCGGGCAAAGAGGGAGAGGTCCTCCCGGCAATTTTCCAGGATATCGCGTATGAGGTATTTTAACCAATTCTTCGGCCAGGTCCATATTGCCATCGAGATCGCAGAAAGCCATCTCGGGCTCGATCATCCAGAACTCGCTGGCGTGGCGGGAGGTGTTCGAGTTTTCCGCCCGAAAAGTCGGGCCGAAGGTGTAAACATTGGAAAGAGCGGTGGCCATGATTTCCGCCTCAAGCTGTCCGCTGACCGTCAGATAAGTAGGCTGGGCAAAAAAATCTTTGGAAAAATCGACTTCCCCCTTGTCGAGGGGAGGATTTTTCGGATCGAGACTGCTGACCCGGAATAGCTCGCCTGCGCCCTCGCAGTCATTGGCCGTAATGATGGGTGTGTGGACATAGAAAAAATCCTTTTCCTGGAAAAATTGATGGACCGCAAAAGCCAGCCGGCTGCGCACCCGGAAGACGCACCCGAACAGGTTGGAACGCGGGCGCAGGTGGGCGATCTCCCTCAGGTATTCCATGCTGTGGCCTTTTTTCTGTAGCGGATAAGTGACATTGGCGGTCCCCAATACCTCCATGTCCGTAGCCTGAATCTCCCACTTCTGGCCCTTGCCTTGCGATGCCGCCAGCCTGCCAGTCACGCTGACAGCGGCGCCCGTGGTGATACTTTCGATCTTTTCATAAACGGGCAGCGTGGCATCGACAATGATCTGAATGTTTTTCAGGCAGGAACCGTCATTGACCTCGACAAAGGAAAAAGCCTTCGAGTCGCGCCGCGTCCGCACCCAACCCTTGACCAGAATCGAATCCATGGGCGAATCCCTCCCCAGAGCCTCCTTAACCAAAGTTCTCTTCATTTTCATGAAAACAATGGAAGCCATCTAAAGCCCGGAGTAAATGCAAAAAGAGGAATGAGCTGGATCAGGCTTTCCCTTGACTCAGCCTTGATGATTTATAAAACCGCAGATGACACAGATAAACGCAGATATTAGATAGAAAGTAGCGTTTGAACGCTAAATGACACAGCATGAAATGAAGCTAAAGCCCGGGTGGTGGAATTGGCAGACACGCCAGATTTAGGATCTGGTGCCGAAAGGCGTGGGGGTTCGAGTCCCCCCTCGGGCACCATGTTGAAAACCAACATATTGTGTAAATATTTAGGCAACGGTAAAAGTATTAATTTCATACCTTTACCTATAACTTATACTAAACTTGCACCTGATTTGCCAGAAACCCTGTAGGGGCCTATCGCACCTGGAAACTGGTGGCTATAAGGCAAATTTGCAATATTCTCCGACACCGGCAAGGATAAGGGAAGGGTCTCCAAGGGTGAAATGGCTATTGACTAATAACGCGTACGATAATTGAAATTTCAAATTCGGTTGATTTGCTGCCGGGGTAATTCAATATAATAGATAACAGCGTCCGGCTGAAATTTAAACATGGGCCGGGCTTCATTTGTTAAAAACCAAGTTATGAAAATCATTCGTTTTATAGATACGGCTGGAAATACGGGATTCGCTTCCCTTCAAGATGATGGTGATGCGTTTTTGATTGAGGATGATATTTTTGGCGACTTTTCTGTGACCGAACAGAGGGTTGATGTCGCTAAGACGCTGGCCCCGGTTGAACCGGTCTGCATCCTTTGCATCGGACTCAATTACAGGCGGCACGCTGAGGAAACGGGGTCGGCCCTGCCAAAATTTCCCATTCTTTTTATGAAGGGCCCCAGTACCTTGCTGAACCCGGAGGAGGCGATTGTTTTACCCACTCATCTTAAAAGCAACGAGGTGGATTATGAGTGCGAGCTTGCCGTTGTGATCGGCAAAACCTGCAAGAACGTGAGCCGGGAAAATGCTCTCGATTACGTTCTCGGATATACCTGTGGCAATGATGTCAGCGCGCGCGATTGGCAAAAAGATTTTGGTGGAGGCCAGTGGTGCCGCGGCAAGGGTTTTGACACCTTTGGCCCGCTTGGCCCCTGTTTGGTGACGCCCGACGATGTGCCCAACCCCAATGCCCTCTCCATAAAGACCATTCTCAACGGCGAGGTGGTGCAGGATTGGAATACCAGCGACATGATCTTCGATGTTCCCGCACTGATAGAGTTTCTCAGTGGAAGCACGACTCTGCAGCCGGGCACGGTTATTATGACGGGAACTCCGCACGGGGTGGGAATGGCGGCAAAACCACCTCGCTGGCTCAAGGCGGGCGACCATGTGGTGATCGAAATCGAGAAAATCGGGCGGCTGGAGAATCCGGTCGTGGATGAAGCCGATTAAACTCGATTAGCTGTGGCAGCTTTTGAAAAGCAATAGGATTTCTGGTAGTGTATTAAGTAGGAATGGTGGCTAATTCTTGATTATATTGATGAATGAAAAGTCTCAGACAGGTTTCATGCATACTCTTAAGCTTGGAAAAGGAGAGGGTTTTGCGTGTGAAACGACCCAGTCGTTGGCGCAGGGTATTGTTCCATCGTTCCACATGGGCCGTTTCACCGGTTTCTTTTCCCACGGATCGGTTATGAGGAAAGACTTCATCATAAGTGGACCAAAAGTCGCTGTAGGTGGCACATCTTTTGTAGGCCCCGTGGCAGGCGCTCGTAAAGTTCCCGGCAACGATACCAATCCCGAGGCCCAATGGCATAGGAGAGGATTTGACGGGTGCGTCGGCAAAGAGCGATCCAAACCCATTGGGCATCGCTCTTGCGCCCCACAAAAGACCACAGTTCGTCCAGTTCAATGACATCATGACGGCGGGCCGCAAGAATCGTGCTTTTGAGCGATCGCAGCGATTGTCGTTTTTTTTAACCAACTCAAAACGGTGTTGGGACTCACCCCGAAGGCGCGCTGTAAACCGCGTAGACTGCTGCGTTCCTGATAGACTCGAAGAATCATTTCTTTTTGCTCTTCGGTGTATTTCACTGTGGGGTTTTCGCGGCTTTGTTTACCACAATCATGGCAGCGGTAGCGCTGTTTATGGTTGGGCGTCTTGCCAAATTTAATGATATTTTCACTTCCACAGTGCCGACAATTAATAATTTTAGTAACCATGCACTAAGAATAAACTGCCTAACGCTATTTGTACAGCTAAAAATACAAAATAACATTCTTTTTTTATACACTACCGGATTTCTATCCAAAAAGAGGCAGGCCTAGGGTTTCGACATCGACTCGGAAGACCGAGCCGGTATCCGCTTCGGTAATATAGAGCGTTTTCCGCTCCGGTCCACCGAAGGTGAGGTTGGTGGGGCGATTTCCGCCCACCGGAATCCTTTCCAGGAGGTCTCCATCTTTGTTAAGAATGAGAATATATCCCTCGCCGACGTGGGCGATGTAGAGATTTCCGTCCACATCCAGGGCCATGCCGTCCGGTCCCCAGCCCCCGGATAATTGCACGAAAATGGTCCTTCTAATGGGGATGCCTTGGGAATCCACAACATAGCGGTTAACGCGGTTTTTACCCGTTAGCGCGACCAGTAAATCACTTCCGTTGGCGGAGATTACCAACCCGTTGGGATAAGCCAGGCCCTCGGCCAGCAGACTTATTTCGCCCGCAACCGATACCCTGTAAACTTTGCCGATGGGGTTCTCCACATGGGAGCCGTGGGGGTCGGTGAAGTAGAGGTTTCCATCGTAATCAAAGATGAGGTCGTTGGGTCCGTTAAATGCCTTTCCCTCGTAATTATCGACGATGGTGTGGATTTGTCCCTGCGGGGAAATCGCGATGATGCCTTTTACCCGGTCGGCCACATAGAGGTCGCCATTGGCATGAAACCTCGCTCCGTTAGGCACCCCGCCGGTGTTGACGAAGGTTTCGACTTTTCCGTCCGGTGAAATTCTGGAAATGTCCGCGGAGTCAATATTAACCGCAAAGAGGTTTCCCCGGCGATCGAAAGCAGGTCCCTCCGGAAATTTCAGACCTCTGGCAAATAACGTTATATTGCGCGCTTTCATTTATTAAAAAAGGATGCTGGGTGGGGGGAATTTTAACCACGGATTACACGGATAAACACGGATAACTGTAATTATTAAAGAGGGATGGAAATTTTTTTGTTATCCGTAGTTTTGTGAAATATTTTAGAATCTGAAGGTCCAGGCTAGTTTGGCGCTGAATTCGGTTTCGATGGGATGCCAGCGATTGTTGGAGGTGTCAACGCCTTGATTGAATACGATGAAGAGGTCCTGGCCTGGATTGATTGTCCAGCGGATGCGGCTGTTGAGGCCGAATTCATTGGAGTCGTTATCCCATTGGTTGGTAATGTTCCAGACCAGGTTGGGGGAGAACTGGATATTGAAATCGATCTGCACCACCTTGATGGTGAAATCGCCTTGGGGCAGGCTGATTATATTGGTTTCGTACTCCGCGCTGAAGTTGAAATGTGGGGAAGGGCGCCACCCCACATTGGCAACGAATTCTGTGCAGTCTCCATTGAAAAAATCGCCGAACTCAACTGCCATGAAGCCGCCCAGTTTGCGCGCATCGGAAAAGATTACTTCGGCCCGGAAACGGTTGAAATGATAATTGCCAACGGGGATGAAGACACCGTCGATAATTTCAAAGGGCTCGAATAGTTGTTCCTGGTTAAAGATGGGCACTACGAATGCCTCATCTTGATTCAAGGTTTCAAAACCGATTTGAGGAATCCAGATTTCGCGATCGAGAATGGAGCCGTCCAATCGCGTGCGAATGCGTCCGAATCCATCAAAATAAAAATCATCCAGTTTTTGCGGGTGCCAGGTGCGCCGGAGCCAGGAGAGGTATTGGCGCGTGCCGGTTTCGCTGACGAATCCTATGGCGGGATTGAAATTCTCTCCGATTTGTGTGAATTCGACTCCGATATCCCATTTATCGTTGGGATACGCGAATTCCGCGCCGAAAGCGTATTCGTCCCCGGTAAGTCCGGTGGAATCGGATTGCATATAATAGATGTTGCTTTCGACGATTTGCCCGGTGCCCTTGAAATCGGAATTGCGGTAATTGAAATCGAATCCGTAGAGCAAATTTTCATCGTTGGTTGTCGGGTCGCCATGGGTGGCAATGAAACCCATATAGGACTCCCCAAATAGGTTGACAGTGGCTCGGGCCACGGAGAGGTTTTTCGATTCGAGGTTTTTGAACTTATCGACCTGTATGCTGAGAAGCCCAAAATTTACGCGCCCGGCCCGCCCGGTGACTTTTACTCCGGCAATGATGTCCACTTCTTCGCGGTCTTCGTTGAGCCCTATGCGGCGGGAGAAAAAGGGCAGGGGGGAGCGATTGATGTCGGCAAATTGAAAAATGGTCGCGTCCTGCAAAAAGAAAGCGCGTTTCTCGGCGAAGAATAGGGGAAAACGGGTGAGGTTGATTCGCCTGTCGTCGACTTCGGCTTCCGCAAAGTCGGTGTTTAAGGTAAAGGCGGCCGTGATGGCGGGCGTGATTTTGTAAAATAAATCGAAACCCGGCTCCAACTCAAATTTACCTGTGCCGGCCACACTGTCGCGTTTGTAACGGAAATTGGAAAATGGAATGAAATCAATGCCTTTGCCCTGATTCAACCCGTGTAGATTTTGGAGAATGCCGGCATCGTTCATGGTGGTCACCCTTTTGTTCCTGGCGGGGGTGGCCCAGCGAACCTTCTCGTTGTTGCGCTGGATATCGCGCTCCGCATTGAAACCCCAGGTATCGTTGGCGGGGTTGAAATTGAGGGTTTTGGCCGGTATGGCGATTTCCGCCGTCCAACCTTCCTCATCAATTTTTGATTTGCCGTACCAAATGCCATCCCAATCGGCCTCGTACCCGCCGCGGCCCGCGTTGGGGTCCACCAGGCCGTCCCGTCTCGCGCCACGCGGATTAATGGCGAAATAATAACCGTTGCGGTGACTCAGAAACGTATCGAAGGTGAGCCTGATGCGATCCTCCGAACGGAGGCTGATATCCCTTTGCATCAAGCGGGCGACAATCTTTTCCGGCTCCGAGTCGAAGGCGCGCACTCCGATGTATATGAAGTTCGCATCATAGAGGAAGCGAATTTCGGTTTTTTCCGATGGCGCATGGCCTTCATTCGGTCTGACTTGGGTAAAATTGGAAATTACGGGCGCTTTTAACCAAGAGGGATCATTTAGTATTCCGTCAATTTGCGGCGGCAAATCCGTTCGCACGAGTGAAACGATTCTGCGGGTTCCCATTTCGTCCACCCCGTTAATGACACCGGTGCCAGCCGATTGCGCCCAACTGCCGGGAGGGATTGCCAGAATTAATATCGAGGCAACGAAAATACCGTCGTATTTACTCCTATACTTCGACCGGGGATGAATTGCAGAGCTTCGGATCATTACATCGCAACAGCCTGTACTGATCTCTACTCTGAACTAATTAGAGGCTGTCCCAAAATTATAACCATTTGTTTTACAGTAAGTTAACTTGTTTATAAAGCTGTCATAAAGACCGTTTTTAGGGGATTTTGGGCAATTTCGATGTCTATAACACCGTCAGCCTTTCTCTTGTTTTGCATATTCAAATACAATTCTACCATAGACCTCTGTCTGACGCGATTATATTTATAACGAATAGAGGCCTTATACAGCGTTTTTGACGGAATTGAATGACTTACGCTCCCTTACAGTTCGGAGTCGAATATCTCAATTCGCAAAATTCGGGTTTTTGGGACAGCCTCTAATTAGAGAAGCTGCTTGCTCCTTAAGCGCTCTCATCCGTTCCTCAAATTTTGCCCTAGCTTCGGCCAGACCTTTCGGTTCGAAAGTCTCCCCTTTTAAATAATCGAGGATAATATTTTCGGCGGCGACGAAATCGGCGCTTATATCCGCAACCTGGGAGGCGATTTCATGGGGAATCGTGGTCACCCCATTGCAATCGGCGTGAATAAGATCGCCGGGGTAGATGGCCATGCCACCCACATGGATGGGAATGTTCAGCGAGATTAAATGGCAGTAACCGTGGGCGCAAATGACTCCGTTGCTGAAGGCGGGAAATCCTATGGCCCGGACTTGATCCAGGTCCCGCGCCGCGCCGCTTGTGATCAAGCCAGCCGCCCCGGCGGTTTTATACATCGTGCACATGACTTCTCCGAAGGAAGCCGCTGCGACTGGATCGTCAAGGTCCTGGATGACGACCACGGGCGGGCCCGGAACTTCCCCGAAGGTAGCTGCTTGTTGGTCGAGAGAAGCATAAACATCGCCTTTGGGGGGCGGGGCGGCGGAACGGTAAGTGGCCGTGGCGGCGTATCCAACCGCCGGGGGCATCTCTGGGAAACATGCCTTGATTCGGCTGTCCATATAACCGGCATGGCGGGGGCGGATATCGAAAAGTTCTATGACGTTGCAAATCGTCGGGGTATCGAATTTTCGCAGTCGCTCAATGTAATCGGCAGGCAATCCTTGGAGGGTCATATTTCATATCTGTTTGATGTGATTATGGGAAAGAGTGGATTGATTGGAACTAATTTTCTGCCACTTGCCAAACTCTTTACAGAGGCGCTCGAGTGTGGCGCAACCTGCATTCCATTACCTAGAGGCTGTCCCAAAGTTATAACCATTTGTTTTACAGTAAGTTAACTTGTTTATAAAGCTGTCATAAAGACCGTTTTTGGGGGATTTTGGGCAATTTCGATGTCTATAACACCGTCAGCCTTTCTCTTGTTTTGCATATTCAAATACAATTCTACCATAGACCTTTCTACCATAGACCTCTGTCTGACGCGATTATATTTATAACGAAAAGAGGCCTTATACAGCGTTTTTGACGGAATTGAATGACTTACGTTCCCTTACAGTTCGGAGTCGAATATCTCAATTCGCAAAATTCGGGTTTTTGGGACAGCCTCTACCTAGGCAGGGATGAATTACGGTCACCCGCAGGGCGGCGAATGCCATGACTCCCATGGGGCTAAATACCGCAATGGATATAATCTTGAGAAAAATTTTCATTTTTCTCTTGGCAAGAATGAAAAATAAATTAGGTTTCAGGCCATAGCCAATAGCTATTAGGTAGTGTATAAAAAAAGAATGTTATTTTGTATTTTTAGCTGTACAAATAGCGTTAGGCAGTTTATTCTTAGTGCATGGTTACTAAAATTATTAATTGTCGGCACTGTGGAAGTGAAAATATCATTAAATTTGGCAAGACGCCCAACCATAAACAGCGCTACCGCTGCCATGATTGTGGTAAACAAAGCCGCGAAAACCCCACAGTGAAATACACCGAAGAGCAAAAAGAAATGATCCTTCGAGTCTATCAGGAACGCAGCAGTCTACGCGGTTTACAGCGCGCCTTCGGGGTGAGTCCCAACACCGTTTTGAGTTGGTTAAAAAAAACGACAATCGCTGCGATCGCTCAAAAGCACGATTCTTGCGGCCCGCCGTCATGATGTCATTGAACTGGACGAACTGTGGTCTTTTGTGGGGCGCAAGAGCGATGCCCAATGGGTTTGGATCGCTCTTTGCCGACGCACCCGTCAAATCCTCTCCTATGCCATTGGGCCTCGGGATTGGTATCGTTGCCGGGAACTTTACGAGCGCCTGCCACGGGCCTACAAAAGATGTGCCACCTACAGCGACTTTTGGTCCACTTATGATGAAGTCTTTCTTCATAACCGATCCGTGGGAAAAGAAACCGGTGAAACGGCCCATGTGGAACGATGGAACAATACCCTGCGCCAACGACTGGGTCGTTTCACACGCAAAACCCTCTCCTTTTCCAAGCTTAAGAGTATGCATGAAACCTGTCTGAGACTTTTCATTCATCAATATAATCAAGAATTAGCCACCATTCCTACTTAATACATTATCAGCTATTATTTACTGATTGCTATGAAAATACCCTAATAGAGTCCATGTCCTGGCTCAGGGCTGCGGTGAGAAACCGCAGCACCCAGGCTAAATAGTGTGTGCCGATTACCCTTTTTAGCTATAGTTCCCAACCCCATAAATCCCGCAATCTTACTACGGGCAAAGGGTGTTTTATTCAAAATTAATCAAACAACCAACCAAACCCATCTAAACTGCATTCAACTATGAAAAAAGACATCAAATCAAATACCTACCTCAGGGTTATCTTTGTGATTTCCTTGTCGTTGTTGCTAGGCATCAGCAACAATTTTGCCCAATCCGATGAAGAGCTGACAGAACTGGAAGAATTCATCGCCGAAGAATCCGGAGTGGAAGATTCCGGAACCATGGATCCAACCTCAAGACCGGTGGATTCGGTTTACGGCAGCATGAACGTGCTGGACATCCCCCGCTCCGTCACTGTTCTCACCCCCGAAATGATGAAACAGTTTAACATCACGGACTACCACGATCTCGACAAGATCGGGGCCGGCATGCAGCGGGTGAACTATTACGGCCTTCCCGGGACCCCCTTTATGCGGGGCGACCTGTCGGGCACTTTTTTCAATGGAATGCTGCGCGCTTATAACCGCAACGACATGCCGGTTTCCTTTGGTTCCATGGAAGCCCTTGATGTGGTGAAAGGCCCCGCGCCTGCCCATTTCAGCCCCACCCAGGCTGGAGGCTACGTCAACCAGGTGCCCAAGTCCCCCTATTTCGATAAGTTTCGCGGGAGCGTGAAAGCGGAAGTGGGCTTTTATGAACACTTCAAGTTCCAGACCGATATTGGCGGCCCCCTTGTTTTTGCCGGCAAACCGGCAGCCTACCGCATCTCCCTGACCGCGCAACAGAGCGGCAGCTATTACGATGATTTGAACAACGATTTCATCTCCATCTACGCTTCCATGAAAATGAAGCTGAAAGATGACGTAAAAATCTTTTTCGGAGGTGAGTATTTCAACTTCAACAGCAACGAGAACCCAGGTTGGAACCGCATCACCCAGGATCTGATCAATAATGGTAACTACATTATCGGCGAGCCGCGCGATGCAACCAGTGCTCTCTGGGATAACACATTCCCGAAGATCGACACACCCTTCATACCGGTCTTCAATATAACGAACCACAGCCTAAGAGAAAACTTCGATCCCATCTTCGATCCCATAGTTGATCCTGAGGGACCTAACCCTTATTTTAATTCAGCCCTCGTGGTGCCGAGAGACCTCGTCGATGGCTCTGGCCAATCCGCCGAAGTAATCGCTCTCCTCGAGGACCTCGACGAAGAAGGTTATGCTTATACCCAAAATTATTTGAATGCCGGCGGGACGGTCTTTACCAAAAATATTGATGGTAAGACCGTTCTGACCGATCCCGCTGATGTGGCCGATTCAGAGGATCTGCTCATCTTTTTCGACTATGAAAATACCAGGAATCCTGATCTTGTTATCAAAAACAAGTTTCTTCTCGAATACCTGACGACCTACAAGGTTTCCAGTTACGGTTATTCCTTTGCTATCGATCAACTGGTTATTGAAGATAAGGTCACCTTTGAATTCAACTTGGGAGACAACAACGACATTGTTCTGGGAACCTCCGTCAGGTATCTAAATGCCAAGCAACTACAGGATTTCGACGCCGAGCCATTTGCTCGACGGGATATCACCCGCAGGGAAATATCGGCCAATTCCAAACTTAAAACCGGTCCCCAGCGCAATGTTGTTCCACCTATCCCGTTCGGCCCAACGCCAGACGTAGAACTCGGGTTTTGCCCTGAGGAAGGCTGCAACCTCTGGGCCAGCAACCTTTCGGCCAACTCCGACTCTAAAATGATTCAGGCGGGCGTGTTTGGATTTTCCACCAGCAGAATTGGAGACAACATTATCTGGATCAATTCCCTTCGGGGCGAGTTTGCCAGTTGGGAAGCCGGTGTGCCCAACGAGATCGAAAGAAGCGGCAGTCGAGGCGAAACATTGAATGATGACAACACCTTTTACTGGATGGCTAGCACCAGCCCGGTATTCCACGTTGCCAAGGGAGTCAGCCTCTACGCATCTGCCCAATTGGGCACCGCTTTCAATTCCACTCAAGGCGGGGCCGTGACGGCAGCCATCAGTGAAACTGACGGCGTCTTTAATAACGACCAAAACTTCGCCGATTCGGAACTCTATGAAGCCGGGGTAAAAATACAGGGGCTGAATAAGACACTGTTTATGACTTTTGCCGGTTACCACTGGGATAAAACCCGCATCGATTCGAGATCGGGTGAAGTCGCCAAGATTCGCTCGAAAGGTTTCGAGGCAGAACTGACCTGGTCACCCAACGAGGTCTTCACCCTGATCGCCTCGACAACCGCATCGCGGACCAATCGCAGGGAACCGGCCGGTTTCCGTTTTGCCGATACCGACAACGGTTACTGGCTGCCGCTCTGGGCTGGCGGTCTGTTTGTTCATTTTGGGGGCGAAGGCTCGAATGGGAGGCCAGCCAACAATCCGAATCTGATCCTGAATGGCTTTCCGGAAGTTTCGGCCAACATATATGGCAGCTTCAGGTTTGAAAACGGATGGGGTTTTGGCGTCGGGGCGCACTGGCGTGATTCCTATTATCACAATTGGGACCGCAATCTGGTCTTGCCCTCAACTGTTTCCATGAGAGCAAATGTGTCCTTTAGCCGTGAAAAATGGGATGTTCTGGTAACGATTGAAAACCTCACCAATGAAGATGTTTTCTATGGCGCGGATCCCATATTCGGAGCTAACTCATTGCTCCTCAAAGCCCCGGATATCAACGGCAAGGTTGCCTTTACCTACAAGTTTTAAAATCAGGTTATCTTAGAGGCTGTCCCAAAAATATAAAGATTTTGTAGTCAACTGGATGACGTTTATAAAAATAGCCAAAAAGAGCATTTTTTTGCTCGATCCGGCTAAAAAAGGGTTCTATAATTGCGTTAGCGAAAATCAATATAGCCCTTTCTATGAAAAATATAGCCATCCAATGCCTCCTGCGTCCAGCTTTAACTGTGGTCGACCGTTGCCTCGATTACGATAACTTTCGCGCCACCATCGAGCGTATCGACCGGCTGCTGATCGATTCGGAGGTGGAATCGCAGGGCGTTGATCTGGCCTTGGAAAGAGGCCAGCCAATGAGTGTAAAGGCCCGGCAAAAGCGGGCTAATTTTGCCCTCGAGGCGTTGCGTATGGAAACGCTGCGTTATCTGCTCGGTGGGATTTCGTTTCGGCATTTGTCGAGGGCTCTGGGCAGCAGCGATCTGTTGGCTGACTTTTGTCGTGTCCGCCATATCGACGGCATAAGG
The DNA here is from genome assembly GCA_965226205.1 of Opitutales bacterium. GTDB lineage: Bacteria > Verrucomicrobiota > Verrucomicrobiia > Opitutales > UBA2987 > JAJFLU01. Next base: position 52,457 of record CBDDCJ010000023.1, on the reverse strand, counting down.
GGCATCTCCAAGAGCACCCTGGAACGGGCCTCGAAGTTTTTCAGCGAAGAGCAGTTGAGGGCCTTGCACCGGACCTTGACTGAGGTTGTGGGCGATGCCGATCTGGCCCGGCAGGTGGTGGGATTGGACAAGCCGATAGACACCACCATTTGCCTGATCGACGGCACCTGTTTGGAGGTCAACATTCATTGGCCGACGGACTGGGTGCTGCTCAAGGATGTAGCGGGCACGCTGCTCAAAGCGATCCGGCTGATCCGTGAGAAGGCCGGTTTGCGCCATCGCATGCCGATCGAACCGGAGCCCTTGGCTCGGCAGATGAATCGGCTGTGCATACAGATGACCCACAGCCGGCGGCGAAAGGACAGCGCGCGGCAACGCAAGGGTATCTTGAGGCAGATGAAAAAGCTGCTCAAACGGATCGGGGAGCATGCCCGCAGTCACCGGGAATTATTGCAAGCCTGCTGGGAGCAAAGCGATTACAGCGAAAAACAGGTCCAACAGATCCTTACCCGGATGGAGCGCATGAGCGAGCTAATCCCGGTGATCATCAAGCAAGCGCACGAGCGAATCATTGGCGGCCGCCAGGTGAAAAACGCAGAGAAAGTTTTGAGTGTTTACGAACCCGATGCGCAGGTGATTGTGCGAGGCAAAGCGGGCCAAGAGGTTGAGTTTGGCAACACCCTGTTTTTGGGTGAAAGCGTTGAAGGATACCTGCTGGACTGGAAACTCTACGGCAGCCGGACGCCAAGCGAAAATGAACAAATGCAAGAGAGTTTGCAAAGACAGAACCGCTTCAACCTAGCCGAACCCATAGCGGCCATGTGCGCGGACCGGGGATTCGCCTCCCAGCGGGCCCGCCGGCAGTTAGCCCAGGAGGGCATCTACGATGCGCTCTGTCCACGCGATCCGAAGCAGTTGAAAAAACGGATGGAGGAACCACACTTCAGGCAATTGCAAAAGCGCCGGGCCAGCACCGAAGGGCGGATCGGGGTATTGAAGAATCGCTGGCAGGCCGGGCGATTGCGCAGCAAAGGCTTTGCCAACCGCTCGATCAGCGTAGCCTGGTCGGTCCTCTCGCACAATCTATGGAAAGTGGCCAAGATGCTGGCCCAGCAAGATGAACTAAAAACCAAAGCGGCGGCCTAAATAAAGAGCGGAAAAGCAAGGACAATACTTTTTCACAGGCCTACTGTCGGCCCATACAAAGAAAACCAGGCAAACGGACCCCAAAACCAGAATCCTAACGTCATAGGAGAGCAAAGTCACCCCCTCCCAAAAGAAAATACCACTAAAATGAACACTCTTCAAAATCCCCTCGCAAAAATCACCCTTTTGGGACAGCCTCTATCTTAGTCATAACGGGCGGGCGAATTGCCCGCCCGTTTTGTTTTCAAAAGCGTAAAATTGCGATTATCATCGATGCCGATTTTGGATGATTAAAATGCCCAATTTTCAGAATAAGACATTATTCCTTTCGATAATTGCATTCATTTTGACGGATGGCTCCATCACTGTGGGGTAGTGTATTAAGTAGGAATGGTGGCTAATTCTTGATTATATTGATGAATGAAAAGTCTCAGACAGGTTTCATGCATACTCTTAAGCTTGGAAAAGGAGAGGGTTTTGCGTGTGAAACGACCCAGTCGTTGGCGCAGGGTATTGTTCCATCGTTCCACATGGGCCGTTTCACCGGTTTCTTTTCCCACGGATCGGTTATGAGGAAAGACTTCATCATAAGTGGACCAAAAGTCGCTGTAGGTGGCACATCTTTTGTAGGCCCGTGGCAGGCGCTCGTAAAGTTCCCGACAACGATACCAATCCCGAGGCCCAATGGCATAGGAGAGGATTTGACGGGTGCGTCGGCAAAGAGCGATCCAAACCCATTGGGCATCGCTCTTGCGCCCCACAAAAGACCACAGTTCGTCCAGTTCAATGACATCATGGCGGCGGGCCGCAAGAATCGTGCTTTTGAGCGGTCGCAGCGATTGTCGTTTTTTTTAACCAACTCAAAACGGTGTTGGGACTCACCCCGAAGGCGCGCTGTAAACCGCGTAGACTGCTGCGTTCCTGATAGACTCGAAGGATCATTTCTTTTTGCTCTTCGGTGTATTTCACTGTGGGGTTTTCTCGGCTTTGTTTACCACAATCATGGCAGCGGTAGCGCTGTTTATGGTTGGGCGGTTGGGCGTCTTGCCAAATTTAATGATATTTTCACTTCCACAGTGCCGACAATTAATAATTTTAGTAACCATGCACTAAGAATAAACTGCCTAACGCTATTTGTACAGCTAAAAATACAAAATAACATTCTTTTTTTATACACTACCCACTGTGGGCTCTACCCATAGTCTGCTCGTGAAGAACGCATGGGTCGTCACTTTGGCCGAGGCCGATGAGACAGAGGAATCGTTTGTTGGATTCCTCCTGGTGGATTCCGAAGGCCGCATAGCAAAGATCGGGGAGGGGGAACCCGGCCCTGAAATTGAAGCCGCTTCCGTTGTGGACGCCAAAGGAAAGATCGTCATGCCGGGTTTTCTGTCCGGCCATTCGCACCCCTGGCAGAGCGCCTGGCGAGGGCTCAAACCGGATGGCGAATTGTGGCCTTGGCTGACGAGCCTCCACTTTACTTACACTGCCTATATTGGTAAAGGAGATTGGTACGCCTTTGCCCTGCACGGCGATTTGGACCACTTGCGCCACGGCATTACCACCTGGATCGACTTCTCCCAGCGCTTTGGGGTGAGCGAGGATATTTATTTGGAGCAATTCCAGGCTGACGTCGATTCTGGTGGCCATTTCGTTTTTTCCTACGTCATGGATAGAAAAACTATAAGGGATTCCGGGCGTGCCAATGTGGGCGCTTTTTTGAAACGCAAAGCCGGGACTGCCGGTTCCGAGCGTTGCCTCCGGGTCAATTTGAACAGCGTCGGGATTCATTTTGATAAAGAAATATTGAAAATAGAGGTGGCCATTGCCGATGAACTGGGATGGGAAATGCATTTTCATTATTTGGAAACGCCATCGAGTGAAACCGGCGGTGAACGCTTTTCGTGGTTCGAAGAGACCGGCGCTTTGAAACAGAAACTGGTTTTCGCTCATTTTATTCATCCCGATGAAGAAATTCTCAGGAAATCGGCATCTGCGGGAGCGGCCATGATCTGGAATCCTCTTTCAAATGGCCGCCTTGCTTCCGGTTTGCCGGACATACCCCACTATTTGGAAATGGGTATCAAGGTTGGAATGGGAGTCGATGGGCAAGCCAGCGCCGATATCGCGGATCCCTTCGAGAACATGCGCATGGGTCTTTATGCGCTGCGCATGAAGCATCAAAGCGCAAAAATAATGCAGCCTATCGATATACTCCGCCTCCATACCATCCGGACTGCCGAAATCCTCGGTGTTGCCTCTCAAGCCGGTAGTTTGGCAGAGGGAAAATACGCGGATTTTCTCATAATCGATCCCCAAAAGCCCGCTACCGGGCCGGTCAACGATCCCGTCGCAACGCTCGTATTCTCGTGCAGCGCGGACAATATCGAGGCGGTTTACGTGGCAGGAAATGCGAAGGTTCTGGGGGGCGAAGTCCTCGGACATGACTCCCGGGCCTTGGCCGCAGAAGTTGTTCGCCGCCGCGACGCTATAATTGCCCGCCGCCCTCCGGGGCCGCCCCGACGGCTTTTTCCGATTAATGAGTAAGTAAAAACCGATCCACAAACTCCGTTTTCTCCTCCTTTGAGAATATCTGTTCTTTTATCAATTTAGTGGCTGTCATGGGTTTACAGGAACTGGATAACTCTAAACTTTCTCAATCAGCGGAAGAAAACCGCCCGGGCATAAAAAAAAGTTATCTCTACAATAGCGACCTGGCGCCCGTTCCCGAAGAAGAGCGCACGTGGACTTTCTGGAATATTTCGGCCCTGTGGGCGGGCATGGCTATCGGCATTCCCACCTACACCATAGCCAGCAGCCTGATTCTGAAGGGTATGAACTGGAAGCAGGCCGTGGTCACTCTGTTTATCGGCAATGCCATCATGGTGGTTCCTCTGGCCCTTAACGCCTGCCCCGGCACAAAATACGGCATCCCATTCCCCATCCTTTTAAGGGCCTCTTTTGGAGTCCTCGGAGCCAACATACCGGCCATGATGCGCGGCCTGGTGGCTTGCTGCTGGTTCGGCATCCAGACCTGGATCGGGGGCACGGTCATTTACGCGGTTGCCGTCATGCTGATGGGTTTCGACCCCGCCACCAAAACCAACCTGCCCATTCTCGGCATCTCCGCCGGCCAATTCGCCTGTTTTCTCATTTTCTGGGCGATGAATATCGCTGTCATCCTGAAGGGCATCAATTGCGTGAAATGGTTGGAAAACATAAGCGCTCCTTATCTTTTGATTCTCGGTCTGGGCCTGTTGGTCTGGGCCTATGGCGCTTCGGATGGATTCGCCTCGGTGTGGAACCAGCCAAGCCGTTTTACATCCTTTTCCGAGCTTTTCGATGTTTCACTTTTGGGCATTACCGCGATGATCGGTTTCTGGTCGACCTTGGCTCTCAATATTCCCGATTTTTCCCGCTATGCCCGCTCGCAGGCGGACCAGATTGTGGGGCAGTCGCTGGGGCTGCCGCCGGCATTTACTTTCTACGCCTTTGTGGGGATCATGGTAACGAGTGCCACGACTTCCATTTTCGGGCGCGAAATTGCCGACCCCATTGAATTGATGACCCAACTGGATCGGCCTGTGCTTATTGTCTTCGCCCTTGTCTCGTTGTGCATTGCCACGTTATCGACAAATATCGCCGCCAACGTGGTGTCGCCGTCGAACGATTTTTCCAATCTATGGCCGCGGCGTATAAGTTTTAAGATGGGCGGAGTTTTGACCGGAATCGTGGGCATACTGATTTTTCCCTGGAAAATCTATTCAGATCCAACAGGAAGCTTCATTCTCTTTCTTGTCGGTTACAGCGCCTTGCTCGGACCGATCGGAGGCATCATGGTGGCGGACTATTTTGTTTACCGCAAAATGCAATTAAACGTGCATGATCTGTATCGCAACGAGGGGGAGTACGCCTATACAAAAGGGTTCAGCTATGTTGCCTTTGCCGCTCTGTTCATCGGCATCATCCCCAACGTGTCTGGGTTTCTGGCCGAATTGAATTGGGTGGCGCCGGACAAGATACCCGGAATTTTCAAATCGATTTTCAGAATCGCCTGGATGTCGGGTTTCGCGATTTCCTTTTCAGCCTACCTGATGGCCAGGAAGTTGAGCGATTGGAAAGCTTCCCGGCAACCTAGCCTAGCCGGAAAACACGGATAAAAATTACCCCATTTTTATTTTATAAAAGCCGTTTGGATAGAGCGGCATTTTCCACCGCCTCCATGTATTTCTGGATGCGCGCTTCTGGCTCAAGCTCGTAAGCTTCCTTGAGCAGTGGAATGGCCTCCTCGTATTCGGCCTGACGCACATGCATCTGGGCCTGACTCATGAGGGCACTGCGTTGATATTTATCGATTTTTCGCGCCGTCTCATAGTTCAGGATGGCTTCCTCGAAATTCCCATGATCGGCCTGTATCCCAGCCAACACCAGGAGCGCTTCCCCGGCCAGGGGATTGCGGGCAATGATCATTTTGAGCAATTCTTCCGCCTTGGCATCATCGCCGATGGCGCGCGCAATGCGGGATTCCATGGTTAGAAGGGTCAGCTCTTCGTCGTCCTTCAGGCGGCCGTTAAAGGTACTTTTGATGGAGGCGATATAGAGCGAGGCATCGTCCCAGACGCCCCGGTCGGTCAGGATTCTTGCGACCATCAAGGGCCGCCGTACGCCTTGCTTGGGATCGGCTCTGAGGGCTTCCACATAGACTGGATAGGCAAGATTGGGAAGGCCCTCATTCATGTAGATGTCGCCCAATTGGAAAAGGCTGTCGGGCCGGGCTTTTTTCATCCGGCGCAGAACTTCGTAATTGGCGGCCGATTGTGCCGTTTTGCGGATGCCGAGGTAGGCGTTGGCCTGGAGCAGCCAGTAATCGGCCTTGTCCGGATCTTCGGCGATCAATTCCTCAAAAATTCCGATCGACTCCTCCCATTTCTGAAGTATGAGCAGGGCCTGCGCTTTGCCCAGCTTCCAGTCCTTATTGTCGGGATCGTAGAGGAGCGCCTGTTCATAGGCTGAAAAGGCCGAATAGACTTTTTCCTGGTTGAGGTAACAATACCCGAGCAGCCCGTATATATCGCTGTCGGCCCCGCCCAGCTCGATGGTCTTGACCAGGTAGGGGGCGGCTTTGCCCAATTCTCCCATGCGGACATGGACTTTTCCCAACAGGCTGTAGGCGCGCTCGAAATTTTCGAGTTTCTGAATGGCGATGAGGTATTGCCGAATGGCTCCCTGAAATTCTCCCTTCTCGAAATAGAGATTGCCGAGCGTGAAATCGAGAGCCGCGCTTGATTCGGGCAATATGCTGGCGCGCAGCGTGATGATGGCCGCATTGATGTCCGAACGTATCAGGGGAATGAGTATCTCAAAAAGTTCTTTCTCCTCCGACGTGATGCTCGGCTCGGTGGCCGTGTTGGGCGTATAGCCGTAGGTAAACTTTTTAATAAACTTCTCGTCGGACCAATAATCTGGCCGCAAAGGGATGATTTCATTTTGCCCTCCGGCCTGGGTGAATGAGAGCGCCAGGATGGCCGTGAATAAGGTCAATGGTTTAAATAATTTCTTCATTACCAACAAGTAAGTTCGTTTTTATTATTTTCAGGGTGTAAAATTTTTTTACCGCGTGGAAAGTTAGTTCAGTTTGAAGCTCAATGGCTGGATGCGGCGCACTTTTACAGCTTTGCCGTTTTTCGTGCCGGGCTCGAATTTCCATTGTAATAGCGCGTCGATGGAGGGTCTTTCGAACTCGCGGTGGCTGGACTCTTTAACCGTGGCCTTGATTACTTTGCCCCGCTCGTCGATGATGACGATCAGTTTGACCCAGCCTTCGATGCCCTCTCTCTTGAATTGAAAGGGATAGACAGGGGAAATGGCCACCAGCCGCCGGGGATTGTTATCGAGGTCTTTTAGTTCAAAAATATTCATCATCCCAATGGTATCCGGGGTTACCCCGAATTGCCCGATGGCGCTGCCTACATTTAGGGCATCGCCAACTCCCGGGTTGAGGGCGACATCAAGCTGGCTCAAATCCAAAGGCTTAATTTCTTCCTGCAATTCCGGTTTTTCTTCCTCTTCTTCGGGCTCCTCCTCGGGTGGAGGCTCCGGCGGGAGCGCTGGCGGAGGAGGTATGCTGGCCTCCGTAACAATCTCATGGGGTCCCGTTTTGTTGAGTTTGGAAAGCAATTGAGTCAAGGGCAAAGCCAGGAATATCATGGCGGTTAAAACCAAGGCGCCTCCAAAGGAGAGAAATGGGCCTTTGTTAAGGTTGGGCGGATGATATACTTTATTCTTACTCATGTAGGTATTTCTCTAAATTTTATATCATCCAGGGGCAATATCAGGCGTTCGCAGGGTATGTTCACTACTATTAAAACGTGCTTCTGACCAAAATATTAGAAAATATCGAAAAATTGTTCAATTTGTTGCGTTAATGCTTATGGCGACCTTTGGTTTGGCGAATTTCGCCTCATCCATAACCCTGACCATTAGCCCGGAGGGAGCTTCAGACTCCACTTCCAAGATGAGTGGGAGCACTTCGCGCTGCATTTTATTGCGCACTGTGGCGCGCACGCCGCTGAGGCCGATTTCCTTGCCTTCATATAAGACGGATCCGCTTTTGGTAATGTGAAAAACGACTGTTTCATTGTCGAGATTGTTGGCCCCGCCTGGCGAAGGCTTGTTCACATCGAGGCCCTCCTCCTCCACAAATACCGTCGTCACAATAAAAAAGATCAGGAGAATGAAGACCATATCGATCATCGGGGAGATATTGATGTCGATACCTTCGTTTCCTCCCGTAATATTTCTTCGATGACCCATGATAAATTTGTTTTAGGTAAACGCCTTGTGCTGGCTTTTTGGTAATCTGGTAAAATGCTGCAAGGTAAGGCTTTCCACTCGTTCCAGAAAAGCGGCCTGCTCCTGTTTGCGCCGGGTCAGCATATACACAAGTATATAGCCGGGTATGGCGATAATCAAGCCGGTCTGCGTGGTGATGAGCGCTTCGGAAATACCCTTGGCCACAACGTCGATTACCTGTCCCGAACTGTGGGCCAATCCCTTGAAGGTGGTCAACATCCCCATCACCGTGCCGAGCAGTCCCATGAGAGGGGAAACCGTTACAAGTATGCTTAAAAATATGATCTTGCGCTGAACCCGGGGCAGGTGCGCGGTTTTAATTTCCTCAAATCGACTCTCCACGTCCCGCAGGGTTTTTACGCCCGTTTGGCTGTATTTGATGATTGCGCCGATGGTTCCCTTGCTCTTGCCGGGATTTTGGATCCATCCCTCCCAGGTAAGCTCATCCACGGTGCGGTACTCTTCGCGCCGGAAATAAATGAGCATTTCCAGGGCATAAAAATAGATGACGAAGGCGAGGGCAGCCAGTGGGTACATGAGCGGCCCCCCGTCCTGCCAGATGCCTTCGGCATCCTTAATGAAATCTGCTAATGAAGATCCTTCTTCCATGCCTATATTTTGGTTTCAAGACCATTCTTGAAGGCCACCGCAGTTTGTTCCATACTGGCCAGCACCCCTTTGGTTTTGCGCAAAAGCAATGCGTGGATGATGAGAGAAGGGATGGCCACGAAAAGGCCGAACTCGGTCGTAATGAGCGCTTCGGAAATACCGCTGGAGAGTGAGCGGGCGTCCCCCGTGCCGAATACGGTGATCAGTTTGAAGGTTTTGATCATACCGGTTACGGTGCCGAGCAGGCCGAGCAGGGGGGAGGTTGCCGCCACCACGGCAATAAAGGGGATGAGCCTCTCCAGTTTGGGCTGCGTCTGTAGTAGCCGCTCGTAAAGAACTTCCTCCAGCAAATCCTTGCTTTCCGCCGCATTGTTGACCGCGTCGGTCAGCAGCAGCCCGACCGGCCCCTTGATTTTTTTAGCCCTTTCCAAAGCGGCTTCACTGTCTTCATTGCGCAGCAAATCGAGGATATCGTGCAGGTCTTCGGGGCGGGCCCTTTTAACGCCGGAAATTTCAAACCATTTAAACAGGGCGATGAGTAAAGCCAAGGCTGCCAGGCCGAGAATAAAATAGATGACCACGCCGCCCTTTTGCACATGCTCGACAAAGGTTTCCTTGGTTTTAATTATCAGTCTGGCGTTACCCTGGGTTGGATCGATGGGTATGGCGCCGGTCCTGGTTTCGGAAACCTGCCGGATGGCCGCGGCGGCTTCTTCACCTATGACATATACGGATGGCTCGGCAGATTTGGTTCTCACCAGTTCGCCGGACGTATTGGAACTTTTGCTCGAAAAAAGAGCTACCGGACCTACCAGTGTGATAATGCCATTCTCCAGCACTTTTTCCGGTTCCGGCGATAGCGCGCGGCCTTCAAATATATAACCGCCAGCCAGTTCCTCGATACGATCCAGAGCCACATCCACAACCGAGACCTGGCGCACGAGCTTTTCCTCTTCGCTTAGAGAGGTATCTTGCCCAGCGGATATGGCGGAACTGATGATATCTTGATAAAGTTGCTCTTCACTGATATGGATTTGCGACTCGAAACGCTGGATGTAGTCGCCCAGAAGGCTCTTGAGGTAGGATACTTCATCCTTCCTTTTCTTGATTTCCAGTTCCAGCCCTTGCAAATCCACCGATTTATTATCCCGTAAACGGGAGGCCTGCTCCATTTCCCGGCGCAGGCTCAAGACCCGCCCCATCAATCGGCTCCTCTCATTGGCAAGGGGGATGCGCTCATCGGCAATTCTGTTGCGGGCCTCATCCAACCTCATATTGGCGCTGTTAAGGTCTCTTTGCGAGGATGATGAGGCCCCCTGGAAATCCTGGCCAAGCAGAGAAACCGCCGAGGCCAGAAAAAGATTAAAATATAATAGGCAATGCGCTTTTTTCATAAATTCTATCTCTTTTGCTTTCTTATTTAATTATCTTATGGTTATCGGAAGGTTGATGTAGCTCGCCTTTTGGGGGGTCAAATATACATTCAAGGCTTCATCAATGACTTGAGCCATGCTTTGATCCTGAACCCACTTCCATCCATCTTCTTCGGGAACGCCGTAGCCTGCATAATCCCCCGTGGAAACATTAAAATAGGCATAGGCGATTCCCAAATACAGGGTCTGGATGTTTACTTCTCGGCCATCCTCCAGCTCGTGCATGCCGGAATCGAGGTAGAAGCTGCCGTTGAACTTATCGACCTGGGAAAGAATTCCGATCACGTTTTGTATGCGGGCGGAAAGGGATTGTTTGCTGCCAGCATCCGATTCGGATTTCGGCATACGCGAATACAAAGGGGTGATGATGATCTTCAAAGGTTCCGGCAGAAGCGGGTGGATGGCATGCACTTTTTTTTCCAGTTTCGCAATCGTGGCCTGGATAACGGCGGAAGCATTTTTTAATTCATCCTTTTCTTCCAGCAGTTCGGCTCGCTTGGCATCCGCTTTGGATACTTCATCCAGGCTCTTTTCGATTTTTTCCTCTAGAATCGAAATCTCACTGTTTATGACTTCGATAATGCCCTCCAGCGATCTCCTGTCTTTTTCCCAGGCCCCTTCCTCCTGATTCAGTTTTTTCTCCGTCTCGATCCAGATTTTGAGGGTATCGCGGGTAGATTGCAGTTTGCTTGGAGCCGCCAGGGAGGTGGCTGCGGCAAGGCAGCTGAAACTCAGAGAAATTATTATTTTTTTAAAAAGGCAATTTCCGGGCATAATGGATATTGTTTGTGGTGTGAATGAGCGAAAACCCAGCTTTTGAGCCGAGCCAAGCAAGTTTAAACGTTTAAGATGATGGTAGTTTACTTTAAGGGTGATGATTTACCGGTCAAGAAATTAGATGTGCAAAAAAATCAAAAATCAATGTTACCTCGGATTGGCCCTGTCAACATTTGATTCGTCTAATCTTTGATGCCGCCCCTGGAAAGTTGGCATAAACCATAAAAGGACCGCTCCGGCCGCCAATGCCGCCACCGGGGGAAGACCCATACCCGTTCCCACAAACCCAGCCAGGATCGCCACTGAAGCGGCCAGGAGGGCATAGGGCATTTGAGTGCGCACGTGATCGTGCGGCTCCACCCCGCAGGCGATGGAAGAAACAATCGTCGTATCGCTGATGGGGGAACAGTGGTCGCCGAAGACCGCCCCGCTGAAGACCGCCCCCACCACGGCCGGCATCAGTGAATGTATCGGAAAAGTGAGGGAATCCAGAGGATAGGCAAATACCATGGGAATGGCCAGGGGCATGAGAAGTATCATGGTTCCCCAGGCCGAACCGGTGGAAAACGATATTAAAGCGCCGATGAGGAAGACCACTGCCGGGAATAGCGCCGATGGCACGTTACCGGCCAATAACCCTGACAAGGCCTCGGCCGCTTTCAATTCCCCCAGAATACTGCTCAACACCCACGCCCCCACCAATATTAATATGGGCACGAAAAGCGCCTGCGCCCCTTCCTGAAAAACTTGCCCTGGCGGTTCCATCCCTTCGCCCCGGGGGTAGAGCAGGTAAGCCACTATGGAGCCGAAAGCGCTCGAACATACCAGCACAATGACTACATGATCGCCCCCGAAGGCGGCCACCAGTTTCTCCACCGTGAGAGGCCAGGCCGTTTCCGTTCCGGAAAAATAAATTCCGCAAAAAAAGGATATAACCAGCGCCGCCACCGGGATTGCCGCCCTCGGCCAATGCCCCTCCACGGCCACGTCCTGCTCCAATTCGCCGGCCGCGCTGGCGGTCTTGGCCTCGGCCTCCCTGCGGGCCTGGGCCGCTTTTTCGAACTTTTTCATGGCCCCGGGCAAATAATTCCTGTGAATGGACACGGCCAGCAAAATGAGGGTAAACCAGCAGTAGAAATTATACGGGATCGACCTGAAAAAGAGGGCGTAGGGGGCCGCCTCATCGAGCCTGCCGGCCAAGGCGTAACCCTCCCGGATCATGGAAAGCTGGACCGCGATCCAGGTCGAGAGAAAGGCCACGCAGGCTACCGCCGAACTGGTGGAATCAGCCAGGTAGGCCATCCTCGGGGCGGAAACCCCGCACCGCCGGGCGGGCCCCCGCATCATGCGGCCCACCATCATGCTGTTGGCCAGTCCGTCAAAAAACAAAACGATTCCCATGCCGAAGGCGCACCATTGCAATCGCCGGGCCGGCGCCTTGCTGCGGATGAGAAATCCCTTCACCAGAGCCTGCATGCCACCTCCCTTTTCCACCAGGGCGGAAAATCCGCCCAGCATAAAGGTAAAAAGGATGGCCCCGATTTTCCACGGGCTTTGCAGGGACGGCATGAGGTGGTCCCGGAAAAAAGAGACAAATGCCTCCAGCAGATTGCCCTGGGCCAGAATAATGACACCGGCCAGGCTTCCCGCCATCAACCCCAAAAGCACCCGGCGCAGCAGCAAAGCCACAGCCAGAGTCACCACGCTGGGCCAGATCGCGCGCAACGGGCCGGCCCCCTCGAAAAACACCCACCCAAAAGCCGAAGCCACCAGCAGCCAGGCAATCCACGAGCGCAATCTGGAATCAGGAAATTTCAACGGCAATAAGAAGGAACACTATTTACCCCATTGTTTCATAAATATTGAGTAAAAACCTTCTGAATGGGGCATAAACAACCATAATAACGCTCTATCAATCCATTTTTGTATCTTCACTTTTTGTGAAGTTCAGCAATATACCTTTTTTGCACGTTAGTCCCTTTGTTTATGCGGATCACAGTCTTGAATCTGATTGAATTTATGAAACAATGGGGTTTAATTAAGAGACAGATGACGGGAGAGTCGAGTCCTGACACCCGAAACCTGACACCTGTATCCCCAATATTCAATGCTTCCCAGGTTGACAATGGAACCCGGCCAAACTACATTGGCATTTCCTAATCTTGGTAAACCCCAAAACAACCGGCCAAATGCCGGGAAAATATTCAAGCATCTCCCACTTCCCAAAAGGCAGCACATTTTTAACCGGCCTGCTGCTGGCCTTCAGCGCCATCACCGCCCCAGCCGTCGAAATACCCGACAGCGCCCTGGAAACAGCCATCCGGGATGAACTCGGCAAGCCCACGGGTGAGATAACCTCGGAGGATATGGAAACGCTGACATCCCTTTCGGCCACAGATTTAAATATAACCGACCTGACCGGCCTGGAGGCAGCTGAAAATCTGACCAGATTATACCTAGGCCACAATCAGATCAGCGATATCAGTGCTCTTAGTGGGCTCACCGGACTGACAGAGTTAAGGATCGACAGCAACCAGCTCAGCGATATCAGCGCCCTGAGTGGGCTCACCGGCCTCACATATATATTCCTTCATAACAACCAGATCAGCGATATCAGCGGACTGATGGGGCTCGCCAACCTGAAAAAGTTATACCTCGAAAACAACCAGATCAGCGATATTAGCGCCCTGAGCGGACTTACCAACCTAACAGAGCTATACCTTCAAAACAATCAGATCAGTGATATCAACGCTCTGAGCGGGCTCACTAACCTGATCTGGTTATACCTCCACTACAACCAGATCAGCGATATTAACGCCTTGAGCAATTTAAGCAGACTGCGATTTCTTAATGTAAGCTACAATCTTCTATTTCTTAGCCCAGGCTCTGCTGCGCGTACAGTTATTGAAAGTATTCGGAATAGCGTAATTCGCGTTTTTTTCGACCCGCAAAATGATTCCGACGATGACGGCATGTGGGACCCCTTTGAACTGTTTATTATCGAAGCTGACTCCGGCGATACCCTCACTACCTTGGCCGACGTTCTTCCTGGCGACGACTTTGACGGCGACGGGTGGACCAATTTAGATGAATTTAACGACGACACCGATCCGACCGACCCGACTGATTTTTTCACAATCGTTCCCATACCCGACGCAAATCTCGAAGAGGCGATTCGCCGTGCCCTGGGTAATTCCACAGGTGACATGACCGTTGTCGATATGAAACGGCTAACAAGCCTACACGCCTCCCAATATGACATCATTGAGCTGACCGGCCTGGAAGCGGCAGTGAATCTAACTACGCTTAATCTCAGTAACAACCAAATCAGCGATATCAACGCCCTCAGTGGGCTCACAGGCCTGAGAAGGTTAGATCTCGATCGCAACCAGATCAGCGATATCAGCGCCCTCAGCGGGCTCACCGACCTGTACGGGTTAGAAATCAATCACAACCAGATTAGCGATATCAGTGCTCTGAGCGGTTTAGACAACCTGCGTGAACTCGTTGTAAGCTACAATCTTCTCCTTCTAATTACGAATTCACCAGCGCATGTAGTTATTGAAAACCTTCAGAATGGTGGAACTGGGGTTTATTTTAAGCCGCAAGTTGATGCTGACGATGACGGTATGTGGGACCCCTTTGAACTGTTGATAATCGAGGCTGACTCCAGTGATTCCATCATTACCCTAGCCGACGTCCTTCCCGGTGACGATTTCGACGGAGACGGGCGAATCAATGTGGGAGAATTTAGCGACAGTACCGACCCGACCGACCCGGTGGATATTGCCACAATCGTTAATATACCTGACGCTAATCTTAAGCAGGCCATCCGCGGTACCCTGCATACACCGACGGATGACATTAGTGTCGTTGAAATGGGAAGGTTATACCGATTAAATGCTAACTACGGTATTACTGACCTGACCGGACTGGAGGCGGCCGTGAATCTGACAGAGATATTCCTCAATTGTAATCAGATCAGCGATATCAACGCCATAAGCGGGCTCACTAGACTGACAAATTTAAGCCTCGAAAACAACCAGATCAGCGATATCAGCGCCCTGAGCGGTTTAAGTGGACTGCATTGGCTCAATATAAGCCACAATCTTCTCCTTCTCACCATAAACTCACCAGCGCGTGCGGTTATTGAAAGTCTTCAGCAAGGCTATACCGTGGTGACTTTCGAGCCGCAAAAAGATTCTGACCGTGACCGCATATCGGACGCCTTTGAACTGTTGATTTAATTTCAGATACCCCGTAGCTTGCTACGGGGAGCGGTAACTTTATAACAGAGATGAATGAGCGAAGAGAAACGGGAGCATTTGAGGCGCGCGAGCCATTGCGTGTGGCAGATCCACTACCATATGGTGTTCCCTGTGAAGTATCGGAAGATGCTCTTGGAAAGGCGGGTGCAAGAGGTGCTGAAAGAAACAAGCGTTGGGATAGCCGAGCGCTATGAAATAGAGATGGAAGCACTGGGAATGGATGGAGACCATGTGCATTTGCTGTGTGGAGCGCATCCGAAAGAAGCACCCGGGCGAATCGTTCAGAAATATAAGAGCATAACGGCGCGGGAGATCTTTCGGCGCGAACCTTGGGTGAAGGAGAAGCTGTGGGGAGGGGAGTTTTGGAGTGACGGGTATTATGTTGGAACGGTAGGGGAGCGTGGGGATTGGGCCAGTGTGGAGGCCTACGTAAGAAAACAGGGCAAACCGAAGAAGCAGTTGCAACAATTGATGCTGTGGTGATCATGAATTTCTTTCTTAGATACCCCGTAGCTTGCTACGGGGAGTTTCATTATCGATGCTGATTCCGGCGATGCCATTACTACCCAGGCCGACGTTCTTCCCGGCGACGACTTCGATGGTGACGGACGGACCAATTTGGGGGAATTTAACGACGGAACCGACACGACCGATCCGACAGATTTTTCCACAATCGTTACCATACCCGACCTTAATCTCAGGCAAGCCATCAACTATGCCCTCCAACTGCCCCCAGGTGACTTATCTGTCATCAACATGGAATCGTTAACCATTCTTCGTGCTACCTTTGATGACATTGCCGACCTTACTGGGCTGGATGCGGCCGTGAATCTAACCTGGCTTGATCTCAGATATAACCAGATCAGCGAAATCGGTGCCCTGAGCGGACTCACTCACCTAAGATGGTTATACCTCGACCACAATCTACTCCATATCGGTGAAAGCTCTCCAGCGCTTGCAGTTATTGAAAACCTTCAGAATGGCGGAACTTCCGTTACTTTCGAGCCGCAAAACCTCGATCTTTTCCTTGGGCAGCCTATCGATGGTTTTCCTGGTTGGATGGCCTCACCTTGGTATTTGAATTACAACGTGGAATTTTGGCCGTGGATTTATCACGACGAGCATGGGTGGCAGTTTGTTTCTGAGAATAGCACCGTAGAGGCTATTTTTCTCTATGATTTGGGGCTTCAAGATTGGCTCTTCCTCAACGCGAATACTTATCGCTGGCAATACTTGTTTGGTGACGCCCCAGGCTGGATTTGGACTTTTGGGGACAATGCTCCGGGCAGACGTTTTTTCCAAAGACTCGACGACGAGAGTATCTTTAGTGTTCCGGCCGATCTGCCTGTTGATTGAGGGAAGCCGAAGACGGAAGACAGGCTTTAGCCGTTTCACCATCTCGAATCCAGCATCCTGCAACTGGCATCCAGCAATAAAAAGGGCGTCCCAAGTGAATCGGGACGCCCTTTTAATTGCGTTAAATGTTATGTTTTAGTTAGAGGCTGTCCCAAAGTTATAACCATTTGTTTTACAGTGAGTTAACTTGTTTATAAAGCTGTCATAAAGACCGTTTTTAGAGGATTTTGGGCAATTTCGATGTCTATAACACCGTCAGCCTTTCTCTTGTTTTGCATATTCAAATACAATTCTACCATAGACCTCTGTCTGACGCGATTATATTTATAACGAAAAGAGGCCTTATACAGCGTTTTTGACGGAATTGAATGACTTACGTTCCCATACAGTTCGGAGTCGAATATTTCAATTCGCAAAATTCAGGTTTTTGGGACAGCCTCTAGTTAGAGGCTGTCCCAAAGTTATAACCATTTGTTTTAAAGTAAGTTAACTTGTTTATAAAGCTGTCATAAAGACCGTTTTTAGGGGATTTTGGGCAATTTCGATGTCTATAACACCGTCAGCCTTTCTCTTGTTTTGCATATTCAAATACAATTCTACCATAGACCTCTGTCTGACGCGATTATATTTATAACGAATAGAGGCCTTATACAGCGTTTTTGACGGAATTGAATGACTTACGTTCCCTTACAGTTCGGAGTCGAATATCTCAATTCGCAAAATTCGGGTTTTTGGGACAGCCTCTAGTTAGAGGCTGTCCCAAAAATATAAAGATTTTGTAGTCAACTGGATGACGTTTATAAAAATAGCCGGAAAGAGCATTTTTTTGCTCGATCCGGCTAAAAAAGGGTTCTATAATTGCGTTAGCGAAAATCAATATAGCCCTTTCTATGAAAAATATAGCCATCCAATGCCTCCTGCGTCCAGCTTTAACTGTGGTCGACCGTTGCCTCGATTACGATAACTTTCGCGCCACCATCGAGCGTATCGACCGGCTGCTGATCGATTCGGAGGTGAAATCGCAGGGCGTTGATCTGGCCTTGGAAAGAGGCCAGCCAATGAGTGTAAAGGCCCGGCAAAAGCGGGCTAATTTTGCCCTCAAGGCGTTGCGTATGGAAACGCTGCGTTATCTGCTCGGTGGGATTTCGTTTCGGCATTTGTCGAGGGCTCTGGGCAGCAGCGATCTGTTGGCTGACTTTTGTCGTGTCCGCCATATCGACGGCATAAGGGGCATCTCCAAGAGCACCCTGGAACGGGCCTCGAAGTTTTTCAGCGAAGAGCAGTTGAGGGCCTTGCACCGGACCTTGACTGAGGTTGTGGGCGATGCCGATCTGGCCCGGCAGGTGGTGGGATTGGACAAGCCGATAGACACCACCATTTGCCTGATCGACGGCACCTGTTTGGAGGTCAACATTCATTGGCCGACGGACTGGGTGCTGCTCAAAGCGATCCGGCTGATCCGTGAGAAGGCCGGTTTGCGCCATCGCATGCCGATCGAACCGGAGCCCTTGGCTCGGCAGATGAATCGGCTGTGCATACAGATGACCCACAGCCGGCGGCGAAAGGACAGCGCGCGGCAACGCAAGGGTATCTTGAGGCAGATGAAAAAGCTGCTCAAACGGATCGGGGAGCATGCCCGCAGTCACCGGGAATTATTGCAAGCCTGCTGGGAGCAAAGCGATTACAGCGAAAAACAGGTCCAACAGGTCCAACAGATCCTTACCCGGATGGAGCGCATGAGCGAGCTAATCCCGGTGGTCATCAAGCAAGCGCACGAGCGAATCATTGGCGGCCGCCAGGTGAAAAACGCAGAGAAAGTTTTGAGTGTTTACGAACCCGATGCGCAGGTGATTGTGCGAGGCAAAGCGGGCCAAGAGGTTGAGTTTGGCAACACCCTGTTTTTGGGTGAAAGCGTTGAAGGATACCTGCTGGACTGGAAACTCTACGGCAGCCGGACGCCAAGCGAAAATGAACAAATGCAAGAGAGTTTGCAAAGACAGAACCGCTTCAACCTAGCCGAACCCATAGCGGCCATGTGCGCGGACCGGGGATTCGCCTCCCAGCGGGCCCGCCGGCAGTTAGCCCAGGAGGGCATCTACGATGCGCTCTGTCCACGCGATCCGAAGCAGTTGAAAAAACGGATGGAGGAACCACACTTCAGGCAATTGCAAAAGCGCCGGGCCAGCACCGAAGGGCGGATCGGGGTATTGAAGAATCGCTGGCAGGCCGGGCGATTGCGCAGCAAAGGCTTTGCCAACCGCTCGATCAGCGTAGCCTGGTCGGTCCTCTCGCACAATCTATGGAAAGTGGCCAAGATGCTGGCCCAGCAAGATGAACTAAAAACCAAAGCGGCGGCCTAAATAAAGAGCGGAAAAGCAAGGACAATACTTTTTCACAGGCCTACTGTCGGCCCATACAAAGAAAACCAGGCAAACGGACCCCAAAACCAGAATCCTAACGTCATAGGAGAGCAAAGTCACCCCCTCCCAAAAGAAAATACCTCTAAAATGAACACTCTTCAAAATCCCCTCGCAAAAATCACCCTTTTGGGACAGCCTCTAGTTATGCGTTCGGGAACGGCTTACATCATGCCGCCCATACCGCCCATGCCACCCATGTCGGGCGCGCCGCCCGGAGCAGGCGTATCCTTCTCTGGAAGATCGGTGATAATGGCTTCCGTGGTGAGCAGCAGACCTGCCACCGAGGCAGCATATTGCAAAGCCATGCGGACCACCTTGGTGGGATCGACCACACCGCTCTCAACGAGGTCTTCATATTTTTCGGTAGCCACGTTGTAACCGTTGTTGCCTTTATCTTGGAGAACGTGCTGGACGACCAGTGAGCCTTCTACCCCGGCATTGGAGCAGAGTTGGCGCAGGGGGTATTCCAGCGCTCTACGGACGATCTGGCTGCCAATGGCCTCATCTCCGGAAAGATCGAGTTTCTCCATGGCGCCGGCAATGCGCAGCAGGGGCACGCCCCGCCGGCCACGATGCCTTCTTCCACAGCCGCGCGGGTGGCGTGCAAGGCGTCTTCCACACGGGCTTTCTTCTCCTTCATTTCCGGTTCGGTGGCAGCGCCGACATTGATCACGGCTACTCCTCCGGCCAACTTGGCCAGACGTTCCTGGAGCTTTTCCTTATCGTAGTCGCTGGTCGTTTCGTCGATCTGGCGGCGAATCTGCTTGACCCGTCCCTGGATATCGGTGGTTTTGCCACCGCCTTCGATAATGGTTGTATCCTCCTTGTCGATGGTAATGCGTTTGGCTTGCCCGAGATCGGTCACCTGAACGTTTTCCAGTTTGATGCCGAGGTCCTCGGTGATGCAGCGACCGCCGGTCAATATGGCAATATCTTCAAGCATGGACTTGCGCCGATCCCCAAAACCGGGCGCTTTGACGGCGCAGACGTTGAGGGTTCCCCGCAATTTGTTCACCACCAGGGTGGCAAGGGCTTCACCCTCCACATCCTCGGCGATGATTAAAAACGGTTTGCCGGATTTGGCCACGGTTTGAAGCAATGGCAGCATATCCTGCAAGCTGCTGATTTTCTTCTCATGGATGAGAATGTAGGCGTCTTCCAGGACGGCTTCCATGGCATCCATGTTGGTGGCGAAGTAAGGACTCAGGTAGCCTTTGTCGAACTGCATGCCTTCGACCACGTCGAGGCTCGTGTCGATGCTTTTGGCTTCCTCCACCGTGATGGTGCCGTCTTTGCCCACTTTATCCATGGCGTCGGCAATGATATCGCCGATTTCGGTGTCCCAATTGGCCGAAACGGTGGCCACATTGCGCACTTCATCGCGATTGCTCACTTTTTTGGAGAGGCCGCCGAGGGCTTCCACACCAGCCGTTACAGCCTTGTCGATGCCCCTCTTGAGGTAAACCGGGTTGGCTCCGGCGGCCACGTTCTTGAGACCTTCGCGGTAGATCGCTTCGGCCAGAATGGTTGCCGTGGTGGTGCCGTCTCCGGCGTTATCGGAGGTTTTCGAGGCCACCTCGCGCACCATCTGCGCGCCAATATTTTCATAAGGATCCTGAAGATCGATCTCCTTGGCCACGGTTACCCCATCTTTGGTAATGGTTGGGGAACCGAATTTTTTGTCGATGACGACATTGCGCCCCTTGGGGCCCAAGGTCACCTTGACGGCTCCGGATAGTTGTTCCACGCCGAGGAGAATTTTCCTGCGGGCGGCTTCGCTGAATAGAATTTGTTTAGCCATAATGATTGTTCTATCTAAATTATTTTTTTAAGTGTTATTCTACGATTCCGAGAATGTCGTCCTCGCGCACCAGAGTATAGGTCACGTCGTCGAGTTTGACTTCCGTTCCTCCATACTTGCTGACGATCACGCGGTCGCCCACCTTCACGGAAAATTCGATCACGTTGCCGTCATCATCCTTTTTCCCAGTGCCCAGAGCGATTATCTCGGCCTCCTGTGGTTTTTCCTTGGCCGTATCGGGGATGATGATGCCGCCTTTTATTTGTTCGTCTTCTTCAATCGCCTTGATGAGAACACGATCTCCGAGAGGTTTAATATTAACTTTCATAATGGGTCGTTTATTTAACTTTTTTTTAGGGTTTTAGATTTCGTTTAATTAAGGTTGTTAGCTTTGTGCTAGTTATGAGAAAATTTTGTTGCCGAAAAAAATAGTAATTTACTTTTTATCCTCATCGACCATTTCGAAATCGGCATCGACGACGTCATCATCGTCCGGTTTCTTGGCTTCGGCCTCGGTTGATGAATCCTGGCCGCCTTCCCTCTCTGGCTGATCGCCACCACCGCCAGGCGCTGTGCCTGTCTGGGCCTCGGCCTGGGCCTGGGCCTGGGCATACATCTCCTTTACGGCGGCTTCCATGTTGGGATCATTTTGCAATTTATCGAAGGCCGCCTTTATCTGATCCACATCATTGGATTCGAGGGCTTTCTTGGCTTCCGCCAGGACCGCTTCGATGGGGCCCTTTTTGTCCTCGGAAATCTTGTCACCGCTTTCTTTGAGGAGCTTCTCAGTCTGGTAAATGGCGCTGTCCAGTTTATTGCGTGTTTCCACGGCTTCCTTGCTTTTGCGGTCTTCCTCTGCGTGGGCCTCCGCTTCGTGCCGCATGCGGTCGATCTCTTCCTGGCTCAGGCCGGATGAGCCGCTGATGGTAATTTTCTGGTCCCGGCCCGTGCCCAGGTCTTTCGCCGAGACGTGTAAAATGCCATTGGCGTCGATGTCGAAAGTGACTTCGATTTGCGGTATGCCCCGCGAGGCCGGGGGAATCCCGTCGAGCTTGAAATTGCCCAGCATTTTATTGTCCCGGGCCATCGGGCGCTCGCCCTGCAAAATACGGATATCGACGCTCGGCTGGTTGTCCGAGGCGGTGGAAAAAGGCTGGGATTTCTTGGTCGGTATGGTGGTGTTGCGCTCGATCATGGCGGTCGAGATGCCCCCTTCGGTCTCGATGCTGAGGGTCAGTGGGGTAACATCGAGCAGCAGCACTGAATCCACTTCACCACTCAAAACAGCTCCCTGAATTGCAGCGCCGATGGCCACCACTTCATCGGGGTTGACCCCCTTATGCGGTTCCTTTCCGACCAATTCATGGGCCACTTCGAGAATTTTCGGGCTGCGCGTCATGCCGCCCACCAGAACGATGTTGCTGATATCGCCGGCTTCCAGTTCGGCGTCCTTCAGGCAGGCCTTGAACGGCCCCACGGTGCGCTCATAAAGGTCATCGCAAAGCTGCTCCAGTTTGGCCCGCGTAAAGGTCACATTCAAGTGCTTGGGCCCGGTGGCGTCCGCCGTGATAAAAGGCAGATTAATTTCGGTTTGCTGGGCCGAAGAAAGGGCGATTTTTGCTTTCTCGGCCTCTTCCTTGAGCCTTTGCAAGGCCATCGGATCCTGTTTGAGGTCGATGCCGTTTTCCTTTTTAAAATCTTCCACCAGCCAATCGATGATGGCGGTGTCCCAGTTGTCGCCCCCCAGATGCGTGTCGCCCTTGGTGGCATGAACTTCAAAAACGCTGTCCGCGATCTCCAGAATCGAGATGTCGTAAGTGCCCCCGCCCAGATCGTAAACGGCGATCGTCTCATCGGACTTCTTTTCCAGCCCGTAAGCCAAGGAAGCGGCCGTTGGCTCGTTGATGATGCGTTTCACATCGAAACCGGCGATGGCCCCGGCGTCCTTGGTCGCCTGCCGCTGGGCGTCGTTAAAATAAGCCGGCACGGTAATGACCGCTTCGGTGATCTTTTCCCCCAGGTAGGCCTCGGCATCGGCCTTCATTTTGCTCAAGATCATGGAAGAAATCTGCTCCGGGGAGAATTTTTCAGTTTTTCCGCCGGACTGGCATTCAATCCAGGCATCGTCATTTTTACCCTCCACGATATTGAAAGGAATATTCCGGGCTTCCTCCTGAACTTCGTTAAACTTGCGGCCAATGAGTCTTTTGGCGGAAAAAATCGTATTCTGCGGGTTGGTCACGGCCTGCCTTTTGGCCGCCTGGCCGACCAGCCGTTCACCCGTTTTGCTAAAAGCCACCACCGACGGGGTAGTCCGGGCACCCTCCGAATTGGGCACCACGACCGGCTCTCCGCCCTCCATGATGGCCATACAGGAATTTGTCGTTCCCAAATCAATGCCTAAAACCTTGTTCACGCCATCCCTATAGCACTATGTGTGCCAACGGTTGATGCATAACCACAACCATTTGTTTATTAAATAGTTATAAAATTTTATCGACTGCGGGTAAAACTTAGCTTTCCATTCAATCATGTCACTTTGTCCCATATCCCTGTCACACTAAGTGCCGCGCGCCCATCTGCTGTCACACTTGCGCACAAAATATTATCCAAGTTCATCCGTGTACCGAGCAAAGCGACATCCTCCAATCCGTGGTAAAAAATGGTAGCCCAATAATGTCGTGAGAACACCCCCAAGAAAATCAAAAAAAGTTGATTACGAGGCCCTCAAATCCGGCCTGATGAAAATACCCCGCATCCAGGTGGCCGTCGTGCGCGACCTGCTCGATCTCGGTTTCCAGGAGGTGGAAGAACTCAGAGGCCGGGCCCCCGAAGCCCTATTCGATGAGCTGCGAAAAAAGAAACCGGACACCCCCATAGACCACCTCTACGCCTTCCGCATGGCCGTTTACTACGCCGAAACACCCGACCCCGACCCCAAACGCCTCCACCCCTGGGCCTGGCAGCACTAAGCAGGGAAAACATGCCACGACCCGGTCTCCCCCCACCGTCCGGTTTCATCCTGGCGTTTACATCTTGTCCAATAACGCTAAACAGGTATAAATCGTTCAATACAAGTGGTACCCCCGGAAGGACTCGAACCTTCGACCAAGTGATTAAGAGTCACCTGCTCTACCAACTGAGCTACGGAGGCTTATTATGTTGTTTTCTAGTGGTTTACCGCTTTGATATGCGGATTATTGGAATTGCATCTTGCATATTAAACTTGTTATTCCCTGCGGTCTCTGCCGCAGGGAGGTGACTGAAGGGAAAGTTTGAAAACCGTAGGTTTTCATGGGGCATGTGGCTTTTCTGACCTCACATACCCTGTGGTCTCTGCCACAGGGTTCTTGATATGCGGGGCTCTTCTCAACTGAAAACAGATATTGGGGGTGGGCAGCTTATCCGGCAGACTTTCCGCATTGCCGGGGTCGGCAACGGCCTTGACTATGAACTCAACCGTTCCGGGCGTGGGGACAACCTCTGTTTTGAAGCGGAAAACGTGCTCATCCCTCCCGACACGATGTTCCATCTCGACAATTCCGCCCTCAAAAGCTCCGGCTCCGATGAACTCGATATCCGAAATCTCATAGCACCAGCTATCGCATGTGAAACCAGGCAATTCGGGGAAGCGAGCCGATACAAGCAAATCCTCGCCCCGCTCCCAGACACCGAGAGTTGGAAGCCGCCTGGGATCCGGATTAAGGGAATGGGCATTGAGGATTTCGCGGTTCAGTGTCATGGTTGCCAATGGTGTGGCCCGTGCCTTGTTGCTTTGATGGATGCTGTCAACAAAAAGGTATCCCTGGGGGTGGCCGCTACGGTCGTCCAGGATCTGGATTCGGGCATTCTGCCCAACCAGAGTGGAAACATCCCAGCTAAACCATTCCAGCCTTTCAAGATTGGTGGGAAGAGCGGATTTCGTGAGCACACCATTGACCAACAACCCGATGTAAATATCACTGGTTTTGCCGCCGCCGAGGAGGAAATTAACATACCCTCTTTCGACTTCAAATGGGGCCGAGGTTATTTCTCCTTCCGCCCTGTGTCCTCCAAAATAGCTGCTAGCGAATCCATGGCCCTCAAATCCCTTAATGTCGGGGGAAGACTTTTCACCTGATCGGGCCGGACCGGGGCCGAAAGCCACACCGATGATGTCCCATGGGCCGAAATCAGTCCCTTCGAAATCGGCAATGAGAATATCATCCCCGGAACCGGCAAAAAGCCCCGAAAATGCAGCCAGAAGGGTGGTGGAGAAAACTAAAATTTCCCTTTTCATTTGCCTATTCCGTATTTTAAGCCGAGATTTCCCATGTGAACATTCATAATCGTTGAAAATAGCTACTTTCTAATATTTCGGCGGAAATGTCACGAACGAACCGTACTCGCCCGTGTCTCGATCATCGTATCCACGGCCAGTCCGAATTCTATCTGCCCGGTTGGCGTGAATGCAGCTTTACTGGGATCGATATCGGCGTCCTCCGGGTAGGCGTCCCGAAATGTTTTAAACCTAATTACTATTCCTTTTAATCTTTCTGTGGACGCCGCTTTTGTTTCCGTATGGCAGCGGTTTCGGCTCCAGCATCTCGACCAGTTTTTGTCTGATTGCCGAGGCGCAAAAAACGTTACCTCGAGGATTGTAGTGGCCGATGTAGTAACGCTCAAGATACTCCTTATGGCCGAACTTAAACCCCATTGTTTCATAAATATTGAGTAAAAACCTTCTGAATGCGGCATAAACAACCATAATAACGCTCTATCAATCCATTTTTGTATCTTCACTTTTTGTGAAGTTCAGCAATATACCTTTTTTGCACGTTAGTCCCTTTGTTTATGCGGATCACAGTCTTGAATCTGATTGAATTTATGAAACAATGGGGTTAAATTGGGCGAACTCTTTGCTGTGGGCATCCAGCAAGTCGATATAGGGTAGTTTTTTCCGCCTCAGGTAATCGACAAAAGTTTGATTTGGCCGGGCTCCGTTCTCCAAATAACCAGCCAAGTAGCGCGCGGGATAGGAAAGGATGTAGAGGACTTTTTTGTCGTATTTTTCGGCAAAGGCCTCGATCTTGTCGATAATGGGCCGGGAAGAAAAATAGGCCGCTTTTCGATGCAGTTCGCTGGCCATCCGGTCGAGGGCTTCGCCGCTATCGATCCTCGAAACCACGCCGTGGGTGGTGGCCAGTTTTATGATATCGGCAAAGGCCTGGGCGGGATTGCTGCTTTTCGCGTTCAGATGAGCGATAACGATTTTCAAGGCAAGGTTATCCTTGAAGGTCTCGTAAACCCAATCGAAATCGGTTAGATGGTAAACGCTTTGAGGCGTCGGGCAGGGATTTGGCTGTTCGGCAATGGATTCCTCGCTTAAGTTGACTTTCAGGTAGGGCAGCGTCGGTTCGATAAACAGGTTGTGTTTGCGCATGCGGATATTTCTCCATGCGTCGAGGTTGCGGAAATGATCGTCTTCGTAAATATTGAACAGAATCATCCTGGCGGGATTCCGCTTTTCTTCTTTCAACATTCGCAGGTATGCCTGATATACCGACCAACAACCCACGCCGAAATTTCTGACCGGCTCCAGCAAATGCGCAGCCAGAACCTCCTGCCAGGTCTCGGCGTCGTTCACCTGATGGCATTGGGTAAAGCTGTTGCCGTAGGTATTGATGCGGCAGGGCTGGCCGGCGTAATGCAGGAGGACCCGTTCGTCCAAAATCCCGTAGGTATAGGTACAGATGGAATTGTCCACTCCGTCTACGAATCGTCCACTGAGCAGTAACCACCCGAATTCACTGCTGTATTTGGCAAACGGGAAAGCTTTCTCCGCCAGCCAGTCGTCCACCTCCCGCTGGGTGTAAAGAATGCTCCGCAAGTACGATTCGATAGTCGCCGGTTGATTACTTTTTATGATCGAGTCTGGTTTTACGGTTTTAATACTGTTTCCGCCAACATAAGCGCGAGCCGACTGTACCCCGAGACTGGTCAAGGCGCTTTTTTTTCATAAATTCTCTGCGGTGCATGCTTCAATTTATGGCCACAAGCTGCCGGAAACAAAGCAATTTTCCAATAGCGCCGGCTGGCCAAGGGTTAAACCGAGATTTCCCATATGAACATTCATAATCGTTGAAAATAGATTTTGGGGGGAGCGAGACTGCTCTTCATCCATTTCTCAAAAATATCCTATTTGGCCAATGTGAACTGTTTTTCCAGATAATAACATAATGTAATGCGTCATGCTTTAACATAGACCGAAATTAATGAATATAGAATAATCAATACCATCCCATAGGGGCGAGGCAAGCTTCGTAACCCATTGATAATCAATGTGAGTTTTTGACTTTTGGGGGAATCGAATTTTTGAAATTTTATCACATGTTTCTCTTTTATTGCTTTTCCACCTTGTGCTGTCCCATAGGTTTTCAACCAAACCCAGGGAAATAAGCCTGCTGGGGAGTCGCTCGCATTCTAAAGCGTCCACCGGCTGTCCCATAGAAATCGAGCAAGTCCCGCAGGTTAAAGCGATCCCAAAGCACGCCTCTGACAAGTGTGAACAGGCGGACAAAACTATGCTCCCAGCGGCTCAACCAGGCCTGGAACCGGAGCAGCACATAGAGCAGCAAAGCGCTCCAAATCTGCCAGCGCACGGCATTGGCGCTATGGCCGAGGAAATCGCACAAGTTGAGCGTTTGTTTGATCTGACGGAAGAAGGTTTCAATGGACCAGCGGCAGCGATACAGTTCGCTGATCGTATGGGGCGACCACTGCAAATTATTAGTCAAAAAAACCATCACTCGCCACTGGCCATCAATCTCCACCCATGCCGTTACCCGGCGCATCGGCTGGGGATAATCCTGACGGGATTTTTTGTTCTTAAGGACCACCAGATCATCGCGCAAAATATTGCCCTTGGGCTTCTTGAGCAGCCTCTTGACACAGCGCAAGGCCATGTTCTTTTTGGCCCGGGTGACAAAGTAAATGCCCCTCGAGGACAAGTCAAAGAGGTGGGCCAAATCGATGTAGGCCTTGTCAAACAATACGATTTCACCGGCTTTGAGGGCGGCGCACATTTCACGGGCTCGTTTGGCGTCATTGTCCCTGGCCGTGTCGATGATGGCAAACCGGGGCAGAAAACGGGGCAGAAAACTTTTCAAATCCAGGCGCAAGTGACATTTGGCAGCCGCCTTTCGCCGACGATGTTTAGCCCAATCCATGCAGTTGGCGACCAAACCGATAGTGGACGAATCGACGATGTTGATAACGCGTTTGAAACGTCGGGGAAACCCCTTGAATTTACCACCCGCAAACCCCGGAGACAACGACTGCAAGTGCTTGAGCACCGACCAAAACAGTTCTCCCGACATCGGGGCATCGCGATGCTTGTTGGCGTAGGAAAGCCCGTTGCGACTGGGAGCGCTGGCCCCCCGGATACTGGCCAGCAACCCTCTGTGATGAGCGAGTCCGTCACAGACATCATTAAGCCCAATAGCATGAGTGATCTGAGCATAGAGCAAACTAACGATATGGCTCCATGAACTGAAACTGCGAGCTTTCTTATCGACACCCTACTGGCGGGCCAACTTGGCCACCAGATGTCCCGGAATAAAATTGCAAAGCTGTCGCAGAACGCACACCTTGCATTTGGCTGGATTTGCTTTTTGTTTTTTCATAGTAACCTGCTTCTAGTGAAACAGGCGAACAAGAGCAATTCCAGCCGTTTTGCGTTATTTCCTATGGGATGCTAATGTAGAATAATCCACTATTTTTCGTGCCCACAATATGGACATCGCCAAATCGAAATTTCAGAAAGTTTACTCTTATCGAGCATTCGTTTACAATTAGGACATGCTTCGGTAAAACTTTCTTCTTCGGTAAGGTCTTCTTCGACAAAGCTTTCACTTAAACGACTTTTAAATTCATCCCAATCCATTTCATTTACAATTTTTAGTTTACCAGGTTCATACTTGAAGTCAAAACCTCTATCGTAAAGGGCAATACCTAGCAATTTATCATCGAGTTTGTCAGCTCCGTGTAAATAGAAAAAACCGATTAATCCTACAATTATGCCACATGCCAAGAATATCCATTTCCAAAAACCAAATAAGGTTTTTTCCATCAAATCCTGTCCGGTGTAAGGGCCAAATATCCAAACTAGAAAAAATGCTCCAATCGAGAAGCCAAAAAAGTATAATATACCAGTTTTCCATGCACCGGATTGGAGTTCGTCAGATGAATATTCTACTTCATGTTCCATCAAACTCTTGAAATCATACTCGGTAGTTTTCAATACGGAATTCGGCCTTGGATTCGTATAAGTAGTTGAAATGATCGGAATACTATAGAATTTTTTCTTAATTTTTTGATTCATCTGTAATCTCCTTTGGATAACGCATATTCAATCTTTGTTTTTATCGAATAATTTTATTCATTTTGTACTTTATTTCACTCCCATGAAAAAAAGATCAAAAGTTCCCTTATGGCCGCATTCAGGACAGGTAACCCCATTGTTTCATAAATTCAATCAGATTCAAGACTGTGATCCGCATAAACAAAGGGACTAACGTGCAAAAAAGGTATATTGCTGAACTTCACAAAAAGTGAAGATACAAAAATGGATTGATAGAGCGTTATTATGGTTGTTTATGCCGCATTCAGAAGGTTTTTACTCAATATTTATGAAACAATGGGGTTTACTTATTATTTCAGGAACTTTCTTAAAATTAATTTTAAATTTGAATTTCTTTTTTTACTATAGATTATCGTTTCAACCAATAGGTAATTGCATTTTTCGCAGTAATAGTGTTTAGGCCATATGCGGGCGTGTCGACCAGTATCCTCGTATTCACGAAAACGAACTCAGGCGACACCGACAACGTGTGGTTCTACGACATGCAGGCAGATGGCTTTTCTCTCGATGACAAACGCACTGAACTCGACGGCTCGCACCATGAAAATAATAACCTGCCCGATATAATCGCAATGACGCCAGATGTGGCGCTCAATACGGTTATTAACAATCCAACAATATCAGAATAATTTGAATCTGGCCTTCTCATGTGGGTAGTGTATTAAGTAGGAATGGTGGCTAATTCTTGATTATATTGATGAATGAAAAGTCTCAGACAGGTTTCATGCATACTCTTAAGCTTGGAAAAGGAGAGGGTTTTGCGTGTGAAACGACCCAGTCGTTGGCGCAGGGTATTGTTCCATCGTTCCACATGGGCCGTTTCACCGGTTTCTTTTCCCACGGATCGGTTATGAGGAAAGACTTCATCATAAGTGGACCAAAAGTCGCTGTAGGTGGCACATCTTTTGTAGGCCCGTGGCAGGCGCTCGTAAAGTTCCCGACAACGATACCAATCCCGAGGCCCAATGGCATAGGAGAGGATTTGACGGGTGCGTCGGCAAAGAGCGATCCAAACCCATTGGGCATCGCTCTTGCGCCCCACAAAAGACCACAGTTCGTCCAGTTCAATGACATCATGACGGCGGGCCGCAAGAATCGTGCTTTTGAGCGGTCGCAGCGATTGTCGTTTTTTTTAACCAACTCAAAACGGTGTTGGGACTCACCCCGAAGGCGCGCTGTAAACCGCGTAGACTGCTGCGTTCCTGATAGACTCGAAGGATCATTTCTTTTTGCTCTTCGGTGTATTTCACTGTGGGGTTTTCTCGGCTTTGTTTACCACAATCATGGCAGCGGTAGCGCTGTTTATGGTTGGGCGTCTTGCCAAATTTAATGATATTTTCACTTCCACAGTGCCGACAATTAATAATTTTAGTAACCATGCACTAAGAATAAACTGCCTAACGCTATTTGTACAGCTAAAAATACAAAATAACATTCTTTTTTTATACACTACCCTCATGTGATGGGTATGGATCGTTGAAATTAGAGTTATTTCAGGCTACACATCTCTGCTAGAACTCTCCGTTTATCTATTAGCGTGGCAGTAGAAGAAGCAGGCTGATCTTCTTCGGGTCAATTGTGATCGTCACAATTCCAACTGTTTTCATCGACTCCTTTTCGCTCGCCGCAGTCTCATTATGCACGTCGGAAAATGGGTAGTGTATTAAGTAGGAATGGTGGCTAATTCTTGATTATATTGATGAATGAAAAGTCTCAGACAGGTTTCATGCATACTCTTAAGCTTGGAAAAGGAGAGGGTTTTGCGTGTGAAACGACCCAGTCGTTGGCGCAGGGTATTGTTCCATCGTTCCACATGGGCCGTTTCACCGGTTTCTTTTCCCACGGATCGGTTATGAGGAAAGACTTCATCATAAGTGGACCAAAAGTCGCTGTAGGTGACACATCTTTTGTAGGCCCGTGGCAGACGCTCGTAAAGTTCCCGGCAACGATACCAATCCCGAGGCCCAATGGCATAGGAGAGGATTTGACGGGTGCGTCGGCAAAGAGCGATCCAAACCCATTGGGCATCGCTCTTGCGTCCCACAAAAGACCACAGTTCGTCCAGTTCAATGACATCATGGCGGCGGGCCGCAAGAATCGTGCTTTTGAGCGGTCGCAGCGATTGTCGTTTTTTTTTACCAACTCAAAACGGTGTTGGGACTCACCCCGAAGGCGCGCTGTAAACCGCGTAGACTGCTGCGTTCCTGATAGACTCGAAGGATCATTTCTTTTTGCTCTTCGGTGTATTTCACTGTGGGATTTTCTCGGCTTTGTTTACCACAATCATGGCAGCGGTAGCGCTGTTTATGGTTGGGCGTCTTGCCAAATTTAATGATATTTTCACTTCCACAGTGCCGACAATTAATAATTTTAGTAACCATGCACTAAAAATAAACTGCCTAACGCTATTTGTACAGATAAAAATACAAAATAACATTCTTTTTTTATACACTACCGGAAAATGCTTGCGCTGTGTCCTTGCCGATGCCTTCGGTCAGAGATTTAAAATTTTTTACCGTCTCTACCGAGTTCGTCGCTTCGACCGAATAGTTTATCGAGGAACTGGTGCTGTAATTAGAGGCTGTCCCAAAAACCCGAATTTTGCGAATTGAAATATTCGACTCCGAACTGTATGGGAACGTAAGTCATTCAATTCCGTCAAAAACGCTGTATAAGGCCTCTTTTCGTTATAAATATAATCGCGTCAGACAGAGGTCTATGGTAGAATTGTATTTGAATATGCAAAACAAGAGAAAGGCTGACGGTGTTATAGACATCGAAATTGCCCAAAATCCTCTAAAAACGGTCTTTATAACAGCTTTATAAACAAGTTAACTCACTGTAAAACAAATGGTTATAACTTTGGGACAGCCTCTAATTAGCAATCTTATAGTGGAAAACAATACCACTCTCCTTGTGCGTACACTCCTTCTCAATGGCACGAAAGGTAAAAGATGGATCGTTGACACCACGACCACTATCAGTCATTCCATATAGAGGTATTTCAATGCCCGCCTTCGTCAGCAAATCTTCAATCTCGGCTTGAGTCTCTGGAACTTTTGCTTGCCTCCTTGGCTTCGCCTCGTTGGCCGACAGTGAAGGATTCGGATCGGCGCTGGAGGATTTCTTAATATAATTGATCGAATAGACAACAATGATCTTGTCAATGGTCTTGCCGTCCTTCGTCCGATATCCCAAACGCCCCCAAAATTCACCGTCTTCGAGCGAAGAATACGGTTTGCCACAAGCTTTCCGAATCTCGGTAATGGTCATATTTACCGCTTGGGAATCAGCATCCGGCTTCGCTTCATAGCCTACCCCTTGCCCCATTTGCCCATTATCCAACAATTCGATGATTTGGGGCATCCCCAAGAGCGCAGCGAAATTCTTCTCGCCCTTTCTCCAGGTTTCGTTTCCGGAATCCTGAAGTGGACGGGGTTGTTTGGACAATTTTGACGTGGGATTAAGGTGGAAATCGTGTTCATATTATTTTTTAAAAATATATTTTGTCCTTAGCCAAAGACGGGCACGCAGGTGCCCGCAAGCTGTATTGGCGGGGAGGTTGGTTTTGCTCCGATTGCATGGACTTCGGCCGGGGTCCGGTAGCCCAGGGCTTGGTGGGGGCGCAGGTGGTTGTAGAAGTCCAGGTAGCGGGCTATCCCTTCGCTGGCTTCCTTTGCCGTGGCGTATTCGCGCAGGTAAATGTCTTCATACTTGAGGGTTCTCCAAAAGCGTTCAACAAATATGTTGTCCAGGTAGCGGCCACGCCCGTCCATGCTGATGCGCACCCCGGCTTGCCCCAGCACCGAGGTGAACTCGCTGCCGGTAAACTGGCTGCCTTGATCGGTGTTGAAGATTTGAGGTTGGGCCCGCCTCAGAGCTTCCTCCAGGGCGAGCACACAGAAGCGGCTCTCCAGGGTGTTGGAAAGCTGCCAGCTCAACACGTAGCGGCTGAACCAGTCCAACACCACGGTCAAGAAAAGGAATCCTCGGCTCAGCCGCAGGTAAGTGATGTCGCTGCACCATACCTGGTCGGGCCGCTCGACCGCCAAACCCCGCAGCAGATAAGGGAAAATGCGGTGCTGCCGGTGCCCCTGGCTCAAGTTTCGACGCGGATAAATAGCCTCCAGGCCCATTTGGCGCATGAGCCGCTGGATGCGGCCTCGTCCCACTGCATGGCCCTCTCGACGCAGCCACTGGGTCATCCGGCGAGAACCAAAAAACGGATATTGGGTGTAGAGCTCATCCATGCGATGCATGTAGAGAACGTTCTGCTCGCACTGGGCACGGGCCCGATAGTAATAGCTGCCGCGGGCCAGCCCCAGCAACTGACATTGCCTGCCGATACTGATTTTTCCTTGAAGTGGTTGCACCATCTTGCGCCTCTCACCAACCGAGTTGTTCAGACTTTTTTTTTAGCCAATCGCATTCTACTTTCAGCTTTTCAATCTCCTGGTAAAGGTGATCTTTTTCCGTCTCGTTGTCCTTGCTGAGAGTCTGCCGCTGGCGCGAAAACAGCTCCGTTGCTCCCTGCAAAAGCTGCTTCTTCCATTGGGTCACCTGGTTGGGATGCACCTCAAAACGACCGGCGATCTCGTTGATGGTATGAGCGCCCCTGATGGCTTCCAGGGCCACCCGGGCTTTAAACTCAGCACTGTATTGTCTTCTCTTTCGTGATTTAATAACATTCATAGGTTAGCGGATTTAGTGGTTCAAGACCACCTTATTCCACTGTCCAGTTTTCCCCGTCCATTTCATCCTTTGTGTCTTCTGCTTTGCATGGGTACAGAAAGCTAACCGCAATAATGATTATGAGAACTGTCGATTTCAGCGTAATAATGGTTTTCATATTCGTTATTCTTCCGTGATGCGACTTGAACCGAGATTTCCCATATGAGCATTCATAATTATTAGTTACTTTAATTTGTTCGTAAAAATATCCTATATGGTCGATGTGAACTGTTTTTCCCAGACTTGATCCGGTCATAGAAGATCGGTGGATCACCATCAAAACCTTTTGGAAGGGTGTTGGCAAGAACTTTTACAGCCATAATGACGGCAGAGCCACTTTTATTGCAGAGTCTCGAAAGACTGGAAAGGGAGAGGGGATGCTTGAGGCCATCTTTGGTTCCGTGAAGGTCTCGATAGTATTCTTTGATTTTTTCCAATACAAAATTCAGGAGACGAACCTGCTTTTCATCAAAATCCTCCACAATGCCCGAATTAATATCAAGTCGCCGCCGATGCGGTCGGCCACAAAACTGCGATAAGAATGTTCCCTGAACCGGTATTTTTTTTGCCAAATCGGCAATATCGTTTTGTAGGGAGTTTCAACTTCCGGCGCGGAAAAACGCAGCACTCGGGGCTCTGCCGGCGCCCCTCCTTCCTCATGCGGGCTAAGGGTCGGATTGACCGATAAAAACATTTGCCCATCGGGAAGCACCGTTAATGGCGATGGCTCGCGGGTAAGATCTTTTTCATCCTTATGGACTAGTTTCCAGCCTATCTTGTTTCGTTTAAAGAGGAGCCATCGGGTATTGTTGTAGCGAGGGATTCCCTCAAGGGTTTCCACCCCGCTGACAAATACCTCATCGCCATGCCGCACGATACAGGTATTTTCGAAACACCAGAGCGGGTTAGTGCCGTTGTCGGGATTGACAAAACTGTATACCACCTCCTCCAGTTCGACCTTGGCATCAAAACCCGGATGTTGCGTAGCCCCCTTGGCTGTGTAGAATAAAAAGGATAAAACTAAAGCAGAGGAGAATAGGAGTTGAATATTTCATTAACACTTCTCAGTTAAAGTGAACATTAATTTAGAGGCTGCCCCAAAAATATAAAGATTTTGTAGTCAACTGGATGACGTTTATAAAAATAGCCGGAAAGAGCATTTTTTTGCTCGCTCCGGCTAAAAAAGGGTTCTATAATTGCGTTAGCGAAAATCAATATAGCCCTTTCTATGAAAAATATAGCCATCCAATGCCTCCTGCGTCCAGCTTTAACTGTGGTCGACCGTTGCCTCGATTACGATAACTTTCGCGCCACCATCGAGCGTATCGACCGGCTGCTGATCGATTCGGAGGTGGAATCGCAGGGCGTTGA
The DNA here is from genome assembly GCA_965226205.1 of Opitutales bacterium. Lineage (GTDB taxonomy): Bacteria > Verrucomicrobiota > Verrucomicrobiia > Opitutales > UBA2987 > JAJFLU01. The sequence continues at coordinate 17,292 of CBDDCJ010000023.1, read as the reverse complement.
TCTGGCCTTGGAAAGAGGCCAGCCAATGAGTGTAAAGGCCCGGCAAAAGCGGGCTAATTTTGCCCTCAAGGCGTTGCGTATGGAAACGCTGCGTTATCTGCTCGGTGGGATTTCGTTTCGGCATTTGTCGAGGGCTCTGGGCAGCAGCGATCTGTTGGCTGACTTTTGTCGTGTCCGCCATATCGACGGCATAAGGGGCATCTCCAAGAGCACCCTGGAACGGGCCTCGAAGTTTTTCAGCGAAGAGCAGTTGAGGGCCTTGCACCGGACCTTGACTGAGGTTGTGGGCGATGCCGATCTGGCCCGGCAGGTGGTGGGATTGGACAAGCCGATAGACACCACCATTTGCCTGATCGACGGCACCTGTTTGGAGGTCAACATTCATTGGCCGACGGACTGGGTGCTGCTCAAGGATGTAGCGGGCACGCTGCTCAAAGCGATCCGGCTGATCCGTGAGAAGGCCGGTTTGCGCCATCGCATGCCGATCGAACCGGAGCCCTTGGCTCGGCAGATGAATCGGCTGTGCATACAGATGACCCACAGCCGGCGGCGAAAGGACAGCGCGCGGCAACGCAAGGGTATCTTGAGGCAGATGAAAAAGCTGCTCAAACGGATCGGGGAGCATGCCCGCAGTCACCGGGAATTATTGCAAGCCTGCTGGGAGCAAAGCGATTACAGCGAAAAACAGGTCCAACAGATCCTTACCCGGATGGAGCGCATGAGCGAGCTAATCCCGGTGGTCATCAAGCAAGCGCACGAGCGAATCATTGGCGGCCGCCAGGTGAAAAACGCAGAGAAAGTTTTGAGTGTTTACGAACCCGATGCGCAGGTGATTGTGCGAGGCAAAGCGGGCCAAGAGGTTGAGTTTGGCAACACCCTGTTTTTGGGTGAAAGCGTTGAAGGATACCTGCTGGACTGGAAACTCTACGGCAGCCGGACGCCAAGCGAAAATGAACAAATGCAAGAGAGTTTGCAAAGACAGAACCGCTTCAACCTAGCCGAACCCATAGCGGCCATGTGCGCGGACCGGGGATTCGCCTCCCAGCGGGCCCGCCGGCAGTTAGCCCAGGAGGGCATCTACGATGCGCTCTGTCCACGCGATCCGAAGCAGTTGAAAAAACGGATGGAGGAACCACACTTCAGGCAATTGCAAAAGCGCCGGGCCAGCACCGAAGGGCGGATCGGGGTATTGAAGAATCGCTGGCAGGCCGGGCGATTGCGCAGCAAAGGCTTTGCCAACCGCTCGATCAGCGTAGCCTGGTCGGTCCTCTCGCACAATCTATGGAAAGTGGCCAAGATGCTGGCCCAGCAAGATGAACTAAAAACCAAAGCGGCGGCCTAAATAAAGAGCGGAAAAGCAAGGACAATACTTTTTCACAGGCCTACTGTCGGCCCATACAAAGAAAACCAGGCAAACGGACCCCAAAACCAGAATCCTAACGTCATAGGAGAGCAAAGTCACCCCCTCCCAAAAGAAAATACCACTAAAATGAACACTCTTCAAAATCCCCTCGCAAAAATCACCCTTTTGGGACAGCCTCTAATTTATGATTGAGCTGAACGATCATGATAGGACGCAGGAGTCAGTTCAGCGCGCCTTGTTGCAATAACTGAAATTTGTTAATTATAAGTTAGGTTCTTAAATACTTGTTATGACACCCTCAGCCTAGATTTCCCATATGAACATTCATAATCGCTGAAAATAGCTACTAACTATATTCCGGATGAATCTTGCTCTATTCAATACTCTTTGGCAATGGATTTTTTGCCATTCCGTGTCACAGGAGGGTTTCTGCGAGTACCCAGAATCAAGCGTTTAGTGCCGTTCTTTTCCTCTACCGTGAATTTCTTAAGGTTGAACCGGAAAGAATTGAGGGTGTGGTACGTTCGAAAAGGCCTGTACAGGGAATTCGAATGCGGGCCGTCAAAGCCACGCCGACCAGCATCAAACTTTTTTGGACGTCATTGTGACGGGAACCGAGGTGCGATTCAATGCATAGCAAGGGCTTGAAGGGGAGGAGTTCGAAATCACGGACACATGGACCGTCAATGGAGCTGAAGTCACACACATGTGGACGGCGCCTCAAGCCCAATCGAATTCTAATAGAATAGTGGCGCCTGAGATCGTTATGGCAGCCCTTAACACCTTCGCGCAAGACGCTGAAATTGATGACTATATTGAAAGCGCCGATGAAGACGGGATAATTGTATACGAGGCCAGTATCAAAAGGGGTAACAAGGAGATCGGTGTCACCCTGTCTGAGACAGGAGAGATCCTGGAGGTAGAGGAGGAGGAAGAAATCTCTTGGCAGCAACTTCCTCCCGTAGCACAGGCTGCCTTGGAAAAGATTGATCCGCACAACCGTCCGAGAGACATCAAATTCATCACCAGCGATGGTATAAGCTTTTACGACGTCGGGTATGCATTGAAGGGCTCCGGACGTGATGTTTCCTTGAGTGTGGATGGTGAAGTTTTTGAAATCGGGCAGCCGATTCGCGCCTCAAGACTGCCTTCGGCTATCCTTGAACAGCTAGCCGAGCGGTATCCCAGTGCGGCCATAAAGGAAGCGGAATCAAAAAACGATCACCCACTACGAAATCACGTTGCACGAAAACGGTAAACTAACCGAAGTCGAGGCGATTGCCACCGGTGAAATCGATGAGAACGATGGTGACGCCGAGAAATGACAGAACTGTCATCTCTGCCAAAGTTGAATTGTAATTTTCGATAGTTATACTTATTGAATGTTAAGAATGAATGTGACTCGTTTTATTCCTATAATCCTGTTGGGATCAATTATTCCGTTGAAAGCGGCGACGCAGCCCCCGCCGATTGGAGAATCGGCGAAAGAACCCGTCAAGTATATTGGCGCAAAGCAAACCGACAAACATTACTTCCATGGCGGCCTGCGCCATGCTGTGGGCGTGCATCGCCATCAGGCACTGCGCGCCAATCGTGAATACCCGCCCGAGGTCGGCAGTGAGGCTGGATGGACTTATAATCACCAACCCAATCTGGCGTATTGGAATGACCTTTTTTATCTCCATTACATGAGCAACCGGGTCGAGGAACACCTCCCGCCCAGCCGCACTCTGCTGATGACATCGAAAGACGGACGCCACTGGTCGCAGCCCGTCATTATATTCCCGGAGTATGAACTGCCGGAAATCAGGTTTGACCCCGAGGCCGGTTGGAATAAGAGCGGCGAGCTGCACGAGGAAATTTTTGTGGCGGCCGGGACCAAGTCGATCATGCATCAGCGCATGGGTTTCCATATCGCCCCCGACGGACGAATGCTTACCCTGGCGTTCTACAGCTTCCTACCCCATACGCGCCTGTCGGCGTCCATTTACGGCCTCGGGCTGGGCAATGTGGTTCGGGAAGTTTACAAAGACGGCCCGTTCGGCCCGAGCCCGTTCGGCCCGATATACTTTATCCGTTACAACACACACGCCGGCTGGAACGAGAACAACACTAAATATCCGTTTTATAAGCGGAGCGCCGACAAGGGCTTCGTGGACGCCTGCGACGCCCTGCTCAAAGACAAACTGATGACCCTGCAATGGTGGGAGATGGATCGATCGACAGACGGTTTTTACCCGATCAAGCCGGGCGACCTGGAACCCAAGGCGTTGAGCTACTACCACCGTCCCGACGGCGTCGTGGTCGGTCTTTGGAAAAACGCGACTTCCGCGCTGACAGACAATGAGGGCCGGTCCTGGACGGATTTCGCCCACTCGTCCACTCTGAAAACCTGCTTCGCCAAAATTTGGGGCCAGCGGACCGAGGACGGGCTTTTCGCTCTGGTTTACAATCATTCCGCCACACGACGCAACCGGTTCCCGCTGGTCGTGATGACTGGCGAGGATGGTCACATCTTCGACAACATGCTCTGCCTGCACGGCGAAGTGCCGCCGATGCGCTATCAGGGTATTCATAAAAACATCGGTCCCCAATATATCCGCGGCATTATGGAGAAAAACGGCGATCCACCCGGCAAGCACATGTGGAACACGTACAGCATGAACAAGGAGGGCATGTGGGTCAGCCGCACACATCTGCCGATAAGCGGAACCGTCGAAAATCATGTGAACCAGAACTTTGACAGCGCAGGGACCGAGTCGGATCTCGAACTGTGGAACTTCCATATACCGCAGTGGGCGCCGATCTCGGTCCTCAGCTTGCCGGGATCAACCAACCGTGTCCTGGAACTAAGGGATGAGGAGCCCTATGATTACGCGTTGGCCGAGCGGGCTTTTCCCGTCAGCCGGAAAGCGACCGTGGAATTCCAGGTATTATGCCGGAAGATTGGAATGAACATTCTTGAATTTGAAATTCATGATCAGGATGGTCGGCGGGCGCTGCGGCTGCGGTTCGAGCCATCCGCGCTCACCCTGGACCTGATGAAGGTGGAACCGCGGCCACTTGCTTTCAGGACCAATCACTGGCATCGGATCAAGATCGAATTCGACTGCGAAAAGCAGAGTTACGACCTGTGGGTGAATGATGAACTAGCCAAAAAGGGCGTGGAATTCGCATCGAACGTAGAGTCACTGGAACGGATGGTGTTTCGGACCGGCTCGTGGCGTGGAGACGTACGGATGTTCATCCTGAACGGCGAGCCGGGCAATCCTGGCCTCTACATGGAGGATCTGCCGGGCGCATCGCAAAAAACAGCGGCGAGCGTATTCTGGATTGATAACGTGAAAACCCATACCGCCAGAAATTAGAACCATGAATAAGCAGACGACGAGAAATGACAGAACTGTCATCTCTTCCGAAGTTGATTTGTAACCTTCAATGGTTATATTTATTGAATGTTAAAAATGAATGTGATTCGTGTTTTTCCGATAATCCTGGTGGGATCGATTGTTCCCTTGCAAGCGGCTACGCAGCCGCCTTCGATTGAAGAGTCGGCCGCGGCGCCGTTTCGATATGTGGGTGGCGAAACCACGGACAAGAGGTTTTTCGACGGTGGCTTACGGCACGCCGTGGGGGTGCATCGGTATCAGACATATCGCGCCAATCGCACGAGCCCGCCGGAAATCGGGCAGGTGGGGTGGACCTACAACCACCAGCCCTACCTGGCCTACTGGAATAACCGCTTCTATCTTCAGTACCTGAGCAACCTGAAAGAGGAGCATGTTCCGCCGGGGCGCACCCTGTTGCAGACTTCCAAGGACGGCCGGAACTGGACTCCGCCGGAAGTGGTGTTCCCGGAATATTCGCTGCCGGAAATCAGAAAGGGTGATGCGTATCTGCCCGAGGGGACCCTGTCGGTTATGCACCAGCGGATGGGGTTTTATACAGCGCCTAACGGGCGTTTGCTAACCTTGGCTTTCTACAGCTATTGCGAGACGGCGCGCAACGGCCCGAACAATGGGCAGGGTCTTGGCCGGGTAGTGCGCGAGGTTTACGAGGACGGTAGTTACGGCCCCATTTATTTTATCCGCTACAATCGCCATGCGGGCTGGAACGAGAGCAATACGAAGTATCCATTTTACAAAGCGAGTGATGACGCGGGCTTTCTCGAAGCGTGCGAGACCTTGCTGGCTGATAAATTGATGACGCATCAATGGTGGGAGGAAGACCGTTCCGAAGACGGATTTTACACTTTTGCGCTGAAAGAGGATATGCAGCCCAAGGCGATGTCTTATATTCACAGACCCGATGGCGTGGTGCTGGCGGTTTGGAAAGGCGCATTATCCGGGTTGAGCGCGGACGAGGGCCAAACCTGGACCCCGCTTGTTCACGGAACCGGTTTCATGCCAAGTAATTCCAAAATGTGGGTGCAGCGGACCGATGACGACCAGTATGCCCTGGTCTATACTCACTCGGCGAGCCGCCGCAACCGTTTCCCCATGGCGGTGCTGACGAGTGAGGACGGGCGCACCTTTGACCGCATGCTCAGCCTGCACGGCGAAGTGTCGCCCATGCGCTACCAAGGGCTGCATAAAAATATCGGCCCGCAATACATTCGCGGAATTGCGGAAGGCAATGGCAACTCGCCGGGCGACCATATGTGGAATACCTACAGCATGAACAAGGAGGACATATGGGTGACGCGGACACGATTGCCGATCGAAGGGACGGTGGATGCGCAGGTGCGGCAGGATTTTGAAGCGGTGGAAACCGAGACCGATCTGGAATTGTGGAACTTGCACATTCCGCAATGGGCTCCAGTGTCGGTCGTCGATGATCCGTTGGAAACCGGCAACCGGGTTTTGGAACTCCGTGATGAAGACCCCTATGAGTATGCCCTCGTTGAGCGCGCATTTCCGGAGGGTTCCATTATTACGGTCGAGTTCCGTGTCCTGATGCGGCAGCCGGGTCACGGCATTCTGGACTTCGAGGTGCATGACCGGCACGGAAACCGTCCCATGCGAATGCGGTTCGATCCTGAATGGCTGTCCATGGACCGTGGCGGAGAAGACCCGCAACCTGTTTCCATGCAACGAGGTGTCTGGTATGGCATCAAGGTGCGATTGGACTGTGAGGAAGGGGAGTACGATCTTGCCATCAATGGCCAATGGGTAAGGCGCGGGATGGAGTTTGAAGGCGAAGTGGAAACTCTTGAGAAGCTGGTATTCCGCACGGGGCCGTGGCGTGGCGATGTGCGCCCGTTGATTCTCGACGGGGAACCTAACACCCTCGGGCTCTATCAGGAAGACCTTCCCGGCGGCGACGCAAAGGTCGGGCTCAGTGTTTATTGGATCGATGATGTGAAGACCGGAAATTGAAGGACTGGAAAAAATGCTATTTGATTTTTGCACTCTGGGGCTTTTCTGCACTTTCGGCTTATCGGCTCTGGCTGCTGGTGTGGATGTATCGGATAAAATAGAGTCCACTCCGCGGCAGGCATATCCGGACCGGAATACGATTGTCCTATGGCTGTTCGATGAGATCGATTATCCTCACGCGACTCTGACCGATGCCAGTGATTACGCCAAAGCCGATTTGTGCCTGATGGATGGCGGCCAACTGGTGGATGGAAAATTCGGAAACGCGCTACAAGTCACGGGCACTGATTTTGCCCTCTGTTATGCAGGATTTGCCGGTAAAGTATCCGAAGAGGACTTACGCGAGCGTGATGGAACTCCCAGCGCCCTTTGGGGACCGACGGAGGGACCCGGTGCGCTTCTCGATGGACTGGCAGGCGACAGGTGGACGATTGAATTCTGGCTGAATCCCGCATCGGTCGCCCACGATTTCTCGATCATCGACATGGGCCAGGCCGATGCACCGGGGTTATCCTTAAGGCTATCCACTGGCGTTTTTGAACTCATCAATAATTATGCGGGCGTGAAGGCGGTCTTTTCGGCTGATTTATCGGCAGGGGAATGGCAACACATTGCGATTAACCGCGACGGTTCCAGCGTCGAGTGTTTCGTAAATGGCGAGAAACAGGCGCGTTTGCCCAAGATTTTTTCGATCGAGGCACAGGCCATACCAAACCTGCAAAAACCGGAAGATCGGGAGGGTGAACACCGGAACTTCAAACCGATGACTTTCGAACAGCGTCGACGGAACCGCTTCAATGTGGCTATCGGAGCGGATCGCAAAGGAGGCGACGGCGTGAAGGGTCTGATCGACGAAATTCGCATATCGAATGTGGCCCGTTACAACGCCGACTTTACCCCAACGAGTTTTTCCAGGAATTACGGCCCCAATGCACCCGGGCCACCGGTCGCCAATGGTCCGGCTCTCCTGTTTGACCCCGAACCGGTTTCGATCCCGCTCCAGTTTGGGGCGCGCAAGCATGTCTTTATCGACGACGCGATCATCGATACCCAGGCGAACCTGAGAATCGCCATGAACCAGCCGTTCGATAAGCGGGAGATCGGCAAGGATTTTGCGATTAGAAGGTCCTCATTACGGGGGAGCGTTTTTGATGTGGATGGTGTAGTCTTTATGGCCCTACCCGAGGGCTACAGCTCCGAAAAGGGAACGACTTATCTGGCCACATCCGAAGATGGACTCAATTTTACGATGAAGGGTCTCATTATGCCGGAAACGCCGATGTATGGTTCATTCTTTAAAGACCTTAATCCAGGTGTTCCGGCCAGTGAGAAATACAAGGTTAACTCATTAGTAGCCAGCCGTGGCATGTATTTTTACACCTCCGGCGACGGCATCAACTGGCGCAGGAATGAAGTGAGCCAGCTTCCCCTTCGGTCGGGCGGCGAAGGCGAGTGCTTCTGGGATGATCAGCGGGGTAGATACACCAGCTACATCAAGCGCGACAGCAGCTTCCACAACGAAGAGTGCCCAAGAGCAGGCGGCCGTGTCGGAGTGGGTTTCTGGACGAAGGAAATTCTCAAACCCTGGCCCTTCCATCAAATGGATACGCCCTACTTCGAAGGATACCCTTTCCCGTCCGTCACTTGCGAAGGCCCGACCTCATTCGGCATTACCGAAGCCGGGGAGGTTTACCGGATCAGGGCTATCAAATACCCGTGGGCGCCGGATGTTTACCTCGCATTCATCTGGAGATTTTCTCCCGAAAATGACGAAGTCAGGCATATTGACCTGGGAATTAGCCGCGATGGTGAAAACTGGACATTCTCAGGCACCGATTGGTATATCCCTCTGGGATCGCAGGAGGAAGAACTTACGCTCTACGGACTCATCCGGCGAGGCGATGAAATATGGCAGTACGTCGATGAGGGCGGCGCGCATGGAGGCGACTCCCAACGGATTTATTATCGCTACACCCAGCGATTGGATGGTTTTGTCTCTCTCGATGCAGGTGCCGAGCCCGGTGACGCCACCACTCTGCCTTTGGTTTATAAGGGCGATCAGCTTGTTCTCAATCTAAAAGCGAAGGGTTCCGTCAAAGTGGCCATTACGGACGCGAAGGGTAGGGCGTATCCAGGTTTTGATCTTGACGACTGCGACCCGATAACCGGAGACATGGTCGAGAAAACCGTCACCTGGCACGGCAATGCAAGCGTCAAGGATATGGCGGGAAAAACTGTGCGCCTGAAATTCCAGATGCAGGAAGCCAAACTATACGCCTTTGAATTTGCCAACCGCGTCCAGCCGAAAAACTATACCATAAACTAATAATAACCATTATGAAACAATCCAACTTTAACCGCCGTGATTTTCTGAAAACTTCCATTGCCGGAGCGGTCTTAGCCGCAGCGCCAGCAGTCGATAGCTGGGCGCAGGAGACGACGCCAGAGTCATCAAACGCTGGAAGCAAGAGGGCCTCCCTCAGCGCAGCGAGACCAGGGACGCTCATAAGATCGGACATGTCAAAATGCGTGCCGGTTGAGAACTATTTTCACGGCTACCGGAAGGATCGCTGGCAATTGATCGATTTTGAGACGACGGAAGGCGTCAAGGGGATCATGGCCTCGGCCCGGCCAGACCACCGGTGCGGGGAGTTGACCTTGCCGTTGGAGGCAGAAGGTCTTTACCGGGTCTACCTTGGCATCCATGCCACGAAATCCCACTTCCGCGGACGGTCCTCCTACGGCCAGCTTCAGGTGAAACTGTCCGACGACCCCGGCTACCGCAGGGTCGGCCCCGAAGACGAAACCGTGGATGAAGACGGCGCCACCAAGTTCGGCGAGGACAGCCCCAGCCTCGATAAAGTAATCACCGAAGCCTACTGGAAAACCGCCGACCTCACCGGCCAGTCCCTCACCTTCAGCCAGATGCCCGATCCCTACAACCGGCCCGAGCACGCCAGGATGTCAAACCTCTCCTACGTAAGATTGATCCCCCTGAACGAAGAGGAGAAACGCCAGTGGCGCGAGATTCAACCCACTGAAAAGACACGCAACCTGGCCTTGATTTTTTGCACCGGTCAGTACACCGGGCACACGAGAGGAACCTACAATTTTCACCCGACCTCCAAGGAATGGTTCAAGAATGAGTTCGAGCCTTTTGCCAACTCTGATATAGGGATACTCATATTCGAAGCACTGAGGGGCAGTTCCTGTGTTTACAAAACCAACATTGGCAGCCTGGGAACCGAGGAAAATGTCTGGCAGGACAACTGGGTGGACCCGCTGGCAGAGTTTACGAAGCTGGCCCATGACAATGGCATAAAGATATTTGCCAGTATGCGCTTCATCGGGGCGCAGTTCCCAATGAACCATTCGCCTATCGCCTGGGCGCCGAATTACTGGAAACATCCCGAATGGAGAATGCTAACCAAGGAGGGTGCTCCCATCACCAAACTGAGCCTGGCCTATCCGCAGGTTCGCAAGTACTGGCTCAGCCTTTTGCGGGAAACTTTGGCTTACGGCACCGACGGAGTTCAACTGCACCTCAATCGCAGCGAGCCTTACGTATTTTATGAGGAGCCGGTCGTGCGATCTTTTCAGGAAAAACATGGAATGGATCCGCGCAAACTCTCGGTCGAGGACCCGCTATGGATCGCCCATAGCGCCGGTTACCTCACCCAGTTTATCCGTGAGGTTCGGGCCCTGGTCGATGAAAAACCCGGCCGGAACCTCAGCATCACCCTCTCCGGTCGCGCAAACGGCCGGGAAGCGCACTACGAAGAGAACCATTGCGACCTCGAAACCTGGTTGCGCGAAGACCTCGTCAACTACCTCATGATCACGCCCTACCTGCATCCCGATCTCCTCAAAAAATGGCGCAGGATCGGCGGGGACAACGTCCACATCTGGCCCGACCTCATGCCGCGGGCACAATCGGCGACGAGTTACGCCAGGTTGGCGAAAACTTACTATGAAGCGGGAGCGGATGGCCTTAGCTTATGGGACGGTGAACGCCGGTCTGCCAGGATCAGCGAGTGGGCCGCGGTACAGAGACTCGGCCACATCAAGCATCTGGATCGCCTCATTGAGGAAGGCCCTTCTTATTACAGAGGGGTAGACCTCAAATACCTGGGTGGTTTCGATGTAAAATGGTCCTTCAAGGATGGTTGAGGAAGAAGTTCCGAGAAATAGCTTGGGTGACTGATTGCCCAAGCCTATTGAAAAAGAGAAAAATTCACTCGAAAGCTCCTGAGGTAGAGAATTTCAGTTATCCATCATGAACTGCAAAGCATAGAGTTTGGCGTTTTTGAGTTGGATTTCTAACTGAATTTCTTCCCCGGCCAGGGCGGTTAGGTCGGAATTTTTATTCCAGGTTACGCGATAGCGGATGTCGTCGGTTGTTATGGGGTCGCAGTCCTCAAGCGCGTAGCCGGGAATGGGCTGGCCAGCTTGGTTGAGGATGGCGATGCGGGCGGATCCTTTGGGTTCGGTTTTAATATTAAGTTGAAGTTGGCTACCGGTAAAGATGAGCGGCTTGGTGACTATTTCTCCGGGGTTATGGCCGGCGTCAAGGGAGACGAATCCGTCCAGGCGTTGCTTGAGGAGCATGAGGCGATCGTGCATACCGCCTTCGAATTCTACGCCGCCATACATGACGCCCCCGTGCTCGGTATAGCGAACGGTTCCGTATTGCCAGATTTCGTCCCCGCGACGAATCATTCCATGCTCGGTGAGGGCCTCGATCACTTTGCGGCCATTCAGTTCCCAGCCGCTGGCGAAATAGTAGGGGTTTTCATAACGTTTCCAGTTCACGCCGTCGCGGCTGACCATGAGGAAACTGCCGGGGCGGACATTGCCTTCTTTAAGATAACGCCAGGGGAACGCCAGATAGGTGTCGGGCGCCCATGCATATTTGTGGGCCTTGAACCGATAAACCTGCCCCCCGGTATCGACGATGGGCAGTTCGCCACTGGTCGGTTCGGACAGGAGCATGTCGGTATGGGGATTTTCCACCTGTATGAACGGCCACGGTTTGAGCAGGTCCGGAATGACGAGGCGGGCAATATTGCGACGCTGGGTGGGGCCGTCGCCGAATGGCGCTCTGATGTAGGTGCGATAGACTCCGGCCTGGTCGTCCCAAAACGTGGTGTTGCTGCCATCGGGATCGAAGGGTAAAAGACAGGTTTCATTGCGCCGGAAATGGATGCCGTCCGGCGAGGTGAAAACATAAAATCCCCAGTACATGTTCCAGGCGATGTATTTGTATTTTTCTTCTGGCGGTATCTGCGGATTGCGGTCCTTGATGATCGCGCCTTGGCTGGCGTTCATCAGCACGATATTGTTCCTGGTCGAACGGTCCCAGATTTTCAGACCAAGGATAGGTTTTTCCCAATGGATACCATCTTTCGATTTGGCAAAACAAACGACGTGATTTCGGGCGCCCCACATCCCGCTGTTGGTGTAGAGCATGCGCATTTCGCCATCCTCATCCCAAACGCTGCAAACATCGGGAATGGTCGAGCCCATGCGCGGGGTGGGTTCCCACGCTTCCGTGTTGCGAAAATCGGTCTCCACGGGAACAGGGGAATTAGGTGTGAAGCGGACGTTTTCCATTCTTTCAATCAAGGCATCGTCGATAAAAAGGTGTTTTCGTGAATGGAGCGGAATGGGGCCTTCATTTTCATTTTCAGGGTTAAACAGGAGAGGAGGGCCGTTTGCCTTGTAAATGGGCGGAGGTGAGGGGCCATAATTGCGGGAGAAACTTTCCGGCGGGGTGAACTCCCCGGAATACCTGACCATGTCGGAGATGCGCATCTCATCGACCAAGGCATTTACTTCATGGGCGATCTGGAGGGAGACAAGGCGGTTCATGGTAGGCAGAAAACCGCCTTTTCCTGGAAGTTCCTGCAACTTGCCATCGACATAATGATGAATTTGGCGCTCACTTGCGGTATAAGTAAAAGCCAGGTGATGCCACTCACTGTCGTTGAGTTTTACGGTATCGGTAGGAATCGCAATTTCTACATCGAATTCATATTTGGTCAGCATTTTGCTCGAAAGAAGGAACTGGCTCCTTCCCGTCCCCAATATGAGGGCATTGATCATTTGGGGAGCCGTGCCCACCTGATCATTTCGTATCTCAAAAATGCTGCCCCGCTGAAGTTGCGAACCCTCCGTCTGAAACCACAACTCGATAGTCCAGTCGAGGTAACCGAGGTTGAGCCGTTCAGGAACTTCGTCACCCCTGTCAAGCAGGTAAACGTTTCCGTATCTTTGCAGACGGCTGGGCCATTCCACCTTCGCACCCCCGCCCGGCGGCGTATAGAGGGCGCGGCCAAACTTTCCTATTAACAACCCAACGTCAGCATCGATGTGGAGAGGTTTTGCCCCTTTGTTCGTCCTAACCAACCGAAGGTCATGTTCGTATCGGCTCGCATCGGCCAGAATGGTTTTGGGGTAGGGCGTTTCGTCAAACAGCCACAATGCAACTGTGTTTTCATCAACCACGCCGAAACGATTGTCGGTTCCCCCGCCATGCAGAATAGAAAATGCAAAGAGGATTAAGAATGAAATATAAAAAGAATGCAGAGGTCTATAATTATTTGTTAAGCTCATTTAATTTACTAAATTCGAAATTTCCCATTTGATGGATATGAATCGTTAAATGCGTGCTTCATGGATTTCAAATACATCCAGCAAAAATGAATCAATATAAATAGAGGCTGTCCCAAAAGGGTGATTTTTGGGAGGGGATTTTGAAGAGTGTTCATTTTAGTGGTATTTTCTTTTGGGAGGGGGTGACTTTGCTCTTCTATGACGTTAGGATTCTGGTTTTGGGGTCCGTTTGCCTGGTTTTCTTTGTATGGGCCGACAGTAGGCCTGTGAAAAAGTATTGTCCTTGCTTTTCCGCTCTTTATTTAGGCCGCCGCTTTGGTTTTTAGTTCATCTTGCTGGGCCAGCATCTTGGCCACTTTCCATAGATTGTGCGAGAGGACCGACCAGGCTACGCTGATCGAGCGGTTGGCAAAGCCTTTGCTGCGCAATCGCCCGGCCTGCCAGCGATTCTTCAATACCCCGATCCGCCCTTCGGTGCTGGCCCGGCGCTTTTGCAATTGCCTGAAGTGTGGTTCCTCCATCCGTTTTTTCAACTGCTTCGGATCGCGTGGACAGAGCGCATCGTAGATGCCCTCCTGGGCTAACTGCCGGCGGGCCCGCTGGGAGGCGAATCCCCGGTCCGCGCACATGGCCGCTATGGGTTCGGCTAGGTTGAAGCGGTTTTGTCTTTGCAAACTCTCTTGCATTTGTTCATTTTCGCTTGGCGTCCGGCTGCCGTAGAGTTTCCAGTCCAGCAGGTATCCTTCAACGCTTTCACCCAAAAACAGGGTGTTGCCAAACTCAACCTCTTGGCCCGCTTTGCCTCGCACAATCACCTGCGCATCGGGTTCGTAAACACTCAAAACTTTCTCTGCGTTTTTCACCTGGCGGCCGCCAATGATTCGCTCGTGCGCTTGCTTGATGACCACCGGGATTAGCTCGCTCATGCGCTCCATCCGGGTAAGGATCTGTTGGACCTGTTTTTCGCTGTAATCGCTTTGCTCCCAGCAGGCTTGCAATAATTCCCGGTGACTGCGGGCATGCTCCCCGATCCGTTTGAGCAGCTTTTTCATCTGCCTCAAGATACCCTTGCGTTGCCGCGCGCTGTCCTTTCGCCGCCGGCTGTGGGTCATCTGTATGCACAGCCGATTCATCTGCCGAGCCAAGGGCTCCGGTTCGATCGGCATGCGATGGCGCAAACCGGCCTTCTCACGGATCAGCCGGATCGCTTTGAGCAGCGTGCCCGCTACATCCTTGAGCAGCACCCAGTCCGTCGGCCAATGAATGTTGACCTCCAAACAGGTGCCGTCGATCAGGCAAATGGTGGTGTCTATCGGCTTGTCCAATCCCACCACCTGCCGGGCCAGATCGGCATCGCCCACAACCTCAGTCAAGGTCCGGTGCAAGGCCCTCAACTGCTCTTCGCTGAAAAACTTCGAGGCCCGTTCCAGGGTGCTCTTGGAGATGCCCCTTATGCCGTCGATATGGCGGACACGACAAAAGTCAGCCAACAGATCGCTGCTGCCCAGAGCCCTCGACAAATGCCGAAACGAAATCCCACCGAGCAGATAACGCAGCGTTTTCATACGCAACGCCTTGAGGGCAAAATTAGCCCGCTTTTGCCGGGCCTTTACACTCATTGGCTGGCCTCTTTCCAAGGCCAGATCAACGCCCTGCGATTCCACCTCCGAATCGATCAGCAGCCGGTCGATACGCTCGATGGTGGCGCGAAAGTTATCGTAATCGAGGCAACGGTCGACCACAGTTAAAGCTGGACGCAGGAGGCATTGGATGGCTATATTTTTCATAGAAAGGGCTATATTGATTTTCGCTAACGCAATTATAGAACCCTTTTTTAGCCGGAGCGAGCAAAAAAATGCTCTTTCCGGCTATTTTTATAAACGTCATCCAGTTGACTACAAAATCTTTATATTTTTGGGACAGCCTCTATTTAGGCCGCCGCTTTGGTTTTTAGTTCATCTTGCTGGGCCAGCATCTTGGCCACTTTCCATAGATTGTGCGAGAGGACCGACCAGGCTACGCTGATCGAGCGGTTGGCAAAGCCTTTGCTGCGCAATCGCCCGGCCTGCCAGCGATTCTTCAATACCCCGATCCGCCCTTCGGTGCTGGCCCGGCGCTTTTGCAATTGCCTGAAGTGTGGTTCCTCCATCCGTTTTTTCAACTGCTTCGGATCGCGTGGACAGAGCGCATCGTAGATGCCCTCCTGGGCTAACTGCCGGCGGGCCCGCTGGGAGGCGAATCCCCGGTCCGCGTACATGGCCGCTATGGGTTCGGCTAGGTTGAAGCGGTTCTGTCTTTGCAAACTCTCTTGCATTTGTTCATTTTCGCTTGGCGTCCGGCTGCCGTAGAGTTTCCAGTCCAGCAGGTATCCTTCAACGCTTTCACCCAAAAACAGGGTGTTGCCAAACTCAACCTCTTGGCCCGCTTTGCCTCGCACAATCACCTGCGCATCGGGTTCGTAAACACTCAAAACTTTCTCTGCGTTTTTCACCTGGCGGCCGCCAATGATTCGCTCGTGCGCTTGCTTGATGACCACCGGGATTAGCTCGCTCATGCGCTCCATCCGGGTAAGGATCTGTTGGACCTGTTTTTCGCTGTAATCGCTTTGCTCCCAGCAGGCTTGCAATAATTCCCGGTGACTGCGGGCATGCTCCCCGATCCGTTTGAGCAGCTTTTTCATCTGCCTCAAGATACCCTTGCGTTGCCGCGCGCTGTCCTTTCGCCGCCGGCTGTGGGTCATCTGTATGCACAGCCGATTCATCTGCCGAGCCAAGGGCTCCGGTTCGATCGGCATGCGATGGCGCAAACCGGCCTTCTCACGGATCAGCCGGATCGCTTTGAGCAGCGTGCCCGCTACATCCTTGAGCAGCACCCAGTCCGTCGGCCAATGAATGTTGACCTCCAAACAGGTGCCGTCGATCAGGCAAATGGTGGTGTCTATCGGCTTGTCCAATCCCACCACCTGCCGGGCCAGATCGGCATCGCCCACAACCTCAGTCAAGGTCCGGTGCAAGGCCCTCAACTGCTCTTCGCTGAAAAACTTCGAGGCCCGTTCCAGGGTGCTCTTGGAGATGCCCCTTATGCCGTCGATATGGCGGACACGACAAAAGTCAGCCAACAGATCGCTGCTGCCCAGAGCCCTCGACAAATGCCGAAACGAAATCCCACCGAGTAGATAACGCAGCGTTTCCATACGCAACGCCTTGAGGGCAAAATTAGCCCGCTTTTGCCGGACCTTTACACTCATTGGCTGGCCTCTTTCCAAGGCCAGATCAACGCCCTGCGATTCCACCTCCGAATCGATCAGCAGCCGGTCGATACGCTCGATGGTGGCGCGAAAGTTATCGTAATCGAGGCAACGGTCGACCACAGTTAAAGCTGGACGCAGGAGGCATTGGATGGCTATATTTTTCATAGAAAGGGCTATATTGATTTTCGCTAACGCAATTATAGAACCCTTTTTTAGCCGGAGCGAGCAAAAAAATGCTCTTTCCGGCTATTTTTATAAACGTCATCCAGTTGACTACAAAATCTTTATATTTTTGGGACAGCCTCTAACTAGAGGCTGTCCCAAAAGGGTGATTTTTGCGAGGGGATTTTGAAGAGTGTTCATTTTAGTGGTGTTTTCTTTTGGGAGGGGGCGACTTTGCTCTTCAATGACGTTGGGATACTGGTTTTGGGGTCCGGTTGCCTGGTTTTCTTTGTATGGGCCGACAGTAGGCCTGTGAAAAAGTATTGTCCTTGTTTTTCCGCTCTTTATTTAGGCCGCCGCTTTGGTTTTTAGTTCATCTTGCTGGGCCAGCATCTTGGCCACTTTCCATAGATTGTGCGAGAGGACCGACCAGGCTACGCTGATCGAGCGGTTGGCAAAGCCTTTGCTGCGCAACCGCCCGGCCTGCCAGCGATTCTTCAATACCCCGATCCGTCCTTCGGTGC
>CBDDCJ010000022.1:0-207734 GCA_965226205.1 Opitutales bacterium | reverse complement strand
AACTATTTCTTTTTCAAAGAGTTGACCACTCGTGGCGTTTGCTAATTTATTCTGAACTGGAGGCCGTTACGTTCAGAAAATTCGAAGGCGGCGTCTTGAAACTCAATTCCGCCACTATGATTGTTTTTGCATTCTTATTTATATTTAATCGTATTTTTCTCTTAAACGCTGGGCGGCGGCCGTTTCGTTTTTCAGTTTTTGATAAACTTCATCCAGGCTGACTTTGGCCGAGGAACCGGGGGCGAATCCGCAATCGGGGTTGAGGATGATTCTTTCCGGGGCAACATAACGCAATGCGGCCTCGACTCGTTCGACTATGGTTTCCGGCGAATCGATGACTCCCGGTTGGCAATTGACGCACCCCAGGCCGATTTCGAAATCTTCCCGCAGTTTTTTGAAGACGCTCATGTCGCTGGAGCCGGGCGCGGTAAATTCCATCGTCAGGTGGTGCACATGGAGGCGGTTCAACTGGTCCAGAATGGGATCGTAACCGCCTTCGTGACTCTCGCTTCCGCGTACCCGCGCGCCCGCCCGGCGGCACAGGTGCACGGCCAGGCGCAGCCCCCCGATACCATCGACGAGCCCGTTGACCATATCCACGGCGAAATCCGAGGCCCTCACCGGATCTTCGTAATTTTGCCTCACTTTGTCATCCACGAAGAGGCATAAATGGGGATCGTCGATCTGCACGATGGTCGTCCCGATGTCTCTCAGGAGTTCCAATTCGCGCCGTAGAATGGGAACGCAATCGCGAACGAAATCCGCCCGCTTGGGATAAGCCTTTTTCGATTTTTGGGGATGCCACATTCTTTCCCCCAAGAGGGCCGGGGCGGGCAAGGTCGATTTAATTTTATAATCCGTGATCGACTTTAGAAAGGCGGCTTCGCGGGCAATAAATCCGGGATTTTTTGGTGCGAGCTTATCCACCACAATCGTCCAGGGCCGGCCGTCTTCGGGATTTTGGCTCAACTCGAAACCGTGGGCCAATTCCGCGATGACGCCAATGTAGGATTTGCGGCCCCATTCTCCATCCGTTATTATATCGAGACCGGCCTTTTCCTGTATGGCCACGATGTAGCGGATGGAAGAGCTCATCAAACGATCATAGGTTTCCGAAGAAAGATTCGAATGGCCGAAGATGAGGTCTTTGACAAAATCGGAACGGGGCATGGAACCGACCACGCTGGAGGGAAATAATTTTCCGTAATGATTTTGAACTTTTGTCATCGAATTTTAGATAGGTTCTAATTATGCTGAATGTCTTTTACGGTTTGAATTTATCCGGCCAAACGCTGTTGGCATGAGCGTAGTCCTCCTCGGTGTCTATTTCCATGTAGTCCCCATCGGTCGTAACGTAATGAAAGGTGATTCCATTTTCGATCATATCCTGAAATAAATGAATAAGGTAGGCTTTTTCGAATACTTTCGATTCGCGCCAGGGCCGTCCATTGAATTCCTTCTCGATACGGAGAAAGTATTCGATCAGGAGAGCCGCTCCGGAAGGGGAAAATTTGGCCACGCCAATGTATTCGCCAATCACTTTATCCGCATCCAAATCCCGGTGGACGCAGGTGACAATATCGCCCTCAGCCGTTATTTTTTCGGCGTCGTCCTCGGGATGCCGCAACCTGTGCCGGTAGCGTTTTCGCCAATCGGTATCGACGCATAAAACAATGTCGCCGGGGTGTTTGATGGCTTTCTCCACCACCGTTTTTCGAAAGAGAATGTCGGCATAGGCGCAGACGAATCCATCGTTCATGTGCTTCATGGCATGCATGAGTGAGAGCAGGATGTTGTTATTTTCCCAATCGGCGTTTTCACAATAGGTGAATTGAGGATAATCGGCCTGGATTTGGTCTAGTTTGTAACCGCCGATAAAGACCGGAGTTGCCAGTCCGGCTTGGGCGAATGCATCCAGGGTCCAGTCCAGAATGCTCCGCTGCCCAATCCTGACATAACATTTGGGCTGATCGTCCGTCATGGCGTTCAAGCGTTTCCCCCTGCCGGCTCCAATGATAATCGGTTGCATTGGTTAGTTATATGATAATGAGGCGCGTCGAAAGTTCGAAAATGTTATTTGCGTTTGGCGATGGGCGCCCGGCGATTTCTGGCCAGTTGATTTTTGCGCCGCCTGGCCAGATCGTTAGCCCGGTTGCGATGTTCCAATGATTTTCCGGGGTCGTCAAGTTTCGTTTCGTAAATGCGCGCCAGCAGCCGGTGCGCCTTTATCATTCCGGGGGCCATGGAGAGAGCCACCTGGAGCGCTTCGACCGCGCGTTCGACAAGACCCAAACGGTTCAGGGCGACGCCTAGCTGATAATGGGCCTCGGGAAAATGATAAAGCAAACCGACAGCTGTGAGGGCTTCGCTGGCGGCCAGCATGTCGCGGCGTTGGGACAGGTGGGCGATGGACAGACCGAAATGGGCGCGGGCGTCGTCCGGGTCGATTTCGAGCGCTCGATTGAATGCGCGCCCGGCATCGGTCCAGGAATTCATTTTCACATAGATGCGGCCGATCTGGAGATGAAGGTGGGGGAGCCGCGGGCTTTCTTGCTCGGCCTTTCGCAGGTGAAGAAGAGCTTTTTGCAAGTCTCCACGGGAGCTTTCCAGAATGCCCAGAAAATAGTCCCATGTATGGGCGCCGCGCGCGATTGACTCGGTCAAACGCTCGATGGCGGCCTTATTCTTCAATTGTGTCAAACGATTGCGATCCGCACTAAGGATTTCCTCGTGGATATGGAGGTAGGATTCAATCGTTTGCTCGAATTCGGCCTTTTTCTCGAGGGCATGGAAGCACAGAATCAAACGATGAAGGAAACGCAGCTGGCGGGGATATTCTCCCGTTAGCTGGCGAAGTATCGTTATGGCTTCCTCAAACCGGTTAGCTCCCATCAACGATTGCGCCCGGTTGAAACTGTTTTCGCGGACGGTTGCTTGCAAGGCTTGCTCGTCGCGCTCGTCCGGCTCTTCGAGATAGCCCAGATCGACCAATTGGCGGATGGCTGCCTGAGCCTCGGCGGGATCGAAGCGCTTGTTTTCAGGATGCATTCCGCTATCGCCCGGGACGGCTTCCCAGGTGGGAATTCTTTTGATTTTCAGTGATTTTTCAAATGCTTGCGCGAGCGGTTTCCCATCCATGTCATCTCCGGCTGCGAGATCGAAAAGGTTGAGCACGGTGGGCGTAATATCGAGAAGTCCTGCTCCGTAAATGCGTTCATCTTTTTGCACGCCAGGCCCTTTCATGACGAGTATACCGAATTGGCGGTGTTCGATGGCGGGGCCGGCCGGTTCCAGCGGAATATTGGCGGGCCTCAGGTGATCGTGGTAAAAACCGTGATCGGAGAGCAGAATGACGGTAGTGTCTTGGCCCGCCAGTTGCAGGAGAACCCCGAGCATGCTGTCGTGGAACCTATAACCCGCTTCGATTACGTTTTTGAAAAGTTCATAATCCTTTGGCGCAATGTGCTCCTGGCGCGGCGGATGGTACCTCATAAAGGTGTGCCCCAGATGGTCGATGGCGTCGTAATAAACGGCCATGAAATCCCAGGGCTCCAGTTGCATAACGGCGGTGGCGATGGCGTGAACGGTGGAGCAATCGGCGATGGTGCGGGCAAGGGATTCCAGACGCCGGTCTTTTTCCTGGTCTATTTTTGCCGCCTGGGGAACGAAGGGCAGGATATGGGCGGAGGTGAGCTCACCGGGATGGATGCGCAGGTTTTTCAATTTTTCAGCCAATTCGGGCGGGTGCACGGCACCCGGCGGCATGGTCCAGGGCCGGTCGATGGGTTGATGGGCGCGGTGGAACAAATTAGAAACCATTACCCCGTCAATCGCTTCCGCCGGATGGGATGGCCACCAGCCGATGACGTTTGAGCGATAACCTTCCTGGTTGAGGATATTCCAGATGGCTTTCACTTTTCTGGAGGCGCTGGCAACGGGGCGTATGGCGCCGGTGTCCGGGTCCGGTTCGGTAAAACCAAGAATGCCGTGCTTGTATGCGCGCATTCCGGTGGCAATGGAAGTCCACAACATGGGCGAGAGGACGGGTTGGAGGGTGGCTATGTTGCCCATCACGCCGGAGTCGATCATGCGCTCGAGGGCGGGCATTTTCCCGGCGTCGAGGAGGGGGGTTATGACTTTCCAGTCGGCGGCGTCCCAGCCGATGAGAAGCACTTTCCGGCGGCTTTTTTTAACCATTGGAATGCTTCCTCATATCGCGTTGCAAGGTAATCAATCGGCCCAGAATAGTCGCGTCGCACCTTTTCGCCAGTTTTACGGTGTCGAAGTGCATTTGGGCATCGGCGGAGAAGCGGATTTTGCTGATGCCGGCGGCAAAGGTTTTCATCAGAGAACCGTATTTGAGAAAGAGATGGGCCCAGCCGCCGCGCAGGCCGGGAGTGATGGCGATGGCTTCGTTTATTTTGATATCGCCTTTGCGGCGCGCCAGGAGGACGCCTTTGACTTCATTCGCAACCATCAGGGCGATCGAAAAATCGCGGTCGAAACCACGAGGACCGGGAGCGAGATGTTGGCCAAGCCGATAGTAATCGCCACCCAATTGCCGCATAACCAGTTTTCGGATGACATCCAGGGGGACCTCCCGGATGGAGACCAGGCGCGCATTGGAGGGGATCTTGTTTCTGGCTTTGAGTTTCTTGTAAACGGGTTCGAGAACCTTCCTGAAATTAGCGGCATCGACTTCAAATTGGGTGATTATGGAGCTATGGGCAAAACCTGAACTTATGAGCAAATGATAAGCGGGTGTTTGTTCTTGCACGGAAATGGCCGTAATTAACGCCTCAACGCCGGTGGCCTCGATTTTGGCAAAAAGGGCATTTAAAAGAGCCCGCCCAATTCCCTTGCCGCGCTGGGGCTTGATGACCCGGAGGACAAAACGGGCGGCGTTTTTTTTCCGATTCGAGGGTGGATTGCCACCAGGCGGCGCAACCGACGACCCGCTCCCGTGGTCCCATGACGGCGGCCAGGCACTCAATATTATCCGCCGCAGCGCGCACCTGGGGGAGCAAATGCTCGACCTGATTCCATTCATCGGGGCGGGGCGCGCGGATACCTATGAGCAGTTTGGAGGCGCCGGGCAGATCGAACGCTTGAGGACTTTTCCACCTTCCCGGCCCGTTCAATTTACCGGTCGTTCGATCCGATTGACTTTTTTTTCTGTCTCCAGGCGAGGAGCCCCAAAGCGCCCAGGGCCAATAATTGGAGGGAGCCCGGTTCGGGGATGGCCCCGGCAGCTATGGAGACGCCCGGTTGATCTTCCCAGGCGTAGCCGAAAATGGTCGTCGTAAAGTTATTTTCTTCAATTCCGATATCAAACCATCCAAAATGGTCATTCCCATCCAATTGAAAGCGAACGCCTATATATCCGCGGTCGCCGCCAAGCCAATTTCCAGAAGAATTGTTTCCCTTGACATTGACGGCGGCCAGAATACCTTTATAGGCGGAGCCTTGGTCAAAAAGGTTAGGGTCGATAACGGCCCTTTGGCTCAACCTGGCTGCAAAATTGCTCGGTTGATTCGCAATGAATCCGAGGTCTGTGCCTTCACCAATAGAATCACCCTTGATACTGACAAATCCTCCGGAAGAAGCTTCTCCATTGTAATATAGCTGGAATAAAAGGAAATTCGATTCTATGCCCGGCGCGTCTCCTAGATTGAAACCGATAACTTCATTTACAATTCCAAGATTTATGGGTCCGCTGTAGATCACTACCGCATCCGCAGAATGATCGGCCAAAAGGGTGGCCCCGGCGGCGGCAGAATAGGCCAGGAGTCTTTTTTCCAGAGAGGCGGATGCGGATTTTTTTCTTCTTTTTTTTAACTTTCATTTGTCGCAGGCCCAAGCCAGGTGAAAACGCGATTCACTTTTAAAGTAGAACAAGTGGTTTAACGTTAATAGAATGCATAGGGGCTCTATTCAATTGGGTCAATGCATTTGTCTATTTACGGGAATCAGTTTCCCCGGATTCAGTAAAGTCCGGCGTCTATGGCGGCCGCCATGACTTCCTCGTTTAGTTCGTGGTCCAGGAATTTATTGACTCTGGCAGCGCCCGCGGCCGGGTTTTCTATCAGTCCGGCATAGTTTATGGGGAGAAAATCGAGGTTTTTGCGGGCCGCCAGCCACTGGGCCGCCTCGTCCACCTGCTTTTGGAGTATTTGTTCCATTTTTTGATTCGGGAGATTTCCGCCCGCTTTAGCCAAGCGCCGCAACATGACCTTTTGCGAAGCGGCCACTTGGGCAATGCCGCGCCGCATAAAGACCACCCGATAAGTAATTTTCGATGGTATCCATTTGATGAGTGGAATTACAATTTTTACCACTTTGCCTTTTGCTTCCCGCAAAGGGGAATTGTTGCTGCGAATGCTTTTGACCGGGGCCCATTCAAAATATCCGCGGGGGTTTGATTCATCGGGTGGACGCCGCCCATCGGTCAACAGAGTCAGCCCGCCCGCTTGCAGCATTTGCATCATGAGCGATGTCCCGGAACGGGGTAAGCCGGTAACAATTACCGTGGTTTTCGTTTTCAACGTGGGATTGAGGCGAAATGCCGATAAATTAACTTTTTCGTCATTGATTTACAATCTTGCTTGCAATCTTCGGCCAAAACCTGCAAGTATGCCTGTAATCGTGGGTTGCGCAGTTGCCGCCCACAATATGTTATATTCAAAAAAATGCTTGAAATTCCCCAATTTTGGCCTATTGCAATGGTTGTTAAAGACAGCAGCAGGGAGATTGATTTCTATACAGGTTTGTTTGGATTTAACCTCAAATGAGGGCTTGAAATAGAATCAGAAGTTTTTAATTAAGAAAGAGAATAGCAATACGCAACGCGAACGCCCGGGGAACCCGAGATACTTGAAAAGTTCCGGGGGCCGGTGTAGAGCCAGTCTAATAATCAGTAAGTTATGATTTTTTATTGGTTCCCGCAAATGGAAAAATTTTTCAGAATAAGCAGAACGCTGCAAAATTAATGTTAATCAAATAAGTAAGGAGAAGTAAGTTATGAGTTCAGGTACAGTAAAGTGGTTCAATGCAGACAAAGGTTACGGGTTCATCGCTCCCGATGATGGAGGGAAGGATCTGTTCGTGCATCATTCCGATGTCAAGGTGTCAGGCTATGCGACGCTCAATGAAGGGCAGAAAGTAGATTACGAAGTCGGCGAAGGGCAGAAGGGCCCGTGCGCGAAAAACGTCGAACCGCAATGATAGGATAGGTTTACTCACTTAAGTCATTTAAGTGGTAAACCCAGGAATTTCGGGGCCGTTCTCGCAAGGGGACGGCCCTTTTCTTGGTCTTTGCCGTGGTCGAATATAGGCCGGCAAAACGCTACAATTCAAGACTCACGCTAATTGCCCGGGCGGCTTCGGCCAATTCCCTCCCGGAGGCAAGAAGGGGGGCATTGGGCTTACCCAGGAAATGCAGACAGTTGCCAGACGAGATTGAAGTTGAGCTTGCATTTGTTACGGCGACATGGTCAAAATTAAATATGTTGGCTGAGAAATCGACATCAACTGCCGAGGGTAGGGTAGGGATCGAGGATCGCGATGTGGTTTTGCGGATCAAGGATCTGAAAACTTATTTTTACACGGAGGAGGGGGAGATTCCGGCAGTCGATGGCGTGGATTTGACTTTGGAAAGGGGCGAGAGCGGGTGTGGTAAGAGTGTCACCGCTTTTTCGATTCTTCGACTCATCCAGAGGCCGGGCAAGATTTTGGGAGGAAAAATTCAATTTTTCCCGAAGGAAGGAGAGCCGATTGATATGGTCGCCCTGGATGAAAAGGACGAGCGGCTTTATGAGGTGCGCGGCGGCCGCATCAGTATGATATTTCAGGAACCGATGACGGCGTTGAGTCCGGTGCACACTATAGGAAGTCAGATCTGCGAGGCCATTTTATTGCACCAGGAGGTTACCAAAACCGAAGCGCGGCGGGTGGCGGCGGAGATGCTGGAGAAGGTCGGCATTCCTAACGCTAACGAACGCCTCAATCAATACTCGCACGAGATGAGTGGGGGCATGCGTCAGCGCGCCATGATCGCCATGGCTTTGGTCTGTCGGCCGGAAGTGCTCATCGCGGACGAACCGACAACGGCGCTGGACGTGACAATTCAGGCCCAAATATTGAAATTAATCAAAGATTTGCAGGAAGAGATAGGCACCTCGGTCATCTTTATTACCCACGACCTTGGGGTAGTGGCGCAGGTGGCCGATGATGTGGCCGTGATGTATTTAGGGCGCGTGGTGGAACGGGCCTCGGTGCGGGAGGTGCTGAAATCTCCACGTCATCCCTATACGGCTGCCTTGCTCGAATCGCTGCCCCGCATGGACAGTCTCCAAGAGCGGCTGCCTGCCATCGTCGGAAGCGTTCCGTCGTTGACGAAAATACCGCCCGGGTGCCCCTTTCATCCCCGGTGTTCGCACGCCGTGGCAGGTGTCTGTGATGTTGGCGGATTGCCTAAGCTGGAATCGATAGGAAACGATCGCCTCGTAGCCTGTTTGCGCTCCGAGGAAATAGCGCAGGCTCATAGCTAACCATCGTCGAGGCCACAATTATGACAAAATTGGAAATCCGCTCCCCCAGCGAAACGAAGTTGGATACTTCCAATGCGGACTATCTTTTGAGGGTTCGGAATTTGTGCAAATATTTCCCCGTTTACAGCCGTGGGTTTTTGAAAAAACAAATCGGCACGATTCGGGCTGTGGATCAGGTTTCTTTCGATTTGAAACGCGGGGAAACCCTTGGTCTCGTGGGCGAAAGCGGTTCCGGTAAAACGACCTGTGTCCGAACCATTCTGCGGGCTTTGCAACCGACGGCAGGAGAAGTTCTGTTTCGGGCGAACGGCAAGTCTATTGATCTGACCAAGGTCCCGGAGCGCGACCTGAAAGCTTTGAGAACGAAGATGCAATTGATATTTCAGGACCCCTTTTCGTCTTTGAATCCCCGCATGACGGTGGGCGCTATCGTGGGCGAGCCGCTGACCATCCACCGTTTGGCCAAAGGTTCGGAATTGGGTAGTGTATAAAAAAAGAATGTTATTTTGTATTTTTAGCTGTACAAATAGCGTTAGGCAGTTTATTCTTAGTGCATGGTTACTAAAATTATTAATTGTCGGCACTGTGGAAGTGAAAATATCATTAAATTTGGCAAGACGCCCAACCATAAACAGCGCTACCGCTGCCATGATTGTGGTAAACAAAGCCGAGAAAACCCCACAGTGAAATACACCGAAGAGCAAAAAGAAATGATCCTTCGAGTCTATCAGGAACGCAGCAGTCTACGCGGTTTACAGCGCGCCTTCGGGGTGAGTCCCAACACCGTTTTGAGTTGGTTAAAAAAAACGACAATCGCTGCGACCGCTCAAAAGCACGATTCTTGCGGCCCGCCGTCATGATGTCATTGAACTGGACGAACTGTGGTCTTTTGTGGGGCGCAAGAGCGATGCCCAATGGGTTTGGATCGCTCTTTGCCGACGCACCCGTCAAATCCTCTCCTATGCCATTGGGCCTCGGGATTGGTATCGTTGCCGGGAACTTTACGAGCGCCTGCCGCGGGCCTACAAAAGATGTGCCACCTACAGCGACTTTTGGTCCACTTATGATGAAGTCTTTCCTCATAACCGATCCGTGGGAAAAGAAACCGGTGAAACGGCCCATGTGGAACGATGGAACAATACCCTGCGCCAACGACTGGGTCGTTTCACACGCAAAACCCTCTCCTTTTCCAAGCTTAAGAGTATGCATGAAACCTGTCTGAGACTTTTCATTCATCAATATAATCAAGAATTAGCCACCATTCCTACTTAATACACTACCCGGAATTGGAGGACCGCATTGTGGAAATGCTGCGTAAGGTTGGGCTGAAACCCGAGCACCGCCAGAGGTATCCACACGCTTTCAGCGGTGGCCAGCGCCAGCGCATTGGGATTGCCCGCGCCCTTATCATGCAGCCATCCCTGGTGATCGCAGACGAAGCGGTGTCGGCACTCGACGTATCGGTGCAAGCACAGGTCATCAATCTGCTCAAAGACCTGCAAAACGAGTTCAACCTGACCTATATTTTCGTGGCCCACGACCTCAGCGTGGTGCGGCACATATGCGACCGGGTGGCCGTTATGTATGCGGGAAAAATTGTCGAGACAGCGCCCACGCGCGACCTCTTTGAAGATCCTCGGCACCCCTACACCAAAGCGCTCATTTCAGCCATCCCCAACCCCGATCCAGACATCAAATTGGATTTTTCCATCGGCGGCGAAGTAGCCGACCCAGGAAAACTGCCAGAAGGGTGCAGTTTTCATCCCCGCTGCCCCGAATGCTTTGCGCCCTGCCGCAGTGAGACGCCCGAATTGATCGCGCTGGCGGAAGAACGCGAAACCGCCTGCCACCTCTACAAGCCATAACGTAGGATATCTTTCGCACATTTTTTGTGGAGAAAATGGAAGGTCCCAATTAGAAAGAAAAAAGATGGACCCAATATTAATAGAAGAACCTAAGAAAGAGCGGAAAATCATCAGTATCGACGAAGGCCAGGTGCGGGATCATCTGGACAAGATGGGCGTGTTCAACATGTTGAATATCAATTAAGTTTTTTATAATCAACGGTTTGAATCAATTGGTGCCCGGGGAGGGAGTCGAACCCTCACGTCCTTTCGGACAGCGGATTTTAAGTCCGCAGCGTCTACCATTCCGCCACCCGGGCCTGAAGTTGTAAAAAATTTATCTTTTGAACTAAAACTACAGGTTTGAGGAAGACTCTGGCAAATTCTTTCCTCCGGGGTGGCGGTTGGTTGTGTTTAATGAGTTTTGAGGGCGGTGGGTCAGTGGTTGAGGAGGGTGGCGCCTAGGTCCACGGCGAAGATGAGGATGAGGGCGTATAGGAGGAGGACGAGGAGCCCGGCCAGGCAGGCCCCGGCGGCGAAGAGGCCATCGTCTTCGGTCAGGCCGATGCCGATGAGGAAGATGACCGCGGCCGGGGCGGTGTTGGTGAGCGGGATGGGCAGGATCATGAGCAGTGACATGAGGATGACGAGGAGGCCCATGAGAGGGATGCCCCAGGGGCCCGCGATCCAGGACAGGCGGGGGCGTATGATGTGTTCGAACCGGGAAAAAATTTTGTGGCCGGCATGAAACATTTTAAGGGCTAGGGCGCGGTTGATATTTTTTCGCATGGCCCAAGCCGGCAGCCAAAGGGTCTTGCGCCCGAAGAGCATTTGCAGCCCGATAATGGTCAAAAGCAGCCCGAAGGGTGTGCTGTAACCGGCGGCGGGAACGGGCAGGGCACTGGGCAGTGAGAGGACGATGAGTAACAGGCCGTAACCTTTGTCGCCGATTTGACGGATGATTTGGCCGAGGGAGAGGTCGCCTTTTTGGGAATAGGCGGCCATGCGTTGGAGAATGGCGGAGAGGCTTTCGGGGTGCATAAGAGTGGGTGCTTTTATTCGGTTTTGGGCCGCTGATTGGCAAGCCTTAATCGGGTATTTATTAACCTCGGATTACGCAGATATACACAGATAAAGAAAGAGACTTTTATTGTTGGACTCTCTATTATTTGCGCACATTGGGAAATTTGTATTTAAATGATGGGTAAACTAACTGGAAAGGTGAGGGCGAGGGCGTGAAGGTCGGGTTATTAGGCGGCAGTTTTGATCCGGTGCATTTGGGGCATTTGATAAAGGCGCAGGATGCTTTGGAGGCATTGGGTCTGGAGCGGGTGTATTTTGTTCCGGCGGCGGCGAATCCTTTAAAGGAGGAACCGCCGGTGGCCGCATCGAGCGAGCGCTGGGCCATGCTGGAATTGGCTTTGGAGGGTGAGAAAAACTTTGGGCTGCTGGACCTGGAGTTGGGCTCGACGGGGCCGAGCTATTCCGTGGATACGGTTCGGCGGCTGATTGGCCGGTTTCCCGGCGACGAGCTTTTCTGGATCATTGGAACGGATCAGTTGAGGGGATTGGAGCGCTGGCGGGCTATTGAGGAGTTGGCCGGGCTGATCGAATTTGCCTGCTTGAGGCGGCCCGGTCATCCTTTTGAAGATCCTGGCATTGGGGGATTGCGCCTGCATCCAATCGAGGGGCATGTCTGCGAGATCAGTTCCACGGAAATCCGGGAGCGGTCGAAAAAAGGGCAATACTTCGGCTTGTTTTTGCCGAAAAAAGTTCTTAGTTATATAAAAAGTAATAAAATTTATTGTTGAGTTGTTAAAAATCACGGAATGCCCGACGAGGAAATAAACGAGGAAATACTGGAGCAAGTCAGAATCTGCTGCCGGGCATTGGATGATAAAAAAGCGGACGATCTGGTGGTTCTCGATTTAAGGGAGAGATCCACCATAACCGACTATTTCATTATAGCTTCGGGCAAGTCATCCCCCCACCTGAGGGCTTTGCAAAACAACCTTCGGGAAACCCTCAAAAAACGGAATATCGAGGTTTTTGGGGCCGATTCGAACACGGACAGCGGCTGGGTGGTGGTCGATGGCTTCGATTTCATGGTCCACCTGTTCAACCCGGAAATGAGGGAGTTTTATAGCCTGGAAAGCCTCTGGAAGGATTCTCCCAGAGTGACTGTCGAGGAGATCGTGGGCGTCTAGGGGAGAGAGACTGGATGCTGGATTCTGGATGCTGGATATTTCTACCACGGATTATACGGATAGACATGGATGATTTATTATCAATTAAGCACTTCACTATCGACAATTTTAAACTCGTGGTCGGGTCGCAGGCGTTCCGGGAAAATGACTAAATTAAACTCATTAGCACGCGCAGAAGGCGCAAGAAGCCCATCGCAGCCCAGCCACTCTACGGCTCCGCCAATTTCCTGACAACGGTCCAGAAGAAACTTAGTCAAATCGCCGGGCGGATTCAACCCCAAGGTTTCCAGTTTTGTTCAATTACTCAGGTCAAGAACCTCGTTTAGAGAAACTTGCAGTCTATAAAGAGTGCGTATTGCCGAAGGCTTTAAAGGTTGTAGGGAAATCTGGTAATCGATTTCAGCGAGGCAGACGGAACGCTCAAGGCTGGCGTAGATTGCTTGCACGTCTGGCGGATTCCATCGCGCACCTCTTATGTTGGCCCGGTCAGGAAGGTAATTTCCCCAACAATGCCGGAATGCGATTCCACTCCACGGGGCGGGATTGAATTGCTCAAGCCGGTCGATTAGCTCGGCGTCGTGGATCATAATTTACCTAACGGATTACACGAATGCGCTGTCCTTGAGTTGAGCAATGATGGTCAATACATCTTCGAGGCGTCCAGCCTCAATCCAATCAACAGGACGCTGGCCAGACAATTGCTTGTGGTGGGAAAACAACCACAATTTTGCTTCTTGTGAGGTATAAAGTTCGGCCAGCTCTCCGACCAGCCATTCCAGTTGCAGCAAAATCTCCAAGGAAGCCTTTTTCGGCTCGGTATGGCCGTTTCGCCACCGGGACACCGTTTCCGGCGTTGTATTGAGCAGTTGGGCGATTTCCACGCCCCGCATACCACTTTTCTCCTGAATGGCATCCAGTTTCGCCGCTATCGAATTCATTTCGGAAAATGATAAATGTTAAAATTGATATGTTAGTTGACGTAAGTATTGACGTAATCATTGACGTATCGATTGATCAAGCTTTTTTTTGATATTTAATCAAACGCATCCAACGCAGCCAACGTATCCATTGCAAAATTTGCGTGGTTATGTTAAAATAGGGGTTCCAGTATGAATTCGAGCGATTTTCCAGTTTTTTTGGATTTTTATTCTAATATATTACCTGCCGGCACGTTGATACTATGAATGCAGAACGACAAAACCAACCCGAAAATCCCGGAATGAGGGATGAGACATCCGATGAGAAACAACAGTGGATACGCTCCCTGGTCGAGCGGCATGGGGGGCCTCTCACCCAGTATGCGAGAACTTTTACAGGTGAAATGGAAAGTGCCCGCGATGCGGTGCAGGAGACTTTTTTGCGCCTTTGCCGGGAGGATGAGGCCAAAATCGGCGGCCATTGCAAGCCTTGGCTCTACCGGGTTTGCCGCAGCCGGGCCCTCGATTATTTGCGCAAGGAGGGCCATATTGAAATGGACGGGGAAAACTGGACAGTGGAATAAGGTGGTCTTGAACCACTAAATCCGCTAACCTATGAATGTTATTAAATCACGAAAGAGAAGACAATACAGTGCTGAGTTTAAAGCCCGGGTGGCCCTGGAAGCCATCAGGGGCGCTCATACCATCAACGAGATCGCCGGTCGTTTTGAGGTGCATCCCAACCAGGTGACCCAATGGAAGAAGCAGCTTTTGCAGGGAGCAACGGAGCTGTTTTCGCGCCAGCGGCAGACTCTCAGCAAGGACAACGAGACGGAAAAAGATCACCTTTACCAGGAGATTGGAAAGCTGAAAGTAGAATGCGATTGGCTAAAAAAAAAGTCTGAACAACTCGGTTGGTGAGAGGCGCAAGATGGTGCAACCACTTCAAGGAAAAATCAGTATCGGCAGGCAATGTCAGTTGCTGGGGCTGGCCCGCGGCAGCTATTACTATCGGGCCCGTGCCCAGTGCGAGCAGAACGTTCTCTACATGCATCGCATGGATGAGCTCTACACCCAATATCCGTTTTTTGGTTCTCGCCGGATGACCCAGTGGCTGCGTCGAGAGGGCCATGCAGTGGGACGAGGCCGCATCCAGCGGCTCATGCGCCAAATGGGCCTGGAGGCTATTTATCCGCGTCGAAACTTGAGCCAGGGGCACCGGCAGCACCGCATTTTCCCTTATCTGCTGCGGGGTTTGGCGGTCGAGCGGCCCGACCAGGTATGGTGCAGCGACATCACTTACCTGCGGCTGAGCCGAGGATTCCTTTTCTTGACCGTGGTGTTGGACTGGTTCAGCCGCTACGTGTTGAGCTGGCAGCTTTCCAACACCCTGGAGAGCCGCTTCTGTGTGCTCGCCCTGGAGGAAGCTCTGAGGCGGGCCCAACCTCAAATCTTCAACACCGATCAAGGCAGCCAGTTTACCGGCAGCGAGTTCACCTCGGTGCTGGGGCAAGCCGGGGTGCGCATCAGCATGGACGGGCGTGGCCGCTACCTGGACAACATATTTGTTGAACGCTTTTGGAGAACCCTCAAGTATGAAGACATTTACCTGCGCGAATACGCCACGGCAAAGGAAGCCAGCGAAGGGATAGCCCGCTACCTGGACTTCTACAACCACCTGCGCCCCCACCAAGCCCTGGGCTACCGGACCCCGGCCGAAGTCCATGCAATCGGAGCAAAACCAACCTCCCCGCCAATACAGCTTGCGGGCACCTGCGTGCCCGTCTTTGGCTAAGGACAAAATATATTTTTAAAAAATAATATGAACACGATTTCCACCTTAATCCCACGTCAAAATTGTCCAAACAACCCCGTCCACTTCATATAACCCCGCTTGATCATACCCTGCTGGCGTTCAAAGAGGCGCCCGGTCCCTCTCCATCGGAAAAATTGGAGAAGAGCGATAAGGTGGACTCCGTTTTGCAGGTAATCGAATCGCTGCCGCCCAACCAGGAGGAGGTGGTGCGCCTTAAATTTGAGAACGATCTGAGCTACAAGGAGATCGCCGGGGTGACGGGTTTAACCGTGACCCATGTCGGCTTTCTGCTCCATGTGGCCTTAAAATTTATTAGAAAACAAATTCAGGGGCAGGGCGAGTTGATGCCCGAATCCCGAGGAGAAACTTGAAAACATGATGATGAATCCAGATGATCCAAGATTAACCGCCTACGCGCTGGGGGAACTCTCCGGGGAGGAGGCTATTGAATTCGAGCGAATCCTGGCCGAAAACGAGGAATTGCAGGAAGCGCTCGAAGAAATCCGGGAGGCCGCCGACAATGTGCGCGAAGCCTTGGGAGATGAAAGTGCGTCTATCCTCACGAGCGAGCAGGAGGAGCTGATGGTTGCGAATGCCATTGCGGGCGACCCGGAAACAAAGATTGTGCGGACGCCCTTCTACCGCAATCCCGCCTACTTGAGCCTGGCGGCGGCGATTGTGATGGTATTTTCTCTGTTGGGATTTCTTACGTTTATGAACATTCCTGCTTATAATAAGGGCAGGCCTTCTGTTCATGTGGTCGAAACCCGCACTGTGCCGGCGCAGACTGCCCCCCCCGCCGGCGGCTTCCAGTCCGTCGGCGAAATATCTCTCGGTTCCATCTGCCCAGAGTAATAATCTGAGTCAACATACCAGCAGCCTTGAACAATATGAGCGTGTCCAACAACCGAGTGTGGCTGATTTAGATAAAACTGGAAGCAGGAAGAGAAGCGAAGGAGATCAAAAATCGGGTTTATATAATTTCTTAATAGGCGTAGATGCAGTAGGCATAGCCGAAGAAGAGGGATCTAATGTTGCCCGTTTGAACGACGCCATGATGATGCTCTCTCTAACAGAAGCATCTGGTTCGATTGCTGAACCGTCCATTTATCCTCCCATGCCTCCTCTGCCGCATCCGATACCGGTTCTCGATGGGGATTTCAACACGGAGTCTTATGATTCGATTGCGGATAATCCTTTTTTGCTGGTGGAGCACAGTCCGTTGTCCACTTTCTCGATTGATGTAGATTCGGCCGCTTATGCCAATATCCGGCGGTTCCTCAATGCCGGCCAGCGCCCGCCCAGGGATGCGGTGCGGATCGAGGAGTTGGTTAATTATTTCCCCTATGAATACGCCTTGCCGGAAAAGGAGGCGCATCCTTTGAAGATCGATGTGGAGGCCGCTTCGGCCCCCTGGCAGGAGGAACACCGGTTGGTGCGGGTGGCCTTGAAGGGTAAGGAAATCGATTGGGAGGAGCGGGCCCCGAGCAATGTCGTCTTTCTGCTCGATGTGTCGGGTTCGATGCAATCGCATAACAAGCTGCCCCTGGTCAAGCAGAGCGTGGAGTTGCTGGCGCGAAAATTCGATCAGCGGGACCGGGTGGCCATTGTCACTTACGCCGGGCAGTCGAGGGTGGCTTTGCCGTCAACCACGACGGACAATACCGAGACGATACTGCACGCCATCCGCAATTTAACCTCCGGCGGCTCGACCCATGCCAGCGCGGGCATCGCGGATGCCTATGAAATCGCCGAAAAGCACTTCGTCGAGGGGGGGAACAATCGCGTCATCCTCTGCACGGATGGAGATTTCAACGTCGACGTGACCCATCGGGGGGGGCTTGTCGATTTAATAGAGAAAGAAGCCAGAAAGGGTATCTATTTAACTATACTGGGATTCGGCATGGGCAATTACAAGGACGCCACGCTGGAGGAGCTTTCCAACAAGGGAAACGGCAATTACGGCTATATCGATACCCTGCGGGAGGCGCGCAAGGTATTTGTCGAGCAGGTTGCCGGGACCCTGGTGACGATCGCCAAGGATGTTAAAATCCAGGTCGAGTTCAATCCGGCCAAGGTGCAGGCCTACCGCCTCATCGGTTATGAAAACCGGCGTTTGGCGGCGCGGGATATTAACGATGATAAAAAGGATGCGGGGGAAATTGGCGCCGGCCATACCGTGACCGCTTTTTACGAGGTCGTCCCGGCCGGGATGGAATGGGAGGGGTCCGGGGTCGATCCTCTCAAATACCAGAAACCGTCCGAAAAACGGGAGGCGAGCGGGAGCGAAGAGTTATTGACCGTCAAACTGCGCTATAAGCTGCCCGAGGCGGATAAAAGCACGTTTTTGGAGGAGTCTTTTAGCGATGCGGAGACAAGATTCGAGGAGGCCTCGGAGGAATTCCGCTTTGCCGCCGGCGTGGCCGCTTTCGGCATGGTCCTGCGGGATTCTCCCTACAAAGGAACCAGCGGTTTGGCCATGGTGCGCGGAATCGCAGAGCGCGCTCAAGGGAACAACCGCGGCGGCTACCGCTCTGAATTTCTCCACCTAATCGACCAGGCGGAAATAGTTTTGCAGTAAACTTAACGCTACAATTCGGGGGCGAAAAAAGTGGGAAAGCGAACCGGCGGCGGCGCGGGCTGTGGCTGAAAATGGTTCCCGTGGTAAAATCCTGAAGAAACGATGAGCGAAACGGAATGGGTAGAAATGTTGGAGTCATTAATGTGGTTAACCCTCTGATAGGTAGCGGACGATCTTGCCCTGTGGCCGTGGTGATAGTTTTTGGGATGGCCCGCAAAGCCATAATGGACCCTGGCTGGATACCGGTAACCGAAACTGGGGCGGGCATAATTATAAAATGAATGATACCGGGAATAGGAGCGTCTTTCGGCCCGCCTGGCCCGGTTTTCCGCTACCTGGACGCGGGCTTCTAATTGGGTCACGCGCTGTTCATCGGCTTGTTGCTCCAGCTCTTGAGAACGCTCTTTGATGGTTGCAGTGAGTTGATCGGAAATCTCCACCTCCGGATACATTCGTCTGAAATTGCGCCAAAACTCTAGGCGGGTATAGGCTGAGGAGGCCAGAAAATCGGCGTTTGTCAATTTGTCTTCCTTGATGGACAGGCCCTCCGCCACCCGGTTACGGATGCGTTCTTCCACCAGCCGGGCCGCCCTCTCCCGTCTCTGTTCTTTCTTCTCCTGTTCCGCCAATGCCTCTTCTTCGTTCAGGATGTCGAGATGGGTCGCTATACCGTCAACCAAGGTAACTTCGCCGCGATCGAAAAAAAGAATCTGCTTGTTTTTTAAAAGGATTACCCCATTGGGGCGCCCCAGGACTTCCTTTATCCGTTCGGCGGTATCGCCCTTCTGAAGTTCCACCGCGCTCAGACTTCCATAAGGCAGACAAATGGATAAAAGGAGGATTAATGGAGAATGCCTGAAATTTTTGGTAGTGTATTAAGTAGGAATGGTGGCTAATTCTTGATTATATTGATGAATGAAAAGTCTCAGACAGGTTTCATGCATACTCTTAAGCTTGGAAAAGGAGAGGGTTTTGCGTGTGAAACGACCCAGTCGTTGGCGCAGGGTATTGTTCCATCGTTCCACATGGGCCGTTTCACCGGTTTCTTTTCCCACGGATCGGTTATGAGGAAAGACTTCATCATAAGTGGACCAAAAGTCGCTGTAGGTGGCACATCTTTTGTAGGCCCGTGGCAGGCGCTCGTAAAGTTCCCGGCAACGATACCAATCCCGAGGCCCAATGGCATAGGAGAGGATTTGACGGGTGCGTCGGCAAAGAGCGATCCAAACCCATTGGGCATCGCTCTTGCGTCCCACAAAAGACCACAGTTCGTCCAGTTCAATGACATCATGGCGGCGGGCCGCAAGAATCGTGCTTTTGAGCGGTCGCAGCGATTGTCGTTTTTTTTAACCAACTCAAAACGGTGTTGGGACTCACCCCGAAGGCGCGCTGTAAACCGCGTAGACTGCTGCGTTCCTGATAGACTCGAAGGATCATTTCTTTTTGCTCTTCGGTGTATTTCACTGTGGGGTTTTCGCGGCTTTGTTTACCACAATCATGGCAGCGGTAGCGCTGTTTATGGTTGGGCGTCTTGCCAAATTTAATGATATTTTCACTTCCACAGTGCCGACAATTAATAATTTTAGTAACCATGCACTAAGAATAAACTGCCTAACGCTATTTGTACAGCTAAAAATACAAAATAACATTCTTTTTTTATACACTACCAAATTTTTCATGGTGTTTGTTTATAAGTAAGAGTCGTTAATCAGGGATATTATTGCATTCGCCTCAAGGTGGCAATCTTTTTATTACTCCGGGTGTTAGGGCAGGTTGAGGGCTGGAAGCGGCGCCGCGCAGCGATTTGTCTGCAATTCAATGCCGGTACGCAGGACGGCCGGACCTTTGCCCAGACTGCCGCTTTGCAGAACCCTGGCCCGCAGTCCGCCCCGCCCGCGAAGCAGTTTAAGAGCGCCCGCCCCAAGGCTGTGATCCATCCAGGAACAAGGCGCGCAATGTTTGGTTCCGCGAAAGACGGCTTCACCAATGGCGAATTCATGACCGATCAACTCCGTAACGGGCGCTCCCGATAGAACCACATTTCTGCGCAGCGCGGCGGGAGTTTTGCCATTGAGATTGAGGGGTTTCACTATATCATTAAACACCTCCCAACCAAAAAAAGTTACTTGCCCCTCATAATGTTGCTGATAACCGTAAAAACGATCGCCAATCAAGCCCATCCCCACGACAGCCTCCACCCGCTCCGCATCCTCAGTGGAATGATTGCCCGGCTGGCCGGGAATTTGCGTAAAATAATTATGGCCCGGCGAGATGTAGAGGTGCTTGATTTCCACCGGGTAACTGTATTTGTAAGAGGGAGACATAACTAGTTTTACATCAAAAATATTTATACAACCCCGTCCTCTCCATGTCAATCAAGAAGGGTTTCCTCAATAAAATAAATTATATGCTATAATCCTTAAAGACCTCTGTCCTGCTTTCGCCAAACCGCATCCGGGACTTGGCCCTTTAGGGCGAAGCTATAATCATGAAGATTGCAAGTTTTACTCGCGATGGTTCCATAGATTGCGGGCTGGCGGTCCCCGGTCGGGGGTTCAAGGTGTTTGACCGCCATCGGGCCATCGGCGGTATCGAACCTGAAAAGAGAATCTTTCACCTGCTTGGGCTGACGCCGGAGGAGAGAATCCAAATAGAGATCGATATGCAGGGAGTTTCCATCACCCCGGAGACTGATGTCAAGTTGCTCCCGGCCCTTCCTCTGTGCCCGCTATATATCTACAACCACGCTAACAACCCGATCATCTGGAAGCGGCAATTGGGCCTGGATTGGGAAATGACGCGAGTCCCCTGCATGCGGGTGAGGACCTTCAACTGCTTCAGCGGCGACGGTTGGGAGGGTTCCCTGCCACCCGGCGCCAGTGCCTACGTAGGGGCCGAGTTGGGAGTGGTCATCGGGCGGAAAGCCTACCGCGTTCCTGCTGAGAGAGCGTCTGAGCATATTGCCGGGTTGGTTTGCCTCAATGACATGTTTGTCCACGGGATTCATGAGGAGTTTGTTGATAAGTCTTCCCCTGAATCGGAAATGCTTCAAAACCAAGGCCTGCATGCCCTTTACAAAACTGCTGATGGCAATGGGGGCATTGGCCCGTGGGTCGTTACGTCTGGGCGGCCATTCGGTTACACCTGAAACCATACAGGACCTGGCGGCCCACACTCTCAGCATGTCGTTACCGGGAGTGGGAGAGGTCACATCTAGTCTGGCCGATTACCGGTTCGGCTTTTCGGATATGCTCGCGATGATCAGCCGAACCATTACCCTATTGCCTGGGGATGTTGTATCATTGGGAGCGGCCGGAGTCGAACTGGAGGTATCGCCGGAACACCGCATTTCTATTGACGACGGTGTTATGCTCGAAGCCAGCGCTTCTTGGGGGGCAAGCATGCGGGTCGCCTTCGACGATCAGAGGGACACGCGTTTCCGTGAGAGCAAGCGATAGATTCCACTTCCCTAAAAACCTCCCGGGCGAAAAAAATATGCCCCCGCGAGATGTAGAGGTGCTATATTTCCACCGGGTATTCGAACTTGTAGGATTTTGCCATAATTTTACAAAACAGAAATATTTTGTTCCCAGGCTTGCAATAACTAACTATATTTGAAAATCTAAAGTAACGGGGTAATTTTCCCAACAGATTTTCATATTATTATCGGATAATTAAAATTGCCAATAAAAAGCGAAAGCAGTCAACTGGAACCAGATACCGGGCATCGTGAGCGCCTGCGCCAGCGATTTGAAAAATTTGGCTTTCCCGGTTTGGCCGAGCACGAAGTGGTGGAGCTTCTTCTGACCCTTTGCATTCCGCGCGGGGATGTGAAAGCCCCGGCCAAAACCCTTTTGGCAAATTTCGGCGGCCTCAAGGGGATTTTGGACGCCAGCCCGGAATCTCTGCGGCAAGTACGGGGAATCGGCAGAGTGACGCCCGTTGCCCTGCGCATTATTCGCTATGCCGCCACTCTTTATTTGCAGCAGGACCTGGAAAACCGCGAATGGTTCAACAGCATCGGCAAAGTGGAGGAGTTTTGGCTCAACCGCCTGGGGGGTTTGCAGCACGAGGTTTTCGAAGTCGCCTACCTGGACAAGGCTTATAGGCTGCTCAAAGACGGTGTGGACAGGGTGGAAGAGGGCACAGTCGATTACGCCCATGTTTATCCACGCAAGATCATGGAATCCGCCCTGCGGGGCGCGGCCGCCTGCATTGTCCTCATCCACAACCATCCAACCGGCCGACCCACCCCATCCCGCGAAGACAGAATTTTGACGGATGAACTGGTAAAGGCTGGGGAATCGCTCGGCATCCGCGTGCTGGACCACCTCATAATTGCCGGCGATCAGGTCTTCAGCTTCCGGCGCGAGGGCCTCCTCCCGCCCCTTGGCTAGAAAACCAGGTTCAGGTTCCCGGTCAGCCACAAGAGGGCCAATTGGCCGATGCCGACGGCAAACCCGAGCACCCCGCCCAGCAGTTCGATGGTGCGAAATTCCTTGCTGGCAATGCGTTTAATGACGGATTCCAGCTTGTCCAGGTCGAACGCCTTGATTTGCTCCTCCACATATAAGCCTACCTCCATGTGGCGTTCGGCTTCGTCGCCCAGCTTCCCGGTCAGGGCGGAGGCGTGGCCGGCCAGCTCCTCGGCGGCGATTTCCTCCAGCATGCTCAAGGTGTTTTCATTGATGAACCCACCGATCAAAGGGATGACCCGCAGCCGCTCGGCAATGCCCTCACGCACCAGTTTTCCAGCGAACTCCCTCATGTGCGGACCAAGGTCGATCTTCTTGAATTTCTCCCGGAAAAAATGTTGGTTGACCAGCTCCTGCTCGATGATTTCCGCCGACCGCACAGCAATTTCGTCCTGCCGCCGCGGAATGAGCCCCTGAAAAAGAATTCCCATCACCCGAAACGGTCGCCGGGGCCGAAAAAGCATCTTGATGGCCACCTTGTTAGTCAGCCACCCGATGACGGCCGTAAAAAAAGGAATATAAACAAACACCCAATAATCCATAACCCGCACAGTTAAGGAAACTCGCTTACTTTGGCAATTAATTACGGGAATGGAGAAAAGCCGGGACTATCCTCGAATTTGCGAAAAGGATTGACGAAGACGTATATTCTTAAAAAACTATACGCCATGAAGACCAAGCTAACTTTACGATTGGAAGAGGCGCTGGTAAACAAGGCCAAGGAGGAGGCCAGGCGCAGGGGAAAATCGGTTTCCGGAATGGTAGCCGAATTCTTTGACGCCTTTAGCAATCGCTCGTCTCAAGAAGAAGCATTGCCTCCCATTACGGCATCTCTTGCCGGGATATTGAAAGGTAAAAAAGTTTCACAAGCCGACTATAAAAAGCATCTTCGAGAGAAATACCTTTGAGAGTGTTGCTCGACACCAACATCGTGCTGGACGTCTTGCTGGCCCGAAAACCCTTCGCTCAACCTGCCGAAAAGATTTTCAGCCTGGTTGAGCAATCCCAGGTAGAGGGATACCTTTGCGCAACCACTATGACCACGGTTGATTACCTTTTAAACCGATCTTTGCCGTCAAAGCAGTCGCGAAGGGTTCTTTGGAATCTTATTAAGCTATTTGCCATCGCGCCGGTTAATCGTCCTGTTATTGAGGAAGCTCTGCATAGTAAAATTAAAGACTTCGAAGACGCCGTAATAGAACAGGCAGGTCGTCTCGCAGGGGTAGAAGTTATTATAACGCGCAACAGCAAAGACTTCAAAAATTCGACCTTGAAAATCTTCGATCCGGAGGAGTTTCTAATTCAAATAGGGAGATGATGTCTACTGAAAGAATGAAAACAAAGATAACACTCCAAGACAACTGGACTACTAATCCGGAATACCGGAAAAATTAGTTCATGAAATTAATTAACCAGACTTTGGCCCATGGTCCCACGGGAGGTGGACTTTGACGGGTTCTTTTTTCCAGACTTGGTAGGGGTCGAAGATTTTGCCGGGGTTGAGGATGTTGTTGGGATCGAGGGCTTTTTTGATGGCTTTCATGGCCTCGATTTCCGCCCGGTTGTGTTGGAGGCGCAAAAAGGGTGTTTTGGCCAGCCCGATGCCGTGTTCTCCGGAGATGGCCCCTCCCAGGGCGACGACTTTTTTCATGAGGGCGTGAATCGCTTTTTCCGCCTGCCGGGCCTGCTTTTTATCTTCCCGGTCAAACATTATGTGAACGTGGAAATTGCCGTCTGCAACGTGGCCGAAGGTGGGAGTGGCGAGCCCGAAATCCCGCTTCAACCTGAGGGTGTGATTAATGAGGGGAATGTAGCCCTGCATGGGCGCCACGATATCCTCGTTCAACTTTGTGTCGCCCATTTGAAACATGGCCTGGGAGCAGACACGCCTCACGGCCCAGAGTTCCTCCGCCTCCTGCGAGGAGGTGGCCTCCCGGAAATTCGTGGCGTATTCATGGGCCCATTGCATAACGATTTCTCTTTCTTCCTCAATTTGCGCTTTATGGCCGTCCAGTTCGAGGAGCAGGAGGGAGGCATTGGGAGCGCCGTGAAAAACCGGATTGCCGGTGTAATTTTCTAAACATTGCACGGTTTGCCGGTCGAGGAATTCCAGTATGGCGGGCATGAGCGGTGTCTTGAGCAGTTTGCGGGCCGCCCGCAGGGCTTTAGGCTCGTTCTCAAACGCCGCCAGGCAGGTCCAGCGGGCCTGGGGCTTAGGGATGAGCTTGAGGATGGCTTTTGTAATGACGCCCAGGGTGCCTTCGCACCCGATCCATAAATCGCGCATATTATAGCCGGAGGCGAATTTTTTCAATCCGGCCGCCCAACGCACTTTTTCCCCCGTCGGTAAAAACCCTTCCAGTCCTAAAATATAGTCACGGGTGACGCCGTATTTGGCCCCTCTCATACCCCCGGCGTTGGTGGCGATGGTTCCTCCAATGGTGGCGTATTTGATCGAAGAAGGGTCGGGAGGGTAAAACCAGCCTTTTCTTTCCGCCGCGCGCTGAATGGCGGCAATTTTCGCCCCCGGTTGCGCCGTTGCCATGCCCGCCTCGGCATTTATGCGAACGCTTCTCCAACCGGACAAATCGAGAACCCAGCCGCCTTGAACAGGGGAGGCGGCCCCTGTCGTAGCCGTCCCCCCACCGCGCGGCGTCACTGGCACACGGTGGCGGTTGGCCAGTTTCAATAGGGCCCCTACGTCCTCCTCCTTCTTCGGGCGAATAACCGCCTCGGGCAAAAAGGACAGCCGGGCATTATCGAATGAGGCCGCAAAAAGCGATTTCTGGTCCGTCCGAACCGCATCTGCGCCGATCTTTCTTCTCAATAGGGTAAGCGCTTTTTCACGACCGGATCGATCTGTCTTTCTTGCCTTCATTCAATAAATGGTTCTATTGGGCAACTTGCCATTGCTTTGCTCAAATGTAAAAAGCCTTTTGCATTTATGATAAAAATTCAATAGCATCCCATAGGAAATAACGCAAAACGGCTGGAATTGCTCTTGTTCGCCTGTTTCACTAGAAGCAGGTTACTATGAAAAAACAAAAAGCAAATCCAGCCAAATGCAAGGTGTGCGTTCTGCGACAGCTTTGCAATTTTATTCCGGGACATCTGGTGGCCAAGTTGGCCCGCCAGTATGGTGTCGATAAGAAAGCTCGCAGTTTCAGTCCATGGAGCCATATCGTTAGTTTGCTCTATGCTCAGATCACTCATGCTAT
Organism: Opitutales bacterium; assembly: GCA_965226205.1. GTDB lineage: Bacteria > Verrucomicrobiota > Verrucomicrobiia > Opitutales > UBA2987 > JAJFLU01. The sequence continues at coordinate 182,127 of CBDDCJ010000022.1, read as the reverse complement.
TGGGCTTAATGATGTCTGTGACGGACTCGCTCATCACAGAGGGTTGCTGGCCAGTATCCGGGGGGCCAGCGCTCCCAGTCGCAACGGGCTTTCCTACGCCAACAAGCATCGCGATGCCGCGATGTCGGGAGAACTGTTTTGGTCGGTGCTCAAGCACTTGCAGTCGTTGTCTCCGGGGTTTGCGGGTGGTAATTTCAAGGGGTTTCCCCGACGTTTCAAACGCGTTATCAACATCGTCGATTCGTCCACTATCGGTTTGGTCGCCAACTGCATGGATTGGGCTAAACATCGTCGGCGAAAGGCGGCCGCCAAATGTCACTTGCGCCTGGATTTGAAAAGTTTTCTGCCCCGGTTTGCCATCATCGACACGGCCAGGGACAATGACGCCAAACGAGCCCGCGAAATGTGCGCCGCCCTCAAAGCCGGTGAAATCGTATTGTTTGACAAGGCCTACATCGATTTGACCCACCTCTTTGACTTGTCCTCGAGGGGCATTTACTTTGTCACCCGGGCCAAAGAGAACATGGCCTTACGCTGTGTCAAGAGGCTGCTCAAGAAGCCCAAGGGCAATATTATTCGCGACGATCTGGTGGTCCTTAAGAACAAAAAATCCCGTCAGGATTATCCCCAGCCGATGCGCCGGGTAACGGCATGGGTGGAGATTGATGGCCAGTGGCGAGTGATGGAATTTTTGACTAATAATTTGCAGTGGTCGCCCCATACGATCAGCGAACTGTATCGCTGCCGCTGGTCCATTGAAACCTTCTTCCGCCAGATCAAACAAACGCTCAACTTGTGCGATTTCCTCGGCCATAGCGCCAATGCCGTGCGCTGGCAGATTTGGAGCGCTTTGCTGCTCTATGTGCTGCTCCGCTTCCAGGCCTGGTTGAGCCGCTGGGAGCATAGTTTTGTCCGCCTGTTCACACTTGTCAGAGGCGTGCTTTGGGATCGCTTTAACCTGCGGGACTTGCTCGATTTCTATGGGACAGCCGGTGGACGCTTTAGAATGCGAGCGACTCCCCAGCAGGCTTATTTCCCTGGGTTTGGTTGAAAACCTATGGGACAGCACAAGGTGGCAAAAGCAATAAAAGAGAAACATGTGATAAAATTTCAAAAATTCGATTCCCCCAAAAGTCAAAAACTCACATTGATTATCAATGGGTTACGAAGCTTGCCTCGCCCCTATGGGATGGTATTGATAAAAATTTGCTTCTTTCAACCTGTTACAACAATTTGTTCATTTGCGCTTCTTTTAAGATGGCAGTGCGGATTTTTAGCCAAAAAATAAATCAAGGAATCACACATGCGCCAACTATCTTTGACCCGGTTTATAGTATCTCTGACAACTTTCCTGCTTCTAATCTCTACCGGCTATGGGCGAACCATCGTCCATGCGGGCCGTCTGATCGACGGGGTGGGGGACGAGCCGCGAAAGGAAGTCACGGTAGTCATCGAAGGCGATCGCATTGTGGAGGTGGCGCAGGGTTACCTACCGGCGGGAGATGGCGATGAACGGATCGATTTGAAAGACCGAACGGTAATGCCGGGTTTGATCGATATGCATGTGCACCTCCATTCCCAGCACTCCAAACTCCGTTACAAGGAAAAGACATCCTTTAACGGGTCGGATTACGCCTACAAATCCGTAATATATGCCAAACGGACCCTGGAGGCCGGATTCACCACGGTGAGAAATCCGGGCGACGAATACAATGTGACCATTTCACTGCGCAACGCCATCGAGAAGGGGTGGTTAGTCGGTCCACGTATCTTTACGGCCGGTAAAAGCATTGCCACCACCGGCGGCCACGCCGACCCTTCCAATGGATTGAGCGATCTGTTGAGTTATGACGCCGGCCCCCTCGGGGGCGTTATAAACGGCCCGGACGAAGCCCGCAAGGCCGTCCGGCAGCGCTACAAAGACGGCGCCGATTTGATTAAAATAACCGCCATCGGGGGCGTCCTCAGTCTGGCCAAAAGCGGGCAAAATCCGCAATTCACGATGGAGGAACTGGAGGCCATTGTGGACACCGCCAAGGATTACGGATTCACCGTAGCCGTCCACGCCCATGGCGCCGAGGGCATGAAAAGGGCCGTGCTGGCCGGCGTCGATTCGATTGACCACGGGACCTTTATGACAGATGAGATAATGGAATTGATGATCGAACGCGGCACTTATTATGTGCCCACCATTTCGGCCGGGATCTGGGTCGGGGAAAAAGCTAAAGAGGCCGGTTATTTCCCGGAAATCGTGCGGGGCAAGGCGGCTGCCATCGGGCCGGTTATTAGCGAAATATTCGCCAAAGCCTACAAAGCGGGCGTCAAAATCGCTTTCGGCACGGATACCGGGGTCTCTCTCCACGGCGAAAACGCAAATGAATTCATTTATATGGTTGAAGGTGGGATGCCGCCCATGGTGGCCCTCCAATCGGCCACCATGGAAGCGGCCAAACTGCTTGGGCAGAACAAAGAACTGGGCAGTGTGGAAGCGGGTAAAATAGCCGATCTGGTGGCGGTACCCGGCAATCCGCTGGAGGACATCGAATTAATGACAAAAGTGAACTTTGTCATGAAAGCCGGTGTCGTTTACAAAGAATAAGAATAGATAAAAATTACCAGCCTTAAAAACTACCCGGCGATGAAAATCAAAACCCTTTCCCTTCTATTGCTCATCTGCGGGTGCCTACCCGCTCTCACCTTTGGCTGGGGGGCCCATGGCCACCGCATCGTCGGAGCCATTGCCGCCAGTTATCTTACGGAGGAAGCCAAGGTTGCCGTAACGAACCTTATCGGCGAGGAGACTTTGGCCGCGGCATCCACCTGGGCCGATGAAATCAAGAGCGACGATTCTTACAAATGGGCTTATAGGCTGCACTTTATCAACCTGCCGAGGGGGGCCGAAAAAGTGGACTTGGCGCGCGATTGCGTCGATGGGGATTGCGTGGTGGCGGCCATCAATAAATATTCCGCCATCATGACCGATGCCGGGGCGGAGCGGGAAGACCGTGTTGAAGCCCTCAAGTTTTTGGTCCATTTTATCGGCGATATTCATCAACCCCTGCACGTTTCCTATGCCGATGATCTGGGGGGTAACACGGTCAAAGTCAGTTGGTTCGGGAAAACGAACGACACCGGCCCGTTCGGAGATTTCGAGTGGAACCTGCACGGAGCCTGGGATTTCGGTTTTATCAACCGGAGAACGGGCAGCGACTGGGTGGCCCTGGCCATTCGCATTCGGGCGGATATCAACGATCTTCAATTGATCAATTGGAGCAGCACACGCGATCCCGAGCAATGGGCTAACGAATCTTATTACATCACCCAACAGATATCCAGCCAACTGCCGCCGGACAATACGCTGGGGCAGGAATATTACGAGAAACATATCGCCACCGTGGAGACCCGCCTGGCCTCTGCCGGGGTTCGGTTGGCCGCCCTTTTGAACCGCGGTTTTTCCGGCATGGCTGTTGCTTCATCGGCAAAATAAATAGCGCCCCCAAAAAAAAACCGAAAAAATTGGCTGGCCTAAATGATGAATCGCGCAATGGTAAATAATTAATTTTGTTGAAAAAATTGTTTCACCATAATATCGATGAATTACCATGAATGACAAATTTTCAGCCTATGCCCACCCAGAAGCTTTGGTCGATACCGACTGGCTCGCCCAAAACCTAGAGAATCCAGAAATCCGCATTATTGAAAGCAACGAAGATGTCCTGCTTTACGATACCGGTCATGTGCCTGGCGCCGTCCATATCGATTGGCGGAGCGATTTGCAGGATGATAATATCCGCGATTATGTCAGTGTGGAAAATTTTGCCCAACTATGCTCGCGCAACGGCATTACGCCGGATACGGTTTGTGTGTTTTATGGCGATAAATCCAACTGGTGGTCTTGTTATGCTCTTTGGGCCTTTCGGCTTTACGGACACGAGAAGGTCCGCATTGTCGATGGCGGCAGGAATAAATGGATCGCCGAAAATCGCCCCCTGACGCGGGATGTTCCCACCTATCAGGCAACCCAATATCCTGTGCCGGAAAAGCGGCTCGACGATGAAATTCGAGCCTTCGCCAAAGAAACCCTGGACCATGCCGAAGCCGGAAAACCGCTCGTGGATGTGCGTTCACCCGGAGAGTTTCGTGGCGAAATCACCCACATGCCCGATTACCCCCAGGAGGGCGTTTTGCGCGGCGGGCACATTCCCGGGGCCAAAAGCAAACCCTGGTCAACCGCTGCCAATGAAGACGCCACCTTCAAAAGCCGGGCCCAACTGGGGGAAATTTACACTGGCGAGCTGGGGCTCGATCCGGACGGCGACACCATCGTTTACTGCCGCATCGGTGAACGCTCCAGCCACACCTGGTTCGTCCTGACCTACCTGCTCGGTTATAACAATGTGCGTAATTACGACGGTTCCTGGACCGAATGGGGCAACACCGTGCGCTCGCCCATCGAAAAGGGTGACTGACTTTATTTCCGTGCAAAATGGAAACAGCAAATACCCCGCGAAGCTTCGGAAAATCATCGAATTATTCGACTTCCTGTGCGAAGATGAGAAGCGTGAAAACCTCATTGCCTACTCCGATAACGCCAGCAAACAAGAACCCCGCGAAGGGGAAATATTTGACCTCGAAGACATCCGCAAAGATGCAGAATGCACTGACACAGTGGGCGTTTACTTGAAGGTCGATAGGCAAAATGAGGTAATTTTTCGAATCACCCTGGGGCCACAGGTGCAAACCCTCACCAGGGCCATGACGGCCATCCTTTGCTCCGGTTTGAACGGAGCTTCACCCGAAAGCATTATCGAGATTCCCCAGGATTTCGTCCCTAAGATCGTGGGCGCGCAATTGGTTCGAGTGCGCAGCCAAACCGTTTACTATGTCCTCGGACGAATGAAGGGCGCCTGCCGCGTTTACCTGCGCCGCTGCCTTGGCGTGAAACTAACCGGAAAAGGCGAGGCAAAAGCGTGAACCAATCTAAATCACCCCACGCATTAAACCGCTCTCAGCTTGCATAGTGGTCCGCTCCCAGAAAATGGAGGGAGACATAAGGCTCGCCGCCGACCACCCAACTGTCATGCGGTTGCGGAGGAATGTAAAAAAGATTGCCTGGTTTTAATTCGATGATTTCTCCGTCCGCCATGGCGGCCACGGCCTGACCGGTGACTACCAACCCGACATGCTCAACCTCGCAATAATCCTGGCCAATTTTCTTGCCCACATGCTCCGACCATTTCCAACCCGGCTCATAAGTGGCCCGCCCAATGGTGAGACCTCCGATTTGCACAACCTCAAACCTGCCCTTCTCAAATTCCCGAACCTCATCGGGCTCTTCAAACCGTTTTATAATCGCAGCATTCATCGTTTAAATCTTGCGTCCCGTGGAGATCAGGATCCAGCCCAACCCTACGACCAGTGCCGCCGTTATCAAGATAAGGAACCATTTGTTCTCCAGAATTTGAAATCCTTTCCAGCCTGCACCTGCATTGTATTCCGGATTTTTTATTTCCATTGAAAGGCTGACAGGCGAGGTTTGCATGGTTTCCCGCATGGAATCCAGCACTTTGGCAAAATCGTAATGGGGTTCCTCCGCCGTTTCGGAACCGTAAAAGAGTCGGTATTGGTTTTCAGCTTTGTTGAGATAAAGAATTTCATAAACATTCCCCATTGCTTCCAGTTCTGAAATTTGCAGCGGGGGATTATCCTGATTGTTTATTATGAGGCGGTAAACCTCCTCCCGATGCTCCGGGAATTCGATAAAATCCGTATTTTTTCGATAACCTTGAAAATCAATTTTTGAAAGGGTGGCGTGACCGATTTTTACCCAGACTTCATTGCCGTATTGAATTCTTTTAACTTCGATATGGGCCCGGCGATTAAAGTTGCGGTCAGGTGTTATAATACCGATTGCGGTGAGCGGCTCCCCCAGTGTGGACAGTTCGATTATAGTCTGCTTTTCTTTCTCATTCTCACTGACGGAAAAATCAGCCACAGGGTATTTTTTCTTAACGTCGTTTTTAAACTGCTGGCGGGTATTTTTCCGCCAGAGGTTGATGCGATCGATCCGGAAGGTGCGATTATAGACCGAGAATTGTTCAATATGCTCTAACTCAGCCTTGTCATTCAAGTTTAGCCACAACCTCCGCAGCGGCGATGCTTTTTCATCAATCACATCATCGACTTCCAATCGAAATAGACGAAATTTGTTTTTCGGTAGCTCTATCTTCCGGTTATCCACATCCATATAGCGGGAGTAGTCAAAAACAAGCGCTCCCGCAACGATTTCAACCCAATAATCCCCGTTTTCGCTTCCGAATACGGAGACTTTCCGCTCAAAATTCTTTTGTGGGGAAATGAGCGTCAAACCGTCTGCGGGTGGCTCATCATATTTTAATTGAATAATTATTTCGATTTTATTGTCCGGCAATTCCCGAAGAGACTTTATTTCACTCCGGCATATTTCTTCTATAGTGCGAGTTTGCGTATCAATAGCCTTTTCAATATGGTAGGAAACTTCGGCATTATTATGGTCGATAATACGAATTCCCGGAAAATTTTTTCTAGTCGAGAAATAAATTTTACTATCGATTTGGGCGGAGGCAATCACCTCCTTCATCGGCGTTTGAGCTTCGATAGTTTTAAATGACCCATATTGCGACGACTCGAAATCGGCCCAGCAGGGGGTTGCCAAACGCAACAAGGCAATGGCGATTAAAATGATCGCCGGAATTTTCCCGGAAAATGGTTCCAGTTGGCGCTGGATGAGTTTCATTATTTTTTTATTCGTTTTTTTCTTCTTCTTCTCCCTCCTCCTCATTGGTGAAGGCTTGCCGGTAATGCAGGTAAACGAAAGAACCGGAAAGTATGAGAATACCCAGTAGTATGAACGCAATAATTCTATAAAGCTGCTCCAGTTTATTCAGGTCCATAAAGAAGATCTTAGCCACAACCACGGCAAACAGAACTAGCCCGCAATAGCGGAACGCGGATTGATTTTTGCGTATGCCTGTGATGAGAAACGTTATTCCGAAGACTGCCCATAAGATGCTAACCCCGCCGGCCCTCAGGCCGGCCAGGAAATTTGCCAGCAGGGTGTCCATTTCCAGGGTCGCATAGATGAAAAACAACGCTAACCCCAGGGCCGCCAAAATGGTTCGTTCCTGCCGCAGATCCGTTTTTCTCGACAATGCGAAATAGGAGAACCCGCAAAAGGCGATAATCATCCCGAAGTCCAGAGTTCGGAATAATCCCTCCACAATAGAATAGGCGCCTGCGTATCCGTTGGCTATTCCATAGTCCCATCTTAATAGATCGAAGGCGAGTAATTTCACCGCAGCCAAGCCGCAAAAGAATATGAAAAACGTACCGATGGCGCCACTTTCCGTATTTTTATAAACAGCCAGCAGCAGAGCGCACAGGGCCAGCCAAATAAGGGTAAGCGCAGGCAATTGCAGGGGGGCGTATATAAATTGAAAGGTGCGATAAGCCTCCAAATTCAAGTAGAAGAAAGCAATGGCTACAGCCGTTATGAATCCGATTTTGACAACCCGTTGTTTTTGCATCCACTTTTTAATATCGTTGGGTTTGGATACGGTTTTTTTGAAAGGACTTTGGGATTTGCCCAGCAGGAGCGCCGCGCCCAGAAAAGAACCGGCCGGAACGATAAAAACCACCAAACGCTCGATGAGCTCCGGCAAGTATTTCCACAAAGTCATATCCTCCGGTATCGGATTTCTGGAAAAACTTCCCGGAAGATCCAAAAACGAATAACGGTAAAGAACCAGGCAGTAGAGCAGATAAGCGGCCAGGCGGAGGAATTCACTTCGCACTTTGCCCGCAATCCACAATAGTGCCAGGGCTTGCAGGGCCCAACTGACCGTTATCCATTCCCGTGACAGGATCAGAGGCATCGTGACGGTCAGGAAGAAAGCCGATAATCCGGCAAACGTGAACAACAGGTTGCGGTCAACCAGCTTCTTTTCCAAAAACAGCCGGACATGGAGACAGTAGAAAATGGCCAACCCCAACGTAATAACCGCTACCCATTCATCGCTGTAACTAGCCCTGATAAGGCCCTGGCTCATCCCGTAGAATATCGCTCCATTTAAGAGAAGGCCCAATACATCCAGGAGGGTCGATTTTGTCCCGTTAACCAAATGATGGATAAAGGCCATGGTGGAAAACAAAATGAAAAAGGATCCCAAAAATGGCATTACCTGCCAAAAGGCTTCTATTTCATAATATTTATTCAGGGACATAATAAACAGCCCGTAGGTGAAAACGAAACTAAGGTAATTCAGAAGATGCCAATTTTTACGCAGCGCTATGCCGAGCACTCCGATGCCCAGTAAAAGCATGTAGCTGAACAACCCGGGGAAATTGACAACCCCGGTGGAAAGCATGATGGGTGTGCCGAACCCCCCGATGATTCCCAAAACGGCTATCAGTATGGAATCGAACCGCACCGCCAGCACCCCCGCGCTGATGGTAATGGCGACCATGGGAACGAAGCCGAAATAGGGCGTCAGCAACCCATAAAAATTAGTCGCTGCAAAAACGCTGAAATAGAGCGTTGCCAGACCGCCCCCGATAAGGCCCTGCCCAAAAAGATGATAACGGCTTCCGAGAAAACGAACGCCTGCCACCAGTAAAGCCATACCGGCCAAAATACTCATTGAGACACGCCCGATAGGCCCGATCAATTCGCGATCGAAGGAATATTTGAGAAAAAAGGCGATACCTAAAACCAGGACTACTACACCAATGCGCAACAACCAGTTGGTGGCCACCGCATATTCAAAGGAAACATTGGTTGGCCTGTGTTCTTCTCCCACAATGATCCAGTTCCAGATTTTCCCCAATATTTCCTTTGCGGCCAGCTCGAAGCGGCTCGGCTCCACCGGTTCTTGACTGTAAATTTCAGTAGGTTTCGGAAACGTCTCCATGTCCGCAGTTGGTGTTGCCACCGGCTCCTCCTCAAAGGGCGGGATTTCCGCAAAATCCTCCAACTGGTCGCTCGCCTCCGCTTCCTCCGTAAGGATGGTGCTATCTATGGCTTCGGCATCGGCATCAGGTTGTTTTTCCAATTCTTCCGCTGGCGTGGAAGGCAGTTGCGCTGAAACCTTGTCTGCCAGCGCTGTCAGGTTTTGCCTGATTTCAATAAACTCCAGCTCCAGTGCATGTTGGATTTCTCGAAATATTTTTGCCTCTTCCCCGAGCCGGTCGCGAATTCCATTCACCTTTACGATGAGAACGAAAGGACTTACCAGTAAAGCAAGCAGCAGGAGAATTAATATGATGGATACGAGGACTTCCATTGCATTTATTATCGATGTTCCCGCATTGACACCATTACGAGTTATTTTTTGAAAACAGAACCTGAATTATTCCGGTTCCATCAATTGCAACAATAGCCACAACCTTGCTCCATGCAAGAGGTAATTCCGTTTAATCCATCCCTTAAATCAATAAGGGGGCATGTTTGCCTTATAGAAACAACGGGATTAAAATTATATATACAGCCATGCTTAGCTGGTTTTGTAATTTGTTTCATGCCACTGAATAAATTTCGTTCAATTTTTGCCAAGCGGAGAGGGGGATGTTTTCAGGGCGGCTTTGCAGGGGGATGCCGGTTTCTTCCAGAAATTTTACCCAGGGCGTTAGTGTGGGGTCTTTGCCGCAGAGGGCGCCGATTTGTTTGCGCCTTTGAGTGAACAGGCTGCGGATTTTTTCCGTGGATTTTTCGGAAAAGCTAACGGGCGATTTTTTTCGAGCCAGTTTGAGCAAAACGGAATCGACCGCCGGAACCGGGTAAAAGCAGTTGGGCGATACTTTGTGTTTTTCCACCAGGTTATAAGCGGATCGAAGGAATACCGTTATGGCGCCGAAATTCTTCGAACAAGGTCCGGCCGTGTAGCGGTCGGCGGTCTCCTGTTGCAACATGAGAACCATTGTGGAGGGCAGGGGGCCAGCCAAAACGCGGTTCAGCCAGGGCGAAGATATGGCGTAGGGAAGGTTGGAAACGATTTTGAAATCTTCCAGAGCGCCATCCGCGCCGGGTTTTGGAACAAATCCCGCCAATGGGCGGGCGACGGCGTCAGCTTGCATGAGCTGAAATCTTTCGGGAAATTTTGACGATAACTCCGGCTCCAAATAAGCGGCTAATACAGAATCGGTCTCTATGGCATAAACATGTGCCCCGGCATTTAAAAGAGCTAGCGTTAGTGCGCCCAAACCAGGACCGATTTCGATAACTGCGTCTCCCTGCTGTAATTCGGCCAGGCGGCAGGATTTTTGCGCGATGTTGCCGTCGATGAGGAAATTCTGCCCCAGCTTTTTTTTCGGAAAATGCTCCAAACCCTTGAGGATTTTCCTTGTTCGGCTCGGCGTTAAAGGCTCCCCGGGCATTTATGTCAAGTCTCGCAATTCCTTGATAAAAGCTTCCGGGTTATCCAATTCCATGAGCGCCTGTCCGATTAAAACGGCATCGGCTCCCGCATCGCGAACGCGCCAGGCATCATCCAGGTTGAATATGCCGCTTTCGCTTATTTTCACGATTTCCTCCGGGACCAGGGGCAGCAACTTTTCCGAAATGGAAAGATCGGTCGTGAAATCGGACAGGTTGCGATTGTTGACCCCTACTATTTTTGCCCCCGCCTGCAGGGCAACTGCCAACTCGTCCTGGTTATGGATTTCAAACAGGCTATCCAATCCTGCCAGGTTGGCGGCTTCAAAAAGAATTTCGATCTCCTCGCCGGTGAGGGCTCTCACGATTATCAGGATTGCTTTAGCTCCCGCTTCGGCCGCCTCCAGAACTTGAATGGGATGGACCATGAAGTCCTTGCGCAAGACCGGCGGTGGGTCCTCCCGCAATTGCAGGAATTCGCTCACCTCCCACAAATCCCTCAAAGCGCCGGAAAAATATTTTTCATCAGTCAAAACGGAAATGGCGTCGACGTCGGCATTGTAATAGAGGCGGGCTCTCTCCTGGGCGGGGGCATCCGCGGCGATATTTCCAGCCGAGGGAGAACGGCGTTTGATTTCCGCGATCAGGCTCAGGCGCTCGGGATCGGCCAAGGCTTCCCGAAAGGATCGTCCTTTTTTGACAATCCGGGCCAGTCTGGTCAGTTCTTCCTCGCGGACCGGCCGGATGCGGCCGGCGATCTCCCGCCTTTTCCAGGCCATAATTTCGTCGAGTTTATCCATGAAATAAAAATGTGAATTGCAGGCGGCGGCAACTTCTGTGACAAAAGTAAAAACCGAATTACTAAAAGCGAGCAACAATGACAGCTTCCCCCGACAGCATTCAAGAATTAAGAAAAACCGTGGCCCGGTTGCGGGCGCCCGATGGATGTCCCTGGGATCGTGCCCAAACCCACCAATCCCTGGCCGATTGCCTGATCGAGGAATGTTGCGAACTTCTCGACACCATCGACCGGGAGGATACGGATCACATGCTGGAAGAGCTTGGGGATGTGCTTTTACAGGTGGTCATGCATGCCCAGTTGGCCGAGGAGGCCCATCATTTCGATCTCAACCGGATTGCCCGGGAGGTCAATGACAAGCTGATTCGCAGGCATCCCCATGTCTTTGGTGACATTAAAGCTGGCAATGCCGAGGAAGCCCTCAGCCGATGGGAAGCGATAAAAGCGACCGAAAAGAACTCTAATGGCAAGCCAGATACACTATTTTGGGGAATTCCGCCCCGGCTGCCCGCTTTGCTCTACGCCCGCGATGTATTTAAAAAATTGAGAATAATTGGCTTTCCGGAGGACGGTCATTTAAATTCCGCAAAACTGAAGACGCTGGGGGAGCGAATGAATGAAGAGCTTGCCGGGGCCATGCTGTTTGAACTGGCCGCAGCCTGCCGATTAGCCAAGATCGACCCCGAATCGGCCCTGCGGCGTTACACCAACCGGTTGATCGACAAAATTGAAAATGCAGGTGGAAATAAATAACGAGCCTCATTTCTGCTCACTGCCAACAGCCGAGGGGGTTCTCATGGTGCCCTATGAAATGAGGCGCTCACGGCGTTCCCGTTACCTTCGCCTCACCATTACGCCCGATAAACAAGCGCTGCTCACATTGCCCCGTGGGTTTAGCGAAAAGCAGGGCCTCGAATTTTTACAGGAGAAAGCAGATTGGGTCGGCCAGCAATTGAAAACGAGGCGTAAAAAACGGGTCGGGTTGATGGCCTACCTGCAAAAGAAACCTAATCTCAGTTTTGATGGAAGCCGCGCGGAACTAAATATCAGTTTTACGGAATCGAGGTCCTCAATATCCTGGGATGCGAAGAAGAAAACCGTAAACCTTTTTTTAAATTCCAAACATCCTCTGGAAGATCAACTTGCCAACTTGATGAGACGATTCGCCTCCAGGGTGATTCCTCCTCAAGTTTACTGGGCGGCCGAAAAATATCAGCTCGAGGTCAACCGGGTTACGGTGCGGGACCAATCTACCCAATGGGGCTCCTGTTCCGGCAAGAGAACCCTGTCCCTGAACTGGAGGCTGGTTTTGCTCCCTCCCGAACTGCAAGAGTATATCATTTTGCACGAGTTGGCCCATCTGACTCATTTCGATCACTCGGAGGATTTTTGGAGTCTTCTCAGGCAATACGATCCCAAAGCCCGCGCCCATGACCGGAGGATAAGCAGGATGGGAGAAAAAATTATCCATCTGGGGCGTTTGCGTTGATCGGCCTCGATCTCAAACCAAAGGCCGGTCTGAAACACTATTCTTCGAAATACTTTTGAAAATGGTCTGGAATATTGCCGTCGATACGGGCGGAACCTTTACCGATTGCCTCGGGTATTCGCCTGAAGGCCGGATCGAGCGCGCAAAAGTGCTCTCCAGCGGCGCCTTGCGAGTGCGGGTCGGCGGTCGAATTGGGGATCGAACGCTCCTGCTGGACCTTCCCTGGGATTTGCCCAAAGACTTTTTCATGGGCTTCCGAATGCGATTGGCCGGTCCAACGGATCACGATTTCGAAATTGCCCAATGCGACCTGGAAAAGCGTCAGGTTACGCTTTGCGGCCCGATTGGAGAGGGGTTTCCCAACGGAACCTTGGTTGAGTTTTTCACCGGGGAAGAACCACCCATCGTCGGTGCCCGGATGCTCACGGGAACCCCCGGCAACCAGCCCCTGCCGCCTTTGGCCCTGCGCCTGGGCACCACGCGGGGAACCAACGCTCTGTTGGAGGAGAAAGGCTCGAAAGTGGCTCTCTTTGTCACCAGGGGGTTTCAAGACCTTCTCCTCATCGGGGACCAGAAGCGTCCCGATCTATTTGCTTTGAATATCATAAAACCAGAACCGCTTTACCACCATGTGGAAGAAATCGATGAACGTATTGCGGCTGACGGGGCAGTCTTGAGATCCCTCGACCTGAAGGCGGCGAAAATTGCGGCCCAACAGGCCCTGCGAGTCGGTTGCGATGCAGCCGCCATCTCTCTCTTGAACAGCTTCCGGAACCCCGTCCATGAACGAGTTTTGCATGATTTCTTATTGGACCTTGGCTTCAAATATGTGGTATGTTCGGAAAACCTTTCCCCACTTATTAAATACCTTGAGCGTACCCAAACGGCTGTTGTCGATGCTTACCTTGGTCCTCTTATGGGGCGTTATCTTAACCGGGTGGAGGAGGCCGTCGCGGAGGGAGCATTAACCGTTATGACGAGCGCGGGCGGTTTGGTTCCGAGAAATCGCTACCGGTCAAAAGACAGCCTGTTGAGTGGGCCGGCGGGCGGAGTTGTGGGAGCGGTCGCGGCCGGCGCGAGGGCCGGCATGAAGAAAATTATTCCGTTCGATATGGGCGGCACCAGCGCCGACGTTTCCCGCTTTGACGGTGAATTTGAATACCGCGAAAGCCACCGCGTGGGACGCGCCCTGCTGATGGCGCCCGCTTTGCCGATCGAGACGGTGGCTTCCGGCGGCGGCTCGATTTGCGGTTTTGACGGCGAAGCCCTCTTTGTCGGGCCCAAGAGCGCCGGAGCCAATCCCGGCCCGGCCTGTTATGGCTCCGGGGGACCGCTTTGCTTAACCGATGTTCATCTTTTGTTGGGGCGGTTGAACCCGGACTCATTCGGAATCCCCGTTTTCGAAGAAGATGCCGCCAAAAGATTCGCCGGGCTGCTGGCTGGGCTGCCCGGCCGCCCTGGGGCAAGAAAAGTCCTGAAAGGGTTTCTCGATATTGCCAACGAAAGGATGGCCGATGCCATTCGCCGCATTTCATTGCGGGAGGGATACGATCCGGGCGAATATTCCCTGGTCGCTTTTGGCGGGGCCGGCGGGATGCACGCCTGTTCGGTGGCGGAACGCCTCGGGATCAAGCGAATCCTTTTTCCCGGCGAAGCGGGCCTTTTGAGCGCTCGCGGTCTCAGCCATGCGGTCGTCGATGCCTTTGCCGAGCGCCAATTGCTGCGGCCTTATTCCGAAATAGCGGGCAGCCTGGAAAAAATTCTGCTGGAACTTGAAAATGAAGCCATCGGGCGTTTGACGGCCGACGGTTGGAAAAAAGAGTATTTGATCGTCAGGAATCGTTTTGCCCGATTGCGTTTTCTTGGGCAGGAATCCTCCTTTGTGGTGGCTTGGGAGAAAGGCGGAGATCTTCTAAAGCAGTTTGAAAAACGTTATAGGTCCATTTTTGGATATTTCCCGTCGGCCAGGAAAATGGAAGTGGTTTCACTACAGGTCATAGCTGCGACCCCAGTTACTGAAATACAGCCGGAAACTTTTTCCGAATCCGGTCAAAAATTTGAGCCCGCAAAAAAGACCGCCGCCGGTTCGGGCGGATGGGGTATGGAAATGCCACTTTTCAACAGCAACGATTTGTTATCTGGCTCGTTGATTGAAGGGCCGACCATCATTACGGATGCCTACAGCACGCTGGTCATTGAATCCGGCTGGAAAGCCGTCGTGGGCAGTGGACAGTTCGTTTTACTGGAGAAATTGAACGAGTTCGAAGGACCCGTCACCGGCGACCTGCCGGAAGTCGTGCAGCGAGAGCTTTTCACTCATCGTTTTCGTCAAATTGTGGAGGAGATGGGTACTCAATTGCGTCGCACAGCTCTTTCCACCAATATCAAGGAACGGCTCGATTTCTCCTGCGGTTTGCTCGATCCGGAAGGCCGCCTGGTGGTCAACGCTCCCCACATACCCGTGCACCTGGGCGCTTTGGGGCTGTGTGTGCGCGAAGTGGCCAAAGGCATGGATTTTTCTCCGGGAGATATTATTTTGACCAATCATCCGGCTTTCGGCGGCTCGCATCTCCCCGATGTGACCCTCATTACGCCCGTCTTTATGGGTGATGGAAAAAATGACCAACGCCGTGGCCTGCTGGGATTCGTCGCCAACCGGGCCCACCATGCCGAAATTGGCGGAACCCGTCCCGGTTCCATGCCCCCGGAGGCCCACTGTCTGGCTGAGGAGGGTGTTGTCCTTGCGCCCTTCAAGCTTTTTGCCGCGGGCCGGGAAAATTTCGGGGAACTTGAGAGGCTCCTCCAAAACGGTCCCTGGCCGACACGGGCGATTGAGGATAATCTGGCAGACATCAAGGCGCAGGTGGCCGCCAATATACGCGGAGCCGCGGCTTTTCAATGCATGGCCAAAAATTACGGGACGGAAACGGTTTCGACTCACCTCAATGCCCTGCGCGAACGGGCCGCCCGCCTCATGAAATCAAAACTGGCGTCTCTTTCCCGAGGTCCCATGAAAGCCCGTCAGACCCTCGACGACGGTCATGTGATCGAAGTTTGTTTGCGCTGCCAAGCCGATGTTTTGACCGTTGATTTTAGCGGGACATCGCCCGTTCATGGGGGGAACTTGAATGCCACCCCGGCCATCGTCAACAGCGCCCTGATCTATGTCCTGCGGTTGTTGCTGGAGGAGAAAATTCCTTTAAACGAAGGATTGCTGGAACCGGTCCGGGTGATCTTGCCGGAATGCTTTCTCAATCCCGTTTTCGGTCTTGATCCCGAAAAAGCCCCAGCCGTGGGCGGTGGCAATGTGGAAACCAGCCAAAGAATCGTGGATACTCTCCTGTTGGCATTGGGGGTTGCCGCAGCCAGCCAGGGAACCATGAATAATCTTGTTTTTGGGGACGAAAGCTTCAGTTATTATGAAACAATTTGCGGCGGATCGGGGGCCACCGAAACAGCGCCCGGCGCTTCCGCGGTACACACCCACATGACCAATACGGCCATAACCGACCCGGAAATTCTGGAGCATCGCTATCCCGTCAGGCTGAGGCGATTCGAGATTCGCGCCGGTTCCGGGGGTCATGGAAAGCGCCAGGGTGGGGATGGAGTCGTCAGGGAAATCGAATTTTTGCGCCAGTCCCAACTTTCGCTTTTAACCCAGCGCCGCGCCTCCGGGCCCTACGGCATGGCCGGAGGCTCGGCCGGAAAGCCGGGGAAGCAGTATCTGGTCTCCAAATCCGGTAAACAAGAGCTGCTCCTGCCCCTGGATTGCCGGAACGTTCAGCCCGGCGATCGCCTCGTCATCAAAACCCCCGGCGGCGGCGGTTGGGGGGTTCCAAGGGTTGGAGGTGTCAGGTGTCAGGTTTCAGAACTGGACAAGGAAGGGTAGAAGGCAAATTCTGGTTCCTGACTCCTGTCTCCTACTTCCAACATGCCTAAAACCGCTTTTATCTACCATCCTGATTACGAGCTGCATGATACCGGTCCTGCGCATCCGGAAACTTCCCGGCGGGCCAGGGCTGTGAGTGACCGCATCCAGGATTCGCTATTCAAGAATCGCCTTTTGTGGCGGCAGCCGCAGGAGGCCGAACCGCATTGGATAGAGAAATGCCACACGTGCGAATACCGGCTTTTTGTCAAGGAATCCTGCCGTCAAGGGTTGGCCGTGCTCGATGCCGGGGACACGCGGGTGGGCCCGGACTCCTACCGGGTGGCCTTGCTGGCGAGCGGGGGCGCCATGATGGCTGTGGATTCGGTAATGGAGGGCAACTGCCGGAATGCGTTTGTTTGCTCCCGTCCCCCTGGACACCATGCCCGACCGGGGGCGGCCATGGGATTTTGCCTTTTTGACCACATTGCCGTTGCCGCGCGTTATGCCCAGGAGAAATACGGACTACAGAGGTTGCTCATCATCGATTGGGACGTTCACCACGGCAATGGCACGGAGGAAATTTTTTATGAGGATCCCGCCGTCTTTTATTTCAGCGTCCACCAATACCCATTCTACCCGAGAACGGGCGCATCAACAGATACCGGCAAGGGCGCCGGGGAGAGATTCACGCTCAATGTTCCATTGCCCGCGGGTTGCGGAATAGGGGAATACCGACAAGCGTTTCAGGAGCAGCTAATACCGGCAGCCAATCGCCTGAAGCCACAAATGATACTTATATCGGCCGGGTTCGACGCCCACCAGGTGGACCCTCTGGCGTCAATGAAATTGGGGGATGAAGACTTTGCCGAATTGACCCGGTGGGTCGTGAAATTGGCCGAAGAACATTGCGGGGGGCGGCTGGTTTCGATTCTCGAAGGCGGTTATAATCTGGATGCGATGGCGCGCTCAGTCGAGAGGCATCTGGCGGTATTGTGCGGGTATGAATAGAATTTTTGCGGATCATCGGGCGCGCCGGTTAAACGCCGCCCTTTTACTTATCTCCTTTTTGGGATTGCCGCTGGCCGGTCTGGCCTGGGCGTGCCGCGAGGTGTCTCCATTTCTGCAAATTCCACCCCTGCAATGGGAAATGGATTACACGAACTCTCATCCCATTATTTCTCAGTCTTATTGGGGCCTGGCCGCTCTCCTCATCCTGATTTGGATTTCATTTAAAAAACCACTGGCCAAAGCGGTTCATCGGGAAATTGAACGGCGTCATTATTTTCCCTGGTGGGGCTGGCTGGGTTTCGGTTTTGGCATAGGTTGCTGGATTTTCGCCTGGAGCCGGTTTGCCTGGTTTGCTCCCTGGCAGGAATATACCTTCACCCCGCTTTGGTTGTCCTTTATCGCGACGGTCAACGCGCTCATTTTCCGCAAGTCGGGTCATTGCCCCCTCCTGCAAAGGCCGAAGGGTTTTTTAATGCTGTTTTTAACGAGCGCCGCTTTATGGTGGTTCTTCGAATATTTAAACCGCTTTGTGCAGAACTGGCATTACCTGGGATTGGAAAATATATCACCGGTAAAATATTTTTTCCACGGCAGCCTCTGTTTTTCCACCGTATTGCCGGCGGTTTACAGCGCGCAATGTTATCTGCGCACTTTTCCCGCCTTGGAGCGGTTGGCGGCGTCTGGCCCGGCCCTGAGCATCCGCTATGAGACGGCGGCGGCAGTTTTTGTCTTATTGGCCGTTTTCCTGGCTTTTTTCTTTATAGGCCTGAAACCGGAGCTACTTTTCCCGATTTTGTGGGCCGGTCCACTGGCCGGGTGGGTGGCCCTTAACCGGTTGACTGGAACCCCCGTTTGCCTGGGCGGCATCGGCCAAGGAAATTGGGCCTATGTTTTCAACTGGGCCCTGGCAGCCTTGTTGTGCGGTTTCTTCTGGGAAATGTGGAACTATTTCAGCCTGGCCAAATGGGTTTATAAGATACCCTATTTTGATGCCTTTAAAATATTCGAAATGCCTCTGGCCGGGTATTGCGGATACCTCACTTTTGGGCTGCAATGCGCCTTGGTGGTGGAAACGGCGCCGGGGCCGGGATTTACGGCCCGACGGCCTCAATAAGGTCCGGCGCGTTGTTTTCTTTAAAATCCGCTAGATTTTCCATGTCGGTGGGAACGGTGGCGATGCATTCATCGAAGGAGGTTAGCCCCTCTCTCACTTTTAATATGCCGTCCTGGTGGAGGGTGATCATGCCGTTCCTGACTGCGATGCCTTTGATCTGGGAAATTTGCAGGTTGGCGTTAATGCCTTTTATCAACTCTTCATTCGTGGCCATCAACTCGTGGATGCCGACCCGCCCACGATAGCCCGTGCTGCCGCAATTGGGACATCCGGCCCGTTTCGAGGTGAAAACGGGACCGCTCCAGTTGATGGCCCTTTCCATGACCTCCTTTTCAATTTCGTTGAGCTCGTAGGTCTGTTTGCAGGTTACGCAGAGCCTGCGCATCAGTCTTTGGGCGCATATACAGAGGAGAGAGGAGGAAATCATGAACGGTTCGATGCCCATGTCCGAAAGGCGCGCTATGGTGCTGGGAGCATCGTTGGTATGAAGGGTGCTGAACAATTTATGCCCTGTGAGGGAGGCTTCGATGGCGATATCGGCGGTTTCCTTGTCACGAATTTCCCCGACCAGAATGATGTCCGGGTCCTGCCGCAGAAAGGCCCTCAGGGAGTTGGCGAAAGTGACTCCGATTTTGCGATTCATCTGCACCTGAATAATGCCGGGCAGAGTGTATTCGATAGGATCTTCAGCCGTGCGGATGCACAGATCTGGACTGTTGATCTCATTAAGGGCTGAATACAGGGTCATGGACTTTCCCGAACCGGTCGGTCCGCAGTGCAGGATCATCCCGAACGGGCGGGAGATCAATTCCCGGTATTCTTCCAGGTTTTGCTCCGAAAAGCCCAAATCCGTCAAGGGCAGGGTGGAGCGCTGCTTGTCCAGCAGCCGCATGACGCAACCTTCGCCGTAGTTCATGGGGGCGGTGGAAACACGAAGGTCCACATCGATGCCTTTGCGATTGAATTGCTTGAAAACGATGCGCCCGTCCTGGTAGCGCCGGCGTTCGGCAATATCGAGGTTGGCCATTACTTTGAGACGAGCCAGCAGGGTGGAGGCGATTTTTTTCGGAATGGTCAACCGTTCCTTGCAAACTCCATCAATGCGCACCCGCACACGAGTGTGGTGTTCGAACGGCTCGATGTGAATATCGCTGGCGCCGGAAAAATAGGCGTCTTCGACAATACGGTTAGTCAGCAGCACGACTGGCGCGGATTCTTCGTTTTCGAGATCTTTTTCATCGATTTTATCGGCGTCGAGATCGAATTCCATCCCCAGCGCTTCAACCACATCGCCAAATCCGAGGACGGGCGAGATTAGATCTTTGTTTTTATCGCCGAACTTGTTCAGCAGGTCTTCGTCCAGCGCGATGAGGAAGTAAAACGGTTTTTTGGTAACGCCTTCAATCCTAGCTTTGAGGGCCGGATTGAGGGGGTCGGAAGTGGCAATGGCCAGGTAACGGCCAATATCTCTCAAGGGCAAAATATTGTGTTTACTGCAAAACTCGAGTTCCAGAAACTCGAAGCATTGGTCCGTGACTTTAAAATTGGCGATGTTGATGGGAGAGAGGTTGTAGGCTTTTGCCTTGGCCAGAAGGAGCGGTATGGGGGTGATGTTGAAATCCGCGATCAGGATTTTCTCCATCGCAAAGCCGGAGAGATCGGATTTTTCCAGCAGGGAGGCGGCGTTGGTATCATCCAGGCTGCCTAAATGCTTAAGGGTTTCCACCAAAACTATCTGTGATCGCGCCAGTATTATTCCGATTCCTCCACTAAGTCGTCTTGATCTGCGTCTCCGGGCTCCTCGTTTTCCGCTTCCGGTTCCTGAGCTTCTTTTTCCAGTCGTTCCAGATTCATAGTGAGCGAGGAAAGATCAACGATATACCAGATAATGTCGCGGCAGAGGCGTTTTTCCCAATGGGCGACAACCACTTTACTGAGGTAGTTGCAAGAAGCCACAAAAAACATTCCTTCCAGTAGATCGAAGGGCAGAGACATGGTGGCCCAGCATTCATTGAGGGTAAAATTAGCCAAGAGCGATTGATCGATTACGTAATTGCTCAGATTGCAATGCCCCAGGTTGTAATCCTCGATATGGTGGTCGATGATCAATTTTTCATTAATCAGATTGAGGTCCCATGACAATATTTTCAGCAGGGAAGCTCGTTTGATATCACCCTGGTCAAGATACTTACGGAGTGCGGGAAGCCCTTGTTTGCCAATCATTTCCTCTTCCGCCAGGCGGAGTTTGACGAGAGATTCGCCCAAGGAAATATTGGCCCGCAATGTGAGGGCTTTTACGGGATCAGTGTAACCATCTCCTGGGGTTTGAGCGATTGCCATTGCTCTATCGTGTAAGTGGGACTCTCCCCTCCATAATTCTTCAATTGTTCGTCAAAATGCAAGCGATATTCGCCCCGGATGACAACCCGGTCTCCCACCACGGCTCCCGTAAAGGTGCCATTCTTGTTGTTCCCTCGCATGTCGATATAGGCCCGGGGGGCATAGATGGCGGCGAAAATCATAGGTTTGCTGAGGAAGTAATACCTGGCCCGGCCATTGCGGGTAGTGGTAGAATTCAAGATGAAATCAGTCGGGTTTTTCGACTCGGTGATGATTTGGCCTGAGCTGTAGATGGTAAAATCGTCTTTCAGGAAGATAACCAAAGAGCCGCCGTTTTTCACCAGGACTTTGCCGTAGAGGAAAAAATCGTCGTCCAGTATCAGCGCCACATGGTTTCTGATGACCAAGGTTTGCGAGGAGCTGATTTTCAAATCACTGGAAAACCGAAAAAGCCTGGGTTTGCCCCGGTTGAGACTGCCGCTGTAAGTGACGGTGCTGTTGCTCTTCCATTTGGTCGCCCTTTTTTTAAAAGGAGCCGTCTTGTCGGCAAAAGTGGCTTTGAAGTCGGTGGCGATGCGGTCTTGATCCAGTTTCACATAGTAGGGAGTGTCTGGTCCATAAACCCTGCCTTTTCTGCCAACGCTAACCGGCTGCCCTTTTTTTTGTCGCCATATAGCCGTAGATTTCGGCATTGGTGCGGGAATAGGTGTACATCCTTTTGCAGGCGACCGTGCCCTTGTCATTGCGGTTGCGGTTCAAGACGGGGTCGTAATCGCCTTTGGCTGAATCGTAACTGTCGATTTTGATGACATTGTAGTTTTTACTGCCCCTGTAAAAATAGACATAATCCCGGGCCGTGACGGCATTGGGAAACAACGCCCTGGGCTGAGTCTTTACCTTGATTTGCTCCTGTAGCGTTTTACCCCTGGGCAGGTCGATGCGCCCTTCGCTGATAATAAACGGATCGGTGAACCTGTCGTCCACTTTGACTATTATACTGCCTTTCTGATTATTCCCGACATCCACCAAGGGGAGCTTCTTGACGGCTTCTTTTCCATTTAAAGTCCATCCAGTCCAATCATTGGTATTGAGGGCCAGGACTCCGGTTTCAGCGCCCGCCTCGGCCAGGTTTTTGGCGCTCCCCGTATAATAATTTTCTTCCGCCAATTTGCGTTCAAGCAATGTGGCCTTGAGGTAACTGGTCACGAGATATCCACCGATGGCGGCCATAAACAGCGCTGCCAGGATAATGGATCCCTCTTTTCTCTCCATCCTCATGCTATCGATATCGTGCTCAAATTAATTATTCATTCTTCGGTTTCGCATAACCACCTGCGTGACAATGTCGCGATCGAGGACGGTTTCGCCGCCGCTGCCTCGTGTCAGTTCTGCCTCTAGTTTGATCTTTTTTGTTTCAAGGGCTTTTGTCGTAACATCGCCCACCATGGTATAATAGGTGAAAGAAAATGACTTCAAGCCACTCATCAGCAAAATTTCCTCTTCATTCTGCGTATTGGCGTAAATGGTGCGGATCAAAGTTTGTTCATTGGCATCGTAATTGTATTCCACCAAATCGTTTATGGCCGGGTCCAGAGAAGTTTCCAATAGGAGTTTGTTTGAAGCCAATACAATGATATCAGAGGCAACCCGTACATCATCGGTAAAAGCGTTCAATGTCTTTTTCCCTTGAGCGGTTATTTCGGCATGGTAGGTCAAACTTATGCTGTGCAGCATGATGGCTCTTATGGAGGAGGCGATGACAACTAATATCATGGAGGCAACCAGAACCACTACGACTACTTCTGGTAAAACGAATCCATATCTCTTGCTCTTCGCAAGCGGCCTGTCGCGGCGAAATCCACTTACCGCTCTTTCTAGCCGTCGATTTTTCGGTTCGTTACCGGAGAGGGAACCGGGAAAATCAGAGTGAACGATAGGAGTAGTCAAAAAGTCCCTCCTTGGTATAATAGGTAACATATTCATTCGAGTGGAGTTTCCCCCTCAAATCCGTCCATTTCACGATAAGACGAATTTCTTTTTGAGAAGTTCCTTTCGACGAAACGATCCTCGTGCAGGAGTAGTCCCGCAAAGGAACAGTGGAAAAGTTCTTTCGGGGATCGAAAGTACTTTCACCTTGCATGTTTGCCACTTCGTCCCATTGCAACAGGTGGATTTCGTCCATTTCGCTTTGCAAGAGCTGCGTTGCGAAATTGGAGCTTTGCACGACTTCAGAGATGCTGATCGCTTGCCCCAGACCGCTGAAAGCGCCGGCCAGCACAAGAGTAAGGATTGTCGAACCCACCATGAGTTCTACCAGAGAAAATCCTTTTCTGTCCTGAATCGGGCGACAATCCTCTCGTCGCTTTTCTAATCCGTATTTTTGATTCTTTTTCATGTGTCTGATTAAAGAATCTAGGGGAAATACCTCATTTGTCCAGAAAAAACATGGTTAAAAAAGTGTTAAAAAATTTCAAAAACTTTTGTAAAATAAGGACTTACGTAACTTTCCTTTACGATTTTTTTACAAGTTTATTCCTAACGTATTATAAAATAATTGGGCTTCCTTTTCCATTATTTCAGTATTCTGCCCGCAATGCCGGATGGGCTTGACGCCCGATCCTATGGAAAACAGCGAAATCGGTTCCCCAAAAAGGCGGAAAATAGGGGGTCAAATTACGGCGTTTTCTTCGATTCACGAACCTTCGATTGAGTTCGCGAAGCAGGTTTTCAAGTAGCTTTGAGTTTAACTAAGCCGTTGATATTCATGGTGCCAGGGGGGAGAGTTGAACTCCCGACCAAAGGCTTATGAGTCCTCTGCTCTACCACTGAGCTACCCTGGCGATAATCGGGCGGCGCCCAAATGCCGATCCCCTAAAGCAAATTATGAAAAGATGCCTTTCCCGTTCACTCAAGCAAAAAGAGAATGGGCCTTTTCTGCTTCCATTCTAAAACCGCGGGGGTTTTATCGCCTTTTGCTGGATTCCGTTAACATTTGCCGCTCCTCAGCGAAACTTTTCCCAATGGGAATATCCGGCTTTCTCTTATTTAAAATCATAGGGGAAATACCCCACCTTTTTTTTCCCAAAACAATGCAAAAATGGGGTATATTTTTTTGTAATTCGGGAAAGCGCGTCATCAGTGGAAAGCCGGCGCATTTCCTTGAATCCATTGAGATGCATTAAGCGCTGTGCAAAATGGAAACAAAATTCTCCGTATTGAAAACTCCGATCAACACACCCGCTCTGAGAACAGGTAAAATTGCCGGGCCGTTTTCCTGCAACCTTTCGGAGATGAATTGCAGCGGCCAGTCCGCATCAAGATAAATGGAAACCGGTTGGGTAAAAGGGCGCAGGGGGGCATCCGGTTTTACGCGTGAGGAAATTTTATGAAAATCTTGCCGGGAAATAGTGTGGTGGCGTCCCGCATCGCGTAGAAAAAAAGCTTCAATCAAGGGCTGGCGGTCAAACAGGTCCGCTGCTTCTCCGATTGTGGAGTTTCCTGGCAGAGAAATGAAGTTTTTGCTGGCAACATCTCCCACCGTCCATCTGCGCTGTGTTTCACTACGCTTGACCATTTTGTACTCCAGTTGCCCGCCAACGAAAATAAAGGCAAACAGCAGCGCCATGATATCGCTCACATTTTCGTAAAGTAAAGCCGCCACGATGTCGCCCGCGGCCAGAGGCATGGCCACATAGGTTGCCGCCCTCGTCGCTGTCAGGTAAGAATAACGCAGGGCCAGGAGGGCCCTCAGGATGCGCCCGCCGTCCATCGGAAATATGGGCAGCAGGTTGAATAGGCCCATCGCCAGGTTGAATAACAGGAGCGAGAAAAAGAGGTCCCTCCAGCCATAGGTAAATTCCGCATAGATCCATTCCCAGGGGGAACCGAGAATAATGCGTAAAATTCCGGCCAGGACAAAATTCACACTGGGCCCGGCCAGGGTTATGAAAAGTTCCCGCAGAGGTTTTCGCGGAATATGCCCGAATTGCGCCATCCCGCCAATGGGCAGCAGCAATATGCGATGTATGGCGATCTTGTAACGCTGGGCCATCAGGCAGTGCCCCAACTCGTGCAGCACCACGCAGGTGAAAACCAACAAGATAAGAGATGTGGACCAGACGACCCGCGACCAGTCGCCTCCACCGTCCCGCCAACTGACCCAGGCCACCCACGCCACCAGGAGCAAAAAGGTGAAATGCAGCTCCAGTTGGATGCCAAAGATGCGGAATAACTTAATTGACCCGTATCTGCCCATAAATTGTTATCAGGTTTCCATTCTTTCCATTCTCGATCACAATTCAATACCCTTTAGCAACTGGCTGCAAATATCGACACCTAATCCCGTAACTGTATCCAGACAACCCAAATGAGCGCTCCATCCAACCGCGGCAACATACTGATTATCGACGATGACGCCGAGGTGCGCTATTCCTTGAACAGGGTGTTAAGCGCTCGCCATTACCGGGTTGTCACGGCCGCCAACGGAGAGGAGGGGCTGCGACTGGCCGAACGGGAAAATTCGCAGGTCATTTTCCTCGACAACCGAATGGAGGGTTTAAGCGGACTGGAAACTTTGCAACGCCTGCATTCCCTCGTGCCCGCCGCCAAGATTATATTAATGACGGCTTACGGCGCTACCCAGACCGCTATTGAGGCCATGAAATTCGGGGCTTTCGAATATATTCTGAAACCATTCGATATCGAGAAAATCACCGGTTTGACGGAAAAAGCCTTGCAGGAATTGAAAGAGATTTCCCTAAACCAGGAAAATTCCTCAGCCTCCTTTAGCCGGGACGAAGATTTCGGTGAACAATTTGTGGGCCGCTCCCGGCTTATGCAGGAAGTATTCAAATCGATTGGCAAGGTGGCCGCCACCGATGTTACGGTTATGATAACCGGCGAGAGCGGCACCGGCAAAGAACTGGTCGCCCGCAGCCTGTGGCGGCATAGTTTGCGCAGCAATGGGCCGTTCCTCTCCGTCAACTGTGCCGCGATTCCAGAAAATTTGATTGAGAGCGAACTCTTCGGTTATGAAAAGGGCGCATTTACGGGCGCCTCCAGGCTCCATCGGGGAAAATTCGAGCAATGCGACGGGGGCACCCTTTTCCTCGATGAAATTGGCGACATGTCACCGGCCACGCAGACCAAAATCCTGCGCGCCCTGCAGGAAGGAGAAATCAGTCGCATTGGCGCGTCCAAAACCACCAAGGTGGATGTTCGCATGCTCGCGGCCACCCACCGGGACCTCGATCGGATGGTTGCCGAGGGCAGTTTCAGGGAAGATCTTTACTACCGGCTCAACGTCGTCAGGATCGACCTTCCACCCCTGCGCGAGAGGCCCGAGGATATTCCCCAAATCGTCGATTTTCTGCTCCGCAGACTGGTTCGGTCGGGCAAGGGCAAAGCGAGGCGAATTTCCACTGAAGGGTTGGAGATTTTGCGCCGGCATTCCTGGCCGGGCAATGTCCGTGAACTGGAGAATGTTCTGCAACGAAGCGCCGTAACGGCTCGGGGTGAGACCATTTTGGCTGGAAACCTACCGGAGGAACTGCGCCGCCAGGAAACGGTTTCAGCTAGTCCTCCCGCGGCATCGGGAATAATGGCAGTGGAAAACACCGCCCGCCAGTTCTTATCAAGCTCCCAAGCGCAAATTGTCGAGAGCGAGCGTAACCGGGCAACATTATCCGACACTCTCGATGTCGTATATAAAGAAATCCGCAAAGGGCACAACCAATCCATTCTGCGGGTCCTGGAAAAGGAAATCATTCAACGGGCGCTCCGGGAAACAGGAGGCAACCAGGTCCGATCCGCCGCCTTGCTGGGCATTTCCAGGGTGACCCTGCGCAAACGCATCCAGGAGATCGGACAGACCTGATGAAATCTTGCTAATATTCTTCCCACTCCGCCGATAAACGGTTTCAACCTGCCTTTTCTAATTCCCGAATTTACCCAATTATTTTCCATCAACCGCAACCGTTAAGCTATGAGTTCTCACGATTCATCCTGCGCCCAAGCCCGCGCTTTGCTGCTGCGGGGCAAATCCGGGGTTCTTTCCACCCTATCGGTCGATGTTCCCGGTTACCCGTTCGGTTCGGTTGTGCCCTATTGCCTCGATGGTCAAGGGAATCCTGTCATTTACATCAGCGATATCGCCCAACACTCGAAAAACATCGGCCATGACGGCAGGGTTTCCATCATCATCCGGGCCGATGATGGCGATGACGTCCAGGCCATCGCTCGTTTGACCCTCCTGGCCGATGCGGAAAACCTGGAGCCCGATGAGCGGGAACTGAAAAGACGTTACGGGCGTTTTTTCCCTTCTTCCGGTGACTACACTCAGGCTCACGGGTTCTTTTTTTGCCGGTTGCGGGTGATCAAAGCCCGGTATATCGGCGGGTTCGGGGAGATTTACTGGTTTGAGGCGGAAGATTTGCTACTCCCCAATCCATTTTTTCCGGAAGAGGAGGAAAAGGCCATTGCGCACATGAATGAAGACCACCTGCCATTTTTACGAAATTGTTTACCCGTGCCCCCGGTGGATAATTCTGTTCCTCATGAAAGTCGAAACGTGGTTATGGTGGAGATGGATGGCGAGGGATTCGATCTCCTTTCCGGAATGTCCCATTTTCGTTTTCCATTTTTCAAACCTGTTCAGAATTTGAAAGAGGCGCGCGCAGCCTTCAAGTCAATGGCCTGAAGGTGAGCCGGTCTGGCTTGCAAATTATACTGTTGCGATTTTTTGGCGGCAATTTTTACTGACGACCCTGCAATTTCTACCATTGGCGGGACCATGAAAGTTACTGAATATCTGAAAAAGGCGGATGGACCGCTGGTGACCATCGAAATCATACCTCCGTTGAAAGGTGTGGGCATCGATTCCATTTACAATAGCATCGATCCATTGATGGAATTCAAACCCTTCGCCATCAATGTCACCTACCATCAGGAAGAGTATGAGTACAGAAAAATGCCCAACGGCTTGCACAAGCGTTTCAGCGTGCGCAAACGGCCCGGCACGGTGGGCATTTCGACGGCCCTGGAAAACCGTTATCAAGTGGAAGCGGTTCCCCATCTCATTTGCGGCGGCTTTACCCGGGAGGAAACCGAAAACGCCCTCATCGACCTGAATTTTCTCGGTATCAATAACATTCTGGCCATCAGGGGCGACTCTCCCAATAACGAAAAAAGATTTATCCCCGAACCGGATGGCAATGTTTACGCCCTCGATTTGATTCGGCAAATTGCCGATATGAATAATGGCCGTTACCTTTACGAGGACCTGGACAATGCCACCAGATCGGATTTTTGCATCGGGGTGGCCGGTTATCCAGAGAAACATTTCGAGGCCCCCAATTTGGCCAACGATTTGAAGTATTTGAAGAAAAAAGTGGAGGCCGGGGCCGATTACATTGTCACCCAGATGTTTTTCGACAACCGGATGTTTTTCCAATTCGAGCGCCGGTGCCGTGAAATCGGCATTGAGGTTCCCATCATTCCGGGAATCAAGCTTTTGGCCGTGAAAACGCATCTCAATCTTCTTCCCAGCGTGTTTCATGTCAACATCCCGGAAGAATTGTCGGCGGAAGTCGAAAAATGCCGTGACAACAAGGAAGCGCGTGAAATCGGCATCCAATGGGGCATACAGCAATGCAAGGAATTGCTCGAACACGGTGTTCCCTGTCTCCATTTTTACATCATGGGCAAAAGTTACAGCACCAAAAAAGTGCTTGAAGCTCTTTTTTAAACCAATCCAACCGTTGCGTGAAGGTTGCGGGCGTAAGGTTTCAAAATGATTGCCAGCGAGCCGCCCTTTTTGCCACAATGGTTTTCATGAGCCGCCATAAGTCCCCCTCAAACAGTTATGTGTCATTATACATCTTCCTTTTCCTCTTCCTCTTTTTCCCCAGCCCACGCCTCATGAGCGCTGATCGCATAACCGGCAAACCCTTTGCCACGCGCTCCGAGGTGATTGCCCGCCACGCCATGGCCGCCACAAGCCAACCCCTGGCTACCCAGGCGGCTCTGGATATCATGAAACAGGGGGGTAACGCCATCGATGCGGCCATCGCCGCCAATGCCGTCCTCGGCCTGGTCGAGCCGACCGGTAATGGCATTGGCGGGGACCTTTTCGCCATCGTTTGGCATAACGAATCGCAAAGATTGCACGGTCTCAACGCCAGTGGCAGATCTCCCCAAAGCCTGACTTTAGAGGTATTTAGGAAACGTGGGCTGACCAAAGTGCCTTCCCACGGGCCTCTGCCGGTTTCGGTTCCCGGCTGTGTCGATGGCTGGTTCGAGTTGCATAAAAAGTTCGGCAGCCTGCCCATGGAGGAAATCCTCGCCCCGGCCATCCGCTACGCCCGCGAAGGATTTCCCGTCACCGAATTGATCGCCTTTTACTGGAATTTGAGCGTTCCCACGCAGGAGAAATGGCCCGGTTTCAAGGAAATTTTCATGCCGGGCGGGAGGGCTCCGCGCAAGGGTGAGATTTTTAAAAACCCCATGCTGGCCGATACCCTTGAAAAAATCGCCAAAGGCGGACGGGACGTTTATTACCGGGGTGAAATCGCCCGCGCCATTGATGCTTTTATGAAACGCGAGGGCGGTTTCCTCTCCTACGACGATCTCGCCTCCCACACTTCCGACTGGGTGGAGCCGGTTTCTGCCGACTACCGCGGTTACACCGTCTGGGAGCTTCCCCCCAACGGCCAGGGCATCGCCGCCTTGCAAATCCTCAACATTCTGGAGGGCTTCAATATTCGCGGAATGGGTTTCGGCAGCCAGGAATATGTGCATCACTTCGTCGAGGCGAAGAAACTGGCCTTCGAGGACCGGGCCAAATTTTACGCCGATCCCGCCTTCAATGAAATCCCCACAAAGTCCCTTATCTCCAAGGCTTACGCCGCCCAAAGACGCCAATTAATCGATCCCTTGCGCGCCACCAGAAGTTATCCGCCGGGCGACCCGGTCCTGGAAAACGGGGATACCATCTACCTGACCGTGGCCGACAAAGACTGCAACATGGTCTCCCTCATCCAGAGCAATTACCGCGGAATGGGCTCAGGCATGTGCCCCGGCGGGCTCGGCTTCAACCTGCAGGACCGGGGCGAGTTGTTCAATCTGCAGGAAGGCCATTTCAACACCTATGCGCCCGGCAAGCGGCCCTTTCACACCATCATCCCTGCCTTTGTCACCAAGGACGGGAAACCCTACATGAGTTTCGGCGTCATGGGCGGGGCCACCCAGCCTCAGGGGCACGCCCAAATCATCGTCAACATGGTCGATTTCGACATGAACCTGCAGGAAGCCGGGGACGCCCCCCGCATCCTCCACAGCAATTCCTCCCAGCCCACCGGCGAAGTCATGACCGACGGCGGTCTCGTCACCCTGGAAACCGGTTTCCCCTACCAGACGGTTCGGGAATTAGCCCTCATGGGGCACAAAATAGGCGTCAGCGTAGGCCCTTACGGAGGCTACCAAGCCATCCTCTACGACGCCCAAAACGACATCTACTACGGCGCCAGCGAATCCTGCAAAGACGGCCACGCCGCCGGGTATTGACTGGTTCCGGGGAATTCGAGAAAATGCGGAATATTAATGGCATCCAATCAATGATGAGCCGATTTTAAACACAGGAATCCATGACTGGGATTGTGACGGCGGTCAGTCGCAGTGCGACGCATACTTTTAATAAACAATCAAGGACTGCTATTCGGCTCCTAGCGGGGCTTGGTGTGGATGGCGATGCGCATATGGGAAAGACCGTTAAACATCGTTCCCGTGTCGCGAGCGACCCTACCCGTCCCAATCTTAGACAAGTTCACCTGATACACGCTGAATTGCATGATGAATTACGCGCTGCCGGGTTTGACATTTTATCCGGACAAATGGGCGAAAATATAACCACACGCGGCATCGACCTACTCGGGCTGCCCAAGGGCACGCGGCTGAAATTAGGCCGCTCGGCGGTAGTCGAATTGACAGACTTGCGCAATCCTTGCGCCCAGTTGGACGATTTTCAAAAAAATTTGTTGGCGGCCGTTTTGGACCGGGATGAAGACGGTAACCTTGTTCGCAAGGCCGGTGTCATGGGCATTGTTCTCTCCAGTGGGGAGGTGTGTCCCGGCGACCCAATTCATACCGGGATGCCGGATGAACCGCACGGGCAACTCCTGCCGGTCTAAAGCGGAGAATTGTTTCGCTCCCTTTTTTCTTTTATAGGGATTAACCCATCTTCGACAGTTCAAAAAGTTAAAGGGCTTATCTATGCGGATTCGGGATTAATTTTTGCCGTTAGTCTGCACTACATTTTGGATGATTTTGGGGCGGGTGGGCAGTTTTAGGCCCATTTTCTTGAGGAGGTCGGCACAGAGTTTTTCCGGTTTGCCTACCAGCCGTAAACGCGCTTCGCGTCCCCCTCGCAGCGGTGCCACCACGTCCATTGAGCGTAGATTTTCCAGTTCGTGCAACACTTGCCGCGCACAGGTGCCGAGGCCTTTGGCCTGCAGCCAGCTTTCCAGGGCGCGCCACATCGCCAGAGCCAAAAAACAGATCAGAATGTGCGCTTGCACACGCTTTTCTTTGTGGTGATAGACCGGCCGCAGCCCCAAGTCGCTTTTGGCGCAACGAAAGGCTGCCTCGGCCTGTGTCAGTTGTATATACCACCGCCACAGCTTTTGTGGGTCTTCCTCCTGGCAGTTGGTTCGCAGCAGATAGGTCCCGTGGGCCAGTTGGGCCCAATCGGCTTTGCTCTCGTCTTCGGTGATTTGCAATGCGCAGGCCCGTCCGGCGGCGTCGATTTGCACTTCTACGGTGAATATTTTTTCGGCCAGGGTGTGGCGGCCCAGCCAGCGGCCGATACGGCGTTCAACCGGATCGAGTTTCTGCCCTCGCCGACGCAAACTCAGGTCGATCTGGTCGAGCTTTTTGCGCAAACGCTCCTTTTGCTGGCTCAGCATGGCGGCTTCTTTTTGACCCCGTCCCTGGCTGCGGCAAAGCACATATTGCTCGATCTGGGGGCAGTCGGGATGTTTCACCAGTTTGACCTCCACCCCCGCCCGCACCTCGCAAAAATCGCCTTGCTCGAGCAGATCGAGGGCAAAGTTTTTAAGATGGCTCTTGGGCGTGCCCACGATGTAACGGGCCCCTTTGCCGCGCAGGTATTCGAGGTTGGCCTCGCTCACCATGCCGCGGTCCAGCACCCAGATGCGATCGGCCACCCCGTAATGCGATTCCATCAATTCGACCCTCTCCTGCACCGTGGTCACATCGGCGCGGTTGCCGTCGAAAACCTCATAGGCCAGGGGCAGCCCTTCGGGTGTCACCACCAGTCCAAGACATACCTGCTTGCAATCCGGCCGCTGGTCCCGGCTGTAGCCGCGCTGGGCCTGGGCATTGCCCTCGCACCGGCCCTCAAAATAGGTGCTCGTTATGTCGTATAAAAGAAACTCGAAACGCGTCCCAAACCAGCTTTCATAGCGTCCTTTAAGATGACTGAACAGTTCCCGGCGCAAGGGCAAGACACGATCCAGTCCGCGATACAAACGGTTGTCATAGACCTCATCCACATCCACCGCCATCAAATCCTCCAGCGCCGTCGAGCCATACCAGCGCTCGGCCAGAGCCAGCTCCGAGGCCTGTTCGCAAAAACGCCCCAGCGCCAGAATCGAGGCCACCTGGGCCCAGCCCACCGACTCCCGGCCCGGCGGCAAATGCTCCTCGAAGAAACGATGCAGCCCCAGCCGCCGCCACAGCGCCAGAGCCACATACACTTTGCCAAATTGACGCACCCGCTCCACCCGTATCCGACCCAGATTCACCTGCGCCCACAACGGAGCCTCCGGTTTATCCTCGGCAAATAAATCCAACTGCTCGGCCCCCGCAGCCTCATCATCGCCATCGAGGAGCCGACCGATCTGCTCCCAACCCAACCGCTCATCCTCATCGAGCCCCGGCTCCTTGCCAATGTGGGCCACGATGCGCTGGCGCGGCCCCTTGGCTGTGCGCACCGACTCCACCAGCGTCCAGTAATCATAATCCTGGCCCTTCTTACGACGACGATGGCGACGCAAATACATCAACACCGA
This sequence comes from Opitutales bacterium, assembly GCA_965226205.1. Taxonomy (GTDB): domain Bacteria; phylum Verrucomicrobiota; class Verrucomicrobiia; order Opitutales; family UBA2987; genus JAJFLU01. The sequence goes on along the minus strand of CBDDCJ010000022.1, from coordinate 149,012 downwards.
CCCTGCACTACTTCTCCGAAAAGGCAATAGAGTGGTCTGCACTACACGGCATATTCACACTCCAACCCTGACAACCATGCGCCCTACAGCACGAAAAACCCTAAAAATAATCGATTTACCCCCCCCCAACTGTCGAACTCAGGTTAAGGGGGGCTTATCGATATCCCACGGGATGGGCTTTGTGCCAGTTCCAGGCGGTGGCGATGATGGATTCGAGGCCGGGGTATTGGATTTTCCAATTTAATTCTTTTTGGGCTTTGCCGGAATCCGCGTAGAGGGAGGGTGGATCTCCGGGGCGGCGGGGGCCTTCCTGAACGGGCACTTTCAAGCCGGAAACTTTTTCCACCGTTGCAATGACTTCGCGGACGGAGTGGGGCTGGCCGGTTCCCAGGTTGTAAAAGAGTTGTTGGCCCGGCTCCGCGAGCTTGGGGATGGCGGCGATGTGGGCGCGCGAGAGGTCGTCCACATGCACGTAGTCTCGCAGGCAGGTGCCGTCCGGGGTGGGGTAGCCGGTCCCGAAAATGGTGATGTTTTCCCGCTGGCCTAAGGCTGCCCGGATGACCAGAGGGATGAGGTGGGTTTCCGGGTCGTGGTCCTCGCCGATGGAGCCATCTTCCGCAGCGCCAGCGGCGTTGAAGTAGCGGAAGGCGGCGAAGCTCAGCCCGTGGGCATTGGCCGTCGCCTTGAGGACGTTTTCCAGATCGAGCTTGGTCTGGCCGTAGGGATTGATGGGGGTTAGCGGCATCTCCTCGACAATGGGCAGTTTCGCCGGGTTTCCGTAGATCGCGCAAGTGGAGGATAAAATGAATTTGCCAACGCCGCAGTCCATCATCGTTTTGAGCAGGGTGATCGGTTTGGCCAGGTTGTTTTCGTAATATTTGAGGGGATTTTCCACCGATTCGCCGACATAGGCAAAGGCCGCGAAGTGCATCACCAGTTCGGTTTTTTCCCGCTCAAATATTTCCTTAATCAAGGCGGAATCTCCCAGGTCGCCCTCATAAAAAACTATTTCTGGTGAAACAGCCTCGCGGTGGCCGAACACCAGGTTGTCCAAAACCACCGGCAGTTGCCCCGCCGCGGTCAGTTGTCTCACACAATGGCTGCCGATATAACCAGCCCCTCCAACTACAAGCACGTTCATAACCGGAATCTTGGCAAATTCACCCGGAATTACTAGAATTTTCTCAATATTGGCTCCCATTTGAACCTGTTGCAGAGAATATTGGCTTTAGGCGGCTATGGTATAATATTGACACTGCATGGACAACTTTCCGTTTTATTGGGGTTTTTCATCATGTTGGACAGCCGCATAGTGATCACCGGATTGGGACTAACCGCGCCCAATGGCAACACTCTGCCCGAGTTTCGTCAAAACCTCCTCAATGGGGTGGCTAAAATCGAGTTGCTCGATATGCGTTATATAGGCCCGGCGCCGGCCGGGGTTTGCCATTTCGAGGCCAAGAAGTACCAGAAGCGCAAGGAGATTCGCAACGGCACCCGGGCCGGAAGCATCGGTATTTACTGTGCCCGTGAAGCCCTCGCGGATTGCCGGCTCGATTGGGAGTCGTTTGACAAGTCGCGGGCGGGCATTTATTTCGGGATTACCGAACACGGCAATGTGGAAACCGAAAACGAGGTCTATAACATCTCCCAGTTTGATTACGACACCCGCTTTTGGAGCCACCACCACAATCCCCGCACCGTGGCCAATAACCCAGCCGGGGAGGCATCCATCAATCTCGGCGTGACCGGGCCTCACTACACTATCGGGGCCGCTTGTGCCGCTGGCAATGCGGGGCTTATCCAGGGTATGCAAATGCTGCGGCTGAGCGAGGTCGATTTCGCCTTCACGGGGGGTGTCAGCGAAAGCATTCACACCTTCGGCATTTTTGCCGGTTTCAAGAGCCAGGGGGCGCTGGCCAAACACGAAGATCCGGCCAAAGCCAGCCGCCCCTTCGATGTCGCCCGCAATGGCATCGTGGTCAGCGAGGGCGGAGCCGTTTATACCCTGGAACGGCTGGAGGATGCGCTGGCCCGTGGAGCCCCCATTTTGGGCGAGATCGCCGGTTATCACATCAACTCCGATGCCGGCGACGCGGTCCTGCCCGATCCCGTGCGGCAGGCCGAGTGCGTGCGGGCCGCTCTCTCCATGTCCGGTTTGCAGCCCCATGAGATCGACATCGTTAACACCCACGCCACGGCCACTCCGCAGGGCGACATTCAGGAATGCCGGGCCTTGCGGGAGGTTTTCACCGATTGCCCGGATACTTATTTCAACAACACCAAAAGCTACATCGGCCATGCCATGGGCGCTGCCGGGGCCCTCGAACTGGCGGGCAACATACCCGCTTTCGAAGACTTGACAGTGCACCCGACCATCAACATTGATGAGCTTGACGAAGAGTGCAAATTGCCCAACTTGGTCATTAACCATCCCTTAAAGGTCGCTAAAGTCGATTGCATCCTCAACAACTCATTCGGGATGTTGGGGATCAACTCCTGCCTGATTATAAAAAGATTTACAGACTAGAGATTACTCTTTAATAACTGCTCTCTTATGACAAATGAAGATGCTCATAGACTCGTTCTGGAAATTATCGCGGAAATAGCTCCCGATGAAGACCTCAGCGACGTCAAGCCGAAGATCAACCTGCGCGACCAGTTGGATCTCGATTCGATGGATTTTTTAGATATTGTCATGGAATTACGGAAAAAATACGGCATCGAAGTGCCGGAGGAGGACTATTCTCACCTGGCCTCCCTCCAAAGCAGCGCCGAATACCTGGTTCCAAAATTCAAATCGGTGAGAGCCTGATTGGCCCCGGCCCCATTAACCGGGGGGTCTTTTATTTTTCCCTTTGGAAATTTCTGCCAACTCCCATTTTGAAACGGTCATCATCGGCGCCGGCATGTCTGGTTTGGCGGCCGGCATTCGCCTGGCTATGTTCGGGCGCAATGTATTGATTCTGGAACGCCACAACGCGACGGGCGGACTTAACAGCTTTTACAGCTTTGACGGGCGGAAGTTCGACGTCGGGCTGCATGCCGTGACCAATTACGTGGACAAGGGCGTAAAGGGGACGCCCCTGGTGAAGCTATTCCGCCAATTGCGAATAAAGCGCGAGGCATTCGGCCTCTGCCCACAGATGGGCTCCCGGGTGGCCTTTCCCGGCATCAGTTTGCGGTTTACCAATGACTTCGAGATACTTCTGTCCGAAGTTGACCGGCAATTCCCACGCCAAGTCGATAATTTCCGGCGTCTCGTCCGGGAAATCGATCATCATGATCCATTTCAACTGGAGGGGAAAGAACTCTCGGCCCGCAAGATCGTTTCCAGTTACATATCCGATCCTTTGCTGGAGGACATGCTGTTTTGCCCGCTCATGTATTATGGCAGCGCCAGTGAAATGGATATGGATTTCGGGCAATTCACCATCATGTTCAACTCGATTTACAGGGAGGGCTTCGCCCGGCCCCTGGAGGGAGTCCGGCGAATCATCCGCGTTTTGCTGGCCCGATACCGGGAGCTCGGCGGAAAGCGCAAAATGAAATGCGGGGTGTGCAAAATTCTCAGCTCCAAAAACCGGGCCCGTGAACTATTGCTCGATAATGGCGAGATTATTACGGCCGATCATGTGCTATCCTCCATCGGGCTTGTCGAAACCGAAAGGCTCTGCCAGGACATCCCGCCGGAGCCGGGCCCTTCAAAGGTCGGCAAATTTTCCTTCGTCGAGACCATCAACATTCTCAATCTCCAGCCCGCGGAACTGGGTTGGGAAGACACCATCATATTTTTCAACGACCATGAACGCTTTATTTACGCCCGCCCCCAAGACCTGGTGGACCCTCGCAGCGGGGTCATTTGTTTCCCCAACAACTACCGGTACGGCGATGGCAATCAATTGCCAGAAGGGGTTTTCCGGGTGACCTGCCTGGCTGATTACGAAAAATGGACAACTCTACCCGAAGAAAATTACCGGGAAGCGAAAAGACGCTGGCACGAGCGTTTGGCCCAAAAGGCCATGCAGTTCTTGAAACCGGTTTCCAGGGAAACCCTGGACGATTGCACCATCTACCAGGATATGTTCACACCCCGAACTATCAAAAAATACACCGGGCACCTGGGAGGCGCTGTTTACGGGACGCCCCAAAAAGTGAAAGACGGGCGCACTCGACTGGAAAATGTCTATCTATGCGGGACCGACCAGGGATTTCTTGGAATTATCGGGGCCATGCTGAGCGGCATTTCCATGGCCAATTACCATATTTTGAGGAGAAAATAAATTTCCGGTATCAGGGATTGAAACAATCTATCCTGCATCCTTCAATTATGAAATACGATATAGATAGTTTGCAGCAATACGTAGGCAAGTATGGCTATGAAAATCCATAACATCGGCCAAGATTTCGGAGTTTCATCGGGTTCATTATCCATTGAGCGTGTTTTCTTTCTTACTGTTGCTTTTGGTAGATTTAATCAAATGAATTGCCTGCCGATGACAATTGCTGTAATGTTTGAAGCCCTTCAACTTTTTTATCTAAAATACCATGTTATATATTTCAGGAGCCAGAATTCGACGCATCCTGAATCCTGCATCCCAAGCCACCCATGACCAATACTTTCCAGGCATCAGCCGGCCAGGGCCAGACGACGACCGAGTTGGCCGCTGATCCCAAAACTCAGCTTTCTCAACCCTGGCATGTGGTCGTTCTCAACGATCCGGTGAATTTAATGTCCTATGTGGTTGTGGTGTTGTGCAAAGTCTTTGGATTCAACCATGAAAAAGCGCGCAAACACATGCTCGAAGTTCACCAGTTGGGCCGTTCGCGGGTGTGGACCGGTGAGCGGGAACAAGCCGAAGCCTATACCCACACCCTGCACCAATGGCAATTGAGCGCCATCCTTGAGCACGATGATTAAAATCGACCTTCACCTGCAACCTTCCCTTGCCCGCGCAATGATCGATACGGTGAGGAGCGTGCGAAACGACCTGGGGGAAAATCTGGCTATCGACCTCGCCTTGCCCGAGGACGATCCCGATTTGCTGGATGCCTGGAAATGCGAGTTGACCGCGACCCTGCGCGAGGACTGCGATTTTTTACTCGAAACCCTGCAAAGGGATGAATTTGGCAAAGGCGAGTTGGAACTGAAAGATACCACCGCCGAGGGACTCATTCGCGCATGTTCGGCCATACGCCTGAAAATACGGGAGGCAGCACTGGGGGACATAGACGACGAGCCCTTGGAACACGGCGACCTCAATCTCGCCGATCTTACCTTCGACCAGCAGCGCTCTTACCTTTGCTATCTGTTTCTGGCTGGATTGCAAAGCGAGATATTGGTCGAGATGGACCCATCCTGCGAAGACCTGTAGCCCACGGCCATCCGAGAAAAAAGGACATTGATTGACGGAAAAATGCTAAAAAAATCCGTCTGCAATTGACGTCATCGGCAATTTTTACAAATATCCACCCTATCCTGCTGTGTGCGGAGGTTAGAATAGCGCTCTTATCCTGATTCTGAACTATAGGGAGCTTGACCTGAGAGGGTGGCTGTCACGCCGTCAACCGGAAGACAAAAGCCCCCCAGAAAGCACCCACTTTTACCAACAAGTGGTAAAAGAGCTTTTTAATACTCCGGCACAAGTGGGTCCTTTTTTTGGGAATTTAATAACCGATTAATTGCAGGCCCCAGTTGCGGGCTTCGCGGATGATTTTTTGTTTTTCCAGAATCAGGGTTACTTCGGCTTCCAGACATGCTATCCCGATGCCCGCTTCGCGCATTACTTCCAACGTTCGCAGGCCGAAGACCGGCACGTCGAATCGGAAATCCTGTTCCTTTTTGCTTGCTTTGACAAAAATCAATTGGTCCGTCTTGAAGCTGCCAGCCCGGTGCAGCATGGCGTCGGTGCCCTCGAATGCTTCCACCGCGATCACGGTGCCCTTTCGCACAACCACTCCCTGTCCAACATGAAGCTGGGCCGATCCGCGGGCGATTTTTATGCCGTGTTCAATGTCCTGCTCCTTCACGCCAGGTTTTCCGCCCGTCATAACGCCCACCTCCGCCAGTTCGTGGTCCAGAAAAGAGCGGGCGTCGAGCATCCGCACACCCTGTTTTTCAATTTCACTGGAAACGGCACCGAAAATAGTTTCCGCGTTTTTCTCTTTGAGTCTGGATAAGAGCAAAATCGCCTTGGCATCCGGGTGAAGGCCCTTGAATAGACGCCGGGGGGTCACCTGGCCGACCATCATGGCGTAACCGGCCTCGAATTTCCTGATCGCCGCCAGCATTCGGCCCATTTGCCCAACTTTGATGACCACCGATTCGTCCTTTGGAAAAGACTCAATAATGTCCTCGCGAGTCTCTCCGGCGAAGGCGATCAGGCGCACCGGAAGATCATGCCTGCGGATGGACTCCAAAGTAAGTTTCGGGTAAATTTCCTTGCCCGCAATTACCGCAATGGGCCGCGATGGATCAAAGGATTCTGGCAGAAACCGCGAATAGGTCATCTTAAAGTATTATGAGAGGAAGAAAATAAGAGACAGAAAATGAGTATCCCGCATCTCGCCTTAGTTCGTCACTATGTTAAGGATTTTACCCGGCACGTAAATAACCTTCACAACCTGTTTTCCATCCAGGTGGTTGGCCACCCTTTGATGTTCTTTTGCTGTTTTAAGGGCTTCATCCTGGTTCAATCCTTTGTCCACCGAGGCATCGCCACGATATTTGCCGTTGACCTGGAAGACCAGTTTAACTTTTTCGGTGGCGAATTTCCGGGGGTCATGCTGGGGCCACGGATGACTGGAAACCGGTGAAGGATTTCCAATGCGCGCCCAGATTTCCTCCACCATATGCGGGGCGAACGGGGCCAGCAAAGCGAGAAAGGTTTCCCCCGTTAGCTTTGTCAACCGCCCCTCTTTTTTCAAATGATTGGAGAAAATCATCATCTGCGAGATTGCCGTATTGAAACGCAGGTTTTCGATATCTCCGGTTACTTTTTTAATCGTTTCATGCAGCAGTCTTTCCGTGGCCGGAGATTCTTCTGAAAATTCCGTAATATGACCCGAAACGGCGCCCTCCCGGTCGATAAACAATCGCCAGACCCGTTTCAAAAAGCGGAACACCCCTTCGATGCCGCGTGTGTTCCAGGGCTTCATGTCCTGCAGCGGGCCCATGAACATTTCGTAGAGCCTGAGGGAATCGGCCCCGTAACGATTAATGACTTCCTCCGGGTTGACCGCATTACCCCGGCTTTTGGACATTTTTTCGCCGTCCTCCCCTAAAATGAGGCCCTGGTGAAAAAGCTTTTTATACGGTTCTGGATCCGACACCACTCCGATATCATGGAGAAAGTAGTGCCAGAAACGGGCATAAAGCAAGTGCAGGACCGCATGTTCGGCCCCACCGATGTAAATGTCCGGCGTTCCCCAATATTTTTCGATTTCCGGGTCGATGAGCGATTCTTCATTGCCCGGATCGAGATAACGCAGGTGGTACCAGCAGGAACCCGCCCACTGCGGCATGGTATTGGTTTCCCGTCGGCCTTTTGTCCAGAGGCCGCTTTCCGGTTTATTTTGAGTCGCCGGGATTGTTTCGCCGGTGGTGAGGTTGAACCACACCTCCACCCACTCGGTGATATTGGCCAGCGGGCTTTCGCCAGTGCCGGAAGGCTGGAAATTGTCCGTCTCCGGCAATTCCAAAGGCAATTGACCAGCCGGCAGTGACAGGGCGAAATAAGTGACGCCGTCGCTTATATAAGAAACCGCTTCTTTGGGCAGAAAACGGGCCACTTCGCTGTCTTCCGCATTTTTAGCGCGCAGATAGGCTTCCTCCTCGACCCAGACGATGGGAAAAGGCTCACCCCAGTAACGCTGCCGCGAAAAGAGCCAATCGCGCAATTTGAAGTTGATGGCCGCCTTGCCGCGATTCGATTTTTCCAAATCCTCGGTAATTTGCCGGATGCCGATTTTTGAATCCAGACCGGTATAGGATCCGGAATTCACCATTTTCCCATGACCCGTGTAGAGCTTCTTGTCCTCGGTCTCTTTTTCGGGCTTTTCGATTACCTCCACAATTGGCAATTTAAATTTTATAGCAATTTCGTGGTCCCTTTCGTCATGGGCAGGCACCGCCATGATGGCTCCGGTGCCGTAGCTCATGAGCACGTAGTCAGCGATCCAGATGGGGATTTCCGCATCGTTAACCGGATTTATGGCGTAGCTGCCGGTGAAAATACCGCTCTTGCCCTTGGTTAGATCGGTTCTGGCCAGATCGCTTTTGCTGGCCGCCTGTTGGATGTATCGCTCGACCTCCTTCCGGTGCTCGGGGAGAGTCAGTTTTTCGACCAAAGGGTGCTCCGGAGCCAAAACCATATAAGTCGCCCCGAAAAGGGTATCGGGCCTAGTGGTGAAAATTTTCAGTTTGTCTTCCGGAAACCCCTTGAGGGCGAAAGTGACCTCGGCCCCCTCACTGCGTCCGATCCAGGCTCGCTGCTGCCTCTTGGTCGAATCCGGCCAGTCGATCCCTTCGAGGCCGGCCAGCAGCCGGTCCGCAAAAGTCGTTATGCGCAAAACCCATTGGCGCAAATTGCGGCGGACAACCGGGTGGCCACCCCGCTCTGAGAGGCCGTCAACGATTTCCTCGTTGGCCAGGACGGTTCCCAGAGCCTGGCACCACCAGACCGGTTTTTCGTCCACATAGGCGAGCCCGTGTTTGAAAAGCTGTAAAAAAATCCACTGGGTCCATTTGAAATAACGAGGGTCGGTGGTGTTGATTTCCCGGTCCCAATCAATGGAAAAGCCGATCCGTTTGATTTGGCGGCGGTAGGTATCGCTATTTTTTTGGATGGTCAACCGCGGGTGGTCGCCGGTTTCCATGGCATGCTGCTCGGCTGGCAGACCGAAGGCGTCCCAGCCCATGGGGTGGAGGACGTTAAAACCCAACGCCTTTTTGTAACGCGAAATAATATCCGTGGCGGTATAACCCTCGGGGTGCCCCACATGCAGTCCGGCTCCCGAAGGGTAGGGAAACATATCCAGGATATAACAGGCGGGCTTTTCGGAAAAATCCTCCGCCCGGAAAGTCTTGTTTTTTTCCCAGAAAGATTGCCAATACGGTTCTATCTGTGAAAATTCGTAATCTGTGCATGAGGTAGGCATGGAGCGAAAAAAACAGCTTATGTTGATAAATTTTAATAGAGGGTCAACCACTCATAAAGGGAGTTTTCTCTGGACAGCGACTATTGCCATGCTGACGGCGGGTTATTTGATTTTCGCCGCTTCCGGCCTAAATGCCAAGAGCAAAGCCTTGGACAAATTGCTCGACGCGGTGGTGCGGATCGATGTCAGCGAGGCTACTTTTGAAGGCGGCGCCAAGAGGATTATACGCGGCATCGGCTCCGGCGTCATCATGACGAAGGAGGGTCACATTTTGACCAACGCGCATGTCGCCAGCCCCAAGGCGGAGGAGATTTCCATCACCCTGGCCAATCTGGAAAGGGTCAACGCCAAGCTGTTGGGTTGGGACCACTGGACGGACCTGGCCGTGCTGCAAATGGATATTGAGGAAGTTCAGAAAAGGAATTTGAAATTCTCGACGGCCCGCTTCGGCGATTCCAAAAAACTTCGTCCTGGCCAAATCGTATTTGCGGCGGGCACTCCCAACGGGTTGAGCCGCACCGTGACCAAGGGCATCATTTCCAATACCAACCGCTATTTTGAAGGCAGCAGCCAGATTCGCGGTCACGAAACCGGTTACTTCAACACCTGGCTGCAAACGGATGCCGCCATCAACCCGGGAAACAGCGGCGGCCCCCTCGTAACGGAGGAAGGGCGCGTCGTCGGCATCAACACCCGGGGCTACCTGGGAGCCAACAATCTTGGATTTGCGGTGCCTGCGGAAACCGCCCAAAGGGTTATGCAAGCCCTGCTCGAGAAGGGTGGGATCGTGCGCAGCTACATAGGCCTGAAACTTAGCCCCTTGCAGGACCTGGAAGATTTTTTTAACCTCGAAATGAACACCGGAATGCTCGTCAGCGCCGTCGATCCGGGTTCTCCAAGCGATAAAGCCGGCTTGCGCCCCGGCGACATCATTTTGACGCTCAACGGTGAGAAAATGGACGGCCGTTTTCCGGAGCAGCTTCCCCCCATCCAAAATAAAATTGCCCGCCAGCCGGTCGGTTCGGTGATTACCCTGGAGCTTAAACGCAACGGGAAAAATCTCACCGTGGAGGCCAAAACGGAGCGGTTGGAAAGCCGGGTGGGGGAGCAGTGGGCCTTCGAGGATTGGGGCTTGAGCGTGCAAAGAGTCTCCCGCGCCATCGCCCGCGAGCAAAAATTGCCCACCGATGACGGCGTACTGGTAATAGGGACCCAGACCGCCTTTCCGGCCGACGACGCCGGTTTGCGCCGGGGAGACATTATTTTACGGGTTGACCGCCAGCCGATTCAAACCCTCGATCAGCTAAAGCTGGCCTATGAGAACTACCGGGCGGAACCCAGGGAAATTCTACTCGAAGCCCAGCGTTTCCACCAGGTTTCGTTTTATATATTGAAACCCTGAAGTTTTCGCATCCTAAAAAGCCACTGAAATTGATGGTAAATGATACTCCAATTTTTAAACCACAGATTACACGGATAAACACAGATACAGAAATAAAGACTCGATCAACGTTAAAAAATTATTCGTGCTCATCCGTGCTCATCCGTGGTTTAATGAAATATCGAGATTTATATAGATACAATTGCCGCAAGGGAACCAAATCGCTGATGGCGGCTCCAATCAATTATCCTTAGGTCTCTTCGTTTTTTAAATAAACCTGATCACAGTTGTCCGGTTAACCTGAATTTAAAACTTTGTAAATCGTTAATTTTTATAAACTTGTGAGTTATTTTTAGTGTGACGCATTTGAACTTCCATCAATTTCACTATATTTTGGGGTATAAATTCTGTATCTTGTTGATCATGAATCAACAACGTATGGTTTTCTCCCAAATTTTTGACCTTTTGCATCGTGAACAGTTTCAACGATGCGTCAAACGCTATAGTGGGGACAAGCGTGTCCGTTCCTTTTCCTGCCGGGATCAATTCTTGTGCATGGCCTTCGCTCAATTGACTCGACGTGAAAGTCTCAACGATATCGTTACCTGTTTGTGTGCCCATAGTGACAAACTCTTTTCTATGGGCATTCGCAGTAATATCGCCAAGAGTACTTTGGCCGATGCCAATGAACAACGCAACTGGCGCATCTATGCGGACTTGGCATACGTGCTCATTAAAAAGGCTCGCAGGCTCTATGCCGATGAAGCGTTGGACTTTGAACTCGAAGAGACCGTTTATGCTTTAGACGCCACGACCATTGACTTGTGTTTGAGCCTCTTTCCATGGGCCCATTTTCGTACAACCAAAGCGGCGGTAAAGCTGCACACGCAGATCGATTTGCGCGGTTCGATTCCGACCTTTATCGAGATCACTTCGGGAAAAGTTCACGACGTAAACATGCTTGATGCCCTTGTTCTTGAGCCTGGAGCCTATTATGTGCTTGATCGCGGCTATGTCGATTTTGCCCGCTTGTTCCTCTTTAGCGAAGCGATGGCCTACTTTGTCATCCGCGCCAAAAGCCATTTGAATTATATACGTTTGCGTTCCCTCAAAGTAGTCCACGGCAGTGGTGTTTGCAGTGACCAAGTAATTCGCTTTAGAGGATTCTATGCCTCCAAAGATTATCCCCAGAAGCTCAGGCGTATACGCTTTTACGATGCAGATAACGGTAGGCATTTCATCTATTTGACCAATAATTTTACCCTTCCAGCCTTGATTATCTGCCAGATGTATAAAGGGCGTTGGAAAATCGAATTGTTTTTCAAGTGGATTAAGCAGCACTTACGGATCAAAAAATTCTTTGGCACTTCGCCCAACGCAGTAAAGACGCAAGTATGGATTGCCATCAGTGCTTACGTGTTGATGGCGATCCTAAAAAAACAGTGGCAATTGGAATTGAGTCTTCACCGAATATCACAGGTATTGAGCTTGAGCGTTTTTGAAAAAGTCCCTCTCTATGAACTACTTACAAAACCGGATCACAGCAGTGCGAGCAGCGATCACTCTAACCAGTTGACCTTCAACTACTTTTAACCGGACACTACTGAAACCTGATGTATTTTAAGATAAAAATATTCTCTGTGCTGACTCCCTTTTGTCTGGCGGTGGTTTCCCTGTTTGGGGGCGACGATCTGGCCGATGGGATTGGCGATTTGTTCACGGAGAGGGCCAAATCGGTGGTTGCCATAGAATATTTCATTCAAAGGGAATTGGATCGCTCGCCGGTGGATACCGTTGGGCTGGTTATCGATAACGAAGGGCTCGTCGTGATCAACGAATCGGCCGTGCCCAATTGGCTGCCGCCCGATCATTTCAAGGATTTTAAGGTTTTTCCGCCGGGGGAAGGCGGCGACGGCTACGAGGCGGAATACCTTGGCAGCGGCTACCTCAATGGCTGGCATTACCTGAGGGTGGAGGAAGCCTTGCGGCCCCGGCTGGTTCCCATCACTGAATTTGCAACGACCACCCCGGTGATGGGGCAAAAGTTATGGGGCATCGGCATCCTCGATCAGAATTTCGATTACAGGGCTTATTTTTTGGATGGGCGCATGGCCATGATGCAAAAAGTTCCTCTCAAAATCGGTTTTTCGGAGAGCCTTCTGGCCAGTCCCGGCTGTCCGGTATTTGATTTTAAGGGCCGTTTCGCGGGCTGGGCCGGCAACCCCGTTACGCGGGAGCGCATCCTGCTGAGCGACGGGCGGCAGTCGAGGGTTGGCTTCCGCCCCATCCGGGAAAGCGGCGCCTTTCTTTTTGCGGACGAATTTTTTGCCAACATCGGCCGGGTTCCCTCCAATCCGGCGGGCGATCCCCGGCCCTGGATCGGCATTGCCGGCATGCAGCCTATCGTTCGAGAAGTGGCCAGTTTTTTGGGCTTGGAAGACCAGGGAGCGGTGGTTGTAAGCACCATTTTGGAAGGAAGTCCGGCCGAGGGCAGCAACTTGCAAAGCCGGGATATCATTGTCTCGGTGGATGGTGAGACGCTGCCCAAATTTCGACCCGATGCCATCGTGCAAAATTATTTTGAAAGGTTAGTGCTCTTGAAAAAACCTGGCGAAACCCTGACCCTTGAAGTGGTTCGCGGCGATGGGCGGGAACATGTCGAGATTGTTGTCGGCAACCACCCAAAGACATTGAATAAGGCCCGGCGGCAATACCTGGCGGACCTCGGCCTAACGATCAGGGAATTCGTGGTTTACGACGCCATCCGGCAACGTATTCCGTTTGTCGATGCGCCCGGAGTCATTGCCCAGTTCGTCAAGCCCAACAGCCCCGTTCATGCCGCCGGTTTGCAACTGCGCGACTGGATAAAGGAAATCGACGGGGAGGCGGTATCCTCCTATGAAACAGCGGTGGAACTATTTTCGTCCATCGAAAACGACGAATCCCGCGACGAGTTTGTCCTCCTCATTGACCGCCGTAATCAAACCTCTGTTCTGCGGGTAAAACTCCGCTAGGCTAAACTAAACAAAGATCTGTAATGTTTACTGGGATTGTTGAAGAAACGGGCAAAGTACTGGTTTTTGAAGAGGGCGGCCAGGCTTATCGGCTAACCGTCCAGACCGATAAAATCCAGAACGGCATGGCCCTTGGAGACAGCGTGGCGGTCAACGGCTGTTGCTTGACCGTGGTTGCTTACGATTCCGAAAGCGTCAGTTTCGAATTGCTGGGGGAAACCGTCCGCTTGACATCATTTAACGAACTGGCAGCCGGAGCCGGGATCAACCTGGAGCGGAGCCTCTGTTTCAACGGTAAAATCGGGGGGCATTTTGTCTCCGGTCATATCGACACCCTAGGCCGTGTGGAAATCCTCGAAAAACGGGGTAAAGACTATTATATGCGGGTCGTGCCTCCGCCAGAGTATATGCGATATCTCATTTACAAAGGCACTATCGCCATCGATGGCATCTCGCTAACCGTGGCCGAGGTGGATGACGCCGGATTTTCCGTTTGGCTCATACCCCATACCATGCAGGCAACCAATCTCAAGCAGAGGCAAGCCGGCCAGCACGTGAACCTCGAATTCGATTTACTAGGCAAATATGTGGAAAAACTATTGCCTGGCCGCGCATCCTCCATTTCGTAATTAATTTGGGATTATGAGAGAGCAATTGGAAAGCCTCGTGAGCGAACTGAAACGCCTCAAAAACGAGGGCGGAAAAAACGTATTCATTGGGGACGGAACAATAGAGAAACTGCAAGAAACCGTTCATAAAATAGTAAAACCTGAAGCGACAACTCCTGTTCCCCAGCCTCATAATACTTCCATGCCAGTTCCCACACAGAAAAAAAATAAAGAATTCCAAATAACGCCGATCCCGCCGCCGCCTGAAGTGCAATTACCCGAAGGAGGCAAACAACAGCGTTGGGAATGGCTGCGGGAGCGGGTTCTCCATGATCCGGTTTGCAACGAGCACCTCAAGCCCGGCAAGAAGGTGAATGTTGTCTTTGGCGTCGGGAGCGTCCATGCCGAACTTTTCTTTTGCGGAGAGGCGCCGGGGGCCGACGAAGAAATTCAGGGCGAGCCATTTGTCGGCCGGGCGGGGCAGTTATTGACGAAAATTTTGGGAGGAATGGGCCTGAAACGAGACGAGGTTTACATCGGCAATATTATGAACTGGAGGCCGGAATTGCCAACTGCCTCCGGCAACCGCCCCCCGACCGTTGACGAATTCAACTACTGCCTGCCTTTTTTGCGGGCACAGCTCGAGATCGTGCAGCCCAAGGTGATTATCGCCCTCGGCGCGACGGCCGTCAACGGTCTCCTCGGACCGGATCCCAAACGGCGCATGGGCGATGTCCGGGGAAAGTGGCATGAATTTCAAAAAATCCCTTTGATGATTACCTATCATCCCGCCTACATTCTACGCAGCGGTACCCTCCGCGCCAAACGGACCATCTGGGAAGATATGCTGACCGCTATGGAGAAGGTTGGGTTGCCCGTCTCCGAAAAACAAAGAGGTTATTTTTTAAACAAATAATGCCCATAAAAAACGACCTGGGAATTACTTTTTAGAGGCCGACATTAATTTAAAGGGGTTCAGCTTAAAGTCGGTACCGATAACGTGGGTATGCCGCCAGCCGTTGGATTGGGAATCTCGCTCCGACAGCACCATGTAGTATAGAGTTAGGCCAAGTTTGGGCGTTAGTTTAAATTTGGCCCTTAATGGGTATAGCCGGTTCTGGTTGTACAACTTCTTTTCAAAGTCATAAAAAAATTCGTTGCCCACCGCGATTTCCTGCAATCCGGGAAACCAATTGGCAGTTGTGGAGACAAGAAATCTGGGGCGAAACCTGGGGAAGAGTTTTCCTCCCTGATTTTCCTTCCAGCGCAACTCCAAACGGTTTCGGGTGGAAACTTTAAAATTTCCAAGGAACTGGAAATGTGGATTGACTTCAAGTTCCAAACGGTGTTTTCGCTTGAAGGGATCGCCTGCGCCATTTCTGCTTTTTTCCAAACGGTAGCCGATTCCCAGGTCCAGGTTTTTCTTTGGCGAATAAACCAATTTTTGAGCCAGCCTCCAGGTGAACAATTTTGAGATTTCCTCATTGAATCTTGCCTCAGCTTCAAAATTGACATCAATTTTATCCCCGTCCCACTCCTTGATTTGAGTTTTCCACCAGTATTGGACGTCGTTGCTGAATTCCGCTTCGGCCAGTGGCGTTATCAAAAGGCTCAGCGCCTGGCAGAAAACAACGATTAGGGCGCTAGACTTCAACTTGCCAAAACCTCCGCCCGGTGAATCGCCACGATGGAAAAAGAAAGCCCGCGTGAATCTACTTTTTCAAAACCGGCGGCGCGAATTTCCTCCGTTAATGTTTCCTGGGATGGAAATTTCCCGATGGTTTCTCCCAGATAATGATAAGCCTCGGGTTTTCCCGTGGCCAGCTTGGCCATTACCGGCAGAAAGGACCGTAGGTATAAATAGTAGAAGGGCCGCAGCCATGCTGCTGGTTGACTGAATTCGAGCACCAGCAAAACGCCACCCGGTTTGCGCAGGACACGGCACATTTCTCGCAAGCCGCGAGCGCGGTCTTCCAGGTTTCGCAGGCCGAACGATATCGTTAGTAAGTCCACTTCGCCGTCTAAAAAAGGAAGTTCGAGGCAATCGCCAAGAACAAAATCAACTTTTTTCAGACGGGCTGCCCATTTTTGTTTTTCTTCCAGAAATTTCTTTTTTTCCTTCGCTTTTTCGAGCATGGGAGCGCAAAAATCGATGCCCGTTATGCGCGCCGATCCCGATATGGTTTTGGCCAGGGCAAAGACGACATCTCCGCTCCCGGTGGCCAGGTCAGCCACCTTTTTCGGACGGTATTGGCGGGCGGCCAAAGCCAGCTCCCGGCGCCAGTAAAAATCCAGGCCCCCGCTCAGTAAGTGGTTGGCCAGATCGTAGCGTCCGGCAATGCCGGCAAACATTTCATTAACGGCGGAAGCCTCGGGCATAAAAGGGTCAGTCCTCCACTTCTTCCTTGGATTCCATTTCCTTAAAACTTTCCACCACCATTTGAGAAAGCTCTTTGTCCGGGTTTTCCACGATGGCCTGGGTGATGGCAAAAGTAGTATTTCCGGTGTTGCGGGAGACAATTTTGAGGCCGTGCTCAAAATCGCGAAATTTATCCTCGCAGACCGTGCGGATGGCTTTGTCCGTTTCTATGGCGGTATCAATGAGGGCGTTTATGGCCAGTTCCTCGAATTCCAGTTTTAAGCCATGTTCCGCGGAAAACCTGCCGGTAAAGGCCTCGATATCCTCGCCCATGACACCCCGCTGGGCGTGCTGGTGCTCTTTGAGGAGTTCTTTCAGCGTTTCCATTGGTTTCACGATAGTATCGGTGGTCACTTCGAATCGCTTGACTGCCGTGGAGGGAAGCTCGAATTTATAATTGCGAAAGACGCGTTCAAAAACGGTCAGCAGGCCGCGAGCGCCCGTTTTCTCCTCAGAGGCCCGTGCGGCGATTTCATCAATGGCTTCCGGAGTGATATTGAAATCGATATTATAGCCTTTGAAGTCGTGTTTGTATTGGGCCAGGATATTGCCCTCCGAACTGGTCAGGATTTGTGCCAAGTCCTCTTTCATCAACTGGTCGCAGGCTTGCCGGATGGGGAGGCGCCCTATGAATTCCGGCTCGAACCCAAACTTGATAAAATCGGCCGTCTCCACGTATTGGAGAAAGTCTGAGGCATCCTTGGTGGTATCTGTCGAGGTGCCGGCAAAACCGATTTTTGACGCCTGTCGCCTCTTTTTGACGGTTTCGCCCAATTTATCGAAAGCGCCGCTGACAATGAAAAGTATGTGCCGGGTGCTGATGGTTTTTTTGCGGGCTTTTCCACCTCGGGACGCTTCCATCATGGCTTGCATCTGGGCCATCATGTCATTTGGGCTGAAAAGATTGACCTCGGTATCCTCCATCAACTTGAGGAGGTTGATCTGCACCCCGCGCCCGGACACATCGCGCCCGATTGCTTCCGTGCCGGCCGCAATTTTGTCTATCTCGTCGATATAAATGATGCCGTACTGGGCAAGATCGACATTGCCGTTGGCCACTTTGACGAGGTCCCGCACGAGATCTTCGACATCGTAGCCGACATATCCGGTTTCAGAAAATTTGGTCGCATCGGCCTTCACGAAGGGCACCCTGATCAACTTGGCTATGCAGCGCATGAGGTAGGTTTTGCCCACACCTGTTGGACCCAGGAGGATGATATTTTGCTTCTGGTATTCTTTTTCCAGGAGATTGGGATTCTCGATGCACTGGCGGACATGGTTATAGTGGTCGCAAATAGCCACAGAAAGCACTTTTTTGGCCTCTAACTGCTTGATAACAAAACGGTTGAGAAAATCTCGGATTTCTTTGGGTTTTAGGCTGAATTCCTGAATGCGCTTTAAAATGGCCTCATCTTCCCGTTCCGAAGCCTGGGCATCCCGTTCTGGGGCTTTTGCTCCTTCCGGAGAAGGCGCATCGGTGTTTTTGTGAATGCTGAAACTCACATTTTTACCGCCCAAAGCCTCCTGGATTTGTTTTTGTATTTCCTCAAAGGGATTTTTCGGTTTGTCGCTCATAATTTATTGTTTGACACTACCTTGTAAATTTACAGAAGTATCAGATGATTAGTTAGTTTGACCCTACTTATATTCGCCATACCCAAAAATTCAACCACTATGTCCGGCAACCTTACAAAAAGAGACATCGTTCTAAACATCTACGATAAAACGGGTCTTCCCCAAAAGGAAGTTCGCGAAGTGGTGCAGTTGACCCTGGACGCAATCGCTGAAGCTCTCGCCGAAGGTAGAAATGTGGAATTGCGCAATTTCGGTGTTTTTGAAGTGCAAGTGCGTAAATCGCGCATCGGGCGCAATCCCAACAAACCGGAAAAGGATGTCATCATTCCCAAGCGCGCGGTTATCAAGT
Organism: Opitutales bacterium; assembly: GCA_965226205.1. Taxonomy (GTDB): domain Bacteria; phylum Verrucomicrobiota; class Verrucomicrobiia; order Opitutales; family UBA2987; genus JAJFLU01. Next base: position 130,507 of record CBDDCJ010000022.1, on the reverse strand, counting down.
TTAAAGCGGGAAAGGAACTCAAAGCTGAGCTCAAAAGCCTCAATCTGGATCGGGTTGGGGGCTAGCGCAGACTGCATTTCCACTCAACCCTTTAACCGGGGGGAGCCCACCTGATGTTCGAAAGTCTTCCGGGATTCCGCGACTTTTATCCCGAACAATGCGCCTCGCGTAACCACCTGTTCAGGATTTGGCGGCAAACGGCCAACTCTTTCGGGTTTTCCGAATACGACGCTCCCGTGCTCGAACCGCTCGACCTGTTCACGGAAAAAAGCGGTCCCGAGGTCGTGTCCCAACTTTTTGCTTTCACTGACAAAGGCGGGCGGGAGGTGGCCCTGCGGCCGGAAATGACGCCCTCTTTGGCCCGGTTGGCCGGAGCCAGGGCGGGCAGCCTCAGGAGGCCCATTAAATGGTTTCACATCGGCGAGCACTATCGTTACGAGAAACCTCAAAGAGGCCGCCAGCGCGCTTTTTACCAATTCAATGCCGATATTCTGGGTGAACCCGGACCCGCCGCCGACGCCGAATTGACCGCCCTCTGCATCAAGAGCCTGACCGCTCTGGGCCTGACCTCGAAAGACTTCCGTCTCCGTCTGAGCGACCGGGATATCTGGTTGTATTTTATTGCCGGATACGGAATTGAGGGCGAAGCCGCCGCCCGGACGCTCGAAATCATCGACAAACGGGAAAGAGTGGAACGCGAGGTAACCCTGCAAAAGTTGATAGAAATATTTGGTGGTTCGGCCGAAGATTTTTTGGAAGATGTCCAGATGCTGGGGAAAGCGAGGGATTATAAAAGCCTCAAGGAAATCTTGCTTGGCCCCGGATCGATTGGAAGCCGTGCGGAAAACCGTGAAAAAATTGCCCGGCGGCTGGAGGACTGGAAAGCGCTGCTCGGTTATCTCGAAGCCATGGGTTTGATGGATAATGTGGAAATCGACCTGGGGATCGTCCGCGGTTTGGCCTACTACACGGGATTTGTCTTTGAGGCCTTTGAGCGTGGTGGGAAATTGCGGTCCCTGGCCGGCGGCGGGCGCTATGACCGGCTGGTGCAAAAACTTGGTTATGGCGAACTGTCGGCCTCCGGGTTTGCCATGGGCGATGTCACTCTCTGCGATCTTCTGGCTCGCAAAAATCTTTTGCCCGGCGTGGTTGCCGTTCCCGACATCTATGTAATACTCGGCGGGGCTAAGGAGCGCGCAGCGGCCTTGGGAGATATCCTGAGCCTGCGCGAGCTTGGGTTGAGGGTCGAATACCCGTTGAAGGAAACCGGGTTTGGCAAACAGTTTAAACAGGTCGGTCAATCCGGCGCCCGATTTGCCTTGATCTACGGCTCGGAGGAGTTGGCGGCGGATTCGGTGAAAATCCGGGATATGAAGTCCGGGGGGGAGGTGTTGATACCGCGTAGCGAGTTGCAGACCACCATCATCGAATTGCTGAAAACAGGAATTCCGAATAAACAATAAAACCACGGATGATTTTTTACCGTGATGGAGGTTTTCTGTGTTATCCGTATTTGTAAAAGCGAGCATCCATAGACCTCGTTTACAGTGGAATTTTATTTTCGTGGCGCGTAGCCGACTTACTCCGTTGTAAATGTACGTTTATGAATTATGCATCGCAGTGCCCGTAAGAAATAGATTCCGCAAAAATAAGCGTGAATTCGGGAGCCAAACCTTCAGCCTGTCGAATCGCAGGTATGTGGTTGACAGCTTTTTGGGCGAAGGCGGATTCAATAGGGCATGTTTGCTTATGCGGGGTGATAGTTTCGGAGGCCGCTCGTTCGACCAAGGCACGGTGGGAGCGGTTTTGTCGAAAAAAAGAATTCGGGAATTCCTCGATCTTTTCTATCGGCAGCCCGTTTATCACAAGCGCGCCCGAAAAATGATCGAGCCGCTCGATGACGAGCAAGAATACTACCTTTTGCTCACCGAATGCATCGAGGTTTAACCTGAGTTCGACAGTTGGGGGGGGTAAATCGATTATTTTTAGGGTTTTTCGTGCTGTAGGGCGCATGGTTGTCAGGGTTGGGGTGTGAATATGTCGTGTAGTGCAGGGTCGGTGTTGATGTATTTGCGTCGCCATCGTCGTCGTAAGAAGGGCCAGGATTATGATTACTGGACGCTGGTGGAGTCGGTGCGCACAGCCAAGGGGCCGCGCCAGCGCATCGTGGCCCACATTGGCAAGGAGCCGGGGCTCGATGAGGATGAGCGGTTGGGTTGGGAGCAGATCGGTCGGCTCCTCGATGGCGATGATGAGGCTGCGGGGGCCGAGCAGTTGGATTTATTTGCCGAGGATAAACCGGAGGCTCCGTTGTGGGCGCAGGTGAATCTGGGTCGGATACGGGTGGAGCGGGTGCGTCAATTTGGCAAAGTGTATGTGGCTCTGGCGCTGTGGCGGCGGCTGGGGCTGCATCGTTTCTTCGAGGAGCATTTGCCGCCGGGCCGGGAGTCGGTGGGCTGGGCCCAGGTGGCCTCGATTCTGGCGCTGGGGCGTTTTTGCGAACAGGCCTCGGAGCTGGCTCTGGCCGAGCGCTGGTATGGCTCGACGGCGCTGGAGGATTTGATGGCGGTGGATGTGGATGAGGTCTATGACAACCGTTTGTATCGCGGACTGGATCGTGTCTTGCCCTTGCGCCGGGAACTGTTCAGTCATCTTAAAGGACGCTATGAAAGCTGGTTTGGGACGCGTTTCGAGTTTCTTTTATACGACATAACGAGCACCTATTTTGAGGGCCGGTGCGAGGGCAATGCCCAGGCCCAGCGCGGCTACAGCCGGGACCAGCGGCCGGATTGCAAGCAGGTATGTCTTGGACTGGTGGTGACCCCCGAAGGGCTGCCCCTGGCCTATGAGGTTTTCGACGGCAACCGCGCCGATGTGACCACGGTGCAGGAGAGGGTCGAATTGATGGAATCGCATTACGGGGTGGCCGATCGCATCTGGGTGCTGGACCGCGGCATGGTGAGCGAGGCCAACCTCGAATACCTGCGCGGCAAAGGGGCCCGTTACATCGTGGGCACGCCCAAGAGCCATCTTAAAAACTTTGCCCTCGATCTGCTCGAGCAAGGCGATTTTTGCGAGGTGCGGGCGGGGGTGGAGGTCAAACTGGTGAAACATCCCGACTGCCCCCAGATCGAGCAATATGTGCTTTGCCGCAGCCAGGGACGGGGTCAAAAAGAAGCCGCCATGCTGAGCCAGCAAAAGGAGCGTTTGCGCAAAAAGCTCGACCAGATCGACCTGAGTTTGCGTCGGCGAGGGCAGAAACTCGATCCGGTTGAACGCCGTATCGGCCGCTGGCTGGGCCGCCACACCCTGGCCGAAAAAATATTCACCGTAGAAGTGCAAATCGACGCCGACGGACGGGCCTGCGCATTGCAAATCACCGAAGACGAGAGCAAAGCCGATTGGGCCCAACTGGCCCACGGGACCTATCTGCTGCGAACCAACTGCCAGGAGGAAAACCCACAAAAGCTGTGGCGGTGGTATATACAACTGACACAGGCCGAGGCAGCCTTTCGTTGCGCCAAAAGCGACTTGGGGCTGCGGCCGGTCTATCACCACAAAGAAAAGCGTGTGCAAGCGCACATTCTGATCTGTTTTCTGGCTCTGGCGATGTGGCGCGCCCTGGAAAGCTGGCTGCAGGCCAAAGGCCTCGGCACCTGTGCGCGGCAAGTGTTGCACGAACTGGAGAATCTACGCTCAATGGACGTGGTGGCACCGCTGCGAGGGGGACGCGAAGCGCGTTTACGGCTGGTAGGCAAACCGGAAAAACTCTGTGCCGACCTCCTCAAGAAAATGGGCCTAAAACTGCCCACCCGCCCCAAAATCATCCAGAATGTAGTGCAGACTAACGGCAAAAATTAATCCCGAATCCGCATAGATAAGCCCTTTAACTTTTTGAACTGTCGAAGATGGGTTAACCGGGAAGTGTTGCACCCCAAGAAAATCCGGTTTTTATTCTCTTTTCTTAATTTTTTATAGGAAAAGCCAGAGATTTTCTTTCAACTTCGTTCATGCAGCCCATCACCCAGGAAAATATTTATCGCACCGGCGACGCCCGGATTTCCCTTTTGGCGCGTCAATTTCCATCGCTGGTCAACTATGCCAAACTCGGCTATTATATCATTAAAGCTTCGCGGTTGGCTCTCAAGGGCGATTACACGGATGAGGCGTGGGTTTTAAGCAGCAAAGAAGTATTTAACAACCTGGAATCGGTCGGGGTTAAAATTGAGGTCGAAAACCTCTCTGTTTTATTGAATTTGGAGGGAGCATGCGTATTTGTGGGAAACCACATGAGCACCTTCGAGGGATTTTGCTATCCCTGTATCATTCAGCCATTTCTCCCGGTTACCTTCGTCATCAAGGAAGATCTATTGAAAATGCCCCTCTTGAAGCACGCCTTCAAGAGCCGGAACCCCATTTTGGTGACCCGCAAGACTCCCCGTCAGGATCTGAAAGAGGTTTTGCAAGGCGGAGCGGAGCGGATCGGCCATGGGATTTCCATTGTCATTTTTCCACAAACCACTCGAACCAATGATATCAAGACCGAAACGTTTAATTCTATCGGGGTAAAACTGGCCCGTAGAGCAGGTGTGCCAGTTGTGCCCGTGGCGGTGCAATCGGAAGCCTGGGGCTGCGGCAAATGGATTAAGGATATGGGCAAAATCAACCCTGCTAAGAAAATCCGCGTTTGCTTTGGAGAACCACTTCACTTGATGGGCAATGGACGCAAAGAACACGAAGAAACATTTCGGTTCATCCAGAAAAAACTCGAGTCTTGGAAAAATATAGACGCCGCCTCTTCCTCTTAGCCCATGAATTTGAGGTATTCCCGGTCAAACGCGGCCAGCATGCTTTCCAGGTTGGCATAGGGGCCGGGTTTGGCCGCGCGGGAGCGCAAACCATCCTGAGTAAGTTCGCACACATGCCAGTCCTGCCGGTTGGTCATATCCCAGAATTGGATGGCTTCTTGCGGGCGGTAATCCGGGTTTTCCGCGGCCTCGGGGTGGAAAAGCCAATCGCAGTGCATCGTGGTTTGACCATGGGATCGCCGCTCCAATCGGTGAGCAACCACGAAATCGGGATGCAGGCTTAAAAACAGATTGGGGAAAAAGGTATAAAAGAAAACCTTTTGCCGGTTCTCATTTTCAACCAGGGGCGGGGCGCAGGCGCGGCCACTCGTGGTCAGGCTACCGCCCTTAGGTTTGATGCTCATGGGACCGCCGAGGAAAGGCCCTTCCTCCAGGTCGTTGCTGCTGTTTTTGTAGGGCGTGATATTGTTTAAAAGCGGGTGCACGGAGGGGCAGTGGTAGCACTCGGAATAATTATGGAATAACAGCTTCCAGTTGGCCCGGATGTGATAACTCTTGCCTTCGGCCGTGAGTAGTTCCGGCAGTTTCCATGGGGCAAATTTATGATAAACGGGGGCGAATGCTGTTTGAAATGTCTCCGGTGTTTTCTCGAAATTGATGAAGATAAAACCTGCCCAAACTACTGTGGCTACTTGTTGCAATGGGTAATCTGCTTTTGAAAATCCTTTCACATTGGCCATGTTGGGGGCGGCGGTCAGTTCGCCCGCGAAACTATAAGTCCAGGCATGATAAGGGCATTGTATGTTTTCTTTTAATAAACCATTTTTTTCTTCACAGAGCCGCGTGCCCCGGTGTCGGCAATGGTTGTAAAAAGTCCGCAATTTTCCATCCTGGCTCCGCACGATGAGGATGCTTTCTCCTTCCAGGCTGCATTGCATGAATCCTCCACTTTGGTGAATTTCACTCTCCCGGCCAACGCAAAGCCAGCGGCGGCTGAAGATATTTTCCCACTCCTCCTGGTAAATCTTTTCGGAAGTGAAATAGCTGGGCGGAAGGGTTTTCGCCCCAAGGCTGCTGCGTGGATTCTGTTCTGCTTTCACTGGCCCATTAAGAGAATCGATTTTTCTCAATACATTTCATTTACACGGCAACTGGCGTCGAACATAATAACAGCCAACTATGTTAAAATTAATGAACATTATCTCCAATCATTTTCTTTCAGAAAAGAATTTTCATCATTCATTTCTCATTCCACTAATGGCCGTTCTTTGCCTGATCGGAACCCTTTCGGGCAATGAGGCCGATTCCGGGGCCGGGGATGCTCCCGTCACCCACGGGGTGGCCATCGGGGCGGTGGAGGAAGGCGGCGCCCTCTTCTGGTCGCGCTCCGACCGCGAGGCTCAAATGCATTTGGCCATCGAAAGTGAGGATGGCGTTTCCATGATGGAAATGGTGACTCCGGTAAAGGCCAACCGCGATTTCACAGGCAAGATAAAGGTCAGCGGGCTAAAACCGGATACGCTTTTGTCCTACCGCGTGTGGTTCACCATTAAAAATCCTGAATCCCCAGGAAAATATCCCGCCTTCCGGGGGAAGTTCCGCACCGCGCCTTCCGGCATGGTAGCGCAAGCCGTTTCATTTGCCTGGAGCGGTGACGTGTCTGGGCAGAATGTTTGCCGCGATGCAGAGGAGGGTTTCCCGGTCTTCAAGGCCATAAATTCCTTGCCCATCGATTTTTTCATCGGCCTCGGGGACATGATTTACGCCGACAATACCTGTGAGGAAACCGGCAAGTACGGGAACCGGCAGGTCCCCGGAAATTTCCAGCCTTCCGCCAATATGAAGGATTACTGGGAGCACTGGAAATACAACCGGGAGGACCCCGGATACCGGCAAATGCTGGCCCAAACGCCCTATTTCGTTATCTGGGACGACCACGAGGTGGTCAACGATTTTGGCCCCCTTCAGGATACCAGAGATAAGCCTCCCTATATTCCGGGTGAGCATCTTTTGCCCCTCGGTCGCCGGGCTTTCGAGGATTACAACCCAATCGAGGAGAACCCTGATTCTCCCCACCGTTTGTATTATAATATCCGCTGGGGCCTGAACCTGGAACTATTTTTCCTCGACAACCGCCAGTATCGCGACGCCAAGAACGAGGTCGACGATCCAGCCCATCACAAAACCATGCTGGGCCGTGAGCAGTTGGTTTGGTTGAAGGAAAAACTACGTTATTCCAACGCCCTTTGGAAAGTCATCGTATCCAGCGTGCCCATGTCCATCCCCACCGGCTGGCCGCCCGCCGATGGCCGCGACGGATGGGCCAATCACGACCAGGATACCGGCTACGAGAACGAACTCCTCGACATCATCGGCTTCATGAAGGGCCTCCCCAAACGCAATTTTGTCTGGCTTACCACCGACGTGCATTTTGCCGAGGTTTTCCGCTACACGCCTTTTAAAAAAGACCCGTCTTTCAAACTGCACGAATTTGTCGTCGGTCCCCTCAACGCCGGGTACTTCCCCAACCGGGAATCTGATCCCACCCTCAACCCGGAAAGCCTCTTTTTCCACGGTCCGGAAACGATGGACTCCGTGACCACTTGGGAGGAGGCCAAAAAATGGTTCAATTTCGGAGTCATTTCCATCGACGAGCGGGGAAATTTAACCGCCTCCGTGCGCGACACAGTAGGAAAAATCCTTTTTAAAACCAAATTATGGCCGGAACGATGAAAAGGCTCACGCTCCTTAGGCATGCCGATTCGAACTGGAACCACCCCGGCCTCACCGATTTCGAGCGGCCCCTGAACGAGCGGGGCAGGGGCGACGCCGCCAAATTGGGCGACCGTTTGGCCAAACGGAACTTCAAACCCGAACTCATCCTGACCAGCCCAGCCAAACGCGCCCTCGAGACGTTGGCCATCATCGCTCCCGCCATCGATTTCCCCCTGACGAGCATTGTTCATAGCAAAACGCTTTACGGCGCAGGTCTAACCGAAATGTATAAAGTCATGGAAAAACTGGACGACACGCTGGGGCACATCCTAATAGTCGGCCACAACCCCACCTGGACTAAACTGGCCAACCACCTCCTAACCGGTGCCGGGCCATACAAATACAACCTCCCCGCCTGCGGCCTCATCGACCTCGAATTAAAAATCCAGACCTGGAACGAAATCCACGAAAACTGCGCCCACCTCCTCCATCTCGACACCCCGGATTAGAGGATTTAGTGAAAAGGGACCAAAAACATAACCACCGCAAAATTTCAATTGACGGTTTAGCTAATATTGGCTATTCACGAGGCCAAAACCCCAAGCAAACGACAAAATCAACTGAGCCTTGGGTTTCCGTGAAATCTCTTAAAGGAAACACCAATGAAAAATTACATCGCAATCGCAGTTCTAATCATATCTTTTGCACTCCCTGTTGCTTTTGCACAAAACGATTTGGCCCCGGAAAATATTAGAGGTATTGTGGTCAACCTGGAATTTACCAACGGGTCCGGAATTTTCGAGGGCGCGACTGGTTTTCTTAGTTTTGAACCCGCAATAACCGGAAATAGATATCAATTGATTGACTTGGCCACCTGGGTGGCAACGTCGGGAACCTACACCTATGAAAAGACGGGGCCGAATACCGCCCGAATGACCTATTTCGACTCGGAAGCAGGTTTTTTGGCAACGGATTTCATTGTTTTCAGCAGTGAAACGGAGGCGGTTTTCAGTCTCGGAAATGCGTTTGGGTCCCTGACGGGTATATTGACATTAATTTTTCCGGAACCGATCTTCAATGGCGCTGCTCTCGGCGCCTATCCTGGGTGGCGATCCTCTCCCTGGTATATGAATTACAACGTCGATTTTTGGCCGTGGATTTATCATGACGAACATGGTTGGCAATTTGTATCCGACGGCAGCACAACCGATGCGATCTTTGTTTGGGACCTGGGTCTGGGGCAATGGCTATTTTTAAACGAGAACACCTACCGATGGATATTCATGTTTGGTGAAAATGGGGGATGGCTATTTAGAGGCTGTCCCAAAGTTATAACCATTTGTTTTACAGTAAGTTAACTTGTTAATAAAGCTGTCATAAAGACCGTTTTTAGGGGATTTTGGGCAAATTCGATGTCTATAACACCGTCAGCCTTTCTCTTGTTTTGCATATTCAAATACAATTCTACCATAGACCTCTGTCTGACGCGATTATATTTATAACGAATAGAGGCCTTATACAGCGTTTTTGACGGAATTGAATGACTTACGTTCCCTTACAGTTCGGAGTCGAATATCTCAATTCGCAAAATTCGGGTTTTTGGGACAGCCTCTATTTACTTTCGAGAATAACACTCCCTCCAATCGTTTTCTACAGAGGTTTGACGACGGAAACATTTTTCGAATTTCAACTGGATCGTAGCTAAATATTGCTTGAGGCTAATTTTTGCCGCCATTTTATTTCCAGTTGAGGATGAGGCGGGTGTAGTAGGTGGTGTCAAGTTTTACTCTGTTGGGGGCGGGGTTGTTGTTGAATGAGTTTGCCAGGCCGAAGCGCACTTTCCAGAATTTGCCGCCTCCGAGGGGGAATTCGAATCGCGTGTCCTGGGTGAAACGGTAGTCTGAAAAATCTTCCACGCTGGGTATGAATTTCAAATCCGTGGTCACTTTGCCGAATTTTTTTATTCGATAAAAATGTTTGAGCCCGAAATCGAGACCGGGTGACTTGATCTTCGTTCCGTTGTCGAGGGTTTCAAAGCGGTAGCTGAATCCCGCCCGCGTGTTGAGAGTATGATGTTCCTGTTTGAAAAACCGGTAGCTCAAGCCGCCGGCTGTGGTGACCCGAATGTCGATGTCCTCAAATTCATCCCTTTCATATTCCGACCGCACGAACCAGCCCAGTTTTTTCCTGAAAAAGGAATTGTAGGTGGCTCCGGCGATGACTTCATTTAATTTCAGATACCCCGTAGCTTGCTACGGGGAGCGGTAACTTTATAACAGAGATGAATGAGCGAAGAGAAACGGGAGCATTTGAGGCGCGCGAGCCATTGCGTGTGGCAGATCCACTACCATATGGTGTTCCCTGTGAAGTATCGGAAGATGCTCTTGGAAAGGCGGGTGCAAGAGGTGCTGAAAGAAACAAGCGTTGGGATAGCCGAGCGCTATGAAATAGAGATGGAAGCACTGGGAATGGATGGAGACCATGTGCATTTGCTGTGTGGAGCGCATCCGAAAGAAGCACCCGGGCGAATCGTTCAGAAATATAAGAGCATAACGGCGCGGGAGATCTTTCGGCGCGAACCTTGGATGAAGGAGAAGCTGTGGGGAGGGGAGTTTTGGAGTGACGGGTATTATGTTGGAACGGTAGGGGAGCGTGGGGATTGGGCCAGTGTGGAGGCCTACGTAAGAAAACAGGGCAAACCGAAGAAGCAGTTGCAACAATTGATGCTGTGGTGATCATGAATTTCTTTCTTAGATACCCCGTAGCTTGCTACGGGGAGTTTCATTTAATTTCAGATACCCCGTAGCTTGCTACGGGGAGCGGTAACTTTATAACAGAGATGAATGAGCGAAGAGAAACGGGAGCATTTGAGGCGCGCGAGCCATTGCGTGTGGCAGATCCACTACCATATGGTGTTCCCTGTGAAGTATCGGAAGATGCTCTTGGAAAGGCGGGTGCAAGAGGTGCTGAAAGAAACAAGCGTTGGGATAGCCGAGCGCTATGAAATAGAGATGGAAGCACTGGGAATGGATGGAGACCATGTGCATTTGCTGTGTGGAGCGCATCCGAAAGAAGCACCCGGGCGAATCGTTCAGAAATATAAGAGCATAACGGCGCGGGAGATCTTTCGGCGCGAACCTTGGATGAAGGAGAAGCTGTGGGGAGGGGAGTTTTGGAGTGACGGGTATTATGTTGGAACGGTAGGGGAGCGTGGGGATTGGGCCAGTGTGGAGGCCTACGTAAGAAAACAGGGCAAACCGAAGAAGCAGTTGCAACAATTGATGCTGTGGTGATCATGAATTTCTTTCTTAGATACCCCGTAGCTTGCTACGGGGAGTTTCATTCGATGTCTGGTCGCCATTTTTTTTGGCATTGTCGAAGGTGAGGTAGAAACCTAATGAGTCATCCGGCCCGGCGAAGTTTGCCTTGAGGCGGGCCGCCATACCGGCCGCCTCGCTGTTGCCGGATTTGCCGCTAAGGTCCAACCCTACTTCGTAGGACCATTTGCGGCGGTTGGCTTCGATTTTCTCCCTCCTTTTCACGATCACGGGGTCCTCCTCTTCCGTTCCCCAGGAAGCTGCTATTTTTGGCATTTCGGTGGTTAATTCACCGCTTAAAGCAACGATTTTCAACTTCGACCGGCCCGTGTGGGAAATTTTGCCGGAAATGGTGATTCCGTTTTCCAGGCGGACATACACGGGCTCGTCGGTGCTGAAACCGACCACCTCCGCTCGATCAATCTCGATGGCGCCGGCGTAGGTCGTGTCGAGGGAAATTTTCTCGCCCGAAATGCCGGTTATTTTGCTCACCAGGCGCGCGCCGTCTCTCGTTTCCACGGTATCCGCCACCAGAACAGAAGCGTTCACCGCCATCATGAGCCCAATTACTGCAATTAAAATTTTGATTTTAAACATTTCCTTTGAGATTATACCGATGCCCATTGTTAGAAAAAAGTCAGCGCACGATTATTCATGTCAGGAAATCATGGCAATGATTTAAGGAAAAAATTTAGCTCAAGTGAAATTCGCGGAACGTCATTACGCTTTTCGATGGGAACTGAAAAATTCCCGGCAGAAACTGTGGCCACTCATCGCTGATACCAATCGTTTCAACCGCGATACCGGCCTGTCGCCCATGATAACGGAGGGCATGGATGCGGAAAACCCGACCGTGCGAATGATGCGTTTGAAATTCTGTGGCATGACCATCCGATGGCGCGAATATCCGTTTGACTGGGTGGCGCCCGAACGGTTCGGCGTGGTCCGGCGCTACCTTAACGGGCCTCTGGAAAGCCTCCGCATGCAAGCCGTTCTGGAATCAAAAGAAAACGGGACTCTGCTCCACTACGACGTATGGATTTTGCCGCGAAATTTAATCGGGTGGCTGGCTGTGCCGTTGCAGATTGGTTTTTTGGCCCGGCGCAGTTTTGAGCGCGCCTTCCGCCATTATGACAAACTGGCAGCCGAAGGCTCCTCGGCCTTAAATGAAGAACGCCCCATAGGGCCGGGCCGGGTCCTCGCTTTCGGCGCCCGGCGGCGTTTGCATGATATTGCGCGGCGGCTGGTTAAAAAAACCGGTTTCGACTCCGCAATGCTGAAACCGGTATTGCAACTTGTGCAAACCGGCGACGACCTTTCCCTCAACCGGATGCGTCCCTATGTCCTGGCAAAATTGTGGAAACTCCCTCGCCAGGCTCTTCTCGATTTGTTTCTCCATGCCACGCGGGAGGGGTTGCTCGGGAGGGGTTGCTCGATTTCAGTTGGGAAATCCTCTGCCCGCTCTGCCGGGGAGCAAAGTCCACCGTGGCCAGCCTGCGCCAGTTGCAGGGCGCCGCGCACTGCGATACCTGCAATATCCGGTTCGACGCTAATCTGGACCAGGCGGTTGAACTCGTCTTTTCACCGAACCCGGCCATCAGAAGCATCGAGTCACACGAATTCTGTGTCGGCGGCCCACAGGTTACGCCCCATATCGTTGCCCAGCAAACCTTGCCTCCCGGCAAAAGCCTCCAGTGGGGCCTCGATTTAGAGCCGGGCCGCTATCGCCTGCGGGCGGTCTCGTTAAACGAATGCTGTTACCTCAATGTGATCGAAGAGGGAAACAAATCCCAATCCTTCGCAGTCAACGAGGAGGGTTGGACTCCGGCAGAAAATCCCCTCGCTCCGGTAAGCCGGATAAATGTTTCCAATCAATGCAAAATTCCCCGGCTCGCCATACTCGAGCAATTAGCCTGGATGGATGATGCCGTAACGGCCGCCGAGGTGACGGCGCGGCAGGCCTTTCGAGACCTCTTTTCGAGCGAAGTTATTGCCTACGGGGAGAAGATTTCGGTCGGCAATATAACCCTCGTATTTACCGATTTGCTCGGTTCCACCAGCCTCTATGAAGAAATCGGTGACGCTCCCGCCTTCGGTCTTGTCATGGATCATTTTGAAATCCTCAAAAAGCATGTGGCCGCACACGATGGCGCCGTCATCAAAACAATGGGTGACGCCATCATGGCGGCCTTTATCCAGCCGGTCAATGCGTTGCAGGCCATTCTTGCCGCCCAGAAAGAATTGACTCGCCGGTCAGGCCACCCCCTTGTCCTCAAAGGAGGAATCCACAGCGGGCCCTGCATCGCCATCAATCAGGATGACCGCCTCGATTATTTCGGCGCCGCCGTCAATCTGACCGCCCGCCTGGAAGGACTTTCCCGCGGCGAGGACATCATTGTATCACAAACCTTCCTGGAAGAACCGACCGTTAAAGCTTTCCTCCGGGAAAAAACCGGTCAACTGACGGTCGAACCCGGAACTGCCCGAGTAAGAGGCATCGAATCCGGCCCCGTCAACTTTGCCCGAATCCGCAAAATTTGAACTGGAATATTGGGAAAAAATACTTATTCTCAATGAGTATGAAATGGAAATCGGATAGCGGGGTAGTTTTGGCATTTATCTTTGTATTATTTTTAATTACGGGATGCTACACGGTTCCGGAAACGGGACGCGCGACTTTGAATATTGTGCCCGAAGGGCAGGTCAGCCGGCTGGCCCTGGCTTCATTCAACAAGATGAAGGGGGAGAGAAATATTTCGGAGGACACCGAAATGATTGATCGGGTAAACAGGGTGGGGCGGCGCATCGCGGAATCGGTGGGCGAGGATTTGCCAAAAGCCGATTGGGAATTCGTCGTTTTTGACGACGATGAAATGATAAACGCCTTCGCCCTGCCGGGAGGCAAGGTTGGGATTTATAGCGGGCTCTTCAAAATCGCCACCATCGACAGCATGCTGGCGGTCGTCATGGGGCACGAAATAGCCCATGTGGTGGCCCGGTACTCCAATCAGCGAATATCCCGCGATATCCTCGTCCAATTACTCGCCATCGGAGTCGATTCCGCTATGAAGGACAGCAGCGTACGGAGCCGCAGAACGGTCAATTCAGCCATTCGCACGGGCGCGACATTCGGCTACCAGATGCCTTTCAGCCGGCTGAGCGAACGGGAGGCAGATCATATCGGGTTGATTTATTTGGCTCGGGCGGGCTACGATCCGGTGGCCTCGCTGGAATTTTGGCGTCGCATGGAAGAAACCAAAAGCGGTGAGGAACCGCCCGAATTCCTATCCACCCACCCGTTGGGAGAAAAACGCCGGGAACAGCTTCTGGAATTAATGTCCCTGGCTCTGGAGGAGTACAAAATCGCTTTGCAGAAGGGCAAGGTTCGATAGATGAAGCCCATCGACCTTGGAACACGGCAGCCCGGTAACCCTATAAATAATAAAGGGATTGGAATTGCGGGGTGGCAAAAATACCTGCGGGTATCGGTTTTATTATTCACCGGCTCCATTTGCCTGTATTGGCCGTCTGCCCGGGCGGTTTCGCCGGAAGCCGAAACGCGTTCCCGGCGGTATGTGGAAAAGGGCAAGGAGTTGGCCGATGTGGGGGATGCCCAAGGCGCCATTTTTGATTTTACGGAAGCCATACGGGTCGATCCGGAAAATGCCGAGGCCTACGTCGCGCGAGGCATGAGCCGCTACAAGCAAGGCAATACAGACGGGGCCATCTACGATTACACCGAGGCCATCGAGGTGGATGCCCGTCAGGACCAGGCTTATTTTGAACGCAGCAAGGCCAATATAAAAAAATACGATTGGGAAGGCGCGATCGAAGACCTCGCCGAGGCGATCCGACTGAAACCGGGCCACTTGCCCTACCACCTGGCCCAGGCGCTCCTGCGCAGCAAGCGAAAGAATTATGCCGGGGCCATCGAAGATTACGACCGGATGCTTGATTTATTACGCCAGGGCGATTACGACGCTATTGTTGATTCGGTTTATAACGAGTTTTTGCTGACTTTACACAGAGGACAGGCAAAATTTTATGCCGGCGATGCGGAGGAGGCTCTGCGCGATATAAACAAAGCCCTCAAACTGAATCGCCGGTCTTCCTATGCCTATCTCTACCGGGCCGATGTGAAATTTGCCCAGGGCCTCCATGACAGCGCCTTGGTCGATTACGGAAAAGCCATCAGGATGGATCGCAATGCAGCCGGGAATTATTTCTCAAGAGGTATATTTTATTATTCGCAGGATAAGTTGCCGGAAGCCCTGGCAGATATCGACAAAGGATTGCGCCTGGCCGAGCAAAGCGAGGGGCGAGACTACGCCCGCCTCTGGATGTGGATGACGCGCGCCCGATTGGGTGAATTGGAACAGGCCAACAAAGCGCTGACCACTCAATTGGAGAACCGCGCCGTAGAATCAATGGGCGACTGGTTTGAAGAATTAGGCCGGTTTGCCCTGGGCGAGCAGAGCGAAGAGTCTTTGTTCGGGACAGCCGCCGACGAGGACCCCATATTGGAGCGGGGACAATTATGCGAAGCCTATTTTTATGCCGCCCAATGGCAGCTCATAAATGGGAAAAAAGAAAAAGCGGTGGAATTGCTGGAACGCTGCGTGAATACGGAAATCGTTGATTTTTACGAATTAAAAATTGCCAGGGGGCAATTGAATCACCTCCGCCCCGAAGAATAAACCCTGGATTTACCGGTTTTTTGGGCGGAAGACCTTGATGATTTCCTCGTTGCTCTCCAGGTAATCGCCTTCGATCAAATCGATGCAGTAGGGGATGGCGGGAAAAACAGCTTCCAGGCATTCCCGGATGGCCTTTGGTTTACCCGGCAAGTTGAGAATCAGGCAGCGGCCCCGGATACCCGCAGTTTGTCTTGAGAGGATAGCCGTGGGGACATAACGCAGGGAGGCCGCCCGCATCAATTCGCCGAAACCGGGCAGCATTTTTTGGCAAACGGCTTCGGTTGCCTCGGGCGTGACATCGCGGGAAGCGGGGCCGGTTCCGCCAGTTGTCACGATGAGGCAGCATCCGCGATTTTCGGCAAAGTCGATGAGGGTTTTGGCAATGAGAGGCTGTTCATCCGGAACCACGGCGTATAACGGCTTCCAGGGAGTTTTCAGGTATTCCTTGAGCAGGGCCACGACGGCTTTTCCCGGCAAATCCTCATAAACGCCAGCGCTGGCCCGGTCGGATATATTGATGATTCCGATTTTTGTCATGCTTTTGAATTGCCGCAGCAAGGCTATAGAGACAACCCTCTTTTTCGCCCGGAAAACAATCGAGAAGACCGGAATTGAATTTGATTGCCGGAATCGGCCCTAAACCATCGATTAGGGTCCTTTTGAAAACCCTGGCAATTTTTCTTGATTTCCGAATTAAAAAACATAAATTCTCGCAACTTGTCATACCTGTTCAACTCACTCCCAAACTATTCAAAAGCCAGAAAATCGATTGTTGCCCTACTGTGTCAGCCAATAATCTCCAAAGCATAACAAGTTTCCAGGGTAAACGACTTCAGGCCGAAGATGGGCACGCCGCTGTTGAAATAAAAAAGGGACTCGATCTGCCCATCACAGGAGAGCCGGAGCCAATCCTGGAGGATGCCCCCAAGGCTGGCAAGGCAGCCGTTTTGGGCGCCGACTATATTGGGTTGAAGCCCACCATGGCGATTGCGGAGGGGGACAGGGTCAAGCGGGGCCAGCTTCTTTTTACGGATAAAAAAAACCCGGAAGTGGGCTACACATCGCCCGCGGGGGGAAGGATTGCCGCCATTAACAGGGGTGATAAAAGAGCCCTTCTCTCGGTGGAAATCGCAGTGGATGAGGTGGAGGAAGAAGAAACCTTCACCTCCTATCAAGCGAACCAGCTCTCCTCTCTTTCTGCCCAGGAAGTAAAAGCCAACCTGCTTGCTTCCGGTCTTTGGACGGCATTGCGAACCAGACCTCACGGCAAGGTTCCATCACCGCAAACGGAACCCCACTCCCTTTTTGTCAATGCCATGGACACGAATCCGTTGGCCCTCGACCCGATGTTCGTCATCGAAATACGGGAGTTTGATTTTATCAATGGACTTACCGCGCTTTCCAAACTTACCGGCGGCAAACTCTACCTTTGCGCCAAAGCGGGGGATGACATTCCCGGCAAGGAGCTCGAGTTTGTCAGTTGGGCGGAATTCAAGGGCCCCCATCCTGCCGGATTGGTTGGCACACACATTCATTTCCTGGATCCGGTCGGCTCCCATAAAACCGTCTGGCATGTGAACTATCAGGATGTTTTAGCCATCGGCAAATTGTTCACCACCGGCAAGCTTGACGTGGAAAGAATCATTTCTCTGGCCGGACCTATGATAAAGCGCCCCCGGTATTTGCGCACCCGCCTGGGAGCCAGCGTAGCGGATATCGTCAAAGGCGAATTGGCGGAAGGGGACGTCCGCGCTATTTCGGGCTCGATTTTATACGGGAATAAGGCGGTGGGGCCACATGCTTTTCTGGGTCGCTACCATTTGCAAATCAGCGCCATCAGGGAAAACCCGGAGAGATTGTTTCTCGAATGGCATCGGCCGGGATTCGACCGGTTTTCGGTCAAACGAACCTTTATATCGAATTTATTCCGGGGCAAGAAATTCGCCTTTACCACCTCCAGGGAAGGAAGCGAGCGCGCCATGGTGCCGATCGGAACCTACGAGGAAGTGATGCCTCTGGATATGGTCATAACCTTTCTGTTGCGTGCCCTCATTGTGGGAGACACAGACCAGGCGCAAGCCCTCGGCTGTCTTGAGCTGGACGAGGAGGATCTGGCCCTGTGCACTTTCGTTTGTCCGGCCAAATACGATTTCGGCCCCATCCTGAGGCATAACCTCACCACCATCGAGATGGATGGCTGACCTGAAATTATGAAATTTTTAAGAAATTTTCTGGATAGCCTTCATCCCCATTTCAGCAAAGGGGGAAAGTTTGCCAAACTCTACCCGCTCTACGAGGCCGCCGATACCTTTCTCTATTCTCCCGGCCATGTGACCGAAGGCCACACCCATGTGCGCGACGGCCTGGATCAAAAGCGGCTTATGATCATCGTCGGCGTGGCCCTGGGCCCCTGCATCCTCATGGCCCTATACAACACGGGTTACCAGGCAAACCTGGGCATGGCCGAAATGGGCATTGCGGAAGCGCCCGGTTGGCGCGGGCTGGTAATGCAATTTCTGGGTATCGGTTACGATTCTCAGAACCTGTTTTCCAATTTACTCCACGGCCTGCTCTATTTTGCCCCTGTATTCCTGGTCTGCAATATTGTGGGGGGGCTTTGGGAGGCGCTTTTCGCATCTGTCCGGGGTCACGAAATCAATGAGGGTTTTCTCGTTACCGGTATGCTCTTCCCTCTGACCCTGCCGGCCACCATTCCACTCTGGCAGGTTGCCCTTGGGATCAGTTTCGGGGTGGTAATTGGGAAGGAAGTTTTCGGGGGAACCGGGAAAAATTTTCTCAATCCAGCCCTCACCGCGCGCGCCTTCGTCTATTTTGCCTACCCGGTCCAAATGAGCGGCGATGCCATCTGGACCGCGGTGGACGGTTTCAGCGGGGCCACCCCGCTCGGTTTGGTGGCGGCGGATGGAATGGACGCCCTCACTGCCACCGTCACCTGGAATCAGGCTTTCGTCGGTCAAATCCAGGGATCGATGGGGGAAACCTCGACCATCGCCTGCCTTTTAGGGGCGGCCATTTTACTCTATACCGGGATCGGCTCCTGGCGCATCATGCTCACCGTTCTCATCGGCGCTGTTTTAACATCCTCCCTGCTTTATATTGCGGGCAGCGAGACGAATCCTATGTTCCAGATGGACCCCTCCTGGCATATCGTATTGGGAGGGTTTGCCTTTGGCCTGGTATTTATGGCGACCGACCCGGTTTCCGCCTCCATGACAGAGACCGGCCAATGGTTCTACGGCGGCCTGATCGGATTCATGGTCATTCTCATCCGCGTCATCAATCCGGCCTTTCCCGAAGGCATGATGCTTTCCATTTTATTCGGGAACGTTTTTGCTCCCGTCATTGACTACATAGTGGTACAAGCTAATATCAAGCGCAGGAGGTCGAGAAATGGGTAACGATACAGTCATGAAAACGCTATTGATAGCCGGGCTGCTTTCCATCGTCTGTTCGGCCTTCGTTTCCAGCTCGGCCGTATTGCTGAGGCCCAACCAGGCCAGAAACAAGGATTTGGACCGCAAGAAAAACATCCTCATGGCAGCCGGTCTTTACGAGGAGGGAAAATCCGTCGAGGAGCAATTTCAACAATTCGAGATCTGGATAGTCGAACTGGCCACGGGCCAATACGATGAAAATATCGTCGCCATGACCTTCGATCAGCGGAAAGCTGCGCGCAGCGCGGAGCTGGGGTTGGAAATCAACGGAAAGAAGGACCTGGCCGGCATCAAGCGCAGGTCCCGCTACGCCCCGGTTTACCTCTCCAGAGACGATCAGGGCGCCTTTCAGCAATTGGTGTTGCCGGTCCACGGCAGGGGATTGTGGTCCACCATGTATGGCTTTATCGCTCTCGGAAACGACCTCTCCACGATCAATGGTTTTGCCTTTTATGAGCACGGTGAAACCCCCGGGTTGGGCGGTGAAGTCGATAACCCCGACTGGAAGGCCCAGTGGGTGGGGAAAAAGGCCTTTGACGAAGAGGGCCGCATCGGAATCAAGGTTCTCAAGGGCAAGGTGGCCCCCAACAGCCCCAACGCCCAATATGAGGTGGACGGCTTGTCGGGGGCAACCATCACCAGTCGGGGGGTGGATGCGCTTCTGCGCTACTGGCTGGGAGAAGAGGGGTTTAAACCATTTTTAACCCAATTACGAAAAGAGGAGGGTTTATAATTTAATATGGCTGAAAAACCGTCAAAAGTTTTCCTCGATCCCTTTTTCAACAGCAATCCCATTGCCCTGCAGGTGCTCGGAATTTGCTCGGCCCTGGCCATCACCTCGAAACTGGAAACCGTCTTCGTCATGGCCGCCGCCGTCACCATCGTCAACGGCCTCTCCAACGCCAGCGTCAGCTTGATCCGCAACCACATACCCAACAGCATCCGCATCATCGTCCAGATGACCATTATCGCCTCGCTCGTCATCGTGGTGGACCAGCTGCTCAAGGCCTACTCCTACGAAATCAGCAAACAGCTTTCCATCTTTGTCGGCCTGATTATCACCAACTGCATCATCATGGGGCGGGCGGAGGCTTTTGCCATGAAAGAACCGGTCGGGTTGAGCTTTTTGGACGGCCTCGGCAACGGCCTCGGCTACAGCCTGATCCTGGTCGTGGTGGGCGTCATCCGCGAGTTGTTCGGGTCGGGCCGTTTGCTTGGCCATGTCGTGCTGCCACTCTCCACGGAGGGCGGCTGGTATGTCTCCAACGGCTTGCTCCTGCTGCCGCCCAGCGCCTTTTTTATTATCGGCCTTTATATCTGGGTCCTGAGGACCTGGAAACGCGAACAGTTGGAGGAGAGTTGAACCCATGATCGAAACTTATCTCAGCCTGTTTCTGACAGCCGTATTCGTCGAAAATATGGCGTTGGCATTTTTCCTCGGCATGTGCACCTTTCTGGCCGTTTCCAAAACCGTGGAAATGGCTTTCGGGCTGGGGTTGGCCGTCATAACGGTGCTGACCCTGACCGTTCCGGTCAACAACCTCATCTACCAATATATCCTGCAAGAGGATGCGCTGGTCTGGGCCGGAATTGAGGGAGTCGATCTG
Organism: Opitutales bacterium; assembly: GCA_965226205.1. GTDB lineage: Bacteria > Verrucomicrobiota > Verrucomicrobiia > Opitutales > UBA2987 > JAJFLU01. Next base: position 109,908 of record CBDDCJ010000022.1, on the reverse strand, counting down.
AGCTTCCTCGGGCTGATCTGCTATATCGGGGTCATCGGCGCCATGGTGCAGATTCTGGAAATGACTTTGGACAAGTTTTTCCCCGCCCTCTACAATGCCCTGGGCATTTTTCTGCCCCTCATCACGGTCAATTGCGCCATCCTGGGCAGTGTTCTATTCATGGTTGAGCGCAACTACAACTTTGGCGAGAGCGTGGTATTCGGGTTTGGTTCAGGCTTCGGCTGGGCCATCGCCATCGTGGGGCTGGCCGGGATTCGCGAAAAGCTCAAATTCAGCGACATCCCAGTGGGTTTGAGGGGGCTGGGCATCACCTTTATCACCGTTGGTCTAATGTCACTGGCCTTTATGGCCTTTTCCGGAATCCAGCTCTGAATGGGTATAGATTGATGTCGGAACGCTGCTTTTAATAAAAATGATTTTCGAAATCTTTATGGGTCTGGTCACTTTTACGACCGTTGTGCTGTCTTTGGTGGTCATTATCCTGATCGCCAAAGCGATGCTGGTGCAAAGTGGAGATATCACCATCTCGATTAACGGCGACCCCAGCAAATCACTTACGGTCCCGGCCGGCGGGAAGCTTTTGACGGCCCTGGCCGGTGAAAAAATATTCATTTCCTCGGCCTGTGGAGGCGGTGGCACCTGTGGGCAATGCACGGTGAAAATTACCGAGGGCGGAGGCGATATCCTGGCTACCGAACTTTCCCAAATCACCAAACGAGAGGCCCGCGAGGGGATGCGCCTCTCTTGCCAGGTAGCCGTCAAGCAGGACATGAAAATCGAGGTCCCGGCGGAGGTCTACGAGATCAAGAAATGGAAGTGCAAAGTGCGCTCCAACCTCGACGTGGCCACCTTTATCAAGGAGCTCGTGCTGGAACTTCCGCCGGATGATGACCTGGATTTCCGGGCCGGTGGGTTTATCCAGATCGAATGCCCGCCTCACGAGCTTAGTTATGAAGAATTCGACATCGATGAGCAATACAAGCCGGATTGGGATCAATTCAACCTCTGGCGTTATCGTTCCAAGGTTGATGAAATGGTGGTACGGGCTTACTCCATGGCCAATTATCCAGAAGAAAAGGGTATTATCATGCTCAATGTCCGCATCGCCACGCCTCCGCCGCGAGGCCCGGAAGGGATTCCCCCCGGAAAAATGTCCTCCTATATGTACAAACTCAATCCGGGGGATGAAGTAATAATATCCGGACCATTCGGGGAATTTTATGCCAAAGACACCGATACCGAGATGATCTTTGTCGGCGGCGGCGCCGGCATGGCCCCCATGCGGTCTCACATTTTCGACCAGCTCATGCGTCTAAATTCAAAAAGAAAGATCACTTTTTGGTACGGAGCCCGGAGCCTGCGGGAAATGTTTTACACGGAAGATTACGACATGCTCCAGCGTGAGCATGAAAATTTCACTTGGCATGTGGCCCTGTCGGAACCGCTGCCGGAGGATAATTGGGATGGCTATGTCGGTTTCATTCACCAGGTCCTCCTGGAAAATTACCTCAAAAACCATCCCGCCCCCGAAGATTGCGAGTATTATATCTGCGGCCCTCCGATGATGCTTACCGCCGTCCTGAAAATGCTTGATGACCTCGGTGTTGAAGAGGAGAATATCCTTTTTGATGACTTTGGGGGTTAAATCGCCTGTTTTCGCGCTATGCGGTTTAGCCTTGCTTTGGGCATTCGGGGGCTGCGGCAAATCTCCTCAAATTACAGGCGCCGGCCAGCCATTGATTTTCACTGGCCCTACCATGGGAACCTACTATCGGGTTACCCTTGCCGTCGGGCCCGCCGATTTTTCCCACGAGAAAATAAAAGCGGTCATTGAAAATAGACTGGACGACATAAATGCCAAAATGTCCACCTATCGGGTGGATTCCGAGCTCTCCCGTTTTAATCAATACCGGGGAACGGATTGGTTTCCGGTATCCGGGGATACTGCCACGGTAGTTACCGAGGCGCTGCAAATCCATAGGCTCTCCGATGGGGCCTTCGACATCACGGTGGGGCCGCTGGTCAACCTGTGGGGATTCGGGCCACCGGGTAAAAGAACCGAGCCTCCATCCCAAGATATAGTTGAGAGCTTCCTCGACAAGATCGGCTCTAAACGCTTGCAGGTTCGCCCATCTCCACCGGCCCTTAAAAAAGACATCGGCGATCTCTATGTGGACCTTTCCGCAATTGCCAAAGGTTACGCTGTGGATGCCGTGGCCGAATCTCTGGAAGGCATGGGGATTTTCGATTTTATCGTCGATATCGGAGGCGACATGTTGGCCAAAGGCCGAAAAAGGGATGGCTCTCTTTGGAAGATTGCCATCGAAAGCCCAATCGTTGAGGATAGAGAAATTCAGCGGGCCGTCGCGGTCAGCAATTTAGCGGTGGCTACTTCCGGTGATTACCGCAACTATTTTGAATCGGACGGGCAGAGATTTTCCCATGAGATCGATCCGCGAACCGGCTGGCCCATCCGCCATGCCCTGGCCTCCGTGACGGTTCTGGACGCCTCCTGTATGCGCGCCGACGCCTGGGCCACGTCCCTCATCGTTTTAGGCCCGGAGGAAGGTTATAAAATGGTTGAAAAGAGAAGGCTTGAAGCCTACTTTATCATCAAAGGAGAAGATAAATTCCTTGAAAAAGAAACAAGAGGCTTTAAACAGATGTCCATTAACCGGCCCTAAGGCAGAACTATGATATACATTGTCACCCTTTGTGTTTTTCTCATCGTCATCGCCATAATGTCGGTCGGGGTGATATTCGGTAAACGTGAAATAAAGGGAAGCTGTGGCGGGGTGGGAGGATGCGGGCTTTGCGGTGCCGACGGTGATAATAAATTAGACCCCATGACCGGCTCCGGCTGCAAGGAACAGGAAAGGGCCGGTGAAACCCGACAGCCTCTAACTTAGAGGCTGTCCCAAAAATATAAAGATTTTGTAGTCAATTGGATGACGTTTATAAAAATAGCCGGAAAGAGCATTTTTTTGCTCGATCCGGCTAAAAAAGGGTTCTATAATTGCGTTAGCGAAAATCAATATAGCCCTTTCTATGAAAAATATAGCCATCCAATGCCTCCTGCGTCCAGCTTTAACTGTGGTCGACCGTTGCCTCGATTACGATAACTTTCGCGCCACCATCGAGCGTATCGACCGGCTGCTGATCGATTCGGAGGTGGAATCGCAGGGCGTTGATCTGGCCTTGGAAAGAGGCCAGCCAATGAGTGTAAAGGCCCGGCAAAAGCGGGCTAATTTTGCCCTCAAGGCGTTGCGTATGGAACCGCTGCGTTATCTGCTCGGTGGGATTTCGTTTCGGCATTTGTCGAGGGCTCTGGGCAGCAGCGATCTGTTGGCTGACTTTTGTCGTGTCCGCCATATCGACGGCATAAGGGGCATCTCCAAGAGCACCCTGGAACGGGCCTCGAAGTTTTTCAGCGAAGAGCAGTTGAGGGCCTTGCACCGGACCTTGACTGAGGTTGTGGGCGATGCCGATCTGGCCCGGCAGGTGGTGGGATTGGACAAGCCGATAGACACCACCATTTGCCTGATCGACGGCACCTGTTTGGAGGTCAACATTCATTGGCCGACGGACTGGGTGCTGCTCAAGGATGTAGCGGGCACGCTGCTCAAAGCGATCCGGCTGATCCGTGAGAAGGCCGGTTTGCGCCATCGCATGCCGATCGAACCGGAGCCCTTGGCTCGGCAGATGAATCGGCTGTGCATACAGATGACCCACAGCCGGCGGCGAAAGGACAGCGCGCGGCAACGCAAGGGTATCTTGAGGCAGATGAAAAAGCTGCTCAAACGGATCGGGGAGCATGCCCGCAGTCACCGGGAATTATTGCAAGCCTGCTGGGAGCAAAGCGGTTACAGCGAAAAACAGGTCCAACAGATCCTTACCCGGATGGAGCGCATGAGCGAGCTAATCCCGGTGGTCATCAAGCAAGCGCACGAGCGAATCATTGGCGGCCGCCAGGTGAAAAACGCAGAGAAAGTTTTGAGTGTTTACGAACCCGATGCGCAGGTGATTGTGCGAGGCAAAGCGGGCCAAGAGGTTGAGTTTGGCAACACCCTGTTTTTGGGTGAAAGCGTTGAAGGATACCTGCTGGACTGGAAACTCTACGGCAGCCGGACGCCAAGCGAAAATGAACAAATGCAAGAGAGTTTGCAAAGACAGAACCGCTTCAACCTAGCCGAACCCATAGCGGCCATGTGCGCGGACCGGGGATTCGCCTCCCAGCGGGCCCGCCGGCAGTTAGCCCAGGAGGGCATCTACGATGCGCTCTGTCCACGCGATCCGAAGCAGTTGAAAAAACGGATGGAGGAACCACACTTCAGGCAATTGCAAAAGCGCCGGGCCAGCACCGAAGGGCGGATCGGGGTATTGAAGAATCGCTGGCAGGCAGGCCGGGCGATTGCGCAGCAAAGGCTTTGCCAACCGCTCGATCAGCGTAGCCTGGTCGGTCCTCTCGCACAATCTATGGAAAGTGGCCAAGATGCTGGCCCAGCAAGATGAACTAAAAACCAAAGCGGCGGCCTAAATAAAGAGCGGAAAAGCAAGGACAATACTTTTTCACAGGCCTACTGTCGGCCCATACAAAGAAAACCAGGCAAACGGACCCCAAAACCAGAATCCTAACGTCATAGGAGAGCAAAGTCACCCCCTCCCAAAAGAAAATACCACTAAAATGAACACTCTTCAAAATCCCCTCGCAAAAATCACCCTTTTGGGACAGCCTCTAACTTAGACAGTTCCTCAGCGAATTTTCCTCTTTGTCTCCAAACGGCCACGGCCAATAAAGGAGTCATCCGCCGCCCCAAAAAAATGGCTTATGAGTCGGGTGGTATTTCGGATTTCAGGAACTGATGGACGGCCTGTGGGCTTATGCTCAGGAGCCGGGCGGCTTCGCTCTGGTTGCCTTTGGCCTTTTCCAGGGCCTCGAAAATCAGTCGTTTGCGCATGGAGCCGAGGTAAGTCTCCATGGAAAATCCTTCCTGTACAACCGGCAATTCCCCTTCTGATTGTTTGTAATGGGCCGTTTGCATGCCGAAGGACTGCAAATCCTCCGGCTCCAGGAGGGGTTTGGGGCAGAGCATGGCTGCGCGCTCAATTACGTTTTGCAAATCGCGGATGTTCCCCGGCCAAGGCTGGTTTTCCAGGTATTCGAGGCTCCTTATGCATAGTTGCTTGGGGATTTTCACGGAAGTGTTGATCCTTTCCAGAATGTAGAGGGCAAGTTTAGAAATGTCGCTCTTTCGATCCCTCAATGCAGGAAGCCAGATTTCTCCCACTTTGAGCCGATAATAAAGGTCGTCGCGAAAATTTCCCAGGCCGACCTGTTCATTAACATCCTTGTTAGTGGAAGCAATTATGCGCACATTGACTTTGTAGGGCCGGTTGGATCCCAGAGGATCCGTTTCCCCATATTCGATGACCCGCAATAGTTTGGCCTGGATTTTCAAAGAGAGTTCACCCAGTTCATCAAGCAGCAGGGTGCCCCCGTCCGCTAATTCGAATTTTCCTTTTTGGCGCATGATGGCGCCTGTGAAAGCGCCTTTTTTATGGCCGAACAAGAGGCTCTCGGCCAGGGATTCCGGTATGGAGGCGCAATTGACGGTAATTAGGGGCTTGTCGGCGCGCTCGCTCATCCGGTGAATAAGCCGGGCCAGGATGTCTTTGCCAGTACCCGTTTCGTCCTGAAGGAGAATAGGAGATGTATGCCTGGCTAAGGCGGCGGCGATGGTAAGTGCTTTGCGGAACAGCGGGTGGTCTCCAATGCAGCCGCACTCTCTTGCCACATCCTCCAATAGAGGCTCATACGGTTCAGCGGCAAATAGTTTTCGTCTTCTGAATCTTTCCCCGGTGTCGGTTCTGAGCATTGGAATTATCTCGAATAATTCTGGTTTATCCTTTTCGGCGACCCGCCTGGGATTTACATATATTGCTTCGGCAGATATTTTTTTTTCTTGAACCAGTTTCTTCCAGCCGGCCTGTTCTCTCTTTGTTCCAGATCCGACATTAATAAAGTATTCCCCCCCGGGATTGGCTTTGTGGATTTTGCTAAAGACATCGTGTAGCCGCTTTATTGTATCTGTTAATTTACTGAATTTGGGGTCGGGAATAATCCTGGATTCGACCAATAATTGGGGGAATAATTTATGGATGGCATTGCGGGTTTCCATGACATGTATCTTTGTCTCTGAAGTCTCCAGAAGAATGACCCGATCTACCTTTTGAAGTGGACGGGGTTGTTTGGACAATTTTGACGTGGGATTAAGGTGGAAATCGTGTTCATATTATTTTTTAAAAATATATTTTGTCCCAGTAGTGTCCGGTTAAAAGTAGTTGAAGGTCAACTGGTTAGAGTGATCGCTGCTCGCACTGCTGTGATCCGGTTTTGTAAGTAGTTCATAGAAAGGGACTTTTTCAAAAACGCTCAAGCTCAATACCTGTGATATTCGGTGAAGACTCAATTCCAATTGCCACTGTTTTTTTAGGATCGCCATCAACACGTAAGCACTGATGGCAATCCATACTTGCGTCTTTACTGCGTTGGGCGAAGTGCCAAAGAATTTTTTGATCCGTAAGTGCTGCTTAATCCACTTGAAAAACAATTCGATTTTCCAACGCCCTTTATACATCTGGCAGATAATCAAGGCTGGAAGGGTAAAATTATTGGTCAAATAGATGAAATGCCTACCGTTATCTGCATCGTAAAAGCGTATACGCCTGAGCTTCTGGGGATAATCTTTGGAGGCATAGAATCCTCTAAAGCGAATTACTTGGTCACTGCAAACACCACTGCCGTGGACTACTTTGAGGGAACGCAAACGTATATAATTCAAATGGCTTTTGGCGCGGATGACAAAGTAGGCCATCGCTTCGCTAAAGAGGAACAAGCGGGCAAAATCGACATAGCCGCGATCAAGCACATAATAGGCTCCAGGCTCAAGAACAAGGGCATCAAGCATGTTTACGTCGTGAACTTTTTCCGGAGTGATCTCGATAAAGGTCGGAATCGAACCGCGCAAATCGATCTGCGTGTGCAGCTTTACCGCCGCTTTGGTTGTACGAAAATGGGCCCATGGAAAGAGGCTCAAACACAAGTCAATGGTCGTGGCGTCTAAAGCATAAACGGTCTCTTCGAGTTCAAAGTCCAACGCTTCATCGGCATAGAGCCTGCGAGCCTTTTTAATGAGCACGTATGCCAAGTCCGCATAGATGCGCCAGTTGCGTTGTTCATTGGCATCGGCCAAAGTACTCTTGGCGATATTACTGCGAATGCCCATAGAAAAGAGTTTGTCACTATGGGCACACAAACAGGTAACGATATCGTTGAGACTTTCACGTCGAGTCAATTGAGCGAAGGCCATGCACAAGAATTGATCCCGGCAGGAAAAGGAACGGACACGCTTGTCCCCACTATAGCGTTTGACGCATCGTTGAAACTGTTCACGATGCAAAAGGTCAAAAATTTGGGAGAAAACCATACGTTGTTGATTCATGATCAACAAGATACAGAATTTGGTAGTAGATACAGAATTTGGTAGTGTATTAAGTAGGAATGGTGGCTAATTCTTGATTATATTGATGAATGAAAAGTCTCAGACAGGTTTCATGCATACTCTTAAGCTTGGAAAAGGAGAGGGTTTTGCGTGTGAAACGACCCAGTCGTTGGCGCAGGGTATTGTTCCATCGTTCCACATGGGCCGTTTCACCGGTTTCTTTTCCCACGGATCGGTTATGAGGAAAGACTTCATCATAAGTGGACCAAAAGTCGCTGTAGGTGGCACATCTTTTGTAGGCCCGTGGCAGACGCTCGTAAAGTTCCCGGCAACGATACCAATCCCGAGGCCCAATGGCATAGGAGAGGATTTGACGGGTGCGTCGGCAAAGAGCGATCCAAACCCATTGGGCATCGCTCTTGCGTCCCACAAAAGACCACAGTTCGTCCAGTTCAATGACATCATGGCGGCGGGCCGCAAGAATCGTGCTTTTGAGCGGTCGCAGCGATTGTCGTTTTTTTTAACCAACTCAAAACGGTGTTGGGACTCACCCCGAAGGCGCGCTGTAAACCGCGTAGACTGCTGCGTTCCTGATAGACTCGAAGGATCATTTCTTTTTGCTCTTCGGTGTATTTCACTGTGGGGTTTTCGCGGCTTTGTTTACCACAATCATGGCAGCGGTAGCGCTGTTTATGGTTGGGCGTCTTGCCAAATTTAATGATATTTTCACTTCCACAGTGCCGACAATTAATAATTTTAGTAACCATGCACTAAGAATAAACTGCCTAACGCTATTTGTACAGCTAAAAATACAAAATAATATTCTTTTTTTATACACTACCCAGAATTTATACCCCAAAATATAGTGAAATTGATGGAAGTTCAAATGCGTCACACTAAAAATAACTCACAAGTTTATAAAAATTAACGATTTACAAAGTTTTAAATTCAGGTTAACCGGACAACTGTGATTTTGTCCTTAGCCAAAGACGGGCACGCAGGTGCCCGCAAGCTGTATTGGCGGGGAGGTTGGTTTTGCTCCGATTGCATGGACTTCGGCCGGGGTCCGGTAGCCCAGGGCTTGGTGGGGGCGCAGGTGGTTGTAGAAGTCCAGGTAGCGGGCTATCCCTTCGCTGGCTTCCTTTGCCGTGGCGTATTCGCGCAGGTAAATGTCTTCATACTTGAGGGTTCTCCAAAAGCGTTCAACAAATATGTTGTCCAGGTAGCGGCCACGCCCGTCCATGCTGATGCGCACCCCGGCTTGCCGCAGCACCGAGGTGAACTCGCTGCCGGTAAACTGGCTGCCTTGATCGGTGTTGAAGATTTGAGGTTGGGCCCGCCTCAGAGCTTCCTCCAGGGCGAGCACACAGAAGCGGCTCTCCAGGGTGTTGGAAAGCTGCCAGCTCAACACGTAGCGGCTGAACCAGTCCAACACCACGGTCAAGAAAAGGAATCCTCGGCTCAGCCGCAGGTAAGTGATGTCGCTGCACCATACCTGGTCGGGCCGCTCGACCGCCAAACCCCGCAGCAGATAAGGGAAAATGCGGTGCTGCCGGTGCCCCTGGCTCAAGTTTCGACGCGGATAAATAGCCTCCAGGCCCATTTGGCGCATGAGCCGCTGGATGCGGCCTCGTCCCACTGCATGGCCCTCTCGACGCAGCCACTGGGTCATCCGGCGAGAACCAAAAAACGGATATTGGGTGTAGAGCTCATCCATGCGATGCATGTAGAGAACGTTCTGCTCGCACTGGGCACGGGCCCGATAGTAATAGCTGCCGCGGGCCAGCCCCAGCAACTGACACTGCCTGCCGATACTGATTTTTCCTTGAAGTGGTTGCACCATCTTGCGCCTCTCACCAACCGAGTTGTTCAGACTTTTTTTTTAGCCAATCGCATTCTACTTTCAGCTTTCCAATCTCCTGGTAAAGGTGATCTTTTTCCGTCTCGTTGTCCTTGCTGAGAGTCTGCCGCTGGCGCGAAAACAGCTCCGTTGCTCCCTGCAAAAGCTGCTTCTTCCATTGGGTCACCTGGTTGGGATGCACCTCAAAACGACCGGCGATCTCGTTGATGGTATGAGCGCCCCTGATGGCTTCCAGGGCCACCCGGGCTTTAAACTCAGCACTGTATTGTCTTCTCTTTCGTGATTTAATAACATTCATAGGTTAGCGGATTTAGTGGTTCAAGACCACCTTATTCCACTGTCCAGTTTTCCCCGTCCATTTCACAAAGAAAACGTGGCAATATTTCAAGAGGGAATGTTCCTATTATCTTTGCTAGTATTAATCTTTGCCATATCCGTTTTATGGATAATTCCAATCAGGAGAATATATAAATATTATGCCGAATTGCATGGACTTCGATCCTTCGAAATCGGTGGTTGGATTTTTCCGATGATTCTCTTGTCAGTTTTTTTGGCCGGACTAATTATAGAACAATCCCAGGGTCGTGGATTCATTGATAATCAATCCAAACAATACTCAGCTATACTGAGTGGAAGCACTAATGACATCCTGGAAATTTCCCAAAATAAATTGGTTGAAATGAATCATTTTTCGAACATTGAAGTTTCATTCAATAATATTGTATACAAAAAGATTATTTTATTTTCGATATTAGGAATTTTGGGAATTGTTTCAATAGCATCCCATAGGAAATAACGCAAAACGGCTGGAATTGCTCTTGTTCGCCTGTTTCACTAGAAGCAGGTTACTATGAAAAAACAAAAAGCAAATCCAGCCAAATGCAAGGTGTGCGTTCTGCGACAGCTTTGCAATTTTATTCCGGGACATCTGGTGGCCAAGTTGGCCCGCCAGTAGGGTGTCGATAAGAAAGCTCGCAGTTTCAGTCCATGGAGCCATATCGTTAGTTTGCTCTATGCTCAGATCACTCATGCTATTGGGCTTAATGATGTCTGTGACGGACTCGCTCATCACAGAGGGTTGCTGGCCAGTATCCGGGGGGCCAGCGCTCCCAGTCGCAACTGGCTTTCCTACGCCAACAAGCATCGCGATGCCGCGATGTCGGGAGAACTGTTTTGGACGGTGCTCAAGCACTTGCAGTCGTTGTCTCCGGGGTTTGCGGGTGGTAAATTCAAGGGGTTTCCCCGACGTTTCAAACGCGTTATCAACATCGTCGATTCGTCCACTATCGGTTTGGTCGCCAACTGCATGGATTGGGCCAAACACCGTCGGCGAAAGGCGGCTGCCAAATGTCACATGCGCCTGGATTTGAAAAGTTTTCTGCCCCGGTTTGCCATCATCGACACGGCCAGGGACAATGACGCCAAACGAGCCCGTGAAATGTGCGCCGCCCTCAAAGCCGGTGAAATCGTATTGTTTGACAAGGCCTACATCGATTTGGCCCACCTCTTTGACTTGTCCTCGAGGGGCATTTACTTTGTCACCCGGGCCAAAGAGAACATGGCCTTGCGCTGTGTCAAGAGGCTGCTCAAGAAGCCCAAGGGCAATATTTTGCGCGATGATCTGGTGGTCCTTAAGAACAAAAAATCCCGTCAGGATTATCCCCAGCCGATGCGCCGGGTAACGGCATGGGTGGAGATTGATGGCCAGTGGCGAGTGATGGAATTTTTGACTAATAATTTGCAGTGGTCGCCCTATACGATCAGCGAACTGTATCGCTGCCGCTGGTCCATTGAAACCTTCTTCCGCCAGATCAAACAAACGCTCAACTTGTGCGATTTCCTCGGCCATAGCGCCAATGCCGTGCGCTGGCAGATTTGGACCGCTTTGCTGCTCTATGTGCTGCTCCGGTTCCAGGCCTGGTTGAGCCGCTGGGAGCATAGTTTTGTCCGCCTGTTCACACTTGTCAGAGGCGTGCTTTGGGATCGCTTTAACCTGCGGGACTTGCTCGATTTCTATGGGACAGCCGGTGGACGCTTTAGAATGCGAGCGACTCCCCAACAGGCTTATTTCCCTGGGTTTAGTTGAAAACCTATGGGACAGCACAAGATGGCAAAAGCAATAAAAGAGAAACATGTGATAAAATTTCAAAAATTCGATTCCCCCAAAAGTCAAAAACTCACATTGATTATCAATGGGTTACGAAGCTTGCCTCACCCCTATGGGATGGTATTGGAATTGTTTTATTGCTTTACTTGCATTATGGTTTTGAGCGTCGCATTGGTTTATGGAGCCGTGCAGCCATTAGGCGGAAAGGTCGATTCTTTCTTAGGTCTAACAATACATCCTATGTCAGTAGTGTCCGGTTAAAAGTAGTTGAAGGTCAACTGGTTAGAGTGATCGCTGCTCGCACTGCTGTGATCCGGTTTTGTAAGTAGTTCATAGAGAGGGACTTTTTCAAAAACGCTCAAGCTCAATACCTGTGATATTCGGTGAAGACTCAATTCCAATTGCCACTGTTTTTTTAGGATCGCCATCAACACGTAAGCACTGATGGCAATCCATACTTGCGTCTTTACTGCGTTGGGCGAAGTGCCAAAGAATTTTTTGATCCGTAAGTGCTGCTTAATCCACTTGAAAAACAATTCGATTTTCCAACGCCCTTTATACATCTGGCAGATAATCAAGGCTGGAAGGGTAAAATTATTGGTCAAATAGATGAAATGCCTACCGTTATCTGCATCGTAAAAGCGTATACGCCTGAGCTTCTGGGGATAATCTTTGGAGGCATAGAATCCTCTAAAGCGAATTACTTGGTCACTGCAAACACCACTGCCGTGGACTACTTTGAGGGAACGCAAACGTATATAATTCAAACATTAGCATCCCATAGGAAATAACGCAAAACGGCTGGAATTGCTCTTGTTCGCCTGTTTCACTAGAAGCAGGTTACTATGAAAAAACAAAAAGCAAATCCAGCCAAATGCAAGGTGTGCGTTCTGCGACAGCTTTGCAATTTTATTCCGGGACATCTGGTGGCCAAGTTGGCCCGCCAGTAGGGTGTCGATAAGAAAGCTCGCAGTTTCAGTCCATGGAGCCATATCGTTAGTTTGCTCTATGCTCAGATCACTCATGCTATTGGGCTTAATGATGTCTGTGACGGACTCGCTCATCACAGAGGGTTGCTGGCCAGTATCCGGGGGGCCAGCGCTCCCAGTCGCAACGGGCTTTCCTACGCCAACAAGCATCGCGATGCCGCGATGTCGGGAGAACTGTTTTGGTCGGTGCTCAAGCACTTGCAGTCGTTGTCTCCGGGGTTTGCGGGTGGTAATTTCAAGGGGTTTCCCCGACGTTTCAAACGCGTTATCAACATCGTCGATTCGTCCACTATCGGTTTGGTCGCCAACTGCATGGATTGGGCTAAACATCGTCGGCGAAAGGCGGCTGCCAAATGTCACTTGCGCCTGGATTTGCAAAGTTTTCTGCCCCGGTTTGCCATCATCGACACGGCCAGGGACAATGACGCCAAACGAGCCCGTGAAATGTGCGCCGCCCTCAAAGCCGGTGAAATCGTATTGTTTGACAAGGCCTACATCGATTTGGCCCACCTCTTTGACTTGTCCTTGAGGGGCATTTACTTTGTCACCCGGGCCAAAAAGAACATGGCCTTGCGCTGTGTCAAGAGGCTGCTCAAGAAGCCCAAGGGCAATATTTTGCGCGATGATCTGGTGGTCCTTAAGAACAAAAAATCCCGTCAGGATTATCCCCAGCCGATGCGCCGGGTAACGGCATGGGTGGAGATTGATGGCCAGTGGCGAGTGATGGAATTTTTGACTAATAATTTGCAGTGGTCGCCCCATACGATCAGCGAACTGTATCGCTGCCGCTGGTCCATTGAAACCTGCTTCCGCCAAATCAAACAAACGCTCAACTTGTGCGATTTCCTCGGCCATAGCGCCAATGCCGTGCGCTGGCAGATTTGGAGCGCTTTGCTGCTCTATGTGCTGCTCCGCTTCCAGGCCTGGTTGAGCCGCTGGGAGCATAGTTTTGTCCGCCTGTTCACACTTGTCAGAGGCGTGCTTTGGGATCGCTTTAACCTGCGGGACTTGCTCGATTTCTATGGGACAGCCGGTGGACGCTTTAGAATGCGAGCGACTCCCCAGCAGGCTTATTTCCCTGGGTTTGGTTGAAAACCTATGGGACAGCACAAGGTGGCAAAAGCAATAAAAGAGAAACATGTGATAAAATTTCAAAAATTCGATTCCCCCAAAAGTCAAAAACTCAAATTGATTATCAATGGGTTACGAAGCTTGCCTCGCCCCTATGGGATGGTATTATAATTCAAATGGCTTTTGGCGCGGATGACAAAGTAGGCCATCGCTTCGCTAAAGAGGAACAAGCGGGCAAAATCGACATAGCCGCGATCAAGCACATAATAGGCTCCAGGCTCAAGAACAAGGGCATCAAGCATGTTTACGTCGTGAACTTTTCCCGGAGTGATCTCGATAAAGGTCGGAATCGAACCGCGCAAATCGATCTGCGTGTGCAGCTTTACCGCCGCTTTGGTTGTACGAAAATGGGCCCATGGAAAGAGGCTCAAACACAAGTCAATGGTCGTGGCGTCTAAAGCATAAACGGTCTCTTCGAGTTCAAAGTCCAACGCTTCATCGGCATAGAGCCTGCGAGCCTTTTTAATGAGCACGTATGCCAAGTCCGCATAGATGCGCCAGTTGCGTTGTTCATTGGCATCGGCCAAAGTACTCTTGGCGATATTACTGCGAATGCCCATAGAAAAGAGTTTGTCACTATGGGCACACAAACAGGTAACGATATCGTTGAGACTTTCACGTCGAGTCAATTGAGCGAAGGCCATGCACAAGAATTGATCCCGGCAGGAAAAGGAACGGACACGCTTGTCCCCACTATAGCGTTTGACGCATCGTTGAAACTGTTCACGATGCAAAAGGTCAAAAATTTGGGAGAAAACCATACGTTGTTGATTCATGATCAACAAGATACAGAATTTATACCCCAAAATATAGTGAAATTGATGGAAGTTCAAATGCGTCACACTAAAAATAACTCACAAGTTTATAAAAATTAACGATTTACAAAGTTTTAAATTCAGGTTAACCGGACAATTGTGGGCATCCATATTGATTGCGTTGCCGGAGCCGGATTTTCTGCAAACGCAAGCAACGAGACTCCAAACCCTCTCTGCTCCGACCACGGCGCAATTCCCCATTAATTTATGGGCGTGATCGTGCATATTGCCCATATCCTGATTTTGCGCACAATGCTTCATTTTTTCCAGCTCGGAGGCGATTTCCTTTTGGAACAGAAAAACCAGCCGGTGGTATAAAGTTTGATCCTTCCAGGGTCGTTTGACGAACTGGTGCGTTGTTTTCCGATTGAGAATATTTGGAGGTGTATTGATGCCGGCTGATTTCATATTTAAACAAATTCGGTCGTTTTCAATTTATTCAACTTTGCACATGAATGACATATTTTTCAGCTTTAAAATAGATAAATAGTTGAGCCTGACCGGTTTCCCCCCGCCGCCAGTTTTCGCTGACTAGGGAATGACCAGTTTCAATTTAACCGCTGTGCGAACCATATCGGTGGCGTTCCTTAAATTCAGTTTGCGCATGATATTGGTTCGATGAGCCTCAATGGTCCGGACGCTGATGCCAAGGAAATCCGCAATTTCCCTCGAGATGTAGCCTTCTCCGACCAATTGCAAAACATCGGTTTCCCTTTTTGAGAGAGTTGATTTTGCCTTGGATTTGGGAGCCCGAATGAGGGATTCCCTCAGCAACCTGCTCGTTTCCGGGCAGTAGTAAACCCCTCCCGCGACGACATGGGTGGCGGCTTCTTTCAATTGAGTCACACTCTCGCCCTTAGAAATAAATCCGTTGGCTCCGTTTTCCGCCAGCGCCTTGACGATTTCCGGGGTAAAATTGGCTGAAATGGTCAATACTTTTGTCTCGGGTAGGTGATGCTTAATTTAACGCAAAACGGTAGTGCCATCCATTTTCGGGAGCATCAAATCCAGAATGACCATATCAGGTTTCTTTTCCAGCGTAGTTTCCAGACCGGATACGCCATCGGGGCATTCGGCCACGACCTGGAGCCATAATTCATCGCGTAAAAGGTTTCTGATTAGTTCAGAAAGCATCTTTTGATCTTCGATTATGACTACTGATTTCATTTAATTGATAAATAAAAAAATATAATGCTCTCTGCTTTGATTGAAGCTCATTTTTTTTCAAAAAGGTATCGCCAAACTTATATTCACTACTTCATTTTTATTTACACATAGACGTGTTTTGAAATTATTCCAAGTCCTATAACGAAGAATTTTATATGGGTTTTTGCGGGTCTGAAAATCAGAAAGCGTTTGCCATGATAGGTTTGGCGTCAGGTTGGCAGTGAAATCCTGCAAAGCAAAGAGGCGAGGCCTTTATGTGGTCCCGGTTTATAAATGCCTTGAACTTTAATCGCATAGCCGCAGGGTAATGCCTGCATAGATTTGAGAATAAGGGCATTTGAGATGAGTCGATTTCGAGTTAAAAATCTTATTTATGGGCCTGAGCCAATGGGGCCGTTCAGCTTCGTCATTGAAGGCTCTGCCTGTCTTGCTTTGACTGGGCCATCGGGTTCGGGCAAGACCCTGCTGTTGCGGGCGCTGGCTGATCTCGACCCCCATGGGGGCTCGGTTTGCCTCGACGACTCGGAATGTTCCAGTGTGCCAGCCCCTTTGTGGAGGCGGCAGGTTGGCATGCTGCCGGCGGAAAGCCATTGGTGGCATCCCACCGTGGGGGAGCATATCGTCAATTTGGATGAAAACCACCTTGGCAAAATCGGCTTCGATCCCGATGTCGCCGGTTGGGAAATTAGCCGCCTTTCTTCGGGTGAAAAACAACGGCTGGCCCTCATCCGCCTGTTGGCCAACCAACCGGAAGTTCTTTTGCTGGATGAACCGACCAAGAGCCTCGATTCCGAAAATGTTGCCAAAATGGAATTGCTGGTAGCGGAATACCGGAAGGGAACGGGTTGCGCCATTCTGTGGGTTACCCATGATGATGAGCAGGCCGCAAGGGTGTCCCATACCCGTTATCATCTCGATAATGGATCTTTGATGGAAAAAACGGGGGTTGGCAGCTTATGAATGTGATACCGCTTACCGCCCTCGATCTCTCCATTGCCGCGGTTCTGGTCTTGGCCCTGGCCGGTCTCAGTTTTCGCCTGCGGCTCGGGTTGGGCGGCCAGATTCTGGTGGCGGCGCTGCGAACCACCGTTCAACTGCTGCTCGTCGGCCTGGTGTTGAGATTTGTATTTGCCAGCACGGAGCCGATCTGGATTTGCCTGGTGGGAACGGTTATGATTTTGGCCGCAAGCAGGGAGATTATCGCCCGGCAAAGCAGGCGGCTGAAAGGCTGGAGCGGTTACGGCATTGGGGCCGGATCCATTTTCCTGTCCTCGGTTGCCGTATTGCTGCTTACCCTGACTGTGATCGTGGGGGCCGACCCCTGGTATACTCCCCGATATGCCATACCGCTGTTTGGGATGCTGGCCGGCAACACCATGACGGGCATTGCCATAAGCATGAATGCGCTTACTTTGGGCGTTTCCCAAAGCAGCGCCATCATCGAGCAGCGGCTCCTCCTTGGCCAGGACCGCAGCCAGGCCATCGCCGACCTGAGGCGCGAAGGCATGAGAGCGGGCATGATCCCCAGCATCAACGCCATGGCGACAGCGGGAATTGTCAGCCTGCCGGGAATGATGACCGGTCAAATCCTGGCCGGCAGCCCGGTGATCGAAGCGGTTAAATACCAGATACTGATCATGTTCATCATTTCCGCCACGACCGGTTTCGGCATCCTTCTGGCATTGCGCATCATCGCCTGGAGGTTGTTCGACGAACGGCATCGCCTGCGCCTGGACAGGCTCTCTTGATTTTAAGAAATCTCAATAATTGAAATGATCCAGAGATCGAGAAAAATTAAGCCAATGCCGTATTCGATGCTTTTAATGGAGCGTCCATGAAATCTATGCCGGGAGCCTGGACTTTTGCAGCCTCCAATATCGAATTCAGCGATACGTCCATTGGCCCCACGGCCTCTATACCGACAACCTCGCCATCCTTGTCCAGGTCGAGGACAATGGTTCTTTCCGGCGATTGTTGATCGATGGAGCGGGCCACCGGCGCATGTTTGAATCGAATATAGATAGCTGAGGCCTGGCTGTCGATTTCGATTGTCGGTGGATTGCCCCCGTGCACTGTGAAATTATATTGATGAGTCGTCATAGTATGCGGTTAAGAGCCAACACTCATTTTTATAGGTTTCAGCTACCACAATTAACGTCTTGGAGCCGTATTTTTTAAAATATTTAAAGACAATGCCATTGTTTTTACCGCTGTATTGTTGAATCTTTCGATCAGGATTATCAACTGCAAATTCCGCCTCGTTTTGAGATAAGCGCCGCTCCTTGCATCTTCTGATAAAATGACTTGTGGTGTAAAATGTAAATCTCTTGGCAGTCATTACAATCAAAAATTCAAGCCACAAATACTTTCGATCTCAATATTTGGAAAGAATAAATAACCTATTCGGTTTCTTCTGGCGTTTAAAAAATTAACCATCAACTTGGAAAACTATTATGGCGAATGTTTCGATGAAATCCATTATCAATGCCCCTGCCAAGGAGGTTTGGGCGACCATCAGCGATTTTAACGGCTTGCCCAATTATATTGAGGCGGTGGTGGAAAGCCGTCTGGAGGGCGAGGGTGTCGGCTCCGTTCGGACCTTTTCCCTGGCGGACGGCACCGTAATCATTGAGAAATTGCTGCGGATCGATAACGAGGCCCGTTCGCTGACTTACTCGATTTTGGAATCCGCGCTGCCGATGGACGATTATATGGCCACCATGGATTTAACCGGCGCGGGCGATTCGAGTTGCCAGTTGCATTGGCATTCCACTTTCGGTTTCAAGAAAGATTCCTCCGAGGAGCAGGCAGTAAAGACCGTCGAGGGCGTTTACTCGTTGGGTTTTGCGGGTTTGAAGAAACTGCACGAGAGTTGATCCGCGCAGAGTTTTCCGCCATTGTTTTAACCGGTCAATCCTTAGGGTGGATGAGGATTTCCTTGGCCGATTTGCCTTGCTGGATCATGGGCAGAACGTGTTCCTCGTAGGGAACAACCAGTTCCAGAACATAAGTCCCGTCGTAATCGAGCATTTCCCGAATGGCTCCGCGCAAGTCCTCGCGCTTGACAATCTGGCGGGCTTTGCACCCAAAGCTCTCGGCCATCGCAACAAAGTTGGGATAGAGGGCCTCCAGATTATCGGGTGCGCCGATGTTATCCGGTTCTCCCAGGATTGTGTGGCCGCGCACCCCTTCATAAATGAGGTCCTCCCATTGCATGACCATGCCCAGGTGCTGGTTGTTCATGAGCATGACTTTGACCGGTATCTTTTCGATGAAAGCGGTGGCCAGTTCCTGCACGTTCATGAGAAATGAACCGTCTCCATCGATATCCACGACCGTCCGGTCGGGGCAGGCGACCTTGGCCCCGATGGCCGCGGGCAGCCCGAAACCCATCGTCCCCAGCCCAAGCGAGCTGACATAGCTGCGGGGTTTGTGAAAGGGGTAAAACTGCGCCGCCCACATCTGGTGCTGGCCCACGCCGGTCGTGAGGATGGCCTCTCCGCCCGTTTCCTGATAGAGGATTTCGATGGCTTCCTGAGGCAAGATGTAGTGGTTCTTTTTATAGGTGAAAGGATACTCCTTCTGCCATTGCTTCAACTGCGCCATCCATTTGCTTAAATCGGGTTTGGTAAAATGATTCTTTTTGGCCAATTCGATGAGCCGGCCGAGGGCGTATTTGATGTCCGAATGGATGGGGTATTTAACCGGCTTGTTTTTCTGATGCTCGGATTTGTCGATATCGATATGGACGATGGTGGCATTGGGGGCGAACTTGCTCACCAGGCCGGTAATACGGTCGTCAAACCGAGCCCCCGCCACGATTAAGAGGTCGCTGTCGTAAACGGCGTAATTTCCCGCCACCGTTCCGTGCATGCCGAACCACCGCAGGGATTGCGGATGGGATTCGGGGAAAGAACCCACTCCCATCAAGGTGGTCGACACGGGCAGACCGGTTAATTCGGCAAAATCCAGGAGCTCCTCGTGAGCCTGGCCGGAGATGATGCCCCCGCCCGCATAGAGGACCGGTTTGTGCGATTTCTCGATCAATCCGAGAATGGGCAGCAGTTCTTCGTCGCTGGCTTGGGGAGCGCATTTATAACCGGAAATATTCACGCTGCCGGGAAAAACCGGCTCGAAAACCGCTTGCTGAACATCTTTGGGTATGTCGATGACGACCGGACCGGGACGGCCGCTGTTGGCCAGGTGAAAGGCCTCTTTGACAATCGCCGGCAGGTCGTCTTTGTTCAGCACTAGGTAACTGTGTTTGACCACCGGCAGGGTCATCCCGAAGAAATCCGTCTCCTGGAAAGCCGCTTTGCCGATCTTCCATTGGTGCACCTGACCAGTGATGGCGACCAGGGGAATGCTGTCCATAAAGGCGTCCGCGATGCAGGTGATGAGGTTGGTGGCGCCGGGACCGCTGGTGGCCATGCAAACGCCTGTTTTGCCAGTGGAGCGGGCATAACCATGGGCCATGAAACCGCCACCCTGCTCGAACCGGGGAAGGATGGTGCGGATTTTTTTGGATCGAACCAGCGCCTGGTGCAACTCCATGGAAGCGCCGCCAGGGTAGGCAAATACAATTTCCACGCCCTCCCGCTCAAGGGCCGCCACGAGCGCTTCGGCGCCCTTCATGGGCGGGCCGGTTTCATCTTGCGGAAAGGCCACGACATTAGCCGATTCGGTTATTTTGGCAGAGATTGCTGGGTTCATTTTTTTTGGGTTTTATGGTGTGTTAAAATAAAACATGTAGGCGGGCATGAGGATTCCTTTCGGAAACTTTGAGGTCATCCGGGAGCGCAGGTTAAGTTTTTTTAAAAAAAGCGCCGCCCGGATCAGACTACGGCCACAATAACAGAAATAACAATTCCGAGCACACCGCCATCAACCACGCTCACGGCACGGCCGGAGGCGATTTCGAGAACTTTCGATAATGATGGGCGGTTTTTGATCATTGGGTTATTTATTTAGCCAATTTTATCGGTTTTGTCCACTTATTATTGAAGAATTTTTTTTAGGCTCTACGGATGGTTGGATATTATTATGCCGAAACTACTTTTCATTGGAGATATCGTGGGCCGCCCTGGCCGGGATATTGTTTGCCGGGAACTTCCTCGATTGCGCGAGGAAATGGCCCTGGACTTTGTCGTCGCCAATGCGGAGAACGCCGCCGGTGGATCGGGCCTGACGGCCAAGATCGCCGAGGAACTGCTAGGGTGCGGCATCGACGCAATTACCCTCGGCGACCATGTTTGGGATCAACGGGGGTTTGAGTCCGAAATCGACCAACTGGAGCGTGTTTGCCGCCCGGCCAATCTTTCCCGCAACTGTCCGGGCCGTGAGTTTCTAGTGGTGGAAAATGAAGGCTTTCGCCTCGGCCTATTCACCGTTTTGGGGCGTCAGTTCATGCGGCCGTTAACGAATAACCCATTTACCACGGCGGACCGTCTCCTACAGCAGTTGAAGGAGGATACCGACGCCGTTTTCGTTGAAATCCATGCCGAGGCGACCTCTGAAAAAACCGCCCTGGGCTGGTACCTTGACGGGCGCGCCTGCGCCGTGGTGGGAACCCACACCCACATCCCTACCGCCGATGCCATGGTCCTCTCCCGGGGCACGGGTTATATGACCGACGCGGGCATGACGGGCCCCTATCAATCGGTCATCGGGCGCGAGGTGCAGGCCGTAGTGGCCCGATTTTTAGACGGTATGCCCCGAAAATTTCCGGTGGCCGAAGGAGACGTCCGCCTCTGCGGCGCTCTCATGCAAATCGATACCGCCAGCGGCTTCTGCGATTCCATCGAGCAAATCACCATCAGTTCCTAAGGAAAAGAGACAATCTTCCTCTCTGCATTTGCCAAACCGAATATTGCGCGGAAATCAATGGGACAGCCACTTGTCAACAGGCATCGACCGTTTCGAAGGAGCGGCCTTCGAGGGGGAAGATGGGTCTTTGCAGGCGTTGGGAGCTGATTTTCTCGAATTGCAGACCGATGAAAAAGTCTTTGCCGATAAAGCGCAGAAAGTCCTTTTTGTGCATGCTGAGCGATTTGCAATATTCTGAGGCCACCACACTGGCGGTGGAAACGCTGTTTTGCATGAGACTAATTTCACCGAAAAAATCACCGGATTTAAGTTTGGCCAGGGTTTTTCTTCTTCGCGTGACTTTAAAGGCGCCTTCGAAAACAATGTGGAAGAACTGGTTGCTATGGCCCGCATTGACGATGATATCGTTTTTATTATAGGTATTTAATGAGGAGAGGGCGATGAACTTTTGGAGGGCCTGCGGGTGCCAGTTGCGGCATAGCGGTATGCGAGAGAGAAAGGCTCTTTTTTGGAGAATTTCCTGGATTTTCTCCGCTCCCAGCGAGGGCAGGACCAGTTGCTCGAATTTTTCCCTGGTGAGAGTCAGTAAAATCGACTTTTTCAAAGCCCGTACGGAACGGGTGCGCGGGACATTCTTAAGCAGGGCAATCTCTCCGAATGAATCACCGCGCTCAAGCACAGCGATTCTGTCATAACGACCCGAGGGAAGCTCTTTAACGACTTCTACCTTGCCCGCCAGGAGGTGATAGAAAGTATCGTCCACTTCTCCTACATTAATGATAAAAGTGTGCCCTGGCGCCTCCACGACATCGACGGCGTCCACGATATTGACCAATGTTTGCGGTTTGCAGTCTTCAAAGAGATGGGATTTTGCCAGCTCATCGATAATGGTCTGCCGGGAAAAGTCTTCCACCTCGACTTTCTTGAAATGCTGTTTGCTTTTGATGGTGAATTTCTGCAAAAACCGGTAAATATTTTTAAGTAAAATCCACAGCCCCAAAAAACCGGAGAGCAAGACAAGCCCTCCCACAATGCTCAGGAGGATCAGGCTGACGACTTTCAATTTTCCGGCATGGTAAAAATCAACCAGCAAAGCGGTCCCGTTGATGTCAAAAATGCGCAAATTGATGCCAAAGATGAGAAGGAGCCAGGTAATCGTATATAGGGCGTAAATAAGGAGGTATTTTTTTTCTACGAATTTTACCTTGGAATTGATGACGGCCCACAGGAGCGTGTTTTGCACAAAGAGAAAATCGTGGGAAGTGGACAGGCGGACCTCCCGGAAAAGAGCGGACCAAAAGCCAAGGGCGGGGCTTTCAAAAAATGGCTGCGTTATATAAAACAAACCTAGCAGCATGATATAAGCCACTGACGGGTAATAAAGATTGCAGAGGCCGGAAATGAGGAAAAGCGGGGCCATTCTCATCAGGGTCACTCCCAACTCGCACTCTTTGCCCCCCATGTGAGAATCTTCGATATCAATGCGAAAATGCGGGACAGGTGTTTTCCAGTGAATATGCGGGCGGTAAACCTCGCAATCGAGGCCGCGCATAACGCTGGCGGATAGAACATATCCTAAACTTAAGGACAAGCTGATGAGCCCGAAACCGATCAGGATTTCCCAGGAATGACTCGGCAGTACCATGTTGTTGGCGGTAAGGATCAAACTGATGAGGCCAAAGAGGATGAAACCCGCTCCCAGAAAACGCGAAAACTCGCCTCCGACCAACCAATTCCAGTTGACTGCCTTGACACTTTCCGAGTCTGTTTCTTTTTCGACCAGGATTTGCGCTTTGACGGCTTTTAGAATCAACTCGTAAAAACTGCGCAAGGGCGGGCAGTGGCGATTGAGGATCAGGATGGGGATGACGTCCGCCATCGGCGTGGGATTTTTAAAATGCTCCAGCACTCGCCACTGAGCTTTGTCAACCGTCAGGTATGTCTGGTGGGGAATATTCTTGAGGATCAACAGGGAACCACGTTTCTTTCCCTGTTTGATGTCTTTGGCCAGGAAAAGAGGGGCGGTTGTAAGAATGCGTTTTTGATCTATCCTCATGGAGCTTAGCCTGAGTTCGACAGTTGGGGGGGTAAATCGATTATTTTTAGGGTTTTTCGTGCTGTAGGGCGCATGGTTGTCAGGGTTGGGGTGTGAATATGCCGTGTAGTGCAGACCACTCTATTGCCTTTTCGGAGAAGTAGTGCAGGGTCGGTGTTGATGTATTTGCGTCGCCATCGTCGTCGTAAGAAGGGCCAGGATTATGATTACTGGACGCTGGTGGAGTCGGTGCGCACAGCCAAGGGGCCGCGCCAGCGCATCGTGGCCCACATTGGCAAGGAGCCGGGGCTCGATGAGGATGAGCGGTTGGGTTGGGAGCAGATCGGTCGGCTCCTCGATGGCGATGATGAGGCTGCGGGGGCCGAGCAGATGGATTTATTTGCCGAGGATAAACCGGAGGCTCCGTTGTGGGCGCAGGTGAATCTGGGTCGGATACGGGTGGAGTGGGTGCGTCAATTTGGCAAAGTGTATGTGGCTCTGGCGCTGTGGCGGCGGCTGGGGCTGCATCGTTTCTTCGAGGAGCATTTGCCGCCGGGCCGGGAGTCGGTGGGCTGGGCCCAGGTGGCCTCGATTCTGGCGGTGGGGCGTTTTTGCGAACAGGCCTCGGAGCTGGCTCTGGCCGAGCGCTGGTATGGCTCGACGGCGCTGGAGGATTTGATGGCGGTGGATGTGGATGAGGTCTATGACAACCGTTTGTATCGCGGACTGGATCGTGTCTTGCCCTTGCGCCGGGAACTGTTCAGTCATCTTAAAGGACGCTATGAAAGCTGGTTTGGGACGCGTTTCGAGTTTCTTTTATACGACATAACGAGCACCTATTTTGAGGGCCAGTGCGAGGGCAATGCCCAGGCCCAGCGCGGCTACAGCCGGGACCAGCGGCCGGATTGCAAGCAGGTATGTCTTGGACTGGTGGTGACCCCCGAAGGGCTGCCCCTGGCCTATGAGGTTTTCGACGGCAACCGCGCCGATGTGACCACGGTGCAGGAGAGGGTCGAGTTGATGGAATCGCATTACGGGGTGGCCGATCGCATCTGGGTGTTGGACCGCGGCATGGTGAGCGAGGCCAACCTCGAATACCTGCGCGGCAAAGGGGCCCGTTACATCGTGGGCACGCCCAAGAGCCATCTTAAAAACTTTGCCCTCGATCTGCTCGAGCAAGGCGATTTTTGCGAGGTGCGGGCGGGGGTGGAGGTCAAACTGGTGAAACATCCCGACTGCCCCCAGATCGAGCAATATGTGCTTTGCCGCAGCCAGGGACGGGGTCAAAAAGAAGCTGCCATGCTGAGCAAGCAAAAAGAGCGTTTGCGCAAAAAGCTCGACCAGATCGACCTGAGTTTGCGTCGGCGAGGGCAGAAACTCGATCCGGTTGAACGCCGTATCGGCCGCTGGCTGGGCCGCCACACCCTGGCCGAAAAAATATTCACCGTAGAAGTGCAAATCGACGCCGCCGGACGGGCCTGCGCATTGCAAATCACCGAAGACGAGAGCAAAGCCGATTGGTCCCAACTGGCCCACGGGACCTATCTGCTGCGAACCAACTGCCAGGAGGAAGACCCACAAAAGCTGTGGCGGTGGTATATACAACTGACACAGGCCGAGGCAGCCTTTCGTTGCGCCAAAAGCGACTTGGGGCTGCGGCCGGTCTATCACCACAAAGAAGAGCGTGTGCAAGCGCACATTCTGATCTGTTTTCTGGCTCTGGCGATGTCGCGCGCCCTGGAAAGCTGGCTGCAGGCCAAAGGCCTCGGCACCTGTGCGCGGCAAGTGTTGCACGAACTGGAAAATCTACGCTCAATGGACGTGGTGGCGCCGACGTGGTGGCGCCGCTGCGAGGGGGACGCGAAGCGCGTTTACGGCTGGTAGGCAAACCGGAAAAACTCTGTGCCGACCTCCTCAAGAAAATGGGCCTAAAACTGCCCACCCGCCCCAAAATCATCCAAAATGTAGTGCAGACTAACGGCAAAAATTAATCCCGAATCCGCATAGATAAGCCCTTTAACTTTTTGAACTGTCGAAGATGGGTTAGGGGGCTGGAAAATGCCCCGGGTCCGGTTGATTCAACAGGAGTGCTTTCAAATAATTCGACCGGGCGGCCAGCCGCTTTAATGGCAATTACCGGTTTTACGGACTAAAACCGGGGTATAGGATGCAGCCACCTAATTTTCGATGGACCGGGCGAATTTCTGTTTGTCGGCGGCTTTGAAAAAGGCCGTGCCGGCGACAAAAGTATCGCAGCCGCGTTCCCGGCACAAGGGCGCGGTTTGAGCATCGATGCCCCCATCCACTTCGAGCCTGAATGAAAGGGAGCGGTCGCTCCGCCAGCGATCAATGAGATTGATTTTATCGAGGACATCGTGACGGAAGCTTTGGCCGCCGAAGCCGGGCTGCACGGTCATGACGAGGACCAGGTCCACTCTGTCCATAAATGGGTGTATTGACTCGGCTGGTGTGCCGGGATTTAGAACGATGCCGTTCTGGCAGCCCAATTCCCGGATTTTTTCGAGGGTATCCGCAATCGAGTAGGTGGGTTCCACATGGATGCTGATGAGGTTTGCCCCGGACTTGGCGAAGGCCTCCACATAGCGCTGAGGCTCATCCAGCATCAAATGGACATCGAAAAAGAGCTCGCTTGCTTTGCGCAAGCCGGCTACCGTTTGCGGACCGAATGTCAGGTTGGGGACGAAGTGTCCATCCATGATATCGAGGTGCGCCCAGCGTAAACCGGCTTGCTCCACGATATCCATACTGGCGGCCAGATTGGCATGATCGCCAGCCAGGATGGAGGGAGCCAGGATGGAAGCATGGGGACTCATGAGAGGGAAGGAGGCAGGAGTTGTTTACCAGGTATTGACTACACTATCCTTAATTATTTTGGCGAGGTTTCGGGCCAATCGCGGCATGGCCTGGTATTCCGCTGGTTTAGCCCGCTATCGGCGTAGGCAATTTCATCAGCGGTAAATCTTCGATCTTTGAAAAAGGTTTTTCCACTGGCATTGTCCATCAGGGTGGCGGTGGCTTCCAGGGTCAAGCCGAAGGACCGGCCCAGAGCCGTGTCACTTTCCTGAGAGGCGGCGAGGCGGCGTCTGAAATGGGATAGGGCCACGCGCAATGTGGCCTCAGCCCTGTCTTTATTTGTGATCGATAGCCTGCCATCGCGCAGGAAGGCTTCGACCAGGTTGCGGGTGAGGAGAACTTGGGCCTGGGCAGCGGTGGATTGGTTCTGCGCAAATTCCACGTGCAGGGTGCGAAAAGGAAGTTCAGCCGGTGGGCCCAGCCTATAACTGGCGCATCCATTAAATAATATTAATAGTAAAAAAAAAGTGGATAGGAGCACCGTTCCAGTTTTCGGGCTGGGAGGTATCTCCGGGACTGCCCCTGGAGCGGGTTTTTTACCGGAATTATTCAATTATTCATCCGATACGGGAGATTCCTTTTTCTGGCCCTTTCTCCAAAACATCATTCTGTTTAAAACGCTGCGGGTGGGTTCTTCCTCCGCCGGATCGGTTTCACTATCGACGGTATTTTCCGCCGATTCCCCAGATTGCGGTTCGACCGATGCGACTTCGATGGGGGGGGCATCCTCTTGGGGCGTTTGGCCCACGCCGGTTTGACTTGTTCTCCAAAACTGCATCCGCCGGATCAATCCTCTCTTGCTGGAATCGCTCTTGGCGGCTACTACGGTCTCCAAGCCTTCGGCGGGCGTGGCGGGCTCCGGCATCACAGCCAGGTAATCACGTGCATATTGGGCGCTATTGGAGTTCGGCGCCACCGTGATGGCTTCGTTGAAAAATATCCTGGCGGCCACGTAATTTTTGCGTTTTTTATAATAAAATTCCCCCATTTCCAGTTTGCTTTTGGCGAAAATGTCTTCCATTTCCTGGAGGCCTTTTTCTCCCGCCTCCACCAGATTATCATCTGGAAATAGAATGAGGTAGTCCTTGTAATTGGCAATGGCCTCGCGGGTGGCCCCTTGATCGTATTTGGGCCCGGCCACGAGGGAGGAAAAAGTATCGGCCAATTCCCGGTAGGCATCCGGGGCCAGCATGCTTTGAGGGTAGTTGTTGACAAGGCGGTCAAAAGCGTCGATGGCGTATATCTCTTTTCCCCTTTTCTTATGAATGAGAGCTACCTGAAAAAGGGAAAGCGGGGCGAAATCGCTGTAGGGGGCATTGGCGATGAGGACCTCAAAATACTTAACCGCGGCGTCGTAGTTGTAAAACGAAATGAAGCCGAAAAAGCGGGAGGTTTTTTTCGTGGCCATGGTGTTGGCTATGTCGAATTGTTCCTGCAAAATGGCATTGAATTTCTCATAATTGGGATAATAGACGATGACCGTATTAAAGAATTCATAGACTTTTTTCCATTTGCCCTGTTGGGCACGTATTTGAGCTGCGCGGTAGAGCGCTTCAGGGCTGTAGTAGGAATTCGAGTACTTTTTAAATATCAACTTGTATTTTTTGACCGCAGATTTTTTTCTGCCGGCCTCTTCCTCCGCCTCCGCGCTTTTGAGCAATTCCAAGGCCAGCTCATCCTGTTGGATGATATCCAGGTTCTCTTTTTTCTTCTTTCCCAGGAACCCCCCCTCCACCACCGGGGCGGTGGCAAAGCAGGTGATTAAAATTACTAAAAAAATGAAGCGCTGCGCCATACCGGAAATACTCAATGCCATTTGATTAAAGATGAGGCCCAGGTCAATCCGGCGCCGAAAGCGATAAGGAGCACGTAATCTCCGCTTTTTATCCTGCCATCCTGGTGGGCTTCATCCAGGGCCAAGGGTATGGATGCGGCCGAGGTGTTGCCATAGCGATCAAGGTTGATGGGGAATTTTTCCATGGGCAGACCCATCCGGGAGGACATCAGCTCGAGAATTCGCATATTGGCCTGGTGGGGGATTATGCAAGCCACCTCGTCGGGTTTTATGTCGTGGCGGGCAAGAAGATCCAGGGCGCTTTGTTCCATTACCCTCACGGCGACTTTGAAAACTTCTTTACCCATCATTTTAAGGTAGTGGCGGCGTTTCAGAACACTTTCCGTAGTGGCTGGCTCGTTGCTCCCTCCGGCCGGCATGTTGAGGATTTTTCCATCCGCTCCGTTGGCCGCCAAGCTGGTCCCCAGGATGCCGACCCCCGGCCTGTCTACAGAGGTCAAAACCACTGCTCCGGCCGCGTCGCCGAACAATACGCAGGTGGAGCGGTCCTGCCAATCCAGAATGCTGGAGAGTTTTTCCGCCCCGATGATGAGGACATTCCGGTAAGCTCCCGATTTCATCATCAGGAAGCCGATTTCCAGTGTATAGAGAAACCCCGAGCACGCCGCCCCCACGTCGAAACAGGGGATGTGCCTGAGCCCCAGCTTTGACTGGATGATGCAGGCGGTTGAGGGAAAAAGCATGTCCGGTGTCATCGTGGCCACGATGAGAAGGTCAATATCCTCCGGTTTTAAATTGGCTTGGGCCATGGCCGCGCGGGCCGCGCGGGCCCCCATGTCGGAGCAAGATTCGCCATTTTGGGCGATGCGGCGCTCACGGATGCCCGTTCTGCTGCGGATCCATTCGTCGGAAGTATCGACAATTTTAGCCAGTTCCTCATTGCTGAGAATTTTATGCGGGGCATACGAACCGATTCCCCCAAAAATAATGGATGATTCTTTACCGTTAATCATTATTTGCCGTTGCCTGTTGCGGGGACGGGTTCAAAAACACTTACTAAACGACATGGTGTCAAGGCGCTTTGCTCCATTATTATTCACACTTTTGGCGGCGGCCATTTGGCGCTACCTTGCCGTGCGTTCCTCTTTCATTATTTCATTGGCCCTCTGGATATCGGCCAGGGCTTTGGAATTGTAATCGTTGTCGACCACTTCCTGAGTCACCCGGATTGCGTTCATGATGGCGAATCGATTGCTGGAGCCATGCGATTTACGCACATGGCTGTTGAGCCCGAGAAGCGGCGCGCCGCCATAATTATCGGGGTTGAACTGGTCCCGCACGTTTTTAAAAGCGCCCTTGGATAATAGCGCACCGGTCATTCTGAGGGGATTTTTTACGATTTCCTCCTTCAAAAAATCACTCATGGAAAGAACCAGCGATTCGCAGGACTTTATCATTACGTTTCCCGTAAATCCATCGGTAATAATGACATCCACCTTGTTGTTGAACACTTCAAATCCTTCGATGGGCCCGTGGTAATTGATCAGGGAGCCCATTTGCTTGAGTAGTTTGTGGGTGTTTTGCACCAATTCGTTGCCTTTGGTTTCCTCGGAGCCGTTGCTTAGCAAACCTATACGCGGATTGGTTTTTCCCATCACAACTTTGCTGTAGTGGTGACCGAGTATGGCATTGTGAACGAGGTGCTCTGGCTTGGCCATGGGGTTGGCGCCCGCGTCGAGCAAGAGGAAAAGTTCCTTTTTGGCCGGCATGATTGCGGCCAGGGCCGGTCTTTCCACGCCCGGCAGGGGCCTTATTTTGAGTGTGCTGCCCGCCATCAGGCTGCCTGTGTTTCCACAACTGATGACCGCTTTGCATTTGCCTTTCTTGACTAGTTCGATGGCCCTGACGAGGGAGGAATCCTTTTTCTGTTTGAGGCTTTTAATGGGTTTTTCGCCCATCCCGATGACTTGAGTCGCGGGATAGATGCTCAGTCTCGGTTCGTCCGCCAAACCGGCCACTTGGATCAGCCTTCGCAAGAGCCGTTCCTTGCCCACCAGGACAATCGGTCCAAGGTCTTTTATTTGCTCGAAGGCCAGGACCACGGCGCGCACGACCTCTGCGGTGCCGAGGTCTCCACCCATAGCGTCTATAGCAATACCTTCATGGACTTTATTTACAGCCATTTCCACCCGAATGTTTGGGTCATCAAAAATCAGGGAAAAGATAGGGGGCGATTTTTTTTTGCCTCGCTCCTTCCCGGCAATAGTTGGGTTGGTAGAAGAGTTAGACTTCGATGTCGAGGACTTGGCGGCCCCGGTACATCCCATTGGCCGGGTTGACCCGGTGTGGTCGAAAAAGTGTGCCGTCGGTCGAATCTTTGGAAAGCTGGGGCGCTTGATAGCGGTTGGCCCCGCGACGCTTGCGGCTTCGTTGTTTGGAATGTTTTCGTTTAGGTGTGGCCATGGATCGTTTCCGCGATTAAAAATAGTTTAGCTGGCATCTGCCGGACCTGCCGGAAGCCATGTTGATTTTTAAAAGAGGGGAATTCTACGACCGCTGTAACACCCGTCAAGCTAAGTTTTTACCTCTATAAGAGGCTTTTGTTTTTTCCCTGCAAGAGTTCATACGACTGTAATTCCGGGTGATTTCAGGTTAAAAAAACGAATATCCAGAGGGCCAATGCGATTCTATAGTATCCGAAAATAGAAAGACCATGCCGGGTCAAATAATGCACCATCCATTTTACGCTCAGACCGGCCGATACGGCTGCCACCAGGCAGCCGGCAACGAGGGGCCCGAAGCCTAAAACATCCATCATTTGCGGACCTGCCTTGAGTCCTTTATAAATAGCGGCCCCGGTCAAGGTTGGCAAGCCCAGCAAAAAACTGAATTCGGCCGCCCGCCACGGTTTTAGCCCGACCACGCAGCCACCCACAATGGTCATGAGGGAGCGGCTTGCTCCCGGCCACAGGGCCACGCATTGAAAAAGCCCCACGAGAATGGATTGCCGTATGGTAAGGTCATAAATTTGCGTCTCCACTTCGGCTGATGAACGGTTTTTGCGCTTTTGCCACCAGTCCATAAAAAAAATAAGCAAACCGCCGGCCATCAAAGCGGTTGCCACGGTGAGGTTGTTGAATAGGTAGGCGGCGATAATATCTTCGAGCAGCAACCCGATGACCACCGCCGGCACAAAAGCCACCAGAAGGTTTCTCCCCAATAGCAGGCCGTTCCTGTTTTTGCCGGCCAAACCGAGAAAAATGGAGACGATTCTGTTCCAGTAAACCAGGGCGACGGCGGCTATGGCCCCGAATTGAATGACGATGCTGTAGGCGTCAACGGCTGCTTTGACCGCGTCGGAGCCGCCATCGGGATCGTTCTCCTTCAACCCCAGTAGGCTGCCGGCCAGTATGAGATGGCCGGTCGATGAGACGGGCAGAAATTCCGTCAGACCCTCGACCAGGCCCAACACCAAGGCTTCCTGGTAGGAAAGAACCGCTTTGGGGTCGTCCGGTTCGATTTCCGGGGCGGATTCTGCCGTCTCCTGGCCAATCGCAGCCGTTCCCAGCAAAAGAAAGAATGAGACTATAAAACAATAATACCTGAAGCTATAATACACCGGTTTGAAAATTTTTGGGTAAGGAAAACAACTATTGCCGGTTTTGGACAGGAATATTTTTATCGGCGCAAGGGGCCGGTTTCGCAGAATTTGTCTTGAGCAGGTGGAGTCCCGTGATTAGAGCCTTTTGAGAGTGGAACACGATGACAATAGGACAACTCTGAGCGCAAAATAAATTGGAAACACTAATTGCCACTCTTTCCGAAGGCGATTCATTGACCGACGAGCAGGCTGAAGATGCCGCCCGGCAGCTTGCTTCTACCGAAGTTCCGGCCGAGTTGAAGAAGGATTTCCTGCTCGATCTTTCCAAAAAAGGCGAATCCGCTTCCGAGGTGGCTTCATTTGCCAGGGTTTTCAGGGAGTTGGCGCGCGACCCCGGTCTTCAAGATTATGCCGGTGAGGCCATTGATATTGTCGGCACGGGAGGAGATCATTCGGGCAGTTTCAATATTTCCACGGTGGTTTCTTTCATCCTGGCGGCCGCGGATATTCCCGTTATCAAGCATGGCAATCGCTCCATCACCTCAAAAAGCGGGGCCGCCGATCTTTTGGCCGCACTGGGCCTGAATATCGAGGCGGATGCCCGGAAATTGCGGGATTCCATGCAGGCCCTCAACTATTGTTTTCTTTTTGCTCCCGCCTATCATCCTGCTTTTAAAGTAATTATGCCGATCCGTCGGGAATTGGCGGAGAAGGGCGAGCGCACCATTTTCAACCTCCTGGGACCGCTCATCAACCCGGCCGCTCCGGCTTATATCCTGTTGGGTGTTTACTCCCAGAAATGGGTTTATCCCATAGCTCGCTCCCTTGATTCCCTGGGCGTCAAGCGCGGTCTCGTCGTTTATGGGCACATGCCGGACGGGGGAGGCATGGATGAGTTGACCTGCGTTTGTGAAAACCGCGTCGCCGGGGTGGGGCAGTTGGCCGATGTGGATGCCATGTGGAGGCCCGAAGTGTCCGGTTTCGACCGATGCCAAAAATCCGATCTGGCCGGCGGTTTGGCCGAAGAAAACCTTGAAATTCTTCACCGCCTCCTCGATGGGAAGGGCAAAAAGGGACTCCTTGACACCATTCTTTACAATGCCGGGACGGCCTTCTGGGTTTATGGAAAAAAAGAAGGTTTCAACCTGGCCAGGGAAATCGTCCTGGGCGGGGCTCTCAAGGCCTGGCTGCAAAAAGCTCGTGACTTTTACGCGCAATGAGCAAAAACATCTTTGGGACGGACGGATTGCGCGGTGAATTCGGCAGTGAGTGTATCAACCCTGAGTTTTTTACGAAATTGGGTTATGTGGTTGGTTTATACTTACGCTACAAAGATGTGGATGGTGTCGAAAAACCGAAGGTGGTCATTGGCAGGGACACCCGTGCCACGGGTGAGGAACTAACTAAAGCATTCATTGCAGGCCTAAATGCATCGGGTGTTTACGTTTTAGATACCGGCATTTTGCCTACAGCCGCTATTGCTATGGCAGTAAAGAACCATCAAGCGGATTTTGGTGCTGTCATAACCGCGTCTCATAATTCAGCACTCGATAACGGCATAAAATTTCTCTCCAAAGAGGGAAGGAAATTGGATGTTGAGTCTGAAAGGGAAATAACGAAAATCCTCAATGAGTGGAGTGTAGTTTCCTTCGATAAGCGCGAACCACCGCAACTTGTCACCATCGGAGATAGCTATCTCCAATCGGTGGGTTCCTTGTTTTCGAAGGGAGATTTCAAAGGTTGGAAGATTGTTATCGATATGGCCAATGGAGCCGCTTGCCAGACCGCTCCGATAGTTTTTGGCCGTCTCGGAGCCGACATTGTATCTTTGGGTGACAAGCCGGATGGCAGCAATATCAACAAGGGTTGCGGCTCGGAGCATCCGCAAGCTCTTTCAAAACGGGTTTCGGCTGAAGGGGCTCGCCTTGGGATTGCCTTTGACGGCGATGGCGACCGGTTGGTCCTGTGCGATGAAGAGGGGTCCGTGCTCAATGGCGATGAGGCGTTGGCATTGTTGGCATTGCACGCGCTCGAACAGGGCAGTCTGCGGGGCAAGGTAGTGGTCGTCACGGTCATGAGCAACCTTGGGCTGGATAAGGCCCTCACCCAAGCCGGAATCCGGGTGGAACGGGTGGCCGTGGGTGATCGCCATGTGGCGCAAAAAATGATGGAATTGGATGCATCCCTGGGCGGGGAGTCCTCCGGGCATATTATTTTTACCGATCATTTCCCAACCGCGGACGGCCTTTATGCCGCGCTCAAAGTCATGGAAGTTATGAAAGAGACCAGCCGCCCACTATCCCAATTGCGACGCTGCGTACAATTACAGGGGCAAATTCAGAAAAATATTAAAGTGGCGCGAAAAATTCCATTCGACGAGGTTCCTGAGTTTGCCGCCGTGGTCGAGGAACTGGAAAGAGAAATGGCAGGGAAAGGCAGGTTGTTGATGCGCTACTCGGGCACGGAATCCTTGCTCCGGTTTTTGGTCGAGGGCGAGAACCGGGAACAGATCCAAAATTGGATGGACCGGTTGGAAAAAGCCGCTGCCGGAAGCCTGCCCTGCGGTTGAAATGAAATAACTCAATAATAAATAAAACCGCAGATTGCACAGATAAACGCAGATAATTGGATGCAAGATACCGGATGAAGAATTTTTCAACTAGGAATTTCCCAGATAGAAAGAAGGAACTGAGATAATAAAAAAATATCTATGCTAATCTACGGTTAAGAAAAAAGACCCAATTCGAACTTTACTTAATTAGTGACTGTTTAAAAAAACCGACTGTGGCAACGAACACTTCAATAAAGGAAATCGACTTTTTTGGATTGGAGCCTCGCCTTCAATTGCAGGTCAAAAAGGCCAGCCGGGCGATTGATGACGGTCATCCCTGGTATGCCGTTGATATTTGCAGGTATGTCATACGCCGGCAACC
Source organism: Opitutales bacterium (assembly GCA_965226205.1). GTDB lineage: Bacteria > Verrucomicrobiota > Verrucomicrobiia > Opitutales > UBA2987 > JAJFLU01. The sequence goes on along the minus strand of CBDDCJ010000022.1, from coordinate 75,272 downwards.
GGGCTGCCTGGCGGTGCGAAAAATTTTACGCAAGGCGCAGAAAAAAAATTACCCGTCCGGCAGCCATAAATTTGCAGCTATTATAAATTCCGTATTTTCCTGGGGCGATATTCTTTGGGGTAAGTATATATTAAGCAAATATCCTTATTCGGCATTAAATATGGCGGAAAAAATATTAAGCCGCCAACCAATTGCTGGCCTCTACCGCGCGGTCCCTGGGTTTTGCGCGAACGGCGCTATTCGCCCGGCAAGAAATTCACCTGAGACAACCTCGCAATGTGGCCAACCTGCTTGCTATGGGCAATGCTTGTCTCGCCTTGGGCCGTTTATCCGAAGCCGAAAAAATGGGCGACAGGATTCTGGAGATAGAACCCATGAACGAAGCCGCGCGCAAATTGATTAAACGTTCCACTGTTTCGCAAACCATGCGGAAGGGTAATTCGGGAGAATAATACCTGTTGGGTTTTAATCTTAAACCCGGAAAAAGTTGTCAAGAAAGTGAATTCCACTCGATTTACACTTTTAGTAAATGTTCCAAGGCGGCGGCCCAAATTTGTTTAATCTTAAACTGCGGTCGATCTTTGGAAACATTTGAATCGAGTTTTTTAGGCGCATCGCCAAAATAGATTTTTTAAATTATTCATATTGACGGAAAAATAAGTGTGATTAAAAAATTTTAATGTTTAACTGTTGTAATTTAAGTTGGTAACGATTAATGATGTGAAATTAATTTAATATTTGTACTTGATTATTAATTAAAGCAATGAAATAAGAGAAATCCTATGAACATAAAAAAGAAAATTAAAGACCTTGAGAAAGAAGAAGCGAAACTGGCTCGTGAAAGAAAATCATTATCCGACCAGTTAAAAAATGTGGAAGCTTTGGAGGGAAAACTTGACGCGCTGGTTAAAAACAGCGGTTACAAAAACGCGAGAGTTTTAGTGGACGCTCTTATTGGCAAGTATTCGTTGCGAATGGGCAAACGCAAAGCGGCAGCGGCTGCTGCACCCGCGCCCGCCAAAGCGCCTCGCAAAAAGGCTCGCAAGGCCAAGCGTAAAGTTGCCGTTAAGACCGCCCGCAAGAGAGTCGCTAAAAAAGCGGCCAAGGCTGCGGCGGCTCCCGCAAAAGCCCGGCGCAAACGCACGAAGATTACGGCGGGGCTGCGCGATACCGTCTTAAAAGCGCTCAAGGACGGCACGTCCAAAAATGCGGCCTCCAAAAAATTCGCCCTCAGTTACGCGGTGGTAACAAAAATGGAAAAAGGCGTTTACAGCAGTTTAAAGTCAATACCATCCCATAGGGGCGAGGCAAGCTTCGTAACCCATTGATAATCAATGTGAGTTTTTGACTTTTGGGGGAATCGAATTTTTGAAATTTTATCACATGTTTCTCTTTTATTGCTTTTGCCACCTTGTGCTGTCCCATAGGTTTTCAACCAAACCCAGGGAAATAAGCCTGCTGGGGAGTCGCTCGCATTCTAAAGCGTCCACCGGCTGTCCCATAGAAATCGAGCAAGTCCCGCAGGTTAAAGCGATCCCAAAGCACGCCTCTGACAAGTGTGAACAGGCGGACAAAACTATGCTCCCAGCGGCTCAACCAGGCCTGGAAGCGGAGCAGCACATAGAGCAGCAAAGCGCTCCAAATCTGCCAGCGCACGGCATTGGCGCTATGGTCGAGGAAATCGCACAAGTTGAGCGTTTGTTTGATTTGGCGGAAGAAGGTTTCAATGGACCAGCGGCAGCGATACAGTTCGCTGATCGTATGGGGCGACCACTGCAAATTATTAGTCAAAAATTCCATCACTCGCCACTGGCCATCAATCTCCACCCATGCCGTTACCCGGCGCATCGGCTGGGGATAATCCTGACGGGATTTTTTGTTCTTAAGGACCACCAGATCATCGCGCAAAATATTGCCCTTGGGCTTCTTGAGCAGCCTCTTGACACAGCGTAAGGCCATGTTCTCTTTGGCCCGGGTGACAAAGTAAATGCCCCTCGATGACAAGTCAAAGAGGTGGGTCAAATCGATGTAGGCCTTGTCAAACAATACGATTTCACCGGCTTTGAGGGCGGCGCACATTTCGCGGGCTCGTTTGGCGTCATTGTCCCTGGCCGTATCGATGATGGCAAACCGGGGCAGAAAACTTTTCAAATCCAGGCGCAAGTGACATTTGGCGGCCGCCTTTCGCCGACGATGTTTAGCCCAATCCATGCAGTTGGCGACCAAACCGATAGTGGACGAATCGACGATGTTGATAACGCGTTTGAAACGTCGGGGAAACCCCTTGAATTTACCACCCGCAAACCCCGGAGACAACGACTGCAAGTGCTTGAGCACCGACCAAAACAGTTCTCCCGACATCGCGATGCTTGTTGGCGTAGGAAAGCCCGTTGCGACTGGGAGCGCTGGCCCCCCGGATACTGGCCAGCAACCCTCTGTGATGAGCGAGTCCGTCACAGACATCATTAAGCCCAATAGCATGAGTGATCTGAGCATAGAGCAAACTAACGATATGGCTCCATGAACTGAAACTGCGAGCTTTCTTATCGACACCCTACTGGCGGGCCAACTTGGCCACCAGATGTCCCGGAATAAAATTGCAAAGCTGTCGCAGAACGCACACCTTGCATTTGGCTGGATTTGCTTTTTGTTTTTTCATAGTAACCTGCTTCTAGTGAAACAGGCGAACAAGAGCAATTCCAGCCGTTTTGCGTTATTTCCTATGGGATGCTATTGGTTTAAAGTAAATCTTTTTTCCAACACCCTGCGAGGGATTCATTTCAAATATTGATTGTTGATAAATCTCTTCGTTTTTTCCCTTAGTTGGTTAAAGCGAAGAGATTTTTCTCATTTAATGGAAAAGGTTGGCTCAAGGGAGAGAGGTCAATGATGTTGTCTCGTGGAAGAGGAATGATATTGCTTGCAGGAATTCGTTTTATTGACATCTTTTTGTTCGGTAAATGAGAATATTAGTAACAGGCGGCGCCGGTTTTTTGGGCAGTCATCTTTGCGAGCGACTTTTAAAAGAGAAGCACGAAGTCGTCTGCCTGGATAATTTGTTCACCGGGGCCAAGGAAAACATTTCCCATTTGTTAACTAATCCGGGATTCGAGTTTTTACGTCATGACATTGTTGACCCCATTAAACTGGAAGTCGATCGCATCTACAATCTGGCCTGTCCGGCATCCCCCGTTCATTACCAGTATAACCCGATCAAGACCGTCAAGACATCCGTCATGGGGGCTATTAATTGCCTGGGATTGGCCAAGCGGGTTAAAGCGCGCATTCTGCAAGCTTCCACCTCCGAGATTTATGGAGATCCCGACCAGCACCCCCAATTGGAAACCTACTGGGGAAACGTCAACCCTATCGGGTTGCGGGCCTGTTACGATGAGGGTAAGCGGTGCGCCGAAACGCTGTTTTTTGATTACCACCGGGAAAACCGCGTTGATATACGGGTGGTGCGCATTTTCAATACTTACGGGCCTCGCATGCATCCGCAGGATGGCCGCGTGGTGTCCAATTTTATTGTGCAAGCCCTGCGCGGCAACGATATCACTATATACGGCGACGGGCGGCAGACGCGCTCCTTTTGTTATGCCGATGACCTTATCGAGGGATTTGTGCGGATGATGGAACAGGAAGAGACTGTGGGGCCGGTTAATCTGGGAAATCCTGGCGAATTCACCATTCTGGAGTTGGCGGAGAAGGTTCTGAAACTTTGCCAAAGCCATTCGCGCATAACTTACAGGGAACTGCCGGGGGACGACCCCCAACAACGCCAGCCCGATATTACTTTGGCCAGAAAATACCTCGAGTGGGAGCCGGTTTATGATTTGCAGTCTGGTTTGCGGAAAACGATTGCCTATTTCAGGGAAAAACTGAAAGCCTCCTGATACCGGCGGCCGGACTGTTTATTTAAGAAACACAGTCCGCGATAGGGGTGTCTAAACCCGCTGTTGGACAGATTGACTAACTAAAATGATCAGTGGATTTTTCAAGAAACTACAGGGCAGGCATTATCAAAAATACCTGAACCAACTCGGGCCTCAGGTCGAGAAAATCAACCGCCTGGAGGAGGATTTTCAAAAGCTTTCCGACGGCCAGCTTCGCGCCAAGACGGATGAGTTCAAGCGGCGGTACCAGGAGAGGATGGAGGAGGCGTTGTCGGAACTGCCAGCCGATGAGGAGGAGAAAAAAAAGATATTGGGGCGGAAAAATGCCAATATCGAAATACTGGCCGAACTCCTGCCGGAGGCTTTCGCGGTTGTGAAAAATACCGCCCGTCGGCTATTCGGGCAAACTTTCACGGTTTGCGATCATGAACTGATCTGGGACATGATCCATTTCGATGTGCAGCTCATCGGCGGCATATCCTTGCATGACAATAAAATATCCGAAATGGCGACCGGCGAGGGTAAAACCCTGGTTGCCACACTGCCTCTTTACCTCAATGCCCTGACCGGCCATAATTGCCAGTTGGTCACGGTTAATGATTACCTGGCCCGGCGCGATTCCGAATGGATGGGCTGCATTTTCAAGTTCCTGGGGCTAACCGTGGGCTGCATCCAGAACTCCATGGACCCTGCCATCCGGCGGGAAATGTACAAGCGGGACATCACCTACGGCACGTCCAGTGAATTCGGTTTCGACTATTTGCGGGATAATGGCATGGCCACGCGCAAAGAGTCCCAGGTGCAGCGCGATCATTATTATTGCATCATCGACGAGGTGGACCAAGTCCTTGTTGATGAGGCGCGCACGCCGCTCATAATTTCCGGCCCTGCCCAGATCGACCGGGAAATGCCGTTTCCTAAAATGAAACCTATCATCGAGCGTCTCGTGCGCGAGCAAAGCACCCTCTGCAACCGCCTGGTGGCGGAGGCCCGCAAAGAACTCAACGGGGCCGGGAAGGAGGATGGAGGAGGAGATGAGGGAGAGGATGATTTATTGGAAGCTTATGGAAAACTCCTCCAGGTCAAACAGGGGTCCCCAAAAAACAGGCAGTTTCTGCGCCTCATGGAAGTAGGCCGTATCCGCAAGGCTTTTGACAAGTTCGATCTGGAAATGGGCAGCGACAGCAACAAGAGGCAGTTTTACGCCCTCAAAGAGGAGCTGTTTTACGTCATTGATGAAAAGGGGCACCAGGCCGACCTGACGGAAAAGGGCCGCCAATTCGTTCGCCCGGATGATGATGATGCTTTTGTTTTACCGGATCTTGCCTCCATTTACATCGGGGTGGATGGCAACGCCGACCTGGACGATGAGGGGAAGAAGAAAGCCAAGGCGGAAGCCCAGAATCATTTCGAGCAAACGAGCGAAGACATCCATTGCATCAGCCAACTGCTGCGCGCCTATTCCATTTATTTGAAAGACGACCAATATATCGTAAAGGAAGGCAAGGTAATCATCGTGGATGAGAATACGGGCCGGGTCATGCCCGGGCGGCGGTGGAGCGATGGCCTCCACCAGGCGGTCGAAGCCAAGGAGGGAGTCGCCATTGAGCGCGAATCGAAGACCTACGCCACCATCACCATTCAGAATTATTTCCGCATGTATGAGAAGCTGGCTGGAATGACCGGCACGGCGGAGACCGAGGCCAATGAATTCCGGGATATTTACGACCTCAGCGTGATGGTTATCCCGGCCAATCGGCCCATTATCCGGGAGGACCTGCACGATACGATTTACAAGACTCGGCGGGAAAAATACAATGCCGTCGTCGAGGAAATCCGGGAAGCTCACGGGCGGGGGCAGCCGGTGCTGGTGGGGACCGTTTCTGTGGAAGCCTCGGAATTGCTCAGCCGCATGCTCAAACGGGCCAATATCACCCATAATGTGCTCAATGCCAAGTTTCACGCCCAGGAGGCCGATATCATTGTGCGGGCCGGGCAGCGGGGGTCCGTCACCATTGCCACCAACATGGCCGGTCGGGGGACCGATATCAAGTTGGGCGAGGGCATCGCCGAAAATGGGGGTCTCTATGTCATCGGCACCGAGCGCCACACGGCCCGGCGCATCGACCGGCAGTTGCGCGGGCGCAGCGGCCGTCAGGGAGACCCCGGCCTGTCGCGATTTTACATCTCTCTGGAGGACGATTTGCTGCGGCTCTTCGGCAATACGGGGATGGTTGGCAAACTTCTCGAAAAATCGGTCGGCGAGGGTGAAGTTCCGTTGCCCAGCTGGGTCATTGAGAATGCCCAGAAAAGGGTGGAGGAGCAGAATTACTCCATCCGCAAACGGCTTATCCAATACGACGATGTATTCAACAAGCAGCGTGAAATTATTTACAATTTGCGCAACGACGCCCTCCACTCGGAAATTCCCAGAGAAATAATATTCGACCTGGTGGAAGAAGAGCTAGCCTACCGCCTGGAGGAAAGTGGGCTGGCTGATGAAAAAGAGCCGTCTTCCGAATCCGTCGATAGTTATCTTTCGTGGCTCAACAATCACTTTCCCGTGATTGTGAAAAAAGAGGAACTGGCCGGCAAGGATGTCGATGAGCTTCTCTCCTATGGTCTCGAAAAAGTCCGCGCCGCCTACCGGGCCAAAGAGTCGGTGGAAACACCGGAGGCGCTGGAAGCCCTCGAACGGTATGTCATTATCTCCAACATGGACCGCCATTGGCAGGACCACCTGACGGAAATGGATGACCTCCGCCAGAGCGTGGGCTTGCGCGGTTATGGCCAGAAGGATCCTTTAAGTGAATTCAAGAGCGAAGCCTATGTTTACTTCGAGCAGATGATGAACCGCATTCGCTTCGACATATGCAAGGGGCTCTTTCGATCGGCCACTAATGTGAAAGCCTTTGAAAGCATGATATCGATGCTTTCACGCGATATCCGCACACAGGGGCCGGAATCCTCTCCCGCTCTCACAGCCGCCGGTTCCACCGCGCAATCCGGCAAAAAACCGGTAAAACTTCCCACCGTGACGGTGCGGCGGCAAACCCCGAAAATCGGCCGCAATGATCCCTGCCCCTGCGGAAGCGGTAAAAAATATAAAAAATGCCACGGAAGAAACGCTTGAGGGAAATCGCCGGGTTTTTGTAATTAACTCCATTTTTTTTTAACCACGGATTACACGGATTAACACAGATAAAAATTTTTAAATATTAACCGAAAGGTGCTTCCGGAATAGTACCTGTGTTCATCTGCGCAATCTTCGGTTTTCTTGAAACATGGGTACTAAATAGAGGCTGTCCCAAAGTTATAACCATTTGTTTTAAAGTAAGTTAACTTGTTTATAAAGCTGTCATAAAGACCGTTTTTAGGGGATTTTGGGCAATTTCGATGTCTATAACACCGTCAGCCTTTCTCTTGTTTTGCATATTCAAATACAATTCTACCATAGACCTCTGTCTGACGCGATTATATTTATAACGAATAGAGGCCTTATACAGCGTTTTTGACGGAATTGAATGACTTACGTTCCCTTACAGTTCGGAGTCGAATATCTCAATTCGCAAAATTCGGGTTTTTGGGACAGCCTCTAAATAAAGAGCGGAAAAGCAAGGACAATACTTTTTCACAGGCGTACTGTCGGCCCATACAAAGAAAACCAGGCAAACGGACCCCAAAACCAGAATCCTAACGTCATAGGAGAGCAAAGTCACCCCCTCCCAAAAGAAAATACCACTAAAATGAACACTCTTCAAAATCCCCTCGCAAAAATCACCCTTTTGGGACAGCCTCTATTTAACAGGGTCCGGAATACTTTTACTTATTGGTTACAAAGCAAAGAAGAGCGGGCAACTTGGGACTAGTATTGCCCTGGCTGCTTTTTTTTATTCAGCTTTCATATTACCGTTCCATATAGTGAATTACAAATATTATGGCGATCCCGTATCGCCGTTACTTTCCTTTATTTTGAATCCTTACGGTTATGAATATATGATCATGGAAAGATTAGGTGATTATAGGGATAATGGCTTCGATATGCCTTTGGGTCTGATTGTTCCCAGTCATGCCGGAGTCTTCCCTCACACCCTTGGAATTAGGTTGTTCGTAATTGTATTTATTCGCCGGATAAATCGACAAGAAAAGGAATTTTTCATACTTGGCCTCGCCCTTTATTGTTTTATCATTGTCGCACTGCTTGGTCAATTGACAAGCCGTACATTTCTAGAACCTTATTATTTTTTGATAGCGGGAATGGGGTCTTGTAATAACATGAGGACAAGGGGAATGAAATTATTTACCACAGGATTATCCCTGCAATTACTTTGTGTATTCGTTTCAATTCTTGTTGGGACGTTTATTTTATTTCCAGGCGCATTATCATTCTCTGCGAGAGAAAACACAATGTTGTCAGCGGCGTATAATTACGCCGCCATAAAATGGATTGATGACAATATTCCGGAAAACAGTTTTTTAATTTCCGAATTTAGATCCAACGCTTTACTTCCCAGGCCTTTTTTGGCTTCTGGGTATAAACGGCTCATCCCGGAATACAATGATGATATTGCAAATATTTTAACTGAAAAACCTAATATTGAGAACTATTATTTGGTGACTACAACAGAGGTCGGTCAGAATCATCCATTATCTGTCTCCTTAGAAGAGAATCCGCCAATTCATCGTCAATTTTTTCCCGAAAAGAGAAATCCTTTTTACAAGTCAGGAAAATATACACTATTTATTTACAATACCATCCCATAGGGGCGAGGCAAGCTTCGTAACACATTGATAATCAATGTGAGTTTTTGACTTTTGGGGGAATCGAATTTTTGAAATTTTATCACATGTTTCTCTTTTATTGCTTTTGCCACCTTGTGCTGTCCCATAGGTTTTCAACCAAACCCAGGGAAATAAGCCTGCTGGGGAGTCGCTCGCATTCTAAAGCGTCCACCGGCTGTCCCATAGAAATCGAGCAAGTCCCGCAGGTTAAAGCGATCCCAAAGCACGCCTCTGACAAGTGTGAACAGGCGGACAAAACTATGCTCCCAGCGGCTCAACCAGGCCTGGAAGCGGAGCAGCACATAGAGCAGCAAAGCGCTCCAAATCTGCCAGCGCACGGCATTGGCGCTATGGCCGAGGAAATCGCACAAGTTGAGCGTTTGTTTGATCTGGCGGAAGAAGGTTTCAATGGACCAGCGGCAGCGATACAGTTCGCTGATCGTATGGGGCGACCACTGCAAATTATTAGTCAAAAATTCCATCACTCGCCACTGGCCATCAATCTCCACCCATGCCGTTACCCGGCGCATCGGTTGAGGGTAATCCTGACGGGATTTTTTGTTCTTAAGGACCACCAGATCATCGCGCAAAATATTGCCCTTGGGCTTCTTGAGCAGCCTCTTGACACAGCGCAAGGCCATGTTCTCTTTGGCCCGGGTGACAAAGTAAATGCCCCTCGAGGACAAGTCAAAGAGGTGGGCCAAATCGATGTAGGCCTTGTCAAACAATACGATTTCACCGGCTTTGAGGGCGGCGCACATTTCACGGGCTCGTTTGGCGTCATTGTCCCTGGCCGTGTCGATGATGGCAAACCGGGGCAGAAAACTTTTCAAATCCAGGCGCAAGTGACATTTGGCGGCCGCCTTTCGCCGACGATGTTTGGCCCAATCCATGCAGTTGGCGACCAAACCGATAGTGGACGAATCGACGATGTTGATAACGCGTTTGAAACGTCGGGGAAACCCCTTGAATTTACCACCCGCAAACCCCGGAGACAATGATTGCAAGTGCTTGAGCACCGTCCAAAACAGTTCTCCCGACATCGCGGCATCGCGATGCTTGTTGGCGTAGGAAAGCCCGTTGCGACTGGGAGCGCTGGCCCCCCGGATACTGGCCAGCAACCCTCTGTGATGAGCGAGTCCGTCACAGACATCATTAAGCCCAATAGCATGAGTGATCTGAGCATAGAGCAAACTAACGATATGGCTCCATGGACTGAAACTGCGAGCTTTCTTATCGACACCCTACTGGCGGGCCAACTTGGCCACCAGATGTCCCGGAATAAAATTGCAAAGCTGTCGCAGAACGCACACCTTGCATTTGGCTGGATTTGCTTTTTGTTTTTTCATAGTAACCTGCTTCTAGTGAAACAGGCGAACAAGAGCAATTCCAGCCGTTTTGCGTTATTTCCTATGGGATGCTATTGATTTATTTACACTATAAATCGATCAAAATTATTATCTCAATTTTCTGATAATTAGAGATTCTCTGTTTAAATGTCTTCGTAATCGAAACACCCTGAAATCACTTTTTGAATCACTTAACAGAATGGGGCACAAATACATTAATAGGGACGGAATTTGCTCATTTCCGCCGAAAATTGAATTCGATTTATCCTTTAATATTGTATTTAAAAATGGCCCAGAATGCTTTTAAGCCGTCTTTCCAGGTAATTTTTTTGCCTTCCTGATAGGTGCGGCCATAATAGGAAATACCCACTTCGTATATTCGACAACCCATTTTAGCGACTTTGGCGGTTATTTCGGGTTCGAAACCGAATCGGTTTTCTTCGATTTTGATGGATTGCAGGATTTCGCGGCGAAACATTTTCATTCCGGTTTCCATATCAGTCAGATTAATATTGGAAAATATATTCGATACTAATGTGAGAAGCCGGTTGCCGGCCATGTGCCAGAAAAACAAAACACGGTGGGCGTCTCCTCCCATAAAGCGGGAGCCGAAAACAACATCCGCCTGATCATCGTAAAACGGTTGCGGCAGCTTGGGATAATCCTGCGGACTGTACTCGAGATCGGCATCTTGAATGACTACCAATTCTCCCGTTAGATGCGGAATGCCGGTTCGTATGGCGGCGCCTTTACCTTGGTTGGTTTCATGGAAAAAGAGGCGATAGAGGCCACTTTTCGATTTTTCTTTTTCCTTTAAAATTTCCCTGGTGCCGTCCGTTGAGGCGTCATCGACGACTATAATCTCTTGCAGGTTTGCCTGGGCGGCCTCGACCTTCCCCAGGATTTCCCGTATCGTTTTTTCTTCATTATAACAGGGGATAATAACGGAAAGTTTCATTATCAAATGGTTAATAAAGAAACACCGCCTAATGCATATAATGGCAAGGGTCAAGACTACTTGGTTTGCCTTGTCCCTGTTAACGATAATTTAAATATTTTTCCGCTTATGCCTGCGCTAACTCCTTTCGACGGCTCGATACAAGTTTTTCCAAAAGGGTTTCAATTTCCTGTTTGTGGGTCAGCTTATCAATCCACTTTTGCGGAATTCCTTTGTCCCCTCCAATACCGTGGACGGCTCCCAGGACAGATCCCAGGAGAATGGCACGGCCGCAGGAATCTCCTCCCGCGTAGATGTTTTCCCGGACCGCCTCGGTGAATGAATCCGATGTGGCGAGATTGTGGGCCGCACTGGGAACGCCGAATACCAGGTTGCAGCTCATACCGAATTCCGCCGTCACGGCCGGGTTGTCCTTATCTTTTAAAGAAAGCGCTTCGTCGATTAATCGTGCGACTTTAGGTTCCGCCGTTAGCCGGCCGGCTTCAATGGCGGCATCCGTGTTAGCGGAATGAATTGCGGATTCAATCATTTTCGCAACCGCCTGGCCGAATGAAACCGCCAATTCGTTATCGTTGGTTACTCTGACTGCTGATGCCACCACTTCGCAAAGGGATTCCTCTCCTGCATAGACAGCCACCAATGGGGGCAATTTAGCGATGGCCGGCATTTGCTCGTCATCGGCCCCGTGATAACCTCCGACGCTTTCCAATTCAGCGAGAATTTTGAAAGCATAAGCGACTATGTCATCATCGTCATGAGTCATCCGAACGGCTGCTTCGATATATTTGCGAAGCTCCTCACCTTTTGACTGTTTTACATTGGAAAGGACCTTGGTGATCATGCGGTGCTTGGTGTTTTCGTCACCATCAAAAGGTATGGCTTCGGCTCGCTTGAGGGCTTGATGTTCGGCTGCTGCAATATTGTCCAAAGTATCTCGCATGGGATGGTCGATATAGCCCACATAATCGCCGCCATAGCCAAAATGCTCCCGGAACAGGTCTTCATAATGCGTTTTATAGTATCGACCGTTATTGCCAGCCAGCGAACGCAGCAAAACCATAGCCTGTTCTCCATAATGGGAAAAATTTCCCACCTGTTTCCTGCCATGGGCATAATATCCTGTAACGTCTTCGTAATCCGCAGGATCGGGGATCCGAAACTCCGGTGACTCGGGGGCGACTTTGCGGATACGTTTTTGATCATAGAGCCAATGCAATCCCAATGAAGCGGCATCGGCAACCAGCGCGCCCCATACTGCGCCTTTTATTCGTTTTTCAATTTCGTTTTTCATATCATTATAAATTCAAATTCCAAAATGATTGATTTATTGGGAGATTAAGACGCTGCCCTTCCACAATACTTACATCGAATTTCGGTTAAGATTTTGGGAAATCGATTTCTCACCCAATGGAAGGTTTTAAGCAATAGTTCCAACCCTTCCGCACAATGGGCCGGATGAGATGAGGAAGCGAAATTAGAGCGAGCTGTGTGTTCCGTCGCAGTAGGCGCCGCTGCCGCTGTGCTTGCAGCCGCAAAAGGCAATCCGGGTGGCTTTTTCTACTTGCACTTTTACCGGCGCTAATCCGGTGCCTTTATGGGAGCCGTCGCAAAAAGGCTGGCCGGAGGATCTCCCGCAGGCGCACCACCAATAGGTTCCCGGATCCACTGGCTGAACGTAGGGTCTTTTTTGGGCGATTTGCGGTTCCGCCATATCTACTCCTTTTTCTGGGGGTTTATTGATAGCCTTGCCCGGAATTGGGCAAAGGGGTTTAGTTTCTGCTTTCTATTTCGAGTCAGGATGTAAATATGCTTATAAAATTGTCCTCCTGCAAGAAAATTTCCGATATTTTATGAAAGTGACATTTTTAAACCGGTTTGCCATCCGACTGATCCCGGCCATGATTCTTATGCCCTTGGCCGGTGCGGTTGAAGAATTATCTGATGAAGCTGCCCGTCTCCGTGAATTTTTCGAGACTTCGTTCGAAAATCAACTGGCTCGCGATCCTGAATTTCAAACGCGGCTTGGAATTAAAACAGATTACGGCCAATGGACCGATAGATCGGACGCTTTCGCCACCCAATCATTAGCCAATGCGGTCTCCGAACTGGCAGTCCTGCGCAACGAGTCCGATTTTGAGAAACTGGATTCACAATCGCGCCTCAGTTACCGGCTGTTCGAGCAACGGGCCGAACGCGAGATTCGCAATTACCAATGGCGTTTTTATAATTATCCGGTCAATCAGATGCACGGATTGCAATCGGAAATTCCCGCTTTCCTCATTAATGCGCACAATATTTCCGATGAAAGCGATGCGGAGGCTTATATTTCCCGTTTGAGAGGATTCGACTTCGTTTTCGACCAACTCATTGAAAACCTGGAGATACGCAGAAAGATGGGCATTGTCCCTTCCAGGTTTGTTTTCCCTTTAGTCCTGTCGGCCTGTCACAATTTGCTCAAAGGGCGGCCTTTTGATAAATCGGATAAGGACAACAGTCTGTGGGAGGACTTTAATGACAAATTAGAAGCCCTCAAAAATATCGAGCCCACTCGCAAAAACGAGCTGCTGCAACAGGGACGTGAGGCTTTGCGGGAAACGGTCGGCCCGGCCTATGAACGCCTCATCAATTATCTGCAAATACTGGCCACAGGGACCACGGACGAAGACGGAATCTGGAAGTTTCCACACGGTGATGAATTTTACAAAAATGCTTTGCGAAACACGACCACAACGGAACTGGCCGCCGGGGAAATCCACCGGATGGGCTTGACGGAGGTCGCCCGCATTCATCAGGAAATGCGTGAGATTATGAAGGCGGTCAAATTCGAGGGGAACTTGAAGGAATTTTTCCATTTCATGCGGACGGACCATCGGTTCTACTACCCTGAAACCGAGGAGGGCAAGCAGGCGTATCTGGATAGGGCGGCAGCGGCCATCGACAGCATGAAGGCGCGTCTGGGGGAAATGTTTTTGACTACGCCGAAGGCCGAACTTGAAGTAAGGGCGGTTGAGGCTTTCCGCGAAAAATCGGCCGGCAAGGCCTTTTATCAAAGACCGGCCATGGATGGCTCCCGCCCGGGCATTTATTATGCCAATCTGCGAACAATGGCTGATATGCCGACCTACCAAATAGATGCCCTCGCTTTCCATGAAGGGGTTCCCGGACATCATTTGCAAATTGCCATTGCCCAGGAAGCGGAGGGCATCCCGGATTTTCGACGGCACACCCGCTACACCGCATTCACCGAAGGCTGGGGGCTCTACAGTGAATTCCTGCCCCTCGAATTCGGGTTTTACCACGATCCCTATTCCAATTTCGGACGCCTCGCCATGGAAGTCTGGAGAGCGGCAAGACTGGTCGTGGACACAGGTATTCACGCCCAAAAATGGACCCGCCAGAAAGCCATTGATTATCTCATTGAGAACACACCCAATCCCGAGGGCGATTGCGTTCATGCCATCAATCGTTACATCGTCATGCCTTCGCAGGCTACCGCCTACAAAATCGGAATGATGAAAATTCTCGAACTGCGCGAATGGTCAAAAGAACAACTGGTCGATCAATTCGACATACGGGAGTTTCACGAACTGGTAATCACCGGCGGCCCCATGCCCCTCAACCTACTCGAAAAACAAGTGCAAGAATGGGTCGAATCTAAAATGTAGTCTTTGGGGTAAAACCCGATTTATAAGTTTATCCAGGTTCCGGTTGTGAAGTTGTAATACCAGGCAGGATTGGCGCTGCCGGGTTGGTACCAGAGCCAAGCTCCCAGTTCTGTGGTGTAGAGATAGGGATAGGTTGAATTGCCGGTCCAGGATCAGCCCAATTGGTCATTCCAGAACCAGAAGGCCTCAAGGTCGTTATTATTAATAAAAATCCAATAGTGGCTGGCATGGTATAACCAAGGGTTGGTCCGGTCTTGGTAGGTTCCGAACCAGGTGGATTCTTTCCAACCGTCTCCAATGTCAAGCGCTTCGACATCAAATGGCTGAAACCCATCGGGAATAAAAAGCCACGGCTCCAAAATGAGAATTCCAACAGTATCGGACATCGATTTTCCCGATCGTTCCCAGGGTCCGGCGGAAAGGTCTGTCCATTGAGTGTCTGAGAGTGTTGCAGGCAAGGGTTTCAAATCGGCCAGAGCGCCCAGCGAATTTTTGAATAATGTTTCGGCGGGGGGCGCTACAGCTACGGATTCGACTCCATAGACACCGGCGGGCAACCAGATTCCTTCTGTGCGATCGACTTTCGCAAAATCCAGATTGAACCCGATGATAGGTGAAATAGCGAATTGTTGAAACGGCGGTATCTGAAAAGGGTCCGCGATGTCAGTCACGCTAAACCGCCCATGGGAAATAACCGTTAGAAGATCGAAGAGAACGGCGATGTCCTGTGCCGGGCTCTCTAGCGTGAGGGAGGGCAGTTCTTCCAGTTGTCCATCGTCATTGAGGAACAGGTGAATAATTTCCGGTTCGTTGGCCGCATTCTTGGCCATGGCGATATAGAGGTGTCCCTTTGAAAAAACAACCTGCGCGAAATCCGGTGAATCGAAAATAAACTCGTCCAGGAGAAAGACGTTGACGCCGTCATAAACGGAAACCTGGAAAACGTTTTCATTTAATAGAAAAGGAATCCAGGGATGCGGTGAATCAATTTGTATGCTTAATCGCGAGTAGAGAACAATAGTTTCGGAATCTTCCTCGACAAGACCTTCTAGTTGGCCCGGAAACCCGATGGCGGGGCGCAATTCCGGCGCCGATGGCTCGCTGTAATCAATCACCTGTAGAAAACTTCCCGAGATGCGATCGCTTTCCAGCCAACGGCTGGTCTCATAACTGATAAATATTTGATCGTTGAGCAGGTGTGGATCGCTAAAGCGCCACGCCGCCTCCGGTTGCAAAATGAGATTGGAAAGGATTGCCGGCTGCGTGGCCAGAGACACATCGACGGCAATCAATTGGACGCGGTCCCGCAATGAGTAATAGGGCGGGGCGAAATCCACGCTGGTAGTCGTCAATATGGGGTCGATGAATTCAGTTCCAATCGTGACCACCTCGGCGATGGATATAAACCAGGGATAAATAACGTAATTATCGCCCGAATGCCAGACCAGGACATCCTCCGAGGGCCAGAGGGCCGTTACCTGAAAATTGGAATGGCGATCTTCCAGTATTTCCTGTGTCGTTCCCAATGAGATCGGGTTTGTGGGATCGGAGACATCGAAGACAGTCGTGATTAGCCGGGGCCATTCATCCGGGTTATCGGGATTGAATCCGGGAGATTCGATTTGGGCCATATAGAGGCGGTTTCCCTTTAAATCGGCGCCCACCACCGGGTTGAAACCTAGGGATAGTACCGTAAGTATGTGGTCGGGATTGTCGCGGGGGGACACTCGCAGAAAGGAACCGTTGGAGGCCCAGAAAAATCCATCCTCGATTTGAATCAAATGATCGTCCGCCAGAAAGACCCGATCCGTCGTCCAGGCAATGGAGAGTTCTGACAGCAGATTCGGGTTATCCCTGTCGATGGCCTCTACCACTAGCAATTCCTGATTGGAAATAGAGACCAGATTTTCAGCCAGCGCAGTTGCCCGGCGAGGTGGAAACTTGTGCTCGATAACGCCTCTTTTGACCAGCGTTTCCGCATCGAAATCGATGAGTTGAACGGCGTTGATGGTGGAATCTCCCTGATAGGATTGAAACGGAACCAAGGCCAGGCCCTGCTCCAGCAGGACTTTGACCGCCTTCTCATCGTAATTGGCCTCGCTCCAGGAATTTCCCTCGCCCAAAAAGATATGCTCTAGCCGGGTTGGAGCGGACGGATCGGCAACATCGAAAAGAGAAACCACCACGCGGCGGTCTTCCACCCCTATGGCCAGCAGGCGGTCCCCCATCGGCTCGATATAAGTGGACCATCCGGGAATCTCCAGTTCTCCGGTAATTTGAGGCGAGGTGGGATCGGACAGGTCGATAATCCAAAGCGGATCGATTCGCAGAAAGGTAACCACATAGACCCGGTCCCCATCGAAACGGGTGGCGTGCAGCGTTTCGTTGTCGGCCAGTTCCAGTTCTCCCAGCAGGGTCGCCGATTGCGCCTTCTCGTCGATAGCGAATGTTTCCAGCTTTGTCACCAACCGGCTGCTACGCCAAACTTGGAAAATGCCCGTTAATACATTGTCCCGCAATTGCAGTTTGAATTTGTCACTTACGGCACCCTCCAATACAACAGCGGCGATCTCGAAAGGGAGGCCGTTTTGGGCGTCCAAACCGAAAATGGTTAGATGGGTGCCAGGGTTGCCGGGATGAACGGCTCCCATCAAAATGTGCTCGCCGGTGGCATTGACCACGGTAACGGAACCTTCTTTTTCGATTTCAGCCAGCAGCGAGGGCTTGCCGGGGTCGCTCATGTCCCAGGTGGAGAGGAAATAGTTGGGCCGGAATACATTGACCCCGTCCTCATGCGCAATCCGTTGGGACTGCGAGACGACATAGAGATGATCTCCCACTAGACGGCTATCTAGAGGCTGTCCCAAAAGGGTGATTTTTGCGAGGGGATTTTGAAGAGTGTTCATTTTAGAGGTATTTTCTTTTGGGAGGGGGTGACTTTGCTCTCCTATGACGTTAGGATTCTGGTTTTGGGGTCCGTTTGCCTGGTTTTCTTTGTATGGGCCGACAGTACGCCTGTGAAAAAGTATTGTCCTTGCTTTTCCGCTCTTTATTTAGGCCGCCGCTTTGGTTTTTAGTTCATCTTGCTGGGCCAGCATCTTGGCCACTTTCCATAGATTGTGCGAGAGGACCGACCAGGCTACGCTGATCGAGCGGTTGGCAAAGCCTTTGCTGCGCAATCGCCCGGCCTGCCAGCGATTCTTCAATACCCCGATCCGCCCTTCGGTGCTGGCCCGGCGCTTTTGCAATTGCCTGAAGTGTGGTTCCTCCATCCGTTTTTTCAACTGCTTCGGATCGCGTGGACAGAGCGCATCGTAGATGCCCTCCTGGGCTAACTGCCGGCGGGCCCGCTGGGAGGCGAATCCCCGGTCCGCGCACATGGCCGCTATGGGTTCGGCTAGGTTGAAGCGGTTCTGTCTTTGCAAACTCTCTTGCATTTGTTCATTTTCGCTTGGCGTCCGGCTGCCGTAGAGTTTCCAGTCCAGCAGGTATCCTTCAACGCTTTCACCCAAAAACAGGGTGTTGCCAAACTCAACCTCTTGGCCCGCTTTGCCTCGCACAATCACCTGCGCATCGGGTTCGTAAACACTCAAAACTTTCTCTGCGTTTTTCACCTGGCGGCCGCCAATGATTCGCTCGTGCGCTTGCTTGATGACCACCGGGATTAGCTCGCTCATGCGCTCCATCCGGGTAAGGATCTGTTGGACCTGTTTTTCGCTGTAATCGCTTTGCTCCCAGCAGGCTTGCAATAATTCCCGGTGACTGCGGGCATGCTCCCCGATCCGTTTGAGCAGCTTTTTCATCTGCCTCAAGATACCCTTGCGTTGCCGCGCGCTGTCCTTTCGCCGCCGGCTGTGGGTCATCTGTATGCACAGCCGATTCATCTGCCGAGCCAAGGGCTCCGGTTCGATCGGCATGCGATGGCGCAAACCGGCCTTCTCACGGATCAGCCGGATCGCTTTGAGCAGCGTGCCCGCTACATCCTTGAGCAGCACCCAGTCCGTCGGCCAATGAATGTTGACCTCCAAACAGGTGCCGTCGATCAGGCAAATGGTGGTGTCTATCGGCTTGTCCAATCCCACCACCTGCCGGGCCAGATCGGCATCGCCCACAACCTCAGTCAAGGTCCGGTGCAAGGCCCTCAACTGCTCTTCGCTGAAAAACTTCGAGGCCCGTTCCAGGGTGCTCTTGGAGATGCCCCTTATGCCGTCGATATGGTGGACACGACAAAAGTCAGCCAACAGATCGCTGCTGCCCAGAGCCCTCGACAAATGCCGAAACGAAATCCCACCGAGCAGATAACGCAGCGTTTCCATACGCAACGCCTTGAGGGCAAAATTAGCCCGCTTTTGCCGGGCCTTTACACTCATTGGCTGGCCTCTTTCCAAGGCCAGATCAACGCCCTGCGATTCCACCTCCGAATCGATCAGCAGCCGGTCGATACGCTCGATGGTGGCGCGAAAGTTATCGTAATCGAGGCAACGGTCGACCACAGTTAAAGCTGGACGCAGGAGGCATTGGATGGCTATATTTTTCATAGAAAGGGCTATATTGATTTTCGCTAACGCAATTATAGAACCCTTTTTTAGCCGGAGCGAGCAAAAAAATGCTCTTTCTGGCTATTTTTATAAACGTCATCCAGTTGACTACAAAATCTTTATATTTTTGGGACAGCCTCTAAATAGTGGTCGAATTATTTTTCTTTATCCGTGCTCGTCCGTGTAAACCGTGGTTGAATAAATCTTTGACTCCAACTTTATTTTGGCCTTCCGCATCACAAAATTACGGCCCCGCAGCGCCACACGGCAGGAGTATCATTTAAAAAAGGGCGCTCCGCGAAAGACTGCCGTTTCCATAACTTTTAAAAAATGGATCTGGCCTCCGATGGCCGTTATTTTGACGGTGGCGCTTTATACGGGCGCCTTTCCCAATATCAATATTGCGGAAACCGCCTACCTGTTTACCTTGCCTTTTCTCCTGTGGGCGTTCACCCGGCCACCGCTGAAAATTTACGCAATATGCGCGCTGTTGACCGGATTTTTTTCCTGGACGGTTTTGCTCTGGTGGCTGCGCCATGTAACTCTTGGGGGAACTTTCGTCCTGTCCTTCTACACGGGCCTGTATTTTTTTCTCTGGCTGATGGCGGCCTGGTGGGCGACGCCTCGACTGGAGGGCAAGCCGTTTTTATCGGTCCGGCTGCCGGGACTGCTTGGCCTGGCCGGATTGTGGGTCATTCTAGAACACCTGCGGGGGCTGCTTTTCACGGGATTTCCCTGGCTTCCCCTGGCTGCCAGCCAATGGGACCGGCCAGCCCTCCTGCAAATCCTTGCCATAACAGGTTCGTCCGGCCTCTCCTTCATATTGATATTTTTCAACCTGGGACTGGCTTTTTATGTGCGGCGCATCATTGGGGGAAAATCCTATCGCACTTGGTACGAACGCATCTGCCCGGAGTTTTATGTCGCATTAACCCTTCTACTATGTGCCGTGGCGGGATTGCTCTGGTCGGAAGTATTCGGCATCCAAAGCCAGAAACTTTTTACTGCCTCCACCATCCAGCCGTATATCCGGCAATCGCTTAAATGGGACCCTGCGGCGGCCCGGGAAAACCTCGACACCATCGAAAAATATACGCTCTACGGGACTGCGCTGGGAGGGGATGTGGTTCTATGGCCGGAATCGGTGACCCCCTGGCCCATCAAGGGGGACGAAGGGGCGCGCGCCTGGACCGAGAATTTGGCCCGCCGAATCGACAAAACCATCCTTATGGGCAACATGGCTATCGAAGGAAAAACCTGGTACAACATCATCTGCGCCGTGACTCCTGAAAACGGATTGATGGAACCTTATTATGCTAAACGGCGGTTGGTCCCATTCGGTGAATATGTGCCGATGCGGCGTTTTCTACCCTTCATGGACAAGATTGTGCCGGTAGGGGATTCCTTTGGCAGCGGACATTTGGCCCAAATATTTCCTCTTAAAGTATCCCATAATATCTTTCGCGTGGGCGGCCTCATTTGCTATGAGGATGTTTTTCCGCGCCTCGCCCGGCAGACTGTGCAGGCCGGGGTCGATTTCCTCTTTGTGGCCACCAACAACGCCTGGTATGGCGAAGAGGCAGGGGCCTACCAGCATGCCGCCCATTCCGTCCTCCGTGCGGTGGAGACCCGCCGGCCGGTGGTCCGATGCGGAAATGGCGGCTGGAGTGGGTGGATCGATGAGTTCGGCAATGTCCGGCAAGTCCTGCGCAGCCCGGACAAAGATATTTATTTTCGGGGCGCCGGCCTCATGGAAATCAAAAGGGACGCCCGCTGGGCCAGCCGCCTTTCATTATATGTCCGCTACGGCGACTGGTTTGTCATTCTATGTGGTATTTTCGTATTGGTTGGCTATTTTGCTCTATTCTATGCATCGAAGGAAAAGGACGCCTACCGCGTGGGCGACCTGCTTCGATCTGAAAAGGATTAACCCGGTTAGCCCCACCGTAAAAAATGAGCGGATTGTAACTGCGGTGTCCTTTCTTTTTGCGAATAATTCCTGATCCCAGGGTAGAATGGGGAGGGCAAAACTTTTGGTTGTGCATCGTTTGAACATTGTGCAACCTCTGCCTGCATGGGTGATTTTATGTATAATTTGTTTCGCGGCGTAATCGGTTTGGCCGGAATTTACGCGTTCCTTTATTTTTACAGCAAGGACCGAAAAAATATCAACTGGCGATTGGTGGGCGGAGGATTTGCGCTGCAAATAGTCATTGCCGTGCTCGTCATCAAGGTTCCCGGTATCAGCAATGTAATCAAAGGCGTATCGACATTTTTTGTCGAATTATTGGGATTCTCGGTAAAAGGCTCCGAATTTATTTTTGGGAAATTGTCTGTTGATAAATCCTACGAAGCCACCTTTGCCTTTAAAATTCTCCCTTCCATCGTTTTTTTCTCCGCCTTGAGCTCACTGCTTTATTATCTGGGAATATTGCAGCGGGTCGTTTATGTTTTTGCCTGGGTTATGCATAAGACCATGAGGCTATCCGGGGCCGAAAGCCTGGCTTGCGCGGCCAATGTGTTCATCGGGCAAACGGAGGCCCCGCTAGTCATCCGGCCTTATCTGGAGCGCATGACCCGCTCGGAAATCGTCTGCCTTATGACGGGTGGTTTCGCCACCATAGCGGGCGCCGTGCTGGTCGCCTATATGGAGATTCTAGGGGGCAACGATGAGGCCCTTAAAATCGAGGTCGGCAAGCACCTCATCAGCGCCTCCATCATGGCCGCCCCCAGCGCCATCATTTGCGCCAAAATGCTTTTCCCCGAACGGGAGCAGGTCGATACCGAATTGAAAGTGTCCAAGGAGTCCATTGGCATCAACGTGTTCGACGCCATCACCGGCGGCACCACCCAGGGCGTCCGGCTGGCCGTCAACGTGGGGGCCATCGTGCTGGTTTTTCTGGCATTGATGGAAATGCTCGATTTCATAACTTTGAAAGCGCTCGGCTCCTGGACGGGGTTGAACGATCTCATTATGAGCAAAACCGATAACGTTTTTGAGGGGCTTACTTTGAGGTTCATCTTTGGGATACTCTTTGCACCGGTGGCGTGTTTAGTGGGGGTCGATACAGATAGCTTGCTCGTGGTGGGTCAGCTATTTGGTGAAAAACTCGCCATTAATGAATTTGTCGCCTACGTGCATATGAATGAATTGATCGTAGCCGGGCACCTGACGAACCCCAAGGCCATCCTCATTTCGACTTATGCCCTTTGCGGCTTTGCCAGTTTTACCAGTATGGGCATCCAGATTGGGGGTATTTCGGTGCTTGCCCCTGGCCAAAGATCGAACTTGGCGAATTTGGCCTTTCGCGCCGTGGTGGGGGGGACCTGCGCCACTCTTATGACCGCCTCCATCGCGGGCGCCATTTCCTGAAGCCGACCCATCAACCTGTACTGTAGAGCGGTGAACGAAATGGTGGTAGTAGATGTGCTTCGCGGGTTTTTAGGCGTTTTTGTCTTTTTCCTGATTTGCTACGGGCTGAGCGTGGACCGCCGCCACATCAACTGGCGTTTAGTCGGCTCGGGTATTTTGATTCAGTTGGTCCTCGCTTTTGCGATGCTCAAAATCCCGTTGGTGGAGCAATGCGTGGGAGGGGTGGCGACCTTATTCAAACTGGTGCTGGATTTTTCTCTGGTCGGTTCCAAATTCCTCTTCGGCGGACTGGCCGACGACCCGGAAAATATACATAATGCGACGCTTGGGTTTCGCGTCATGCCGGCCATCATTTTTTTCGCCACCCTCAGTTCGATTCTCTACTACCTGGGTATTCTGCAAAAAATCGTTTACGTTTTTGCCTGGGTCATGCACCGCACGATGAAACTTTCCGGCGCCGAAACCCTTTCCGCGGCGGCCAATGTGTTCATTGGTTATACAGAGGCGCCCCTCGTCGTGCGGCCTTATCTGGAGCGCATGACGCGTTCGGAAATCGTTTGCTTGATGACCGTCGGCATGGCCACCATGTCCGGCACCATCCTGGGAATCTATATGACCATCGTGGGCGGCGGGGATGCCGAAAAAACCATTCAGGCGGGCAAATTCCTTATCACGGCCTCCATTATGGCGGCCCCCATTGCCATCGTCGTTTCGAAATTAATTTACCCGGAAAGGGAGGAGGTCAACCGCGATTTAAAGGTTTCCCGCGAGTCAATCGGAGTGAATATTTTCGACGCTTTGACGAACGGAGTGACCCAGGGCGTCAAACTGGCTGTAACCGTTACGGCGCTGCTCATCGTGTTCATCTCCCTGATTCACATGATCAATTATCTAATGATCAACCTGCTGGGTGGTTGGACCGGTTTAAACGAAATGATCATCACGGAAACCGATGGCAATTTCGAGGGGTTGACCCTGCAATTTGTATTCGCCATCCTATTTTTCCCCGTGGCCTGGCTGGCCGGAGTGGACCTCGATAATGCCTTGTTGGTGGGAAGACTCCTTGGGGAAAGGCTGGCCATAACAGAATTTGTGGCCTACATGGCTTTGGGCGATATGATTGCCAATGACGTATTGACCGACCCCAAAGCCATTATCATTTCCACCTTCGCCTTGTGCGGTTTCGCTCACTTTACCTCTTGCGGCATTATAATTGGGGGCATTTCCACGCTGGCCCCCGGCCAACGCGAAAACTGCGCCCGGCTCGTGCTCTACGCGCTTGCCGGGGCCACCATCGCCACCCTTATCAACGCCACCGTGGCGGGAGCCATTCTGGGCTCGGGCTGAGGGGGGACGGGGATGATTAAAAAAAACGGCGG
Organism: Opitutales bacterium; assembly: GCA_965226205.1. GTDB lineage: Bacteria > Verrucomicrobiota > Verrucomicrobiia > Opitutales > UBA2987 > JAJFLU01. Next base: position 51,332 of record CBDDCJ010000022.1, on the reverse strand, counting down.
CGCTTCCTGGGAAACACCGCCGCTTTGTTGTCCTAGCGTCTATGCGACGGTTGTTCACACGTCATAATAGAGAAAGTATTCGTAGGGATGGGGGCGCAGCCGTACTTGGTCGTATTCTTCCATCTTTAGTTCGATGTAATTATCGATAAAATCCTCGGTAAAAACATCGCCCTTTTGCAGGAAGTCGCAGTCTCCGGCCAAGGCTTCGAGGGAGCCGCGCAGGGAATCGGGAACGTATTGCAGGTTGGTCGCCTCCTCCGGGGGCAGGTCGTACAGATTTTTATCCATGGGCTCACCCGGATCGATCTTGTTTTCGATGCCGTCCAGACCGGCCATGAGGAGAGCGGGAAAAGCCAGGTAGGGATTGCTGGAGGGGTCCGGGCAGCGAAATTCCACGCGTTTGGCCTTGGGGCTGGGGCTATAGGTCGGGATGCGGCAAATGGCCGAACGGTTGCGGGCCGAATAGGCCAGGATGACCGGGGCCTCGAAACCGGGCACGAGGCGTTTGTAACTGTTGTTGGTTGGATTGCAAATGGCGCAGAGGGCGGATGCGTGTTTGAGCAGGCCGCCGATGTACCAGAGGGCTTCCTGGCTTAAACCGACATAGCCATCGCCAGCAAACAAGGGGCGGTCGTCTTTCCAAAGAGATGAGTGGATGTGCATGCCGGAGCCGTTGTCGCCGAATAGCGGTTTGGGCATGAAGGTGGCGGTCTTGCCGTTCCTGAAGGCCACATTTTTAACCACGTACTTATACATAGTCAAGTGGTCGCCCATGGTCAGCAAAGTTTTGAACCGGAGATCGATTTCGGCCTGGCCGCCGGTGGCCACTTCGTGGTGCTGGGCCTCCACATCAATGCCCAGGTCGATCATGGTGAGGACCATCTCGTTGCGCAGGTCCATGCTTTGATCCGCTGGCGGAACGGGCAGATAGCCCTCCTTGTGGCGAATTTTGTAAGCTTGGTTAGGGGAATCGCCCCGCCCCGTATTCCAGACGCCCTCGACTGAATCGGCATAGTAAAAGGATTCATTGGATTCCGAGCCATAGCGCACATCGTCGAAAATGAAGAACTCCGCTTCGGGGCCGAAATAGGCGGTGTCGGCCAGGCCGGTCGAGCGCAGGTAGTCACCCGCTTTTTTGGCAATCCCGCGGGGCGAGCGATCATAGGGCTCCCGCGTGATGGGGTCTTCGATATCGCAGATGAGACTCAGGGTGGGGGCTTCCACGAATGGATCGATAAAAGCGGTGGCGGCATCTGGCAGGACGAGCATGTCGGAGGCTTCTATGCCCTTCCAGCCTCGAATGGAGGAGCCGTCAAAACCAAGCCCTTCGGCAAAGATGTCTTCGGTTAATTCACTGACCGGCACCGTGAAATGCTGCCACGCTCCGTGAATGTCACAAAATTTGAGATCAACCATTTTGACCTCCTTTTCTTTGCTCAAGGCGATTACTTCTTTTGGGGTCATACTTATTTGCTTTCCTTTATAGGGTGTGAATTGGATGGTTATTGACTATAAAATGGCGGCCAATGGTAATTGCGCCATTATTACCACCGGTTATTTTGTTATTGAATGTAAAAGCCTTTAAATTAAGCACAATCAATGCCAAAGAGAAAAAGACTGTCCCGAATGGACAGATTTAACCAGCCCTTAAATCTATCGATCAGCGATTAGGGAGACTGGTTCATCACCTGTCTGCTCGGGTTGATCGTTGCTTATGCGGTTTATCACCTCGGTGGGCATCACCCTAAGGCGGAATTGGAGCAAAGCTGGATGCTGGGCGGTTTGTTGGTCGTGCACGGGGCTTTCATGTTGCTGCGGCCGCTGGGCACGCGCCGCATCTATGGACAGGGGCTCTGTTTTTTTGCCATTCCTGGGCTATGCCGCGCTGCGAACCGTTTATCAGTCTCCCATGCCTTGGAGAGCCTGGCAGGAATTACTGGTGCTATGCCAGGGTTGGGTGATTTTCTGGGTGGCGATCCACCACCTGCGCGATCGAAAGCAGGTCCTCCTGCTCATCACGTTAATTTCTCTGAGTGGCTTGATGACCTTTTTGGCGGCCTGCTACCAGCATGTCGAAAACCCGCTATGGCTGCCCATGGGCCGGACGCAGTATTGGTATTCAGGGCGAGCTACCGGCACTTTTGGGGCGCCCACCCATTTTGGGGCTTTTATGGGATTGCTCTCGACTTTTCTGCTTTTTGCCGCAGCCGCCAACCGTTTTTCCCTGGCCGCCCGTATCCTGTGCGGTTTTGCCGGGTTGTTATTCGGGGCCGGCTTGATTGCATCGGGCAGCCGTGGGAGCTGGATCGGGATGATCGGGGCCCTTCTCTGTTTCCCCTATTTTTTAACCGGCAATTGGCGCTACCGGCTGGGCGGCTGGGCCGCCATGGGCATTGCCACGGCGGTATTGGCCGGGGTTCTCTACTTCACTGTGGACTTGGTGCAATCCCGGGTGGGCCGGCTGATCGAGAGCCGGGGCGAACCCACCCGCAAATGGATGTGGCTGGCGGGTTGGGAAATTTTTAAAGATTATCCCATATTCGGCAGCGGAACCGCCAGTTACCCGCTATTATTTGATCGATACCGGGTCCCTGCGGCCCAAATTGCCCCGCTTTATACACACAACGACTACCTCAACACCCTGAGCGACCTGGGTATCCTGGGATTTTTATTATTCTATATTCCCGGGTTCCGGATATTGTGGAAAGGCTGGTTGAAGTGGACGGAGTTGTTTGGACAATTTTGACGTGGGATTAAGGTGGAAATCGTGTTCATATTATTTTTTAAAAATATATTTTGTCCTTAGCCAAAGACGGGCACGCAGGTGCCCGCAAGCTGTATTGGCGGGGAGGTTGGTTTTGCTCCGATTGCATGGACTTCGGCCGGGGTCCGGTAGCCCAGGGCTTGGTGGGGGCGCAGGTGGTTGTAGAAGTCCAGGTAGCGGGCTATCCCTTCGCTGGCTTCCTTTGCCGTGGTGTATTCGCGCAGGTAAATGTTTTCATACTTGAGGGTTCTCCAAAAGCGTTCAATAAAAATGTTGTCCAGGTAACGGCCACGCCCATCCATGCTGATGCGCACCCCGGCTTGCCCCAGCACCGAGGTGAACTCGCTGCCGGTAAACTGGCTGCCTTGATCGGTGTTGAAGATTTGAGGTTGGGCCCGCCTCAGAGCTTCCTCCAGGGCGAGCACACAGAAGCGGCTCTCCAGGGTGTTGGAAAGCTGCCAGCTCAACACGTAGCGGCTGAACCAGTCCAACACCACGGTCAAAAAAAGGAATCCTCGGCTCAGCCGCAGGTAAGTGATGTCGCTGCACCATACCTGGTCGGGCCGCTCGACCGCCAAACCCCGCAGCAGATAAGGGAAAATGCGGTGCTGCCGGTGCCCCTGGCTCAAGTTTCGACGCGGATAAATAGCCTCCAGGCCCATTTGGCGCATGAGCCGCTGGATGCGGCCTCGTCCCACTGCATGGCCCTCTCGACGCAGCCACTGGGTCATCCGGCGAGAACCAAAAAACGGATATTGGGTGTAGAGCTCATCCATGCGATGCATGTAGAGAACGTTCTGCTCGCACTGGGCACGGGCCCGATAGTAATAGCTGCCGCGGGCCAGCCCCAGCAACTGACATTGCCTGCCGATACTGATTTTTCCTTGAAGTGGTTGCACCATCTTGCGCCTCTCACCAACCGAGTTGTTCAGACTTTTTTTTTAGCCAATCGCATTCTACTTTCAGCTTTCCAATCTCCTGGTAAAGGTGATCTTTTTCCGTCTCGTTGTCCTTGCTGAGAGTCTGCCGCTAGCGCGAAAACAGCTCCGTTGCTCCCTGCAAAAGCTGCTTCTTCCATTGGGTCACCTGGTTGGGATGCACCTCAAAACGACCGGCGATCTCGTTGATGGTATGAGCGCCCCTGATGGCTTCCAGGGCCACCCGGGCTTTAAACTCAGCACTGTATTGTCTTCTCTTTCGTGATTTAATAACATTCATAGGTTAGCGGATTTAGTGGTTCAAGACCACCTTATTCCACTGTCGAGTTTTCCCCGTCCATTTCAATCGAGCAGATGGGATTGATCAATGTGGACGTCAACCTGAGTGGAGGGCATACCCCTCGCTGGGTGCCTATGTTCGCTGAAACTTATCTCGACGCCGGTCCCTTCAGCAAAACTCTAACCTATTACCAGATTGCCCTGCAACTGGCGCGAGTGAGCTATGGTCTGCCCCCCGATTCGATCAAACGCTACGATGATCGTATTGAAATGGTGGATGGAGAAGGCAATATTCTCCTCAATATTCCATTGTGGGAAAAGCAGATGATGGAGGTGAATTATCACTCCAAATGGTATTCGGAAAAGAATCCGCGTTACGGCATGTACACGGTGGCACAGGCTTTCATCCTGTTAAGCGAGGGTGATGAAGAGCAAAAGGCCGAGGCGGAGAGATTTTTCTCGGCTTTTAATGATGCCATCGTTATGATAGGCCCTACCGATCCCCTCCTGCAGGACATTGCTCCAACTCCCTTCGACGATAACCCAGTGCCCAAGGTGGGGGTGCATGGCAATGTGGTAAAAACGATTTTTTCAGGGCTCTATATCCAGAGGATGACCCGGTGGGTCAAAATTTGGCTGACTTTTTTGCTGACCATCCTGGTGGCTATGATGGTCACCACGACGGGAAAAGGCGGGACCTTTGCCAAATTGGGCGGTGGCCTAATCTTGTTTGGGTATGCCTATATCGTTTTTTGGCAATTCACGGAATACCATCGGGTTGTGCCTTTGATCGTTCCAATCGGGGCGGCGACATCCGCCAGCCTCATTGGGGCCATGGTGCAACTGCTTATTGAAGAAAAGCAGAAGGGCCGGATTAAGGGCATGTTCGGCACCTATCTGTCACCGGAACTGGTCACCAGCATGGTCGAATCAGGCGAAGAACCGCAGTTGGGCGGCACTACGGCGGAAGTCTCGGCCTATTTCAGCGATGTGCAAAGCTTCTCCGCATTTTCGGAAAAACTGAGCCCCGAACAACTCGTTGACCTGATGAATGAATACCTCACCGCCATGACCGATATTCTCATGGACGAGGGTTGTTATGTGGACAAATACATCGGCGATGCCATCGTGGGTATTTTTAATGCTCCGGTGGAATTGAAGGACCATGCCCTGAAGGCTTGCGTGTCCTCCCAACTGATGCAGAAAAAGCAGGTGGATCTGAGGGAAAAATGGAAGATCGAGGGGGACAAATGGCCGCCCATCGTGAGCCAGATGCAAACCCGCATGGGCGTCAACACGGGGCCCGCCACGGTCGGCAACATGGGCTCGGAAAAACGTTTCAACTACACCATGATGGGGGACACCGTGAACCTTGCCGCCCGTTGCGAAAGCGGAGCCAAAGCCTATGGCGTTTACACCATGGTAACGGGAGAAACCAAAGATGAGGCGGAAAAGTTTGGCGATGTTTGCGTCTTTCGCTTCCTGGATAAAATCATTGTCAAGGGCCGCACCCAGCCGGCGGAAATGCATGAGATCATGGGTTTACGCGCAGATATGAGCGAAGAAGCCTTCGAGTGCCTAAGCGTTTACGATGAGGCGATGAAAAACTACCTGGCGCAAAATTGGAACAAAGCGATCGAACTTTTTGAAAAATCATCCCAACTGGAACCCAACCGGCCCGAATTAAATCCTTTCGCTCCAACCACCCCATCCGTCGTCTTCATTGAGAGAACGGTGGCCATGAAGTCCAGCCCGCCGGGTAACGACTGGGACGGGGGTTTCGTGATGACCAGCAAATAATTCGATTGAGAGCAGCGAGAATGGACTCGCAGGTTGCCGGTTAACGAGGGGGAGTCAATTCCAGAACAACCGCAGCCATGCCGGTAACGCCCGCGCCGATGGTGGCTCCGGGCAGCGGGGCAAAAAGGGATGAGTGCAGGGAGGGCAGGGCGGTTCCCTGCTCCTGGCTCTGTTGCCATTTTTCCGGATCGACGGCGCCCAGCCAAAACAGGCTGATGGGCACCTCATGTTCGGTTCTCCCGTATCGGCCAAAATCCTCCCCGCCCATAACCGGATCCACGGTAACCACATTGCCTTCCCCCATCCAGTTGGTCAAAGCTCCGGCCAGCCGACCGGCCAGTTCGGGGTCGTTGTAGAGGGCCGGGGTATATTGATCCATGAGGACGGTTTCGGGATAAAGGTCTTTGGGCAAGCCCGCTGCCAGGGCCTGCCCCTCCACGATACGGCGAATGGCTGCGATGGTGCGATCTCTGGACTTATCGGAGTAAGTGCGGATGGTTAACTGCAAATGCGCCTCGTCGGGGATGACATTGTGCTTCGTGCCGCCATGAATGGAGCCGACCGTTACCACTACGGAATCCAGGGGCGAGGTCTCACGGCTGACTATGGTTTGCAGGGAGGTCACAATCCGGCTGGCCAATACTATCGGATCCTTCGTTGCATGCGGCCAGGCTCCGTGGCCACCGATGCCTTTGACATAGATGTCCATGGAATCGACATTGGCCAGGGCGTAGCCGCTCACATAGCCGATTTTGCCCGCCGGCTGGCCAGCATTTACATGAAAGGCAAAAGCGTAATCAGGCACCGGAAATTTTTCAAATAAACCCGCTGCAAGCATGGCCCTGGCGCCTTGCCCGATTTCTTCCGCTGGCTGGCCGATTAAAACCAGCGTCCCCTGCCAGTGATCCCGGAGGGAGGAAAGCACACGCGCCGCACCCACCAGCACCGTCATGTGCACGTCATGACCACAGGCGTGCATGGCGTAAACTTCGTTTCCGTCCGGGTCCATTCTTTTTATCTTGCTGGCGTATTTCAGGCCGGTTTGCTCGCGCACGGGCAAGGCATCCATATCGGCGCGCAAGAGCACGGTGGGGCCTTCCCCGTTTTGCAAAATAGCCACCAGGCCGGTTCCGGCGAAGCTTTCCGTTACATCGTAACCCGCCTGGCGCAACTCGACGGCAATTCGTTTGGCCGATTCCGTCTCCTGGTTGGAAAGTTCAGGATGGGCATGAAAGTGTTTATAAAGAGATTCCAGGCTGGCGTGTTCGGCCTCCACCCGCTCACGCACGAGGTCTTTGACCCCCCCGGCCTGTAGCCCGCCGCCAAAAACAAGACCAGCCAGCAGGCCAATCGCGATTTTTTTAATTAATTTAAGCATAAATCTAGAATTAGCAGTTTAAGCCATTATTACAACATGGAAAGAAATTAACGGATTGGAAAAGCGCCGGAGGCGCCGCCAAAACGGATTCTCTTCATTTCTCAATCCGCAGGCAGACCATCCGGGACGCTGAAAAGGCTGCCATTATCGAGCCTTTGAAAGAATCGGCGGTCTTGGGCATTATCATCGAAGGTCCATATTCAGCCGGAATTATCCCCAAAAAGAAAAATCCAGCGGTAAGTGCTTTCATTCAGGAAGAGCCATTCCTGCAATCCCATATCCCATAAAAATATGACGGCTTCGGTGCTATTTTCGGAGACAAATTGCCATCCGTGTTCATCGTGGTAAATCCAAGACCAGGCATCCACGTTATAGTATAAATACCACGAGGAGGCTTTCCATCCGGGAAACCCCTCGATGGATTCTCTGCCAAAAACATCACTTGTCCCACCCGTTGATACAACTGTAAAGGTGTTGTCGAATTGCGGAGGCGGGCCAAAACCCGTTTCCCGATTGCCGATTAAATCCTGCAAAGGAAAGAGCGTAATTTCCCATAGTCCAGGGGCCGCCCCCTGTGAGATTATCAATGTTTTTTCCCATACTCCCAGGTTCACGGTCCCTGATACCAGGGTAAAGTTTACAGGAAATTCAGATGAGATTTGCGTTGTTGTAAGGCTGGACGCGGATGCAAAGGGGGGCTTTACCCCGGAGCCCTCATCGAAAACGGTAATTGTAACGGTAATAATTGCATCCCCTGCGCTCACATCAACGGTTTTGGGAAAAAAATCAAAGGCAGTTAATTGGGGCGGCGTATCATCGAAGTCGTAGCTCTGACTCAAAACGGTCTCGATACTCAGAAAGCAACAGGCAAAAACTGCCAAGGCTGATGTCGGGCCAAAAGTATGCCCTGTGTGTCGATAATTGGCGCCGGTGTTCATGGCTTGGAGTTTCAGCAAATTTCACCTCGATGACAATAGAATTCTTTACGGGGTTATTCTCTCCCTGGAAGGTCTTTGCGGGCGCTATGGGCATATCCTTTGATCCTCGCAGTCACCCTCATCAATCCGCGCTGGGTGCGTGATGCTACTCCGCGATCCTGTTTCAGGGTCTGAATGGCGGGGGCAAAGGCGGGGTTTTCCCGTAATGTTTTTTATACATGCGAATGGCCCTGAGCAAGACTTTTTTCCAGAATAAGGGGTTTGCCTTGAGTTCACGGCCCGCCGGGCGACCGCTGTAATGGCTGATAAACAAAGCTAATTCCGCAGTCGTTAATTCCAGATGCATGGCGGAAAAAAGCAGGCCTCCCAGATCCTTTATCAGCCAGCGCCGGGGGACCTTACTCCTTTTCTGCATGCGATGCAGGTCGATGAGGTGGAGCGTTATAGATTCTCCCTCCCGGCACTGGGCCCAATCGCGGTTTTCGACCATTAGGTGGTCCAGATAAAAATCCCGATGATTGAGGCCGTGACGGTGGATTTTTGAAGCCAGCAGGGCCGCCTCCTTGAGTAGGATTGAGCGAATGAGGAAAATTTGCTCTTTTGGCAGATGAGTCCACGACTCCTCGATTTGGGCCAGCTTGATTTTGTTTTTCAGTTCCTCTGTGATGAGGAATGATTCACGGGGCCGCCGGATTGAGCCCGCGAATGCCGAATCCGGCAATTTGTAGCGTGGCCACACCCGTTTTCCGCACCGCTTTGATGGCTTCGTATTCATTGCGGGCGCTGGTCACCGGCAGATTCAAGTTTGACAGGCTTTTAAAAATTTCCCCCCAGCCAATCCCCCAGTGGGCCTTGAGAAAAAAAGACCTGTCCCCGATTTCAAAACGAACCGTTCGCCGGTTGGCCAACTGCCTGAAAATTTCGCCCGGCCATGCCATCAAACGGTCAAACTGATCCGGCCCGCGCGGCAGATTATTCTGAAGAAAAGGTGAGAGTTCAAGCAGCAAGAGTAGAAGGGGGTTAGAGGCGCTATTCTTCCATATTCCTCATTTTCTGGAAGCATTCAAAGATTTGATCCGGGCTGATTTTTTCTATGCATGGTTTTTCATACCGGCAACTGGAGGCGTGCCCGCTGCAAGGGCAGAACCCGCCTTGGGCGCTTTGGTGGACGGAGCCGGGCGGGGCCCAGCGTCCGCTGTCGGTGGGGCCGAACATGCCGATGGTGGGAACTCCCAATCCGGCGGCGAAGTGGAGAGGGCCGGTGTCTCCCGAAATAAACCCCCTGGCCTCCTGCAACACGGCCAGAAACAAATCGAGGGACTCCGTGAGCGGGAGGATGGGCAATGAAGGGTCCATTCCCACAAGAGTCTCGAGCAGCGATTGCTCGCGTTCGGACGGGCCGCTGGAAAATACGAGCTTGGCCCCGGTGGCAGCGGCTTTGCGGTAAAATTGAATCCAGTTGTCCAGCGGCCACTCCTTCTTTTTACGGCTGGTGGAAAGGTGGCAGATGTATTCATGGCCGCCCATCAACGCTTGCGCTTTTTCCGCCAGGGCGGGATCTGAGCGCATTTCCAATTGCGGTTTTTCCGGGATTGCAATGCCCAAGAAAGTGACCAGGTGAAAATTTCGAATCAGTTCATGATGATAATAGGGCAATTCCTCGACCGGACAGTTATAACAATGCTTCCTGCCCCAAAACCCTCTTGGCGCAATGGGACCGGCCCGCAGTTTGGCGCCTGCCAGCAGGCTCAAAATGGCGCCCCTGTCATTGCCTGAAAAATCGATGGAAATATCGAAACGCTCCCGGCGCAATTTCCGAATGAGGGGCAGGGAGCGCCGCAGCCGGGCTTTCCCCCTGGCGCGCGGAAAGGCCCACAACCTGTCGATCCAGGGGAGATGCCGCAAAAGGGGCACCGCCTCCTCGGCCACCACCACATGAAGTTCCGCATCGGGCAGCTTTTCCACAATCGCCCGCAGGGCCGGAATGGTGACCGCCACGTCCCCCAAATACTTGAACCGGATAGCGAGAATTTTATTCATTTTTCTGGTGGAAAAAGGAGATTTACAGGATTTCCTATTTGCCCCTTACTTTTGCCAAAATAAATATAACAACTACTTATTGAAGAGATTGATTATGATTGTCGGGACTCCGAAGGAAATAAAAATTTTGGAAAACAGGGTGGCTTTGGTGCCCGCCGGGGTGGAATTGCTGGTGGCGGCCGGGCACCGGGTGCTGATGGAGACCGGGGCCGGGCTGGGGAGCGGTTTTTCGGATGAGGATTTTAGGCGTTACGGGGCCGATATTGTGGACACTCCGGCGGAAATCTACGCCGCCGCGGATATGATCGTGAAGGTCAAGGAGCCTTTGCCGGAGGAGTATCCTTTGATCCGGGAAAACCAGATCGTTTTTACCTATTTTCATTTTGCCGCCTCGCTGGATTTGATTAAAGGCATTCAGAACAGCGGCTGCATTGCGATCGCTTACGAAACGGTGGAACCGGCGGACGGCTCGCTGCCTTTGCTCGTTCCCATGAGCGAGGTGGCCGGGCGCATGTCCATCCAGGTGGGGGCGGATTGCCTGGAACACCCGCATGGGGGCATCGGGGTGCTGCTCGGTGGAGTGCCCGGGGTGGAGCCGGCCAGCGTGGTTATTTTGGGCGGTGGGATTGTGGGGCCAATGCGGCTAAAATCGCGGCCGGTCTGGGCGCTCATGTGTCCATTCTCGATGTCAGCCTGCCCCGGATGCGCTACCTGGACGATGTCATGCCGCCATGTCATGCCGCCCAATGTGAAAACCATTATGTCGAACCCGGCCAATATCCGCCGCGCCATCGAACGGGCCGACCTGGTCATTGGAGCCGTTCTCATCCATGGGGCCAAGGCGCCCAACCTCATCACGCGGCAGATGCTTGGCCTGATGCAAAAACGCTCGGTCATCATCGATGTGGCGGTGGACCAGGGGGGCTGTGTCGAGACCATCCGCCCAACGACGCACGACCACCCGACCTACGAAGTGGACGGGGTCGTCCATTACGGTGTGGCCAACATGCCGGGGGCCGTGCCCAAGACTTCAACCGTCGCCCTGACCAATGCCACTTTCCGCTACATTCTGGAGATTGCCAATACCGGTTTTCCCGAATGCGTGAAAAAGCATCGGGCCATCGCCAAGGGGGTCAATATGGTGCGGGGAAAAATCACCTACGAGGGCGTGGCCGATGCGTTCTCCTTGCCCTGCCATAAACTCGAATCGGTGATTTAAGTTAAATTAGAGGCTGTCCCAAAAGGGTGATTTTTGCGAGGGGATTTTGAAGAGTGTTCATTTTAGTGGTATTTTCTTTTGGGAGGGGGTGACTTTGCTCTCCTATGACGTTAGGATTCTGGTTTTGGGGTCCGTTTGCCTGGTTTTCTTTGTATGGGCCGACAGTAGGCCTGTGAAAAAGTATTGTCCTTGCTTTTCCGCTCTTTATTTAGGCCGCCGCTTTGGTTTTTAGTTCATCTTGCTGGGCCAGCATCTTGGCCACTTTCCATAGATTGTGCGAGAGGACCGACCAGGCTACGCTGATCGAGCGGTTGGCAAAGCCTTTGCTGCGCAATCGCCCGGCCTGCCAGCGATTCTTCAATACCCCGATCCGCCCTTCGGTGCTGGCCCGGCGCTTTTGCAATTGCCTGAAGTGTGGTTCCTCCATCCGTTTTTTCAACTGCTTCGGATCGCGTGGACAGAGCGCATCGTAGATGCCCTCCTGGGCTAACTGCCGGCGGGCCCGCTGGGAGGCGAATCCCCGGTCCGCGCACATGGCCGCTATGGGTTCGGCTAGGTTGAAGCGGTTCTGTCTTTGCAAACTCTCTTGCATTTGTTCATTTTCGCTTGGCGTCCGGCTGCCGTAGAGTTTCCAGTCCAGCAGGTATCCTTCAACGCTTTCACCCAAAAACAGGGTGTTGCCAAACTCAACCTCTTGGCCCGCTTTGCCTCGCACAATCACCTGCGCATCGGGTTCGTAAACACTCAAAACTTTCTCTGCGTTTTTCACCTGGCGGCCGCCAATGATTCGCTCGTGCGCTTGCTTGATGACCACCGGGATTAGCTCGCTCATGCGCTCCATCCGGGTAAGGATCTGTTGGACCTGTTTTTCGCTGTAATCGCTTTGCTCCCAGCAGGCTTGCAATAATTCCCGGTGACTGCGGGCATGCTCCCCGATCCGTTTGAGCAGCTTTTTCATCTGCCTCAAGATACCCTTGCGTTGCCGCGCGCTGTCCTTTCGCCGCCGGCTGTGGGTCATCTGTATGCACAGCCGATTCATCTGCCGAGCCAAGGGCTCCGGTTCGATCGGCATGCGATGGCGCAAACCGGCCTTCTCACGGATCAGCCGGATCGCTTTGAGCAGCACCCAGTCCGTCGGCCAATGAATGTTGACCTCCAAACAGGTGCCGTCGATCAGGCAAATGGTGGTGTCTATCGGCTTGTCCAATCCCACCACCTGCCGGGCCAGATCGGCATCGCCCACAACCTCAGTCAAGGTCCGGTGCAAGGCCCTCAACTGCTCTTCGCTGAAAAACTTCGAGGCCCGTTCCAGGGTGCTCTTGGAGATGCCCCTTATGCCGTCGATATGGCGGACACGACAAAAGTCAGCCAACAGATCGCTGCTGCCCAGAGCCCTCGACAAATGCCGAAACGAAATCCCACCGAGCAGATAACGCAGCGTTTCCATACGCAACGCCTTGAGGGCAAAATTAGCCCGCTTTTGCCGGGCCTTTACACTCATTGGCTGGCCTCTTTCCAAGGCCAGATCAACGCCCTGCGATTCCACCTCCGAATCGATCAGCAGCCGGTCGATACGCTCGATGGTGGCGCGAAAGTTATCGTAATCGAGGCAACGGTCGACCACAGTTAAAGCTGGACGCAGGAGGCATTGGATGGCTATATTTTTCATAGAAAGGGCTATATTGATTTTCGCTAACGCAATTATAGAACCCTTTTTTAGCCGGAGCGAGCAAAAAAATGCTCTTTCCGGCTATTTTTATAAACGTCATCCAGTTGACTACAAAATCTTTATATTTTTGGGACAGCCTCTAAATTAACACCGGCAACCTCGCAAATGCGTCGTATAAGGATAGGAACAGCCTTAACTTCTCCATGCCCCTCAACTATACAGGCTATGGGCAGCCTTGTCATTGGGTGCGATTCGAAAAATGATCGTCGTTAATATCATCTTGATTCTTAATTTCCCCTAAATCTAGTTCCAATTGATCCATTCTCAGCAATTCACCAGGCGTATACAAACCGTCTCTAATGGCGGACCGTCCAGCCGAGTCAATCGGTGCTATTTTTGTGACGCCGCCCTCGTTAATAACTGAGAGAATAGAATCGCTTGGTATATCTTTGTCATCAAGCAGATCAGGGCTATGACTAGTGACTATTACCTGTGTATGCTGACTTGCCGCACGAAGTGCATCCAGCAAGACTCCAGCAGCCGCCGGGTGCAAGGCGCTTTCCGGTTCCTCAATTCCGATTAGAGGCGTAGGGTTTTCTTTAATGGAAGCACTCTGAAATAACGCGACTAGAATGCCCAATGCACGGAGGGTTCCATCCGACATGTTAGAAGCGAGGAAACTCCACGGATTTTTGGTCCCTTTAGTGCGCTGGAGAAACTCCAGGATTTCCTTCGAAAGAACGGATTTTGAATTAACCGCGCGAATGTCTGGAACAACCATTGACAAGTATTCCTCGACCTTTTTCTTGGCCTGTGGCGCGTTTTTTCGCATGTTATCCAATACGCTGGCTAAGTTCGCCCCATCTCTTTTGAGTACGATGCCAATATCCGGCGACTGTTCTGTTCTAATTTTGTCGGGATTGAGATTGTAAAAGCCTATTCGGGAAAAAGTATCATATAGCGGACGGAATTCCTCGAAGCCCGAAAGGTTTGCAAGGTACAATCGATCCGCTTTTGCCGTCGGTGGAGTGTTAATGCTCGATGATTTGACAACACCTTTTTCCAATGAAAAGTAAATCTCCTCTGTATCGAGGGTAGTATTAGGAGGATAAATTCGGCATTCTTCATTTTGTACCTCAAAATCACCTTCAGGCTTAGCCCTTACTCGAAATTCGTAGTGGCCACATCTATCGTTTGGTAGATTGAATTCAAGGCGAATTCCAAAGTGAGTTGGATGGCCAGCAGAGCGTCGCCTCACCTCTTTTATTCCGCTTCGATCTCTCAAGGCATGATCCAGCGATGTATTCAGTGCATCAGACACTAGGCGGATGGCATCGAGAAAATTGCTTTTGCCAGCTCCATTTCGACCCACCAAAAAGCAAAGCGGCGGTAATTTCACATCACAACCAGCAATACTTTTATAGTGCTTGAGTACAACTCGTGTTAGGAATTTTTGCATCAGTTACTTACTGAAAATTTGACGGACTTATTTAGTGTGCCAGTCCCGATTAATGAAAATGCTTGCTGGACGACGGTTCGGCTTCATTCAAAAAATAATCGCTTATATGTCGCTTTTAAGAAAAAAACAATCCGTTTAATAATTAACTGCTGCTCTTTCAATCCGCTTCCCCGGTCAGCCGGTGGTGTTTGAAGAGCCAGCGGGCGATGGCGGGCAGCAGGAGCATGGCCCCTAGCATGTTGAAGAAAAACATGAAGGTGAGCAGGATGCCCATGTCGGCCTGGAATTTGAGTTCGGAAAAGATCCAGGTGCTGACGCAGACGGCGAGGGTCAACCCGGTGAAGACGACGGCGCTTCCGGTCAGTTCATAGGCGCGGGCCAGGGCGTCCTCGAAATAGGCGCCTGTGCGGAGGAGGATTTGCAGTCTGGAAAAAAGGTAGATGCCGTAATCGACTCCCACGCCCACCCCCAGGGCCACCACCGGCAGGGTGGAAACTTTCAAACCGATTCCGAGGAATTGCATGAGGGCGTATGCGAGGACGGAGACCAAAGCCAATGGAACGACAATGCAAAAGGCCGCTTTCCAGGAGCGGAAGGCCAGCAGGCAGAGGATGATAACGGCGGTAAACACATAGAGCAGGATGGGAAACTGGGCGGCGCTGACGACTTCGTTGGTGGCCCCCATGACGCCCACATTGCCGCTGGCCAGGTTGAAGGTTATTTTCGGGTTTTCGCTATTGTTCCCGGCCGCGTAGGTTTTGATGGCGGCGATCACCGTTTCGATGGTTTCGGCTTTGTGATCTTCGAGGAAAATGAGAATCGGCATAACGTCGCAATTAGCGTTGAGGAGGCCGCTGGAGGTATCGACAGGGCTGATGGACTGGGCCAGAACAGCGGGGTGGCGGGGCAGGATTTGCCACTTGGGGCTGCCTTCATTCCAACCGGCATTGATGACTTTGGCCAATCCGGCCAGACCGATGACCGACTGTACCCCTTGCACATTGCGCATGTGCCATTCGAAGCGATCCATGTTGGACATGATGTTAAAATCGATGCATCCATCGGGCACAGTTTCCACAATGACGGAGAGTAAATCCACTCCGATGGTGAAATTTTCCGTGATGGTGGCACTATCTGTGTTGTAGCGGGAAGTTTCGCGCAGTTCCGGTACGCCAGCGTTGAGATCGCCGATTTTTATTTCACTCGCCCGGCGATAACCGGCAACGAAGAGCCCGATTGCTATAACGATGACGACCAGGGAAATGCGGGGTTCAGATATGCGCGCCAGTTTCCTCGACAAGTGTTGCAGGAGTCCTTGGCGTTTCTTCACCTTCTGTAAATATCCCGGTTTCAGGCGGATATAAGACAGCAGGATGGGCAAAAGCACCAGGGTGGTGAAAAATACGGTGGCCACACCCAGGCTGGCAGACTTGGCCAGCTCCTGGATGACTTCAATCTTGATCAACAGGATGGTGACAAACCCAATTGTGTCGGTGAGCAGGGCGGTGGCGCCCGGTATGAACAATTGCCGGAAACTGGAGCGGGCCGCCTCCAGGTTGTCCCGGCCGAGGAAAATTTCCTCGCGGAAACAGCGAACCATTTGCACCCCATGGCTGATCCCGATTGCGAAAATGAGGAAGGGAACCAATATGGACATGGGGTCGATGCCGTAACCGAGAATGGTTAAAAGACCGATTTGCCAGATGACGGCGATCAAGGCGCAAGCCATTGACAAAGCAGTCAGGCGGTGGGAGAGGGAAAAACAATAGACAAAAAACCCCGTAATGAGAAAAGAGATGATAAAAAAGAAGATTACGCTGCGGGCCCCTTCGGCGATGTCCCCGATAATCTTGGTGAACCCTATAATGTGGATATTCAGGCCAATGTCCTCACCCTCTTTTTCGAATCGTTGGCGGATATTTTCCTCCAGGTGGTTGGCCACTTTTATGTAATCGAGTTTTTCCCCGGTAGCGGGATTTACCTCCTGCAATTGGGCGGAAATGATGGCGCCGCTGAAATCATTGGCCACCAGCCGCCCCACGCGCCCGGACTTGATGACGTTCTCGCGCACTTTTTTAAGGCCTTCGGCGGTTGGCTCGAAGTCGTCCGGAACCACGTTTCCCCCCGAAAAACCGTCCTCGACAATTTCCACAAAGCGCACATTGGGAGTAAACAGGGAGGTCACTTGAGCGCGGTCCACGCCCGGCAGAAAAAATATCTCGTCGGTCACCGATTTCAGTATCTCGAAAAATTTGGGAGTAAAAATGTCCCCCTCCTCCACCATCAAGGCGATCACGATGCGGTTGGCCCCGCCGAATTGTTCACGGTACTCGAGGAAAGTCTGGATGTATTCGTGCTGCAGGGGTAGTTTCTTGGTAAAGCTGACATCTACGCGGGCCTTGATGGCGGAGTAAAGCATACCGGCCGTAAGGATGAAGAAAACAGTCACCAGCAGCCCGCGATGGGCGAAGATGAATTTCTCGATTTTTTCAACTATTTTTTGGCCTTGCATGACGGTTTAGTTCCCAACCAATGTTTCCACAGGACTGGGCGGTTCCAGCCGGTGGATGCCGTTTATGCCAACCGCCAGGAGCCTACCCTGAGGGGTTTCGAGCAATTCCGCGGTGCCGATCAAGGCGGGCTGTTGCCATAACTGGAAGGTTTTACCGAGGTCGCGGCTGACAAATAAATTCCCTCCCTGCCCGGCTAGAACGATGATGCCGCTGCGCAACTTAAGGCCAGAGGAAATGAGCGCCTTGACATCGTTTTCAATCAGGCTCCAGCTCTCTGCCCGGTCTTCCGTGCGGTAAATGACGCCTCTCAAGCCGTAGAGCAGGAGGGTGCTTTTAGCGACCGAAAGAACCCCAAAGGCGGAACCGTAATAGGGCGATTGCAAAGCCTTCCAGGTTTGCCCCTGGTCGATCGATTGCATGAGGGCGCCGCTTTCGCCGGCCAGGTAAACATAACCGTCCTCGCCCGCGCTGATACGGTTAAAATGGAGTTCCTCCTCTGAAATCCACTCCTGCTCCCAGGTTTTTCCGCCGTCATCGGTGCGCCGGAATTCTCCGTAGGCGCCGACAATGATCCCGCGGTTGCGATCAATGAAATAAACGTCCAGATAACTGGTTCCGGGTTCAACCTCCTGATTGACCTTGGTCCACCAATCGCCGCCGTTGGAGGTGCGCAGGATGATGCCGTCGTGGCCCACCGCCCATCCTTCACTGGCATCGGAAAAGTAAACCGCGGTGAGGGTGGACCGGGTTGGGCTGGGAATTTGCTTCCAGGTGAGACCGTCGTCCTTTGAAATGAGAATATGCCCGCGTTCTCCGACCGCCACTATCATCGAGCCGACCACCTGGGCATCCAGGATAATGGATTGGGGGGCCAGCCTCATCATTTCGGACGGCGCATCGGCGGCTCCCCGCAAATGAGGTGAGTTAAAAGGAAGCACCGAAATGAATAAACAGATGCAGACAAGGAGGTTTTTGAGCCTTCCTGCCGGGAGCTTATCCATCGAAATTTTTGCGTAATTCCGTCAGAAAATTCAATTTTACCGGATGCCGGACCTTCTGAGGGAGGATGGTGTGTAATCGGAAATTTTGCGCATGATGTCGAATTCGTACATTTCACGCTCGTTATCCAGGCCGATGGCCAGGTAGCGCCCGGCAAACAAATCGGTATGCACTTCGAGTGTAGTCCAGAAGAGCGGCTCCTCGTAGTAATTGATGCAATGGCCTTCGGAAATTCTCCATAGTTCGCCTCTGCCGTCGTACTGATCGACGGCCAGCATTTGCCAACTGTCCTCATCTATATAAAAGGTTCTGCGGGAGTAGAGGTGCCTTTTGCCTTCTTTCAAGGTGGCCTCGACCACCCACACGCGGTGAAGTTCGTAGCGGGTATAATCCTGGTTGATGTGCAGGGGGGTGAGGATGTCCTTGACCGTCAATTGGCCGCTGTGCAGGCGGTAGGAGTTGTAGGGCATATACATTTCCCTTTTGCCCAGCAGTTGCCAATCGTAGCGGTCGAGGGCACCGTTAAACATGTCGAACTGGTCGCTGGTTCTCATGCCGTCGGCGGCGGTGCCGGGGTTGTCGTAGGCGACGTTGGGGGCCAGGCGCACCCGGCGTTGGCCGGTATTGTAAACCCAGGCGCGGCGCGGCTCGGTTATCTGGTCCATGGTTTCGTGGGCCAGCAGGATGGTGCCCGCCAAGCGGGCGGGAGCTTTCACCTCCTGTTTGAAGTAGAGGAGGGTATTGTTGAGGTCTTCCGCCCGCATTCCCTCCATCGTGTAATTGAAAAGAAATTCATCTTCGAAATCGACCAAGGTGTAGCGGCCTTTGCGGGTGGGGGCGGCCTGGCTGATGTGCCTTGCGGCAATGGTGCCCCGATAACGAACCAGGTGGTTCCAGATGACCTCGTGGCCGGTTTTGGGAATGGGGAAGGGAGTGCCCAAAATAGCCCCGGAGACGCCCGCCCCGTCGCCGATTATCTGGGAGGTGAGGGCGATTCTTTTGGTGGCATCGTAAACCCTTTGGGGATAGGAGGCGGAGCGGCGGGTTGGGTAAACCGGCATTTTGTAGGAGCCGTAAGCGGCCAGGAGGGCCTGGTGGCCGATGGAGAGCCGGTCTTTGTATTGCGCAGCATTGGAGCCGGTGATGGTAAACTTGGGAGTGTCGCTGGCAAAAGGATCGGGATGGTGCATGCCTTTTTGGTAGCCGGCCGGAGGCGCTGTGATGCCGCCCTCCCAGGCCGGTATGGCCCCGTCTTCATTGCCTGCTTTTTCAGCCCCAAGAGGAGTCAGGTCTTTTCCCAGGCGATCCGCTTCGCTGGCGGAGATGGCGGCCCCGGCGTTTTGCCAGAATCCGGTTAAGAAAATTGTCAGGGAGAGAAAAAGTAGGGATTTTTTCAACATGGTATATTCCTCAGATAATTTTAATTTAATTAGAAGGAGTATTTAAGGGTGACGGAAAAGAAATCGCGGTCGTGGCTCAGGTTGAAGTCACCGGCCCCGTAGAAATTGGTGTAGCGCATGGCGTAAGACCAGGAGTTTTGATAGGTGAACTCGACCCCCAGGGTGAGCGTCTTGCGCCCTTCCAGAAAATTGCCGATGGGCAGGGGGGTATTGCCCGAGACGTCGTGGGCAAAGGCGATGCTGGGCATGGCGTTGACGCTCCAGAAGAGGTTCAGGTAATCCAGGCGGCTGACGATGCGGTAGCCCCAGGAAGTGCCGTCGGCGAAGGCATCCAGCGGGGTGGCCGGAAAGGCGCCGTTGCCGGTCAGGAGCATGGCGGTTTCACTGCCGCTGGTGAATGTGCCGGGGCCGTCGAAGCGAAGTACATCCTTTGCCGGGAGGTCGGGCACATGGGTCACTCCAAATTCCCCCAGCAAAATCCACTGGTCGGCCCCCAGGGTAGGGCCGAAAACCTTGGTCGCGGTAGCCTGCACCTGGACGACGTCCATGCGGCGAAAACCGTCTATGGGAGCGCCTAACTGACTGGCGAAATTGCCCAACTGGTTGTTGTTGCCAAAGTCGGGAAATCCAGGGATGGGGGCGCCTCCGAAAACGGCCACATTGGTTATGGCGCCGAGGGTGGCGAAGAGCAGCTCGACATCGTCCACTTGCAAAGGTTGGTCGAAATGGAAGGAGACTTCTCCTTGCAGGGAAATGCCGGTTCTGCCAAGGTAGGTATTGAGGCTCAAACCGAGTATGTCGATGTCCTCGGGGTAACTGATCTGGTATCGGCCGGTGGCGGCGCTGGTGAGCAGGAAGACGGGGCCGAGTTGCGCGCTGACTTGCTGTATCGCGGCGTTGGTCGCGGCGGCTATGGCATCCTCCAAAGATAGGCCCGTGGCCAGAAAGCCCGGAACGAGACCCGGAACGATAGATCCGATGGTAGCCTGCAAACCTGCCAAGTCTATGGGCGTTGCCGGCGTAATCGAACTGATCAATGGCAGCCGGCTGTGGGTGCGCATGAAATATAAACCGACCTCAATGTCGTTCAGGGAGGGAATGAGGATGCGCGCGGCCAGGCCGAATTGCCCGCTATCGTTGGGGTTGTTGTTGGCCGCCCGCGGTATGCCGCCCAAGCCCATGAGAGGACTGTTGGCGGGGATGTCGGGGATGGCCCCGAAACCGAGCATGACGGTGTTGCCGCTGACCCCCGCGAAGTCGTTGGTGCTGAAATAGGTGCCGGGCGGGTCGATTTCGATTTCGGCGAATTCAAAAAGATAGAAACCTTCCAGAGTGATGTTCTCGGTAATTCCGATCGAGGCCGAAATCATGGGCACGGGAATGAGGCCTTCCTTCAATTCGGCCCCGGCAATGCGAAATTTGGACACATCGAAGGGGTTGATGGTATTTATGCCGTTCTGGATGAAAGTGCTTTCACTCCAACTGAGCACCTGGCTGCCGACGCGTATGTCCACCGGAACATTTCCCATGTCGAATTTGGCGTAGGCGAAATAATCCAGCAGGACGATATCCTGTCCCACTTTTTCGAGGGCCTCATCGGAAAGCGGTGTGCGCCTCTGGTCATTTCTCTCATTTTCAAAGTCGTCGAAGGCGATACCGCGCACAAAAACCCCAAAGTTTTGATAGCTGAGATGGAATTCGCTGGTTATCTTGAGAGCATTGGAAAATATTCCTTTGTCATCATAATTGAGATTGCCGTTATCTGCGTTGACGGAATTTTGCAGGCCGCCATTGGTAGTTCCGATCAAACCTGGGTCCGCATTGTTGAGCCGGTAGGAAGTGCCGTAGGAGAGTGTAGAGTCGACACTGACATCGGCTTCTCCCAATATAAATTCGACGGCCGAGAGGGCCGAGGCGCCCGCCAAAGCTATGCCGGCGGCAAGGAGCCATCTACGAAAATGAAGACCTGGCAAAGCTGAGGTTGCCCCGATTGAAGTAGTAGATTTTTTATTCATAGTCCGTGCAGATTAACGGGTATTTGCCGCCGAATTCCCTAAGCCGGGCAT
Source organism: Opitutales bacterium (assembly GCA_965226205.1). GTDB lineage: Bacteria > Verrucomicrobiota > Verrucomicrobiia > Opitutales > UBA2987 > JAJFLU01. Next base: position 29,870 of record CBDDCJ010000022.1, on the reverse strand, counting down.
GGAGAATCATTTTTTTCGGCAGCGATTGCAAGTTTCACTTTGGAATGATAAAAATGGAACTTTGTTCTTATAAAAGTATTTTTCCGTTAATTGCAAATCCTTATAGTTTGCCTATTTGTGTCATTGAAGTTTTCCCGCATAGCAGTATTTTGCCTCATAATCGTTTGATGAACCCTTTTTCCCATGAATGTTGAACCCGTCCAGACCAGAAAATCAGACCTGCTTCGGGAAATTCAGAAAAAAGTGTTATGGCTGTCCATTTTGATGGTCCACCACGCCAATATGGCCTTTAAAAGCGGCGATGGCATTAAAGTCGGCGGCCATCAATCCTCAAGCGCCTCCGTGGCCACGATTATGACGGCTCTTTTCTTCGATTTTCTGCGGAAGGGTGATAAGGTATCCGTCAAATCGCACGCTTCGCCGGTTTTTCATGCCATTCAGTTTCTCCTCGGCAATCTGGAAGGCAAATACCTTAAAACCTTGCGCCAGTTCGGTGGACTGCAAGCCTATCCCAGCCGGACCAAAGACCCCGATCCGGTCGATTTTTCAACCGGTTCGGTCGGGCTTGGCTCGACGGCCCCGAACTTTGCCGCCCTCGTGCGGGCCTATTTGCGCAGCCATTCTTTTGGCGCCCATGATTTGGAGGGGCAGCGCTTTATCAGCCTGGTGGGAGACGCCGAGCTGGATGAAGGCTCCGTTTGGGAAGCCGTGGCCGAACCGGTCATGAACGACCTCACCGATTTGCTCTGGATTGTCGATTTGAACCGCCAAAGCCTGGACCGGGTGATACCGGGCATACGGGTTCGCTGCTGGCGGGAAATGTTTGCCGCCAACGGGTGGAAGGTGATCGATGTCAAATACGGCAAACACCTCAAGGCTGCCTTTGACCAACCCAACGGGGAATTGCTGCGCGCCTGTATCGACGAATTGTCCAATGACGCCTACCAGAGCCTGTTGCGGCTGAGCCCGGAAGACCTGCGCATCTGGCTGCCGCGAAAAAGCCGATTTCCACGGGATATGGCTCGTTTTCTGGATCGCTATGGCGATGCCGAATTGCGCAAACTGTTCTGGAATCTCGGCGGGCATGATTTCGAGGAACTTCTGGCCGCATTTTCCGTAGTGGATGCCTACCGGGGGCCTTCCGTGATTTTTGCCTATACCATGAAAGGCTGGCAATTGCCCTCGGCCGGCCATCCCCAGAACCATTCCGTGCTTCTCAAGGCGGCTCAAATGGAGGAATTGAGGAATTCCCTCGGCATAGCGAAAGAGGAGGAGTGGTCGGGCTTCGATCCCGAAAGCGAAGTCGGCCGATTCTGCGCCGAAACAGCCTTCCGATTGCAAACAGGGAAAACCCTTGACGCCCCTGCCACTTTGCCGCCTTTGGGACCGGACCTGACTAGCAAACACCGGGGGCGGCGTTCCACCCAGCAGGTTTTCGGCACCATTTTGACCGCTCTTTCGCGCCAATACCCGAAAATCGCCGGACGCGTTGTGACCTTAAGCCCGGACGTCGCAAGTTCCACCAATCTGGGCGGTTGGATCAACAAAATGGAGGTGTGGCGTGAGGAGGAGCGGGAGGCCCTGCCCGATGCGCCCGAGGAGGGCGTTCTGCAATGGAAGGAAACCCCTTGCGGCCAGCATATCGAGTTGGGCATTTCGGAGAACAATCTCTTTATGGCTCTGGGTCAGTTCGGCCTTTCAGAGGAAATGTTCGGGGAGATTCTTTTCCCTATCGGGACGCTTTACGATCCCTTTGTGCGGCGTGGCCTGGACGCCTTTTTCTATGCCATCTATTCCGGTTCCCGTTTCATTACGGTGGGCACACCATCCGGCATAACTCTTTGCGGCGAGGGCGGGGCTCATCAATCGATTCTGACGCCCTCCATCGGCATGGAAATGCCCCAGCTTTCGGCCTATGAACCGTGTTTCGGCCAGGAACTGGAATGGATCATCATGGACGCCCTGGAGAATATCCGCCAACGCGGTCATTCCACTTATATCCGGCTGACGACCAAACCGGTGGACCAGAGTCTATTCCCATTGCCGGAAGAACCGGAGACCCTGAGGAGGCAGGTCCTGCAAGGCGCTTATTTGTTGGTGGATCGATCCGCCGATGCCAATGAAAAATGCCAACACGGGCGCAATACGGTCAATCTGTTCGCATGCGGGTCGCTGGTTCCGGAAGCGGTCGAGGCCGGCCGGCTGCTGCGCGAAGAAGAGATTTTTGTCAATATCGTCAATGTGACCGGACCAGGGCCGCTCTACCGGCATTTTCAGTCTTGCTCCGAAGACCCATCCCGCAGGAATGAATTTCTGGCGGATATTTTGCCGGCGGAGGTAAGGACCGCCCCCATTGTCACTTTGATCGATGGCCATCCTCATTCCCTGGCCTGGATCGGCAGCGCCCTGGGCGCCCGCCTCATTCCCCTGGGGGTGGATGAATTTGGTCAATCGGGCTCATTGGAGGATGTTTACCGGGAATACGGGATTGGCCTTTGCTCCATCATGGAAGCCTGCCGCAGAGCCCTTGCCGTTTGATTTTTCCGCAAAGCTCTTGCCTCCACACTATAATAGGGCGTAAAATAATTGTTATTCAGGTACTTCTGCAAGTCTTGTGGCTTGATGCGAGATTCATGATGCTGGATGCTGGATGCTGGATACTGGATGCTGGATGCTGTCTCCAGGTGTTGGGTCTCGACAAATCCATCCTGCATCAAGTATCCTGCATCAATTAATTCATCATTCTCCATAAAAATTGCAGAAGGACCGTTTTTCTATTGACATGAGCAATTCCCCCACTGCCGGTAAACATTTCCGGGCCGCTCTGGAAGAAGAAAATCCCCTTCAAATAGTCGGCGCCGTTAATGCCTACAGCGCCCTTTTAGCGCAAAGGGCCGGTTTTCGCGCGCTCTATTTATCGGGTGCGGGGGTGGCCAATTCTTCCCACGGGCTGCCCGATCTCGGTGTGACCACCTTGCAGGATGTGGTGGAGGATATCCGGCGCATCACCGCCGCCACCTCATTGCCGTTGCTGGCCGATGCCGACACCGGCTGGGGTGGGGCTTTTATGATCGCCCGCACGGTTCGCGAATTTACAAAAGCGGGAGCTGCCGGAATGCATATCGAGGACCAGGCGCAGGCCAAGCGATGCGGCCACCGGCCCGGCAAGGAACTGGTTTCCGCCAGCGAAATGGCGGACCGCATCCTCTCCGCCGTGGATGCCCGCACGGACCCTGACTTTGTCATCATGGCGCGGACCGACGCGTTGGCTTCGGAGGGGCTCGCATCCGCTATCAAAAGGTGCCGGCTCTACATTGAAGCCGGGGCCGATATGATTTTTGCCGAAGCGCTCACCAACCTGGATGAATACCGGCAATTTACGGAGGCGTTCTGCGTCCCCGTCCTGGCCAACCTGACGGAATTTGGGCAAACGCCCCTTTTCACATTGGAGGAAATGCGCGGCGCTGGGGTTCGCATGACCCTCTACCCGCTTTCCGCATTCCGGGCCATGAGCGCGGCGGCGGTAAAGGTTTATTCCGCCATTCGGGATCAGGAAACGCAAAAGGATGTCCTCAACCTGATGCAGACCCGGCAGGAACTTTATGAAATCCTCGATTATCACGCTTTCGAGGAAAAACTGAACACACTGTTTGAGAATCAAAAGGAAAAATAAATGAGCGCAAAAAAAGCGGTTCAAATGTCCGGCGTCGTCGCCGGTGACACCACCATCGCCACGGTCGGCAAGGAGGGCAAGGGCCTCACCTACCGTGGTTATACAATCGAAGATCTGGCCGAGCATTCCACTTTCGAGGAAGTGGCCTATCTCCTTATCGTGGGGAGTTTGCCGGCGGCCGATGAACTGGCAGCTTTCAATGCCGATCTGAAAAGCAGGCGCGGGCTGCCTGCGGGTCTCAAAACAATCCTGGAAAATTTGCCCGCCGCGGCCAATCCCATGGAAGTCCTCCGCACCGGCTGTTCAGCCCTCGGATGCCTGGAGCCGGAAACCTCCTTTGATGAGCAGTTGCCGGTGACGATGCGCCTGCTGGCCAGTCTGCCCTCCATGCTGACCTACTGGCATCATTATAGCAGGGAAGGGCGGCGCATCGAGGTGGAAACTGATGACGACTCCATTGCCACTCATTTCCTCCATCTGCTGGATGGCTCGCCGCCAGGAGCGACAGCGGCCCGGGCCATGGATGTTTCCCTCATCCTCTATGCGGAGCACGAGTTTAACGCCTCGACTTTCGCGGCCCGCATAACGACCTCCACCATGTCCGACATACACTCCGCCATCACCACCGGCATCGGCACCCTGCGGGGACCTCTACATGGTGGAGCCAACGAGAAAGCGATGGAGTTGATTGAGCGTTTCGAGGACGCCGATGATGCCGAGCGGGGCGTCATGGAAGGGTTGGCCAAAAAGGAGAAATTCATGGGCTTCGGCCATCCCGTCTATACGGAAAACGATCCGCGTTCCGACATCATCAAGAGCTGGTCCCTGAAGTTGAGCGAGGAAGCGGGCAACACCCGCCTTTATGAAATTTCCGAGCGCATCGAGACCGTTATGATGCGGGAGAAACGCATGTTTCCCAATCTGGATTTCTTCAGCGCTTCGGCCTACCACATGATGGGCATTCCGACGCCCATGTTTACCCCCATTTTTGTCCTTTCGCGCGTTTCCGGCTGGGCTTCCCACGTATTCGAGCAGCGCGCCAGCGGCCGGATCATCCGCCCCAGCGCCGAATATACGGGGCCGGAAACAAGGCCCTACGTTCGTTCAAGATAGGATACTGGATGCTAAAATCCTAACACCTGAACACTGAAACTTGATACCTGAACTTGCTTAAATCTGCACAACGCCCTCCACCGGAGCGTATCCTGGTCGATATTGCCGATTACGTGGAGGCAACCGAAATTGACAGCCTGGTTGCCTACGAGACCGCCCGTTTTTGTCTCATGGACAGCCTGGGCTGCGGTTTTCTAGCCCTGAAATATCCAGCCTGCACGGCATTGATGGGGCCGGTTGTCGCGGGGGCGGAAATGACGGGTGGGGCGCGGGTTCCGGGAACCGCCTATGAACTCGATCCCGCGCAGGCGGCTTTCAATATCGGATGCATGATTCGTTGGCTCGATTTCAACGACACTTGGCTGGCGGCGGAGTGGGGGCATCCTTCGGACAACTTGGGTGGCATCCTGGCCGCGGCCGATTATATGTGCCGCCAGGGGAAAGCTGACTACACCGTGCGCGATATTCTGACCGCAGCCATAAAAGCCCACGAAATCCAGGGGGTGATCGCCCTCGAAAATTCTTTCAACCGGGTGGGGCTGGATCATGTCCTGCTGGTGCGGGTTGCCAGCACGGCGGTGGTCACTTCGTTGCTTGGCGGAAACCATGACGATATAATTAACGCCGTTTCCCATGCCTGGATCGATGGAGGGGCTCTGCGCGCCTACCGCCACGCTCCCAACACGGGGTCCCGCAAATCCTGGGCGGCGGGGGACGCGACCAGCCGCGCCGTTCGCCTGGCCTTGATCACATTGTCCGGAGAAATGGGTTACCCGACCGCCCTGAGCGCTCCCGGCTGGGGTTTTAACGACGTTCTTTTCAAGGGCAAAGAACTGGCATTTACCCGCGATTATGGCAGTTATGTGATGGAGAACGTGCTTTTCAAAATCTCTTTTCCGGCCGAATTTCATGCCCAAACGGCTGTAGAGGCGGCCTGTATGCTGCATCCACAGGTTATTTCGCGGCTCGATGAAATTGAAAAAATCGAGGTTGAGACGCAGGAAGCGGGTGTTCGTATCATCGACAAAACGGGACCCCTGGACAATCCGGCTGACCGCGACCATTGCTTGCAGTACATGATCGCCATCGCGCTGCTGCATGGGAATTTGACGGCGGACCACTATGAGGATGAGGCCGCCGCCGACCCCCGTATCGACGCCCTCCGGGAAAAGATGGCGGTGCGGGAAAACGAGCGTTTCAGCCGCGAATACCTCGATCCTGAAAAACGCTTCATAGGCAACGCCCTGACGATTTATTTCAAGGATGGTTCCCGCACGGAAAGAGTCGCAGTCTCTTATCCCATCGGGCATCGCCGGCGGCGCAAAGAGGGCATCCCGCTGCTCATGGAAAAGTTCGAGACTCATCTGAGCGCGCATTTTCCGGAAGAAAAAGCGGAAGCCATTCTACAGCTATTTTCGGAACCAAAACGGCTCGATCAATTACCGGTTGACGTTTTTATGGAACACTTTGTCCTCCCTTAGAAATGTCCGATAAGCGGGTCGAAAACATAAACGTATTTGCGGAGGAGGCCCTCCTTGCTCCGATGGAGTTGAAGGGGCTGCATCCTCTCAGCGAGAAAGCGGTGGAAACGGTTATGCGTGGCCAAAATGCGGTTAAAAACATACTCCGGCGAAAGGACCACCGGTTGTTCGTGGTGGTCGGCCCATGTTCCATCCACGACGTCAAGGCAGCCCGCGAATATGCCGAAAAATTAAAGAATCTGGGGGATGAGGTGGAGGACACGCTGCTACTCATCATGCGGGTTTATTTTGAGAAACCACGCACCAGGATTGGCTGGCAGGGGCTTATCAACGATCCTTGTCTGGACAATTCCTGCCGGATTGAAGAAGGCCTCAAACTGGGTCGCGGACTCCTCCTGGACCTGGCCGAACTGGGTCTGCCCGCGGCCGGTGAAGCCCTCGATCTGGTTTCTCCGCAATATGTTCAGGATCTGATTTCCTGGACGGCTATCGGGGCCCGCACGACGGAGTCTCAGACGCACCGTAAAATGGCCAGCGGATTTACTTCCGCGGTGGGGTTTAAGAACGGCACCGGCGGGAACCTGGATGTGGCCATAAACGCGATGCAGGCGGCGGCCGGAAGCAATAATTTTCTGAGCGTCGATCCGGCCGGGCGCGTGGCCGTGGTTCGCACCAAAGGGAACCCGCACACGCACATTGTTCTGCGGGGTGGGGATGAGAAACCCAATTATGATTTAATTTCAGATACCCCGTAGCTTGCTACGGGGAGCGGTAACTTTATAACAGAGATGAATGAGCGAAGAGAAACGGGAGCATTTGAGGCGCGCGAGCCATTGCGTGTGGCAGATCCACTACCATATGGTGTTCCCTGTGAAGTATCGGAAGATGCTCTTGGAAAGGCGGGTGCAAGAGGTGCTGAAAGAAACAAGCGTTGGGATAGCCGAGCGCTATGAAATAGAGATGGAAGCACTGGGAATGGATGGAGACCATGTGCATTTGCTGTGTGGAGCGCATCCGAAAGAAGCACCCGGGCGAATCGTTCAGAAATATAAGAGCATAACGGCGCGGGAGATCTTTCGGCGCGAACCTTGGGTGAAGGAGAAGCTGTGGGGAGGGGAGTTTTGGAGTGACGGGTATTATGTTGGAACGGTAGGGGAGCGTGGGGATTGGGCCAGTGTGGAGGCCTACGTAAGAAAACAGGGCAAACCGAAGAAGCAGTTGCAACAATTGATGCTGTGGTGATCATGAATTTCTTTCTTAGATACCCCGTAGCTTGCTACGGGGAGTTTCATTCCGAAAGTATCGCCGATTGCGAGCGGGCCCTGCGGCGGGCCGGTTTGCCGCCCAATATCATGGTCGATTGCAGTCACGCCAATTCTGGTAAAGACCCCGCCCGGCAGTTGGATGTCCTGGAGGAAGCCGCCCGGCAAATATTGAACGGGAACCGCTCCATCGTTGGGTTAATGATCGAGAGCCACTTGCGCGAAGGCAGCCAGCCCCTACCCGAGGATCTTGCCCAGTTGCGCTACGGAGTTTCCATTACCGATCCCTGTCTGGGCTGGCCGGAAACGGAAACCGCCCTGCGGCGATTGAGGGAAAAATTAAAAACGCAACTGCCGCGCCGTTTGAATTTCCCCGACCTTGATTGAAATTAATATCGTTTGAGAGGCTCATTTTAAAGCGAAGAATTTGTCTTGCACTCGGTTGGGTTGGTGGAATAATTTAGAGGCTGTCCCAAAGTTATAACCATTTGTTTTACAGTAAGTTAACTTGTTAATAAAGCTGTCATAAAGACCGTTTTTAGGGGATTTTGGGCAAATTCGATGTCTATAACACCGTCAGCCTTTCTCTTGTTTTGCATATTCAAATACAATTCTACCATAGACCTCTGTCTGACGCGATTATATTTATAACGAATAGAGGCCTTATACAGCGTTTTTGACGGAATTGAATGACTTACGTTCCCTTACAGTTCGGAGTCGAATATCTCAATTCCCAAAAATATAAAGATTTTGTAGTCAACTGGATGACGTTTATAAAAATAGCCGGAAAGAGCATTTTTTTGCTCGCTCCGGCTAAAAAAGGGTTCTATAATTGCGTTAGCGAAAATCAATATAGCCCTTTCTATGAAAAATATAGCCATCCAATGCCTCCTGCGTCCAGCTTTAACTGTGGTCGACCGTTGCCTCGATTACGATAACTTTCGCGCCACCATCGAGCGTATCGACCGGCTGCTGATCGATTCGGAGGTGGAATCGCAGGGCGTTGATCTGGCCTTGGAAAGAGGCCAGCCAATGAGTGTAAAGGCCCGGCAAAAGCGGGCTAATTTTGCCCTCAAGGCGTTGCGTATGGAAACGCTGTGTTATCTGCTCGGTGGGATTTCGTTTCGGCATTTGTCGAGGGCTCTGGGCAGCAGCGATCTGTTGGCTGACTTTTGTCGTGTCCGCCATATCGACGGCATAAGGGGCATCTCCAAGAGCACCCTGGAACGGGCCTCGAAGTTTTTCAGCGAAGAGCAGTTGAGGGCCTTGCACCGGACCTTGACTGAGGTTGTGGGCGATGCCGATCTGGCCCGGCAGGTGGTGGGATTGGACAAGCCGATAGACACCACCATTTGCCTGATCGACGGCACCTGTTTGGAGGTCAACATTCATTGGCCGACGGACTGGGTGCTGCTCAAGGATGTAGCGGGCACGCTGCTCAAAGCGATCCGGCTGATCCGTGAGAAGGCCGGTTTGCGCCATCGCATGCCGATCGAACCGGAGCCCTTGGCTCGGCAGATGAATCGGCTGTGCATACAGATGACCCACAGCCGGCGGCGAAAGGACAGCGCGCGGCAACGCAAGGGTATCTTGAGGCAGATGAAAAAGCTGCTCAAACGGATCGGGGAGCATGCCCGCAGTCACCGGGAATTATTGCAAGCCTGCTGGGAGCAAAGCGATTACAGCGAAAAACAGGTCCAACAGATCCTTACCCGGATGGAGCGCATGAGCGAGCTAATCCCGGTGGTCATCAAGCAAGCGCACGAGCGAATCATTGGCGGCCGCCAGGTGAAAAACGCAGAGAAAGTTTTGAGTGTTTACGAACCCGATGCGCAGGTGATTGTGCGAGGCAAAGCGGGCCAAGAGGTTGAGTTTGGCAACACCCTGTTTTTGGGTGAAAGCGTTGAAGGATACCTGCTGGACTGGAAACTCTACGGCAGCCGGACGCCAAGCGAAAATGAACAAATGCAAGAGAGTTTGCAAAGACAGAACCGCTTCAACCTAGCCGAACCCATAGCGGCCATGTGCGCGGACCGGGGATTCGCCTCCCAGCGGGCCCGCCGGCAGTTAGCCCAGGAGGGCATCTACGATGCGCTCTGTCCACGCGATCCGAAGCAGTTGAAAAAACGGATGGAGGAACCACACTTCAGGCAATTGCAAAAGCGCCGGGCCAGCACCGAAGGGCGGATCGGGGTATTGAAGAATCGCTGGCAGGCCGGGCGATTGCGCAGCAAAGGCTTTGCCAACCGCTCGATCAGCGTAGCCTGGTCGGTCCTCTCGCACAATCTATGGAAAGTGGCCAAGATGCTGGCCCAGCAAGATGAACTAAAAACCAAAGCGGCGGCCTAAATAAAGAGCGGAAAAGCAAGGACAATACTTTTTCACAGGCCTACTGTCGGCCCATACAAAGAAAATCAGGCAAACGGACCCCAAAACCAGAATTCTAACGTCATAGGAGAGCAAAGTCACCCCCTCCCAAAAGAAAATACCACTAAAATGAACACTCTTCAAAATCCCCTCGCAAAAATCACCCTTTTGGGACAGCCTCTAATTTAATGCAACACGATGTCTGATAACCAAATAAATGAACGGTTGAAGGGCTTGCAGTTCTTCAGGGGTCTCAATGATGAGCAATTGGAAATTGTAGCGGAGCATGTCGAGGGGCATGTATTTGATCCCGGTGATGTGGTTTTCGAGGAGGGCGATTCCGGGGATTCGGTTTATTTTATCATTGATGGCGAACTCGATGTGACCATGCAATCCGATTGGGAGGAGGAGGTTAAGCTGGCTTCCCTGGGGTCGGGCCATTCCTGCGGCGAGATTTCCATCATCGACGAATTGCCGCGCTCGGCCTCGGTTACCGCCGTTACCCAATCCTCCGTCCTGTCCCTGAACAAAAAGGGTTTTGAGCAAATCATAGAGGAGCACCCCATCATAGGCGTTATATTGTTGAAAGGGCTGGCGTGTTTTCTCTGTGAGCATGTGCGCGAGTCCAATGAGAGCCTTTCCGACTTTTTGGAACCGACCTGATGACCCGCAATATGGTGTGGCCATTCGTGGACAGCACACTCTATTTTTTCATAGGGCAGGAGGCCAGAATTGGGCATTGTTTCCAGTTTTCGCCATCAATGGGAAACCGCCGATGGAAGTCTTTAAGGTCCGCCGGTATTCGCCATGAAAGAAGTACTGCCAACCATACTGATAGTCGATGATATGGATTTGAGCCGCGAGTCCTTGCGGGACCTGTGCGTGATTTTGGGCTATAACGCAATAATGGCGGATGGCGGCCGGACGGCGCTGGATATCATGGAGAAGGCGTCGCCGGAATTGGTCCTGCTGGATATTGTTATGCCGGAAATGGATGGCTATGTCGTTCTCGACCAGATGAAGGCGAACCCGAAGCTGTGCAATATTCCGGTCATTGTGATATCGGGGTTAGGAGAGATGTCGAGCGTGGTGCGCTGCATTCATAAAGGGGCCGTGGATTATCTGCACAAGCCTTTCGAGCCGATTTTGCTCAGAGCCAGGCTCGAAGCCACTCTGGACAAGAAGCGGATGCGGGACCGGGAAGGGAAATACTTACTCAGGATTGAGGAAGAGAAGAAAAGATCCGATGAACTGCTGCATGCGATTTTCCCCAGCGAAGTCGTTCTCGAATTAAAGAATACCGGCGTGGTAAAACCCCAGCGGCACGATGATGTGGCAGTCCTCTTTTGCGACGTGTCCGGGTTTACCCAATACTGTGAATCGCTGGATCCGGAATCGGTCGTGTCCCATTTGCAGGAAATGGTCGTGATGCTCGAATCCATCGCCACCAACCATGGGCTGCAAAAGCTGAAAACCATCGGCGATTCTTTTATGGCGACCTGTGGGTTGCTCCATCAAGAAGCTGCGCCTGTTTTCAACTGTATCCGGGCGGGTCTCGATATGGTGGCGGGGGTGCCCACCCTCAAGGCTGGCTGGCAAGTGCGGGTGGGTATTCATGTTGGGCCGGTGGTGGCCGGGGTGGTGGGCAATCATCAATTCCTTTACGATATCTGGGGCGATACCGTAAATACCGCCGCCAGGATCGAGCAGCACGGGTCGGTTGGCGCGGTCAATCTGAGCGAAACAGCCTGGCAGCTTGCCGATGGAAAGTTTCCCGGCGAATCGCTCGGGCGAATCGCTGTCAAAGGCAAAGATGATATGGAAATTTACCGATTGATTGGCCCCTCGGACGCAACGCCGGCTTAATCCCGTAAGGGTATAGCCATTCTTTATACTTGCCCCGTTCCGAAATCTTCCCCGTGAAACTGATTGAAAAAACCGAAACTTCGCTCGAAGACCTGAGCGCCGTCCGTGAGAGCACACTCTTCAATCAGGACCTGGCGCCGATCCGCAGCGTTGACCGGACATGGACCCAATGGAATATCGCGGCGCTCTGGGTAGCCATGTCGGTGAGCATCCCGACCTATACCCTGGCCAGCGGTCTGATGGCCCGGGGCATGAGCTGGAAACAAGCCATTGCGACCGTATTTTTGGGCAATTTAATTGTCCTTATACCGATGACGCTCAACGCTTGCCCCGGCACCGCCAACGGGATTCCCTTTCCCGTTTTGCTGCGTTCCTCCTTTGGTGTGTGGGGGGCCAATGTTCCGGCTATCATGCGCGGTCTGGTGGCTTGTGGATGGTTCGGCATCCAAACCTGGATTGGAGGCTCCGCCATTTACATCGTAGCGGCCATGTTGTTGGGCTTCGATCCGGCCGAGAAGGTCGATTTGCCCATTTTGGGCATATCTGCCGGCCAACTCGTTTGTTTCCTCATCTTCTGGGTGATGAACATTTCCATTATCCTCAAGGGCATGGATTGCATAAAATGGTTGGAGAATCTAAGCGCTCCGTTTTTGTTGGCCATCGGGTTGGGATTGTTGGTCTGGGCTTATCAGGTGGCGGATGGATTTGGCCCTCTATTGGAAGATGGGGACAATTTTGCCACCCGCGGTGAATTTTTCGATGCCTTTGCCGCCGGTCTTACCGCCATGGTGGGGTTTTGGGCCACCTTGTCGCTGAACATTCCAGACTTTTCACGGTTCGCCCGTTTCCAGCGGGATCAAATCATCGGGCAGACCCTCGGATTGCCGCTGACGATGGCCTTTTATTCCGGAATCGGAGTTATTGTGACCAGCGCCACGGTGGTCGTTTATGGCGAAGCGATCTGGAATCCGGTCGATTTGATGGCCCGTTTTGACAATACCGGTTTGGTCATATTCGGCCTCATCACCCTTTCCGTGGCGACCCTTTCCACCAACATCGCGGCCAATGATTTTTCCAACCTGTGGCCGCGGCACATCAGCTTCCGCAAAGGCGCACTTATAGCCGGTGGTATCGGATTGTGCATCTTCCCCTGGAAAATCCTGGAAAACACCGATCGCTACATCGACGGCTGGATGATCGGCTACAGCGCTCTGCTTGGTCCCATCGGTGGAATAATGATCGCCGACTACTTCGTGCACCGCCGCCAACGTATTAATGTGATCGAGCTTTACAAACCGATGGGCGAATACCGCTACACCGGCGGATTCAGCCTGACCGCATTTGCCGCCTTGGCCATCGGTATTTTTCCCAACGTGCCCGGTTTTTTGGCTAAAGTAAATTTGGTTTCAACGGAAAGCATCCCCTCCTTTTTCATAGGCATCTACAATTTCGCCTGGTTTATAGGGTTTTTAGTTGCCTTTAGCGCTTATCTTGCCGGAAAAGCTTTTTTCGGGACGGCTCGGGCCGTCCAAATCCCAGATTAATGTTAAAATAAAGGTCTATCTGCAATTCTTGTGGCTGGATGCTGGATGGTGTCTCCTATCTTTTTCTCCAGGTGTCAGGTCTCGACAAATCCGTCGCGCATCACGTATCCTGCATCATTTGATTCATTATTCCCCATAAAAATTGCAGAAGAATCAAAATAAAGTAGAAAAATAGCGATTATGCCTGAAACAACTACTGCCACCTTGAACATGCCCCCCAGCGACCATCAGCCCCGGCCTTACAAGGGTCCCTCGCCGGAGCAAGTACTGCGCATTCGCAAGCAATTTCTCAACCCCGGAATCTTCCTCTTTTACAAAAAGCCATTGATGGTTGTGGAGGGCTTCATGCAATACGTTTACGATGAAACAGGACGCCGCTATCTCGATGGTTTTGCGGGCATCGCCACCGTCAGCGTGGGGCATTGCCATCCCCATATCGTGGAGGCCGTCAACCGGCAAAATCAAATCGTCCAGCACACCACGACCATCTACCTGAACCCCAATGTGGCGCTTTTCGCCGAAGCCCTGGCGGCCAAAATGCCCGGTGATTTAAAAGTCTGCTATTTCGTCAATTCCGGCTCCGAGGCCAACGACCTGGCACTGCTCATGGCACGCGCCTATACTGGAAATTACGATGTAATCGCCTTGCGCAACGCCTATCACGGGGGGAATGCGGCCGGGATGGCGCTGACCTCCCACAGCACCTGGAAGTTCAATGTGCCCCACAGCTTCGGCGTGAAGCACGCCATGGCGCCCGATCCCTATCGGGGGCTTTTCGGGCGGGACGACCCCGAGGCGGGCCGGAAATATGCCGATGACGTGCAGCAATTAATCAAGTACGGCACTTCCGGTCGGATAGCCGCATTTATGGCTGAATCGATCCAGGGAGTGGGCGGAACGGTGGTCTTTCCCGATGGTTACTTGCAGGAAGCCTACCGCCACACGCGCGAAGCGGGCGGCGTCTGCATAGCCGACGAGGTGCAAACAGGATTTGGCCGCACGGGTGAAAAATTTTGGGGATTCGAGCTACAAGGGGTTATCCCAGACATTGTTTGCATGGCCAAAGGCATTGGCAACGGCTGCCCCCTCGGCGCAGTGGTGACCACGCCGGAGATCGCCCAGGTGCTGGCCAGCCGCATTCACTTTAACACCTTCGGGGGCAATCCCGTGGTCTGTGCCCAGGGGATGGCCGTTCTGGAAGTGATTGAACGGGAAAAAATCCAGGAAAACGCCCTCCATGTGGGGCGTCATTTGATGGAAGGCTTTGCCAGGTTGCAGGAAAAACACAGCCTCATCGGCGACGTCCGGGGCAAAGGGCTGATGCTCGGAATCGAGTTGGTGAAAGACCGGCAGACGAAGGAGCCGGCCACCGCCGAAGTCGCGGAAGTCCTCGAAAAGAGCCGCCATTACGGGCTGCTCATTGGCAAAGGCGGGCTCTTCGGCAACACCCTCCGCATTAAACCGCCGATGTGCCTGACGATAGATGACGCCGATTTTCTGGTGAGTGTGCTCGATCAGGTTTTTTCTAAAATTTGAACCACTAAGCTATTCATTTTGGAAAGGGCAGGGCGGTTGCTGGTTGAATTGCCGGGCTTCTGATATTATCTGAATTAATAGATTTCCCCATGGAGCAGGCCGTTCAGCTCACAATAGTAATTTTGTATTTTCTGGCCGTTTTCGGCATCGGAGTGGCCGCCTCGAGGCAAATCCACGATTTAACGGATTTTTTTGCGGGCGGGAAAAGAATGAGCTATTGGGTGGTGGCCTTTTCCGCCCGCGCCACCGGTGAATCGGGCTGGCTTCTGCTGGGATTGACGGGGTTTGGCGCACTCATGGGGATGAGGGCCATGTGGGTGGTGTTCGGGGAAGTCCTGGGGGTGGCCTTGTGCTGGATATGGATGAGCCACCGGTTTAAAAAGAGGACGGATGATTTTGGCTCCGTGACCATTCCCGATTATCTCGAAAGCCGGCTGGGCGACCGCACTCATCTGGTTCGCATAATATCCGCCCTGGCCTTGGTCATCTTTCCCACCATCTACATTTCCGCCCAACTGGATGCGACGGGAAAAGCCTTCGAGAGTTTTCTCGGCTGGAATTACCATGCGGGCCTGACGGTGGGATTTTTGGTCGTGCTGGTATATACCGTGGCGGGTGGGTTTGTGGCGGTGGCCTGGAGCGATATGGTCCAGGGCGTACTTATGTTGATCGGGCTGGTGGTATTGCCGGTGGCCGGAATTATCGAACTCGGTGGATTCGTCAATTTGTGGACCGGTTTGGAAAACTTGCCCGGCGAGCTCACTTCGCTTTTGGGGCCGGAGGGGCTGCAATTTGGCAATATGGCGGGCATAATCGCCCTATTTGCCATCGGCCTGGGTTATATGGGTTCTCCCCAGATTTTCGTTCGATTTATAGCCCTGAAGGATGGCCGCGAATTAAACAAGGGAACCATTGTGGCCATCGCATGGACTTTGCTGGCCGATACGGGGGCTGTTTTTGCGGGCATGGCCGGGCGCGTCATGTTCGACAAGGCCGGTTTGGAAGGTGAGGCGTTGATTCAATTGCTGGGGGCCGGGTGTGAAAAAATCCTTCCCTTGATGTCGGGCGAATTGTTTAACCTGGTTATCTCCGGTTGTTTCATAGCGATCGTGCTGGCGGCTATCATGAGCACGCTGGATTCCCTGCTTCTTTTGGCTGCGAGCGCCTTTGTGCGCGATATTTACCAGAAGACCATGCACCCGGAACTCTCCGATGAGGCCATGACGCGGATTTGCCGCAAACTGATCATTCTAATTTCCTGCCTCGCATTGGGCATTGCCTTGGTGGTGTCGGCACTTTCTCCGAGCCGAACGATTTTCTGGTTTATCATATTCGGGTGGTCGGGAATCGCGGCCACCTTTTGCCCGGTCATGATTCTATCTTTATTCTGGAAGGGCTTGAACCGCGCCGGGGCTATCGCGGGTATGGTGACGGGATTCTTTGGCGTCATATTCTTTAAATTTTGGCCCTCATGGGTTTTGGCCTTGGGGGTGGAGGAAATTCCGCCCGTGCTGCTCGATTTTTCCAAAATGGAGGAATTGCTGCCCTCTTTTATCCTTTCCCTGATCGTTACAGTGGCGGTCAGTCGATTCAACGGTCCGGGCCGTGAGACGTTTTAAAGATGAAAATGAAGACGAAGGTTTGGCTGGACAAGTCTTAGCGGATCGATAGTGAGTTTAGGAACCATAATTATGAAAAAATTAAGCATTTACATTCTGGGCCTGATTTGTCTCTTGAGTTTTGCGGCGAACGCCCACGGGCAAACCGTGCAGAAATTCGGGCACATCAATACGAATCTGGTGATTTTTATCATGCCGCAAAGAAAAGCGGCTTTGAAGATTTTGGAGGAATATGCCAAGACCCTCGAGCAGCAGCTCAAAGAGATGGGCGAGGAGCGGCAAACCAAAGTTGCGGAGTATCAGACTGAGCAAGAAGGATGGATTGAGGAGATCCGGGATGCCAAAGCGGAAGATATCCGGCAGCTTGAAAACAGCATCCGGCAGTTTCAGCGCACGGCCCAGGAGGCGATCCAGAAACAAGAGGCCGACCGCATGCAGCCCATTGCCCAAAAAGTCCACGCGGCCATCCGTGAAGTGGCCGATCGCGAGGGGTACACCTACGTTTTTGACAGCGGGGTTGGCACCATCCTGGTGGCCCCGGAAAGCGACGATCTCTTCCCGCTGGTTAAAGAAGAGCTCGGTCTCAATGACGAACTTCTTCAGGAATCCTCCCAGGCGAAGGATGCCGATGCAGGCGAGTCCAAAGAGAACTAATTGATTGGAACCGGCAGGACCCGGGTGTTTAGCTAGCGCGCGGGTTGATTGAAACTACCTTTTGCGGATGGGCAGAGTGGGTTTGCTCTTTGCCGTTTTTTAATTCATAATCGGGTTATGAAGAATTCTATTGGCGGTATTGGAGGATTCCGGCTTCTGGCCGGTTCGGTAGTTATATTTGGGCTTTTGATTGTCCTCATGAATGGGGGTTATGGCGAGGCCGATGCCGAGGCCGATGCGCGGGCTGCTTCGGCAAAAGCCACCGCCACCGCCACCGCCACCGTGGAGCAGACGCCTTGGGCGCGCACGGAATTGTATTTCGGCGGCGGTTTAAGAAAAGAGAGGGGCGATTACGAGACCGTCTGGAACGATTATCTGGACAATGTGGTGACGCCCCGGTTTCCGGAGGGTTTGACGCTCGTTGAGGCCACCGGGCAATGGCGGGTCAAAGAGGGCCAGTCGCCGCGTCGCAGTTCTTCCAAAATCATCATACTGATCCATGAGGCGACCCCAGAGAAATTCCGCAACCTGGATGAAATCCGGAAAATCTGGAAAGAGAAGTCGGGCCACATCTCGGTGCTCAAAGTGACGGTTCCGGTCGAGGTTTCTTTTTGAATGCTGGATGCTGGATACTGGATGTTGGATGCTGGATGGGGGATTTTTTTAAATTCTTTATTCGACTACTACGATACGGAAGAAGTTTTTGCTTTCTCCTATGATTGAGACAAAGGCGCTCATGGTTGCGCCATCGCCGGGTATGGGATCGCCCAGATCAACCCAGGTTTCAAGGTCGGTGGATTCCTGGATTTGATATAGGACCCCGGGGACGGTGGACCACTCAAGTTCCACCGCTTCGTGTATATCTAGCGTTAGAATTGGGAAAACAGAATCATCATTTAATTTCAGATACCCCGTAGCTTGCTACGGGGAGCGGTAACTTTATAACAGAGATGAATGAGCGAAGAGAAACGGGAGCATTTGAGGCGCGCGAGCCATTGCGTGTGGCAGATCCACTACCATATGGTGTTCCCTGTGAAGTGGTGTTCCCTGTGAAGTATCGGAAGATGCTCTTGGAAAGGCGGGTGCAAGAGGTGCTGAAAGAAACAAGCGTTGGGATAGCCGAGCGCTATGAAATAGAGATGGAAGCACTGGGAATGGATGGAGACCATGTGCATTTGCTGTGTGGAGCGCATCCGAAAGAAGCACCCGGGCGAATCGTTCAGAAATATAAGAGCATAACGGCGCGGGAGATCTTTCGGCGCGAACCTTGGGTGAAGGAGAAGCTGTGGGGAGGGGAGTTTTGGAGTGACGGGTATTATGTTGGAACGGTAGGGGAGCGTGGGGATTGGGCCAGTGTGGAGGCCTACGTAAGAAAACAGGGCAAACCGAAGAAGCAGTTGCAACAATTGATGCTGTGGTGATCATGAATTTCTTTCTTAGATACCCCGTAGCTTGCTACGGGGAGTTTCATTGTCAAAATCATCGGTTGCCGTTTGATCGAGGTTGCCGAAATGCACTAATTCCCAACTGTCAGAAAGATCATCTAAATCAATGTCTAGAGGAATTGAATCCACTTCCGGATTTTCAGCCCCGGGGGTGTCGTCAGAGAATTCCCCGATTATATCGAAGGATCCTATGACCCACTGATTGGTACTGCTGCTCCTAAAGATATGGCCGGGAGTAAAAGTCCCGTCTGGAGGAACGTCCGTCCCCCCCAGAGCAGCGCCATAGGGAGGTTCATCACCATCAGGTTCTGTTACTGCAACAACATCTATCACCTCAGTCCACGGAAGAGGATCCACATCGATGACACCATCGTTGTCCAGGTCGATGGTAACTCCCAAATCACCTTCCTGCTCTGCCTGAACTTCCACGATGGGCCCTGTGTATCCCCGAACGATCATGTGGGTGGTGCTATCGTTATTTTCAAAAATCAGGTCAAAAAACTGGGCCGTTGGGGTGGCGGCCAGGTTGAATCCGAATTCCGTGCCAAGAAAAAACCCGCTTTCGGGAATGCTAAGTCCATCCAGACTGGTGGCGAACTCGATAGTCCCGCTGCCTTTGGTCGGAAGGTTGGGAGCTTGGCCGGAATGGTCGCCGAGAACTATATACCAAACACCATCGAGCGAAGCTCCAGGCGGCCCTTTGATCTCGAAATACTCGTTGTCGTCAGACCCGGGCATATCGATGTGGATTTCATTGAGTTGCAAGTTGCCTGCTGTCGGTAATTCGTTCACTCCCTCTATGGCAGATAATGCATTAATTAAGCCATTTCCAAAGGAAATATCAAAACCATTCACCCCTCGATCACTGGAGGAAGAACTTAAAATTGACATGATTTCAGCGGGTAGCAAATTTGGATTTTTTTGCAGCATAAGGGCAACAATAGCGGCCACATGCGGCGCTGCGGCTGAAGTGCCAAAAAACGGACTTGGAAATCCACCAGCTCCCGTGACCATCACTCCATCGACTGCTGTTATAAAGGAAGTCTGTCTAATTTGAGGGCTGGGAAAACTAATTGTAGAAGGACCCCTTGAACTAAACGATTCTATGGTATCCAACCCCGGATCCGAGGAATCGATCGCGGCAACGGATATTACTTCTTCAACGGCCTTATGCCCGTAGACACTGTCAGTCATTGTGGCATCGTCATCCAATGCCTCTACGGCCCCAAAAGCGAATAACTCAAGGGTTTTAGCAATCCCTGAGAATTTAACTATATCCACATCAACTTGCACATCGCTACCGGTATTGTTGGTCCATGACACTACTTCCAGTGGATCATCATCACCATTTTGCGGCAATTCACTAGCGTCCAAAATGGACACATTGTCATCTAGATACAGATCGTAGTCATTAATCGAGCTTCCAATCGGATCGTCCCACTGCAAAACAACAGTTATCTCAGTCCCGGCCGGAACGAAAAAATTCAGTCCGGTGTTTACTCCGGTTCCCTCCCTGAAATCATGATCATGAAATCCACTTCCACTATCAACGAATCCACCCTGGTAATGTTTATTTGCACCATTTCCTGCCGATGAAACGTAAAGCTTTTCATTGACTTGGACAGCTTCCCTAACGCGTTTAGCGAGATCACCATCTTCAAAATACGGGTCTGCGGGAAAGCCCAAATCGTCACAGATGATATCGCAATTAATCGTATTGGTCATCCAATCTATGACCGCGATCATCTCTAATGAGGTATTTGGTCCTCCAAAGAAAAGCTCGGCTCCCGGCGCTAGATCGTAAACGATCTCAAGCATCGCCGTCCCCTCGTCGCCGCTCCCTGAAAAAGTTGGGTGAATAGTAATAGTTGCAGGTAAATCACCGGAGGTAATCGCTGAGGAGCGATTATCAATCCCATCGGAAATAATTCCAACTTTTATGCCTGTCCCGTCGTAGGGTCCAGGAAAAGGAAGCAACCTTACCCCATCAGCGTTTAGCAAGCCCCCCCCCTCGCTTGTTACGCTGCCTGTCTGGGGATAGGCGTATGTGGGCAACTTAATGCGTTTTACATAATCAAAACTGGAGACTTTTTCAAAAAGATCGTAAGACAACCAGGCTTGCAGGGTATTAAATTGCTCGTTGACAAGCTCTATAACGACACCTGCGTCCTTAAAATTCCTGAGAATTCAGTAGTGTCCGGTTAAAAGTAGTTGAAGGTCAACTGGTTAGAGTGATCGCTGCTCGCACTGCTGTGATCCGGTTTTGTAAGTAGTTCATAGAGAGGGACTTTTTCAAAAACGCTCAAGCTCAATACCTGTGATATTCGGTGAAGACTCAATTCCAATTGCCACTGTTTTTTTAGGATCGCCATCAACACGTAAGCACTGATGGCAATCCATACTTGCGTCTTTACTGCGTTGGGCGAAGTGCCAAAGAATTTTTTGATCCGTAAGTGCTGCTTAATTCACTTGAAAAACAATTCGATTTTCCAACGCCCTTTATACATCTGGCAGATAATCAAGGCTGGAAGGGTAAAATTATTGGTCAAATAGATGAAATGCCTACCGTTATCTGCATCGTAAAAGCGTATACGCCTGAGCTTCTGGGGATAATCTTTGGAGGCATAGAATCCTCTAAAGTGAATTACTTGGTCACTGCAAACACCACTGCCGTGGACTACTTTGAGGGAACGCAAACGTATATAATTCAAATGGCTTTTGGCGCGGATGACAAAGTAGGCCATCGCTTCGCTAAAGAGGAACAAGCGGGCAAAATCGACATAGCCGCGATCAAGCACATAATAGGCTCCAGGCTCAAGAACAAGGGCATCAAGCATGTTTACGTCGTGAACTTTTCCCGGAGTGATCTCGATAAAGGTCGGAATCGAACCGCGCAAATCGATCTGCGTGTGCAGCTTTACCGCCGCTTTGGTTGTACGAAAATGGGCCCATGGAAAGAGGCTCAAACACAAGTCAATGGTCGTGGCGTCTAAAGCATAAACGGTCTCTTCGAGTTCAAAGTCCAACGCTTCATCGGCATAGAGCCTGCGAGCCTTTTTAATGAGCACGTATGCCAAGTCCGCATAGATGCGCCAGTTGCGTTGTTCATTGGCATCGGCCAAAGTACTCTTGGCGATATTACTGCGAATGCCCATAGAAAAGAGTTTGTCACTATGGGCACACAAACAGGTAACGATATCGTTGAGACTTTCACGTCGAGTCAATTGAGCGAAGGCCATGCACAAGAATTGATCCCGGCAGGAAAAGGAACGGACACGCTTGTCCCCACTATAGCGTTTGACGCATCGTTGAAACTGTTCACGATGCAAAAGGTCAAAAATTTGGGAGAAAACCATACGTTGTTGATTCATGATCAACAAGATACAGAATTTATACCCCAAAATATAGTGAAATTGATGGAAGTTCAAATGCGTCACACTAAAAATAACTCACAAGTTTATAAAAATTAACGATTTACAAAGTTTTAAATTCAGGTTAACCGGACAACTGTGCTGAGAATTGATTCTTTAATGGCATCCAAAATGATGTAGACTTGGATCTCACCGTGATTATTAACTCGGGCAATTCGTGGCGCGGAGAGTCTTGTAAGATTGAGCGCCTTAATATCAACCGGCTTTCCACTGGGATCTAGAACAGAAGATTGTTTTATCTCTTCTATGACGTTTCGGAGCACTTCGATAACACTGGCATCAACCTTGCTTTCAACTACGGGCAAGAAATCCGATTTCTTCCCATTAGCCTTCTTTTTGAGGAATTCCTGCTTGAGTTGTAAAAGCTGTGGCGTCTCGGCTCCAAGC
Organism: Opitutales bacterium; assembly: GCA_965226205.1. Taxonomy (GTDB): domain Bacteria; phylum Verrucomicrobiota; class Verrucomicrobiia; order Opitutales; family UBA2987; genus JAJFLU01. The sequence goes on along the minus strand of CBDDCJ010000022.1, from coordinate 7,492 downwards.
TGAAGTGTAGCAAGAGCCAGGAAGAGGGCTGTCAGGGTGAATTTGTGATACCGAGTAAGAGTTTTTGATAGGTATATATTTGGCATTGGGGTTGTCCATTGTTAGCTGGTAAGGGCAATAATTCAGAGATGTCCTAGATTAATAGTATTGGTCAGAGATCCCAATCTCTCAGGCCGGATTCCATTTGGAATGTTCAGTTGATTGGCAACGAAACAGGGAAGTAACCGGTAATAGCTTAACTGTCAAACGGAATTTTTTAGTGGTTATGCTTTCAGTCCGTTTTCACGAAACCCTCTAATCCGGGAAATCGAGATGGCGAGGTGGGCGCAGGGTGGCGGATGCTGGATAGAGAGGAAAATGGCCGGGGTTTGGCTTTTGAATTTGGGGGAACTTACTATTAATTCGTTTGGAATGGGGTTATCTTGTTGATGATTAAGGAGGGTTATCAGGAAATATTAATTTGAATTTTTTTGAAAAAAAAGCTTGTGCTTTGTTAAAATATATGTTCTGATGTTCACTATTATGAAAAACCGACCTAAATTCAAATGTTTTGTTGAACCGCGGATGCTGGATGCTGGATGCTGGATGCTGGATGCCGGATGAATAATCGAATTTTATTATTACTGTTATAATTATATCATTATCATGGAGCAGCCTATTTATTATGAGATGCGGGAGGGCCGCGAGAATGCTTATACGATCAATGCCCAATCGCTTAAATTCGGGGCCGGGGCGTTGGCCGAGCTGGGTCAGGATGCCGTCCGGCTGGGCATGAAGAGGGTGGCTTTTTTCATCGATAAGAATGTATTGAAAACGGAGCCAGCGGCTGTTGCCGAGGAGTCTTTGCGCAGGGCGGGGCTGGATTTTGAATATTTTACCGAATCCCGGATCGAGCCGACGGATCGTTCGATTATTTTGGCGGGTGAATTTGCCAAGGGGGGCAGGTTTGACGGGTTTATCTCATTGGGGGGCGGTTCGGTCATGGATACGGCCAAGGCGGCCAATTTGCTGGCTTCCTATCCGGATGATTTAATGGCTTATATTTACGCGCCGCTGGGCGGGGGGAAACCGATTCCCGGCCCGGTGAGGCCCCATATCGCCTGCCCCACGACTTCCGGTACGGGGAGCGAAACCAGCGTGGTGTCCATTTTCGACCTGGAGGAGCGGCGGGTAAAAGCGGGCGTGGCCTCCCCATTGCTGCGGCCCACGCTTGCCTTGGTCGATCCCACAACCACCCATAGCATGCCGGCGGGGGTTGTCGCGGCCACCGGTTGCGACGTTCTCAGCCATGCCATCGAGTCCTACACGGCGCGGCCTTTTAGCAGCCGGCCCCTGCCGGAAAGCCCGCAACAGCGTCCGCCTTATCAGGGGGCCAACCCTTATGCCGATATCGGCAGCCTGGCCGCCATCCGCATCGGGGGGCGGCATCTGGCCCGAGCGGTGAACGATCCGCAGGACCGGCAGGACCGGCAGGCGCGGCATGAGCTGATGTTTGCGGCCACTCTGGCGGGGCAGGCATTCGGCAATGCGGGGGTGCATATTCCCCATGCCATGGCGACTTCGGTTTCCGGTCTCAAACACAGCTACCGGGCGGTCGGTTACGAATCGGAAAATGCCCTCATACCGCACGGGATTTCGGTCGTTATGAACACCCCGGCGATTTTCCGGTTTACGGCCCCGGCCGCGCCCGAACGGCATTTGCAAGCGGCGGCGGCGCTGGGAGTGGATATGCGGGGCGCAACGGCCGAGGATGCGGGTCAAATTCTGGCCGATGCCATGATCCGGATAATGCAGGAGACCCATTTACCCAACGGGTTGACCAACGGGTTGAAAGCAGTGGGCTATGACGAGGGCGACATTTCTGCCTTGGTCAAAGGCGCCATTGCTCAAAAAAAGGCTCCTCATAATCGCCCCGCGAGAGGTGACGGAAGAAAAGCTGGCCCAACTATTCCAAGATGCCATGCAAAATTGGTAAATTGATTTTCCGCTTCTAATTCCCAGCCCCTTCCATGTTTTCATTATCTCAAATTGAGGTGTTTGGGGTGAGGAGGGTTTCGAGGAGGCGCATGGTCGTGTGGGCATCGATGCCGGTGAAGTGTTTGATCTGGTGGCGGCAAGAGAAGCCGGGGGCCACGACGAGGGTGGCGGGCTTCTTTTCGCGGATGGCGGGCAAGAGCACGCGTTCACCGATGGCTTGAGAAATGCTATAATGTTCGCTCTCATAGCCGAATGATCCGGCCATGCCGCAGCATCCGCTGTCCAGGACAGTCACTTGGCAATCAGGAATTCTCGACAACAGGTTCGCCGCAGGGTCCATTCCGACAAGGGCTTTTTGATGGCAGTGGCCGTGCAGGAGGATATTTCCGGGGCCGGAGCGAAAACAGAGGTTCGGCGTCCTTTCTGGCGGAAGCTTTGGCATCGGCCCATTCTTCGAAAGTGAAACAGGCCGAGGCGACCATTTCGGCTTGTTCCCGCAACTCATCCCCGGAGAAGGTCTGGGTGGTCGTCACGCACGGCCGAGTAGCAGCCGGGTTCGCAGAATATTATCGGCAGGCCCCGGCGGGCGAGTGGCGCGAGGGTCTGGGTTGTGGCGGCGGCTTGGAGGGCGGCTTCTTTTAAAAATCCTTTCGAGATGAGGGGGCGACCGCAACAGACTCTTGCGGGAACTGTTACGCGAGCGCCCAGGCGCTCGGCCACGCGGACCGCTGCGATTGCGTGTACGGGTTCATGATAATTAGTGAATGTATCGGCGAAAATCGCCGCATCTGGTTCTCCGTCTGAGTTGCCGTTATGGCAATGGCGCTTCCACCATTGCAGAAAAGTGGTCTTGGCGAATGGGGGCGGGATGCGGCGGTGGTCGAGGCCGAATAGTTTTTCATTAAGCCGCCTGGTCAATCCGTTTCCAGCGATGTAATTTGAAAAGGGGGCGAAGCGGCTGCCCCAGACGGCGAGGCGTTCGGCCCGGGCCAACAACCGTGTTCGTGCCGACGGGCGATGGCGCTTATAATATTGGTGCAGGAATTCGCTTTTTATCCGCGCCATATCGACGCCGGTTGGGCATTCGGTTTTGCAGGCTTTGCATTCGAGGCAGAGGTCGAGAACCGGGTAGAGGGATTTGTCTGCCAGACCGTCGGGACCGAGTTGACCGGATATGGCCAGACGCAGAGCATTAGCCCTGGCACGGGTGGAATCAGTTTCCTCACGGGTTGCCATGTAGGAGGGGCACATTGTGCCGGTCATGGTTTTACGGCATGTTCCGATGCCGCCGCATTGTTCGGCAGCCATCGAAAGTCCGCCGAAATCGGAAAAGCTGAAGGCGGTATCCACTTTGCGGGTTTGGTAATTGGTTCCGAATCTCAGATTTTGCGTGAGGGGTGGGGCGTGAACTATTTTACCTGGGTTAAAGAGGCTGTCCGGGTCGAAGGTTTTTTTAATTTCACAGAAAGCGCGGTAGAGGACGGGTCCGAACATTTTTTCCTGAAAGGGGGCGCGTACCAGGCCATCACCGTGCTCGGAGGATAGGGCCCCACCGAATTTTAAAACGAGGTCGGATATTTGTTCGGCTATTCTTTGAAATTTCGCGACGCCCTCGGCAGTTTTCATGTTTACCACGGGGCGCACATGGATGAGACCGATGGAGGCATGAGCGTAGAATCCGGCTTCGGTCGAGTGTTCGGCCAGGATTGCCTGGAAACGCTCAATGTAATCGCGCAGAAGTTCCGGGGCGACGGCGGTGTCTTCAATGTAGGATACGGATTTGGCGTCGCCAACCTGTGACATTGCCAATCCGAGGCCGGCTTTACGCAGTTTCCAGATACGATTTTGGGCAGAGGTTCCAATGGCGCGATATAAATTTACAGCGATGCCGCGATTCCGCAGATCGGTTTCCAGGCGTTCTATTTTCTCAGGTAGTTCGCTGGCGGAATCTCCGGAAAATTCCACAATCAAAATGGCTCCCGGATCACCGATTATGAAATCGCGCAATGGCTCGAACTCCGGTTTTCCCTTGGTGCAGTCGAGCAGGAAGCGGTCCATGACTTCGACCGCTGAGGGCTTGTGTTTGAGGATAAATGGGGTGACCGCTAGAGAATCGAGCAGTTCGTCAAACTGGACCACGCAGAGAGCCTTTGATTTCGTAATGGGGACGAGCCGCAGGGTTGCGTCCAGAGTGATTCCCAGCGTGCCTTCGGAGCCGACCAGCAGGCGGGTTAAATCGAACGGATTACCGGAAGGCACGAATTTGTTGAGGTTGTATCCGCCGGTGCGGCGGGTGATTTTCGGATACCGGCGGGCGATTTCATCGGTATGCTCATTGGCGAGGTTGCGAACCGTGCGATAACAGGCGCCTTCGAGGTCGGTCTGGGCGCACTTGGCGGCGAGGGTGGCGTCATCCAGCGGGTGCATGCGGACAATGCTGCCGTCGGACAATACGACATTGAGATCGAGCACGTAATCGACAGTCGCGCCATATATGACAGAACGGGTGCCGGAGGAGTTGTTGGCAATCATTCCACCGATGGTTGCGCGATCCGAGGTGGACGGATCGATTGGAAGTTGCAGGCCGTGGGGCTTTAGTTGGGCGTTGAGTTCGTCGAGGACGATACCCGGCTCGACCTTAACGGTGCGCTCTTCAATGTTCAGATCGAGAACCGCGTTCATGTATTTTGAAAAATCGAGCTGGATGCCGGTCCCGATCGCTTGCCCAGCCTGGGATGTGCCACCTCCCCGGGCAGTGATGGAAACTCCATATTGGCGGCATAATTGAATGGTGCGCAACACATCCTCCCGTGAGCGGGGAATAATGACGCCCGCTGGCATAATTTGGTAAACGCTGGCGTCGCTGGAGTAGATAGCGCGTGAAATTTTGTCGAAGCGCACCTCGCCTTCAATCTGTGTTTCAAGGGCGGCCCGCAGGGTATCGATAACGCCATTCGGGATATTGTCCATTTCGGGAGAAGGAGCAGTCGAAGTCGTTGGCATAGTCATTGATAAAGGGAGATTAAATCAAGCCGAGTGTCCACATTATACATACGGTCAGGAATGAGCAGAGGCCGCCGACCAGTGTGGCGCCGCCATAGGAAATAATGGCCTCACCGACCTTTAGCCCATCTTCGACAGTTCAAAAAGTTAAAGGGCTTATCTAGAGGCTGTCCCAAAAATATAAAGATTTTGTAGTCAACTGGATGACGTTTATAAAAATAGCCGGAAAGAGCATTTTTTTGCTCGATCCGGCTAAAAAAGGGTTCTATAATTGCGTTAGCGAAAATCAATATAGCCCTTTCTATGAAAAATATAGCCATCCAATGCCTCCTGCGTCCAGCTTTAACTGTGGTCGACCGTTGCCTCGATTACGATAACTTTCGCGCCACCATCGAGCGTATCGACCGGCTGCTGATCGATTCGGAGGTGGAATCGCAGGGCGTTGATCTGGCCTTGGAAAGAGGCCAGCCAATGAGTGTAAAGGCCCGGCAAAAGCGGGCTAATTTTGCCCTCAAGGCGTTGCGTATGGAAACGCTGCGTTATCTGCTCGGTGGGATTTCGTTTCGGCATTTGTCGAGGGCTCTGGGCAGCAGCGATCTGTTGGCTGACTTTTGTCGTGTCCGCCATATCGACGGCATAAGGGGCATCTCCAAGAGCACCCTGGAACGGGCCTCGAAGTTTTTCAGCGAAGAGCAGTTGAGGGCCTTGCACCGGACCTTGACTGAGGTTGTGGGCGATGCCGATCTGGCCCGGCAGGTGGTGGGATTGGACAAGCCGATAGACACCACCATTTGCCTGATCGACGGCACCTGTTTGGAGGTCAACATTCATTGGCCGACGGACTGGGTGCTGCTCAAGGATGTAGCGGGCACGCTGCTCAAAGCGATCCGGCTGATCCGTGAGAAGGCCGGTTTGCGCCATCGCATGCCGATCGAACCGGAGCCCTTGGCTCGGCAGATGAATCGGCTGTGCATACAGATGACCCACAGCCGGCGGCGAAAGGACAGCGCGCGGCAACGCAAGGGTATCTTGAGGCAGATGAAAAAGCTGCTCAAACGGATCGGGGAGCATGCCCGCAGTCACCGGGAATTATTGCAAGCCTGCTGGGAGCAAAGCGATTACAGCGAAAAACAGGTCCAACAGATCCTTACCCGGATGGAGCGCATGAGCGAGCTAATCCCGGTGGTCATCAAGCAAGCGCACGAGCGAATCATTGGCGGCCGCCAGGTGAAAAACGCATTGGCGGCCGCCAGGTGAAAAACGCAGAGAAAGTTTTGAGTGTTTACGAACCCGATGCGCAGGTGATTGTGCGAGGCAAAGCGGGCCAAGAGGTTGAGTTTGGCAACACCCTGTTTTTGGGTGAAAGCGTTGAAGGATACCTGCTGGACTGGAAACTCTACGGCAGCCGGACGCCAAGCGAAAATGAACAAATGCAAGAGAGTTTGCAAAGACAGAACCGCTTCAACCTAGCCGAACCCATAGCGGCCATGTGCGCGGACCGGGGATTCGCCTCCCAGCGGGCCCGCCGGCAGTTAGCCCAGGAGGGCATCTACGATGCGCTCTGTCCACGCGATCCGAAGCAGTTGAAAAAACGGATGGAGGAACCACACTTCAGGCAATTGCAAAAGCGCCGGGCCAGCACCGAAGGGCGGATCGGGGTATTGAAGAATCGCTGGCAGGCCGGGCGATTGCGCAGCAAAGGCTTTGCCAACCGCTCGATCAGCGTAGCCTGGTCGGTCCTCTCGCACAATCTATGGAAAGTGGCCAAGATGCTGGCCCAGCAAGATGAACTAAAAACCAAAGCGGCGGCCTAAATAAAGAGCGGAAAAGCAAGGACAATACTTTTTCACAGGCCTACTGTCGGCCCATACAAAGAAAACCAGGCAAACGGACCCCAAAACCAGAATCCTAACGTTATAGGAGAGCAAAGTCACCCCCTCCCAAAAGAAAATACCTCTAAAATGAACACTCTTCAAAATCCCCTCGCAAAAATCACCCTTTTGGGACAGCCTCTATCTATGCGGATTCGGGATTAATTTTTGCCGTTAGTCTGCACTACATTTTGGATGATTCTTGGGCGGGTGGGCAGTTTTAGGCCCATTTTCTTGAGGAGGTCGGCACAGAGTTTTTCCGGTTTGCCTACCAGCCGTAAACGCGCTTCGCGTCCCCCTCGCAGCGGCGCCACCACGTCCATTGAGCGTAGATTCTCCAGTTCGTGCAACACTTGCCGCGCACAGGTGCCGAGGCCTTTGGCCTGCAGCCAGCTTTCCAGGGCGCGCCACATCGCCAGAGCCAGAAAACAGATCAGAATGTGCGCTTGCACACGCTTTTCTTTGTGGTGATAGACCGGCCGCAGCCCCAAGTCGCTTTTGGCGCAACGAAAGGCTGCCTCGGCCTGTGTCAGTTGTATATAGAGGCTGTCCAAAAGGGTGATTTTTGCGAGGGGATTTTGAAGAGTGTTCATTTTAGTGGTATTTTCTTTTGGGAGGGGCTGACTTTGCTCTTCAATGAC
>CBDDCJ010000021.1:0-151489 GCA_965226205.1 Opitutales bacterium | reverse complement strand
TCTGGATAACTTCATGCGCCCGTTGACCCTTCCCCCAAAGGTGAAGCACTGGATGTTGATCTCTTTACGGGAGAAATTCATCAAAATCGGAGCAAAGGTGATCCACCATGCCAAGTATATCACTTTCCAGATGGCTGAGGTAGCCATTCCTAGAAAAATGTTTCAAACCATGCTCAAGCGAATAGAGCGATTACGACTGGCATCCGATACGGGATGAGGAAGAGAATTTTTCGATTTTTCGATACAAAGGGAATCAGTGCTGTGGAAACCTCCAACAGAAGGAAAGACTTTTCCCTGATTTTACCAAGCAAAGGAAAAATCAGCAATAATTGTTAATTAGAGGCTGTCCCAAAAGGGTGATTTTTGCGAGGGGATTTTGAAGAGTGTTCATTTTAGTGGTATTTTCTTTTGGGAGGGGGTGACTTTGCTCTCCTATGACGTTAGGATTCTGGTTTTGGGGTCCGTTTGCCTGGTTTTCTTTGTATGGGCCGACAGTAGGCCTGTGAAAAAGTATTGTCCTTGCTTTTCCGCTCTTTATTTAGGCCGCCGCTTTGGTTTTTAGTTCATCTTGCTGGGCCAGCATCTTGGCCACTTTCCATAGATTGTGCGAGAGGACCGACCAGGCTACGCTGATCGAGCGGTTGGCAAAGCCTTGCTGCGCAATCGCCCGGCCTGCCAGCGATTCTTCAATACCCCGATCCGCCCTTCGGTGCTGGCCCGGCGCTTTTGCAATTGCCTGAAGTGTGGTTCCTCCATCCGTTTTTTCAACTGCTTCGGATCGCGTGGACAGAGCGCATCGTAGATGCCCTCCTGGGCTAACCTGAGTTCGACAGTTGGGGGGGGGGTAAATCGATTATTTTTAGGGTTTTTCGTGCTGTAGGGCGCATGGTTGTCAGGGTTGGGGTGTGAATATGCCGTGTAGTGCAGACCACTCTATTGCCTTTTCGGAGAAGTAGTGCAGGGTCGGTGTTGATGTATTTGCGTCGCCATCGTCGTCGTAAGAAGGGCCAGGATTATGATTACTGGACGCTGGTGGAGTCGGTGCGCACAGCCAAGGGGCCGCGCCAGCGCATCGTGGCCCACATTGGCAAGGAGCCGGGGCTCGATGAGGATGAGCGGTTGAGTTGGGAGCAGATCGGTCGGCTCCTCGATGGCGATGATGAGGCTGCGGGGGCCGAGCAATTGGATTTATTTGCCGAGGATAAACCGGAGGCTCCGTTGTGGGCGCAGGTGAATCTGGGTCGGATACGGGTGGAGCGGGTGCGTCAATTTGGCAAAGTGTATGTGGCTCTGGCGCTGTGGCGGCGGCTGGGGCTGCATCGTTTCTTCGAGGAGCATTTGCCGCCGGGCCGGGAGTCGGTGGGCTGGGCCCAGGTGGCCTCGATTCTGGCGCTGGGGCGTTTTTGCGAACAGGCCTCGGAGCTGGCTCTGGCCGAGCGCTGGTATGGCTCGACGGCGCTGGAGGATTTGATGGCGGTGGATGTGGATGAGGTCTATGACAACCGTTTGTATCGCGGACTGGATCGTGTCTTGCCCTTGCGCCGGGAACTGTTCAGTCATCTTAAAGGACGCTATGAAAGCTGGTTTGGGACGCGTTTCGAGTTTCTTTTATACGACATAACGAGCACCTATTTTGAGGGCCGGTGCGAGGGCAATGCCCAGGCCCAGCGCGGCTACAGCCGGGACCAGCGGCCGGATTGCAAGCAGGTATGTCTTGGACTGGTGGTGACACCCGAAGGGCTGCCCCTGGCCTATGAGGTTTTCGACGGCAACCGCGCCGATGTGACCACGGTGCAGGAGAGGGTCGAGTTGATGGAATCGCATTACGGGGTGGCCGATCGCATCTGGGTGCTGGACCGCGGCATGGTGAGCGAGGCCAACCTCGAATACCTGCGCGGCAAAGGGGCCCGTTACATCGTGGGCACGCCCAAGAGCCATCTCAAAAACTTTGCCCTCGATCTGCTCGAGCAAGGCGATTTTTGCGAGGTGCGGGCGGGGGTGGAGGTCAAACTGGTGAAACATCCCGACTGCCCCCAGATCGAGCAATATGTGCTTTGCCGCAGCCAGGGGCGGGGTCAAAAAGAAGCCGCCATGTTGAGCCAGCAAAAAGAGCGTTTGCGCAAAAAGCTCGACCAGATCGACCTGAGTTTGCGTCGGCGAGGGCAGAAACTCGATCCGGTTGAACGCCGTATCGGCCGCTGGCTGGGCCGCCACACCCTGGCCGAAAAAATATTCACCGTAGAAGTGCAAATCGACGCCGCCGGACGGGCCTGCGCATTGCAAATCACCGAAGACGAGAGCAAAGCCGATTGGGCCCAACTGGCCCACGGGACCTACTGGCCCACGGGACCTATCTGCTGCGAACCAACTGCCAGGAGGAAGACCCACAAAAGCTGTGGCGGTGGTATATACAACTGACACAGGCCGAGGCAGCCTTTCGTTGCGCCAAAAGCGACTTGGGGCTGCGGCCGGTCTATCACCACAAAGAAAAGCGTGTGCAAGCGCACATTCTGATCTGTTTTCTGGCTCTGGCGATGTGGCGCGCCCTGGAAAGCTGGCTGCAGGCCAAAGGCCTCGGCACCTGTGCGCGGCAAGTGCTGCACGAACTGGAAAATCTACGCTCAATGGACGTGGTGGCACCGCTGCGAGGGGACGCGAAGCGCGTTTACGGCTGGTAGGCAAACCGGAAAAACTCTGTGCCGACCTCCTCAAGAAAATGGGCCTAAAACTGCCCACCCGCCCCAAAATCATCCAAAATGTAGTGGAGAAAAACGGTAAAATTTAACCCTCAACCCGCTTAGATAAGCCCTTTAACTTTTTGAACTGTCGAAGATGGGCTAACTGCCGGCGGGCCCGCTGGGAGGCGAATCCCCGGTCCGCGCACATGGCCGCTATGGGTTCGGCTAGGTTGAAGCGGTTCTGTCTTTGCAAACTCTCTTGCATTTGTTCATTTTCGCTTGGCGTCCGGCTGCCGTAGAGTTTCCAGTCCAGCAGGTATCCTTCAACGCTTTCACCCAAAAACAGGGTGTTGCCAAACTCAACCTCTTGGCCCGCTTTGCCTCGCACAATCACCTGCGTATCGGGTTCGTAAACACTCAAAACTTTCTCTGCGTTTTTCACCTGGCGGCCGCCAATGATTCGCTCGTGCGCTTGCTTGATGACCACCGGGATTAGCTCGCTCATGCGCTCCATCCGGGTAAGGATCTGTTGGACCTGTTTTTCGCTGTAATCGCTTTGCTCCCAGCAGGCTTGCAATAATTCCCGGTGACTGCGGGCATGCTCCCCGATCCGTTTGAGCAGCTTTTTCATCTGCCTCAAGATACCCTTGCGTTGCCGCGCGCTGTCCTTTCGCCGCCGGCTGTGGGTCATCTGTATGCACAGCCGATTCATCTGCCGAGCCAAGGGCTCCGGTTCGATCGGCATGCGATGGCGCAAACCGGCCTTCTCACGGATCAGCCGGATCGCTTTGAGCAGCGTGCCCGCTACATCCTTGAGCAGCACCCAGTCCGTCGGCCAATGAATGTTGACCTCCAAACAGGTGCCGTCGATCAGGCAAATGGTGGTGTCTATCGGCTTGTCCAATCCCACCACCTGCCGGGCCAGATCGGCATCGCCCACAACCTCAGTCAAGGTCCGGTGCAAGGCCCTCAACTGCTCTTCGCTGAAAAACTTCGAGGCCCGTTCCAGGGTGCTCTTGGAGATGCCCCTTATGCCGTCGATATGGCGGACACGACAAAAGTCAGCCAACAGATCGCTGCTGCCCAGAGCCCTCGACAAATGCCGAAACGAAATCCCACCGAGCAGATAACGCAGCGTTTCCATACGCAACGCCTTGAGGGCAAAATTAGCCCGCTTTTGCCGGGCCTTTACACTCATTGGCTGGCCTCTTTCCAAGGCCAGATCAACGCCCTGCGATTCCACCTCCGAATCGATCAGCAGCCGGTCGATACGCTCGATGGTGGCGCGAAAGTTATCGTAATCGAGGCAACGGTCGACCACAGTTAAAGCTGGACGCAGGAGGCATTGGATGGCTATATTTTTCATAGAAAGGGCTATATTGATTTTCGCTAACGCAATTATAGAACCCTTTTTTAGCCGGATCGAGCAAAAAAATGCTCTTTCTGGCTATTTTTATAAACGTCATCCAGTTGACTACAAAATCTTTATATTTTTGGGGCAGCCTCTAATTAGTGCCGATTTGATCATCAAATAACAAAGGATAAGATTGACAATCACAATAAAAACAGAAAACTGTATTGAAATATTAGAAAATAGCTATTTTCAACGATTATGAATTTTCATATGGCAAATATCTTACTGAATTATTGAAAAAGCGTCGTCTCTTCCACGAAAAAATTCAAAAATGTCGCGTTTTGGCAAAAAAAATGTCTTGAATGTCAACTGAAAACCCTTTACAAAGAATTTCGAGCGCGTTGAACGACGTGGATTGTACCTCAGAGTAGTGGAGAGATAAAAGATGGCCGACATCACCACTGGAATGCTCAGGCATTAAAATGTGGGTTCAAGTTGAAAGGAGCAAATGCACTCGAAAGCTCTAGAAGTTGATAATTTTAACGATTCATACCCATCATATGGGAAATCCCGATTTAAAACGAAAATAAAAGTAAAGGAGTTATGTATGAAAAATTTAGGTCAATACCATTAGAGATGGAAATTCGGGATAATACGCTTCTGCAGTATCCAGCGGAGGAATTAAAGGGTTTGCGCAAGAAGAAGTTGTTCAGTGTCAGGAATTTGAGCATAGAAGCGGAACAGAATTTGTTTCCCCTCTTTACCGGGGAAGGAGGAGAAATCGAAATACGTTGCCAGTGGATTGCCAACAAGGCCGCTACGGGGATGATATTGAAATCCGATGAAGATGATTATGTAAAGGTATCTTACGATGCCCAAACTTCAGAGATAGTGGTTGATTTCAGTAAAACGAAAAATGGGGGTATACCCGGTAATAATGGGTTACATGGAATACTACGCTCGAAAGTACCCCTTGACTCAGACAGGGTAGTTGAACTTTGCCTTTATTTCGACCGTTCGGTCCTCGAAGTTAATCTTAATGGACACCACACAGCCGGGCGTTGGTATCCCGATCAACCTGAAGCCGTTAAGGTCGGCTTTTTCAGCCGGGAGCAGGATAACGTGCTCCGGTCCGTGAACGTCTGGGAGCTCGGGACTATCTGGAGGAAGTATGTAGGGGAGGAAGGAACGGGTGAACGCGGTGATCGGCATCCGTTGCGTTTCGGATATGATGGAAAGCAGATCTGACACCAAGGAGGGGGGCGAACTCCTGTATAACGGGATCCGTCTTCCAGCGGAATGGCCGCCGCGGGACATGGATCCCGCACTGCGCCGGCCAATGCCGGTTCCTTACCTGGAATCGCCGCCTGCCGTGATTCCCATCGATGTTGGTCGGCAGCTATTCGTGGATTCTTTCCTCATCGAGCACAGCGACCTGAGGCGCGTGTTTCACCCGGCGGACAAATTCGAGGGAAATCCCGTCCTGAAGCCGGAGACCCCGTCGGAGACCGAACGCGTGTCGGCTACCGCTTGCCCCTTCGACGACGGTGTCGCCTACGATCCGGAGACCGGCCGCTTTCTCCTTTGGTATCTCGCCTGCTATCCGGGAAGCACCGCCTTGGCGGTAAGCGATGACGGGACCAACTGGGTACGCCCCGACTTCGGCATCCTTCCGGGGACTAATCTCATCATCCCGCACGAGCTCCCGCGGAGGCATCGGGACAGTTTCTGTCCCTTCCGCGACCCCTGGGCAGAGGATCCCGCAGAGCGCTTCAAGGCCTACCTCTTCAACCGCGACGAGACCTTCGACGCCTCCGGCAAGCGGATAAAACTGGTCCGGGAAAATTGGTTGATGACCTCTCCCGACGGTATCCATTGGAATCGCCTCGGGCAGGTTCCGATCCATGGCGACGACGGTACCAACCTCCATTACAATCCCTTCCGGAACAAGTGGGTCCTTAATATGAAAACGGGCTACCATAAGCGGCGCGTGCGAAGCTACATCGAATGCGACCGGTTCCGAGATTTCCTTGAACTGCGTCCGGAAAATCCGGATGCGGGAGACAACCTGCTTCCCGACGTGGTACCCCCGATGAAGACCTGGCCGAGAGAGCGGGTCATGTGGGTCGGTGCGGACGAACTCGATGAGCCCGAACCGGACTGGGTCGTGCAGGAGCCGACGCAGCTCTACATGCTGGAAGTCGTTCCCTACGAGAGCCTCATGCTTGGGGTTTTCGCCATCCATTATGGTCCCCGCAACGACATCTGCGCAAAGGGGAAATACCCCAAACTGACCCAGCTCAAAGTCGGCTACAGCCGCGATGGGTTTCACTGGAGCCGAACCGACCGAATTCCGTTCATTGGCGCGACCTTACGCGATGGGGACTGGGACCGCGCCTACCTGCGCCCGGCCGCCGGTTGCCTCATCATCGGCGAACGCCTCCACTTCTACTACTGCGGCTTTTCCGGCGTGCATCCGGACGGGCGCCGTAACAAGTATGCCGGCGGGAGCACCCACGTCACTACGATGCGCCGTGACGGTTTCGTCTCCATGGACGCTGATGCCAATGGTGGCGAACTGCTCACAAGAACGGTTTGTTTCCGGGGCGAGCACCTCTTCGTCAACCTGGATGCCCCGGAAGGGGAACTGCGCGTCGAAGTGATTGACGATTCCGGGAAGGCTTTTCCCGGGTTCTCTCTTGCCGAGTGCGTACCGGTCGTTGGCGATCACACCCGCGTCGCCGTGCGGTGGTCGGATCGACGCACGCTCGCCGTATTCCGGAACCGCCCGGTCCGGTTCCGCTTCGTTCTCAAACGGGGAAGCATCTACGCGTTCTGGGTTACGCCCGACGCGGACGGACGTAGCCACGGATACGTCGCGTCGGGAGGGCCCGATTACTCGGGAGGGCGCGATGAGTGACGATCCGGCGCTTGAGCCGCCCGAAGTCATGCTCATGCGCCGGGATTCCCAGAGCGTCTGCAACGTTTTTCAGAAACGTTTCGAAACCGGGGAAAGGCTCGAACTGGAGGGCCGCTATGCGGTCCTCGTGGCCGAATTGAACGGACGGGAATCGTGAAACTCTCAAAAAGCCAGAAGCAGGAATTCTACGTCGAGGGATACCTCGTGGTGCGGAATGTCGTGCCGGCCGAGATGATCGACGCCGCACGGCGCGCCATCAACGCGGACATGGGTGGTGGAGACATGGAATTTGCCGGGTTGCGGAACCTGCCGGTCATCACGGACCTTTTCAACCGAACGCCGATCTTTTCTCTGCTCGAATCCGCCGTCGGTCGCGGGAAACTCGAGAAGGTCCGCAGTGCGGCATTATACTGCGCTTTCCGGCGCCGCTCGGATCTACACCTCTTGTACCGGAACTGACCACCGCCGGTCCGCCCTTGCGTGGAGGCGGCCACCTTGACGGGCTGAAGCCGGCCCGGGAGTTCCTTCTCGGCAATACCGAGAAGAGTGGCTACCACCGTTTTTTCACCGCCTTCGCGGTTCTCTATCTGAACGACCTCCCAACTCCATATCGGGGCAACTTCACGGTCTGGCCGAAGTCACACCGGGCGATGGAGACCCTTTTCCAGGAAAAGGGACACGAGATCCTCTACGATTTTATGCCCGAGGTGGAGCTCCCGGAGGGTCCCGAGCAACTGACGGCAGGCCCGGGTGACGTTATTCTGGCGCACCACCAGATCGTCCATTCCGCCTCCATCAACACTTCCCCGGATATCCGTTACGCGGTGATTTTCCGGGCCGGCCAATGGCAAGGAGGTCTTCACCGATATCTGGCGGGAGTGGGACGGAATTCGGGAATCCATCGATGTTGCCCGAGCGGGTGATTCCGCGTTATAATGAGTTCTGGACCGCGCCCCATTATATTGCTGACGGATATGTACTAGATATGGTTGTGTCTTCTGGAAAGCCTGGAACCGGAACAAAGGCAAAAGGCTCAGGCGGTGGCGATGAACATGTGACGCGCCTATATCAATGCCTGCCGCAGCCAACTCGAACCGGTTAAAGAATTCGCCAAGATGATCAAAACTCATTTTAAGCGGATCAAACCTACCTCAAACACCACATCGCCAATGCCGCAAGCGAAGATCCAAATCATCAATTCTAATGTGCTAGGTTTTCAAAACTCCCAAAACTATCGAACCGCCATTCTCTCTTCTTCTGCCGTAAATTGAAATGCTAATAATATTTGAACCCAAATTTGTTCTATGTTCCATAATGTAACCAATATAAATAATTGGACAAACGCCTCATCGTTAATTTAATCTATTATTTTTAATACCATATACCATAAAACCAGGCAAATTATGAATTATAAAAAAATTATGAACTATAAAAATCTACACCGCTTTTTTTTGCTTATATCTGGATTGGCCTTGGGGCTTTTTCCGCCCGCTTTGCTGATGGCCCAGACTGATGAAGCTGAAAAAGACGAGGAAGAAGACGAGAAAATTGAAGTTCTCTCCCCGTTTGAAGTCACAGCGGAAGAAGACCGTGGCTACGCATCGATGTATACGCTAGGAGGATCGCGGATAAATACCTATATTCAGGACGTTCCGACATCGGTCATAACGATAAATCAAAAATTCCTGCAAGACATTATACCGATCGATGTCAATGAAGCCCTTGAATGGACTAGTGGTGTCCATAAGGCATCCACGCCTCGCGTCAATCAGCTGATCATACGAGGTCAAAACGTTGGTGCATCTGCCTTGCACTTTCGTGACGGGCTTAAAGAAATAGCGGGGGGGTTTGGAACCGGAAGGTCGGATCCTTTCACTGTACAACGAATGGAAGTGATCAAGGGTCCGGCAGGAGTGCTCTTTGGAGCGCATCCAATAGGCGGTATCATCAATAAGGTGTCAAAGAAACCTCTTTCAGAGAAGAGGACTAACATTGGATTCAGATTTGGGAGCTATGACACCGGCGAGGCCAACTTCGATATGAATCGAACATTCGGGGAGAATAAACAAATCCGCTCCCGGCTTCTTTTCAAATACAAAGAAGGCCACACACGCCATGGAGGCCCGGATGATGAGATCACCTTTGTGCCAATGATAAATTATATGATCAATGAGAAATCCAATACCGCCGCGACCTTTCGCTACGAGTATAACGATGCCCACTACGCCGAAGCACGAGGCATGTGGTTTGCGGATCATGAGAATAATTTGCCCTTCGGAATCATTCCTAACGATATTAATGTGCCCAACTCCGCTGATCCGGAAGCCGGGCGACAGGCTGAAAGTCACTCTTTCGAGCTTACTTTTAAACATTCCTTCGACATGTTTGGAGTTCCATGGAACATGAAGGCGATTGCTCGTCATGTGAGAAATAATTACCAATTCCGGATTCACATAACTAGTAATCATATCGTTATGGATGGTCAAGGAATTCCGCTTACCGATGCTGATGGCAACATTTTGAACTTCAACTCGAATATAACATTTCCAGAGTATCTTCAACTACAGGCCTCTGGTCAGAGTGTGGATATCGCAGTTCAAAATAGCATCGTTAGGAACCGGCAGAATAATTTTCAACAGTCCGTAATGGCTCTTGATTTGAATACTGAGTTCGATGTCGGCGCTACTCGACATCGACTCTTCACTTATTTTCAGTATGATAGGTTTATTCGAAAAACACAGAATTGGCGATTCGATTGGGACACGGAAGGTCAAAGCATATTTAATTATCAACCACGCGATCCCAGTGAGGTACTCTCTAACTATAGAATTGACAGTCCTAGTCAACCTACCCTTATAAATTCGGAAGCTTTCAACTTTGCGATCCAAGACAATGTCAGCCTATTTGAGGATCGCCTCTTTTTCGTCGGCGGGATGCGTTACGACTGGGGAAGAGGCGGCACCACGCGTAACAACGGAACAGCGTCTTTGCCTAGAGTCCATACCGACTGGACAACAAAAGTCGGTTTCGTTGGCAAGCCTATGGATGGGGTTTCAATATTCTACAGCAGGTCTGAAACTTTCGTACCGCAAACCGGCGAAAACGAACTCGGTGTGCCGGATGAGAACCAGGTAGGTTTACAGGATGAAGTTGGAGTGAAGTTGAACCTGTTAGATCGCCTAGTAGTCACAGCATCATGGTTCGCTATTGATTTCTCAGGTCAGTTTATCACGGTGCAAACTGTGATTCCTGGTCAACCCGGATTTACCCAGGTCGGGGAACAAATTGGATCCGTGACGACTGACGGGTGGGAGGCCGATATTTTTCTGCAACCTTTTAACGGTTTGGATATGATAATAGCGTTACAAAACATTTCAACCGGAAGAGTGGACAGAGACACTGGCGATATCAAGAAGCCGCGAGGAGTTCCAGACGGGTTTAACTATAGTATCTTTGGGAAGTACACCTTCCAAAAAGGTCCGTTGAATGGGCTTTATGGCGGACTTGCTTTGAAACATGTTTCAGATAATCGACCAGGCGACGATGCTGACAGTTTCCGTGTTCCAGGTTTCAATGTAGTGAAGCTAATAGGTGGTTACCAGCGTGACCACTGGCGAATTAGCGTGGCTATAGACAATCTCACTGACGAAGAATACGTACAGACGGCCGTTGCTTTCTTCTTCATCACCCCGAGCGAAAAGCGGCGGTTTCAGTTGAGCTTCGATTACACATTTTAAATATCGGCTTATTCGCCGAATTTGGATTGGTTGCTGGAAGAGTTTTTCTAACTCTTCCAGCAACTTTTTTTTTTAATTAAGATAGGTATGCCAAGCATGCCGTATAATATACTATGGTTTACTTCGGATCAGCAGAGGTTCGACACGATTCATAGTTTAAATAATCCTCATATCCACACGCCGAACTTGGACCGGCTGTGCTTGGATGGTGTTGCCTTTACACATGCTTTTTGCCAAAATCCCATCTGCACGCCCAGCCGGTCGAGCTTCCTCACAGGGAGGTATCCCAGTAGCATCCGCGCGTGCATGTGCGGCAACGAGACGTTTTCCGATGCCGCGCCTCTAATTCCCAAGTTGCTGGCGAATAATGGCTACGTTTGCGGCTTGTCCGGCAAGCTCCATCTGGCCGCCGTCTTCACAGGTCCTGAAAAGCGCGTGGACGATGGCTATAGCTTTTTCCGTTACAGTCATGCCCCACATAGTCGATTAAATCAGGGAAACGATTACATGAAATGGCTGATCGAGCAGGGCATACCTCTCGAATCGATTTTTGAAAAGAAGGCCCTTGGTTTGGATACCGATTATGGCGCTTACCTGCCTGCGGCTATGACCCCTCAGTTACATCAAACCACCTGGTGTACGGACCAGGCCATTGAATTCATTCAGGATAACAAGGATCAGCCCTGATTAATGAGCGTCAATACGTTCGATCCGCATGGACCTTTTGATCCGCCGCAAGAGTATAAAGAAAAATACAAAGCCAATGAAATGCCCAACCCGCATTTCAGGGAGAGCGACATCGACCATGAAAAACGCTTGAGCGACATCGATTTTTGCGGTCGTCAGGCGCGAAAGATCGACGAAATAGAGAATACGACGGCCTACTACGCCATGATAGAATTGATTGATCATAATGTGGGTCGGTTGTTGAAGCTGCTCGAAGAAACAGGGCAGCGCGAGAATACACTGATTATTTTCATGAGCGATCACGGTGAGTTATTAGGTGACCACGGCTTGATGGGCAAAGGCTGCTGTTTTTACGAGGGGTTAGTGCGTGTACCTCTAATCATGAGCCTGCCGGGGCATTTTCAAAGCGGTTGGGCAGCAATGCATTGGTGGAACTCATCGATGTGGCGCCAACGATACTGGAACTAGTGGGTGTTCCTTTGCCTGAGTGCATGCAAGGCCGTTCGCTATTGCCGATTCTCGAAGGGAAAAAATCCCCTGATCATCATCGAGACTTCGTACGGTGTGAATACTACAATACTGAAGATAATTTTATAGGCACGGATGTTAAATCGAATGACAGCTATGGAACCATGATTCGTGGTCGCCGATACAAATGCATCACCTACCATGGCCTTGACTATGGAGAACTCTACGATCTTGACGAAGATCCATGGGAGCATCATAACCTTTGGGAGAGCGAGCGGCATCTCTCAATCCGCGAAAGCCTGATTCGAGCGGCGTTTGATTCACTCGCCTTCTCGATTGACCTGGGGCCACGGCGAATTGGGCGCTACTGAAGTTGATTCAAACTTTTAACCCTAATAATAAAAGAAATAAAATAGAATAATGACAGAAAGTACCTCGAATAATAATGGTGATGTGGTCGATGTTAGCGTTGTACGAGTGCTAGTGTTATGTATCTAAAATAATAATTCACAAATAGGATTTGCTATGTAATACTCATCGGCATGGAAAAATCGCCTAGAAAGAGTAGTGCCGTCACGATCGTATTGGAAGCCGGGGAAAGAGCGCAACTGGAAGGATGGAGTCGCTCACGGAATTTACCGCATTCCTTGGTACAACGCGCCCAAATCGTGTTGCTGGCTGCTGATGGGAAACAAAATCTACAGATCGCCGAGCATGTGGGTATGAACCGTATAAACGTAGGTAGAGGCTGTCCCAAAGTTATAACCATTTGTTTTACAGTAAGTTAACTTGTTAATAAAGCTGTCATAAAGACCGTTTTTAGGGGATTTTGGGCAAATTCGATGTCTATAACACCGTCAGCCTTTCTCTTGTTTTGCATATTCAAATACAATTCTACCATAGACCTCTGTCTGACGCGATTATATTTATAACGAATAGAGGCCTTATACAGCGTTTTTGACGGAATTGAATGACTTACGTTCCCTTACAGTTCGGAGTCGAATATCTCAATTCGCAAAATTCGGGTTTTTGGGACAGCCTCTAAATAGAGGCTGTCCCAAAAATATAAAGATTTTGTAGTCAACTGGATGACGTTTATAAAAATAGCCGGAAAGAGCATTTTTTTGCTCGATCCGGCTAAAAAAGGGTTCTATAATTGCGTTAGCGAAAATCAATATAGCCCTTTCTATGAAAAATATAGCCATCCAATGCCTCCTGCGTCCAGCTTTAACTGTGGTCGACCGTTGCCTCGATTACGATAACTTTCGCGCCACCATCGAGCGTATCGACCGGCTGCTGATCGATTCGGAGGTGGAATCGCAGGGCGTTGATCTGGCCTTGGAAAGAGGCCAGCCAATGAGTGTAAAGGCCCGGCAAAAGCGGGCTAATTTTGCCCTCAAGGCGTTGCGTATGGAAACGCTGCGTTATCTGCTCGGTGGGATTTCGTTTCGGCATTTGTCGAGGGCTCTGGGCAGCAGCGATCTGTTGGCTGACTTTTGTCGTGTCCGCCATATCGACGGCATAAGGGGCATCTCCAAGAGCACCCTGGAACGGGCCTCGAAGTTTTTCAGCGAAGAGCAGTTGAGGGCCTTGCACCGGACCTTGACTGAGGTTGTGGGCGATGCCGATCTGGCCCGGCAGGTGGTGGGATTGGACAAGCCGATAGACACCACCATTTGCCTGATCGACGGCACCTGTTTGGAGGTCAACATTCATTGGCCGACGGACTGGGTGCTGCTCAAGGATGTAGCGGGCACGCTGCTCAAAGCGATCCGGCTGATCCGTGAGAAGGCCGGTTTGCGCCATCGCATGCCGATCGAACCGGAGCCCTTGGCTCGGCAGATGAATCGGCTGTGCATACAGATGACCCACAGCCGGCGGCGAAAGGACAGCGCGCGGCAACGCAAGGGTATCTTGAGGCAGATGAAAAAGCTGCTCAAACGGATCGGGGAGCATGCCCGCAGTCACCGGGAATTATTGCAAGCCTGCTGGGAGCAAAGCGATTACAGCGAAAAACAGGTCCAACAGATCCTTACCCGGATGGAGCGCATGAGCGAGCTAATCCCGGTGGTCATCAAGCAAGCGCACGAGCGAATCATTGGCGGCCGCCAGGTGAAAAACGCAGAGAAAGTTTTGAGTGTTTACGAACCCGATGCGCAGGTGATTGTGCGAGGCAAAGCGGGCCAAGAGGTTGAGTTTGGCAACACCCTGTTTTTGGGTGAAAGCGTTGAAGGATACCTGCTGGACTGGAAACTCTACGGCAGCCGGACGCCAAGCGAAAATGAACAAATGCAAGAGAGTTTGCAAAGACAGAACCGCTTCAACCTAGCCGAACCCATAGCGGCCATGTGCGCGGACCGGGGATTCGCCTCCCAGCGGGCCCGCCGGCAGTTAGCCCAGGAGGGCATCTACGATGCGCTCTGTCCACGCGATCCGAAGCAGTTGAAAAAACGGATGGAGGAACCACACTTCAGGCAATTGCAAAAGCGCCGGGCCAGCACCGAAGGGCGGATCGGGGTATTGAAGAATCGCTGGCAGGCCGGGCGATTGCGCAGCAAAGGCTTTGCCAACCGCTCGATCAGCGTAGCCTGGTCGGTCCTCTCGCACAATCTATGGAAAGTGGCCAAGATGCTGGCCCAGCAAGATGAACTAAAAACCAAAGCGGCGGCCTAAATAAAGAGCGGAAAAGCAAGGACAATACTTTTTCACAGGCCTACTGTCGGCCCATACAAAGAAAATCAGGCAAACGGACCCCAAAACCAGAATCCTAACGTCATAGGAGAGCAAAGTCACCCCCTCCCAAAAGAAAATACCACTAAAATGAACACTCTTCAAAATCCCCTCGCAAAAATCACCCTTTTGGGACAGCCTCTAACTATGGATAATTTGGGGATATTTTTGGCGGGGACCTTTTGCTATACTTTGGTCACCATAAAATCGATAAAACCAGCCAGTAAAGGAGGGGGAAATGAAAGACCACAGATACTTGGGCGATTCAGAAAAATCGCACCGCAGCTTCTTTCGCTTCGCTGGCGGTTCGTTTAGGTTTAGTTTAGTTAGTAATCCCTTTCCGGGATTGTTTGGCGCTAGTCATAAAGTGGATAAATGTTTTTTCGCTTTTCCTTACCCAAAAAACCGGCTCAAGGGTTGCCGATTTTTAAGAACAGCTATTATGACAAAGGCTTTCAGTAGAAATGTCTATACTTAATGTAAATTTTTCATAAAAATTTTGAACGTGGTTTAATTTGTTGGTAATCAGTTATTTATGAGAATATTTCCTTAATTTGACACAATAATCGGAACTTTTCTTCGGTATATTTAACTTAAAAACTGACAAATGACGGCCCAACATCACCTTCCGCAACAGTCCGCCCCGGCCCTCACTGCGGGCTTGCCAGAAACAGGGCATCCGGTAGAAGTGCAGTTTGTTTTGCCTCGGTTCCGGCAATTGCAGTATTCATATTGAAGATATTGTGGTGAATAGCGGAATTTCCAGTCTTTCCCTTTCCAAGGCCCCGCCGCGAGTATTGATCGCCGACGACCAGCCGGATGTCTTAAAAGCCATGGCCCTCCTGCTTAAAGGAGTGGGCTATAAAACCAGGGCGATGGCCTCGCCGCGCGAAGTCCTCACCGCTCTGGGCAAAAGCGATTTCGATGTGGCCCTGATCGACCTCAATTACACACGGGACACTACCTCAGGGCGCGAAGGCCTCGATCTGCTGCAAAAAATCCGCGCTTTGGACGCCGATCTGCCCGTCGTGGTGATGACGGCGTGGGCCACCATTGACGTTGCGGTCGAGTGCATGAGGCAGGGGGCCTGCGATTTTGTGCAAAAACCGTGGGACAATGCCCGCGTCCTTTCCATTATCCGCACACACACCCAGTTTTACCGCACTGTTAAAAGGAAAAACCTTTTGGAAGAAGAAAATCGTCTGCTCAGAGGACAGGACGGGGTCACCTTGCTGGCCCGATCGAAGGCCATGCAACCAGTGCTGGAAATTATTGAAAGCGTGGGCCCTTCCGACGCCAATGTACTCATAACCGGTGAAAACGGGACCGGAAAAGGCGTCGTGGCGCGGGTTTTGCATGAAAAATCAGACAGGCGGGACAAGCCCCTGGTCAGCGTCAACATGGGCGGCTTGGCGGAGGGGATTTTCGAGAGCGAGCTGTTCGGCCACGTTAAAGGCGCCTTTACCGATGCCAAGGCGGACCGGGCCGGCCGCTTCGAAATGGCTGCCGGGGGCACTTTGTTCATGGATGAAATCGCCAACATCCCGATGGCCCAGCAAAACAAGCTGCTGCGGCTGCTGGAAACAGGCGAATACGAGCGGGTAGGCTCCTCCAAAACACAAAAGATCGATGTGCGGTTCATCAGCGCCACCAATGCCGATCCTCAAAAAGAAGTGGCCGCGGGGCGTTTCCGCCAGGACCTCCTCTACCGGCTCAATACCATCCACCTGCACCTGCCATTATTAAGTGAGAGAATCGAGGACATCCCGCTGTTGGCCGATCATTTTCTGCAAAAGCACCTCCAAAAATACCGCAAGGAGAACACCGGTTTTGCCTCCACAGCCCTGGAAACCATGCGCTCCTATGCCTGGCCGGGAAATGTGCGGGAACTGGATCATTGCATCGAACGCGCTGTCCTCCTGGCCAAGGGAAAGCAGATTCAGCCATTGGACCTGGGCCTCAGCGAGACCCAGGCGGGGCCTTCCTCCCTCGACGACATGACCATTGATGAAGTCGAGAAATACCTCATTAAACGCACCCTTCTGCGGCATCAGGGCAACGCCACCCAGGCGGCCAAGGCCCTGGGTCTAAGCCGCAGCGCCTTTTACCGCCGCCTGCAGCGATTCGAGCTGTAATCCTTTTCCGTCCAGCAGTTTACTCTCCCTAGGTATAATCTATTCAAGGTGAGTCCAAAAATTATCAAAAGACAAAAGAAGGGCAAACACATGCGCCGTCTGCTTTGGCTGGCCCTGTTGAGTGGGCTGCCGGGTGTGTTGGGCACCATCCTGCTGCTGCAAATCGGGAACTACCCCTTGAAAGTCCACCTGACCCTGCTGACCTTTGTCGTCGGTAGTTGGCTCATATTTGTCACCATGCTGCAAAACCGCGTCATCCGGCCCCTGCAAGCGGCTTCGAATATGCTCTCCGCATTGCGCGAAGGCGACTATTCCCTGCAATCGCACGGCGGCGACAACGAGGACCCCATGGGCCAGGTCATGCACGAGATCAATGCCCTGACCGACGTCTTGCGCAGCCAGCGCATGGGGGCCATCGAGGCCTTCACCCTTTTAAACAAGGTGGTGGAAGAGATCGATGTGGCTATTTTCACCTTCGATGAAGACGACCGCCTGGGCATGGTCAATCGGGCGGGGGAAAAATTGCTGGCCCAGCCCGCGGACCAGTTGAGCGGCAAAAACGCGGCCGATCTGGGCCTGAAAAAATGCCTCACCCGACTGACCAAAGAAAATCACCTGATGGCCTTTCCGGGTCGTTCGAGCCGTTGGTATATAAAGACGGGCCACTTCCGGGAAGCGGGCAAACCGCACCAACTTCTGCTCTTGACCGATGTCAGCCAGCCCCTCCGCGAGGAAGAACGAATGGCCTGGCGCCGGCTCATAAGGGTCCTGGGGCACGAGTTGAACAACTCCCTGGCGCCCATCAAATCGCTGGCCGGCAGCATGGAACAAATCCTTAACCGACAACCCATGCCACCGGATTGAAGGGAGGATATCAACGAAAGCCTTCAAATAATCGGTTCCAGGGCCGAAGGGCTGAGCCGGTTTCTGGAGGATTTTTCCCGAATCGCCAAACTGCCGCCGCCGCATAAGGAACCCGTCCAGGTGGGTCAAATCGTGGAGCAGGTGGCCGGGCTTTCCACCGGTGCTTTTGGGCAAATTCAAATAGAAAAAGGGCCGCAATGCACCGTCATGGCCGACCGCGGCCAAATTGAGCAGCTCCTCATCAACCTCGTCAAAAATGCCGTCGATGCGGTTGAGGCGACCAAGGGCCGCATTCGCGCCGGCTGGGACAAGCTGGAAGACCGGGTGGAAATCTGGGTTGAAGACGAAGGGCCCGGCATCGCCAATCCCAGCAACCTCTTCGTGCCCTTTTTCTCCACCAAACCCGGAGGTTCGGGAGTCGGCCTCACCCTCAGCCGTCAAATAGCGGAAGCCCACGACGGAACCGTCGAGGTAGTCAACCGGACCAACAAACCCGGCTGCCGGGCCACCCTCACCCTACCCGTGTGATAAATCAGCCCGCCCCCACCCCGAATAACGCGAACTCAAGAATTAAATCTTCCACCTCAAATACCCCGGCTTCACCTTCGTGCGCTGAGGTTCTTACTCGACCAGAATTTTGTGGCTTTTTGAATCGGGATTAGTGTAGGAGCCGCGGAATTTTTCGCCGGTTGAGACGGGTTCGGGGTCCATGGCTTCCTGCGGTATCCTAGCGATGACTTCGAGGACGATCGGTACGGCGTGTTTGGAGATTCGCTGCACGCTGTTTTGCATGTCGACATAGCGAAATGGGCGCACACCGACTGCCGGATTAGAGATGGAGCAGATCGCCGCAAAGCGAATACCGAGCTGTCGGGCATAGGTTGTGGCAGTTACGATATTCTCACTACAGAGGTCGCCACCGAGGATTCGCATGGCGCGGACCTCCGCGGCGGTCTCGAACCGATCCGGGTTGTGCTGCACAAAGACGCCTTGTTCGTAGAGCTTGCCAGTGTAGCCCTCCTGGGCTTTGCGGGCCTCCGAGATGAGAAGTTTGCGCAGGGACGAACTAAAGGGTTGGGAATAGTTCTGAAAAACACCCGGTCGCTCGATTCCAGAATAATCCAGAATGTTGTGGGGGCGGGTATTTTCCATTTCCATAAAATCGTCCACGATAACGAGGTCGTCATAATCGTAGTCGGTCCGAATTCCTCCTGAGCTGGCTCCACCGATGACGTGGGTGATGCCAAGGTCGTAAAGGGCAACCCAGCAGCGGATGTGTCCCATGGCTTCGATTTCGCCTTCTTTCTGTGCCTCAAAACCATACATGCGGATATAATAGAAAGGTACCCCCTTGTAACGCATTCGGTAGATCGGGGGGCTCGTTCCAACCCTGGTCTCAATTGTAAAGACCCCTTCCTCCTCGACCAGACCCACTCCAAACGTTGTCTGATCGCCGAAGGTTGTTCCGCCTACCACGCCAATGAACACCTTTTCGTCGCCGCTCGCCCCCTCAGCATCAGCGTAGAACTGGATAGAAAACAGAATCGAGACGAACAGTAAAAGACATTTCCAAGCATTCATGTGGGCGAATAATGTAGTCAATCCCTCTAAAAGCGAGCCTTAAAAAACGATAGGCCTCCACTTTCTCTTCATCTCTTAAATAGTTAAAAAATAACCGGATACACAAAGTCAGAGGAAGAGGAGGAGTAAATTCGTTCAGCCTCCGATATAGGACATTTCTACTTTGTTGGGGTGGAGGTGCTTTTTGAGGATTTCGGTGCGTAGTTCCGAGTAGCGGTCGTGGCGGTTTTCCCAGATGGCTCGCAGGGTCTCGCGGATGTCTTCGTCGGTTTCGCCGTTGCGGAGGACTTCGCGCAGGTCCCAGCCTTCGGTGGCGAAGAGGCAGGTGTATAGCTTGCCGTCAGCGGATAGGCGGGCCCGCGTGCAATTGGCGCAAAATGGCTGCGTGACCGAGGCGATGATGCCGATTTCCACGTCCGTGCCGGTGTAGCGGTAGCGGCGGGCCACCTCCCCGCGGTAATTGGGGTCAAGGGGCTCAAGTGGAAATTTCGTTTTGATTAGATCGACGATTTGGCGGGAAGGGAAAACCTGCTCCATTTTCCAGCCGTTGTGGTTGCCCACGTCCATGAATTCAATAAATCGCAGGGTATGGCCGCTTTGTTTAAAAAAACGGGCCATGGGCAGAATCTCTTGCTCGTTGACGCCTTTTTGCACCACCATGTTGATTTTGATGGTCAGACCCGCCGCGGCGGCCGCCTCAATCCCTTTTAAAACGGTTTTCACCTGCACATTGCGGCCGTTCATCTTCTGGAAACAATCGTTGTCGAGTGCATCCAGACTTATCGTAATGCGCCCCATACCGGCATTTTTAAGACGCTCCGCAAATCTTGGCAGGAGCACCCCGTTGGTGGTCAGCGCGAGGTCGTCAATTCTCGGAATATCGATCAGCATTTCAATTAATTGATCGAGGTCTTTGCGTAGCAGGGGCTCCCCGCCGGTGAGGCGGATTTTGTGCACGCCCAGATCGGCGGCGATGCGGGTCAAACGGGTAATTTCCTCAAAATTGAGCAATTCGTCCCGTTTTAAAAAAGCGTATTGGCTGCCGAAAATCTCGGCCGGCATGCAATAGGGGCAGCGGAAATTGCACTGGTCGATAACCGATATGCGCAAGTCCTTGAGCGGCCTCTTGAGAGTGTCGATTGGGTAATCCATAATTATGAAATATCAGTCCAGTTAATATAATGCCGCGAAAGTAGGCAATTGTCCAATGCTAATAGATTGGACCAATAATCGTTGCCCTCCACGCATTCCATGTCTTCTATTTTGGGATGCCCTTAATCGCCGTCAAAGAGGCCGCCCGGATCATCGAGGAATCCACCGCAACCCTTCCCGTGGAGGAAGTTTCCCTGCTGGACTCCATCGGGCGGGCGCTGCGCCAGCAGGTGCGGGCCGAACGGGAGGTGCCCCCCTTCGACCGCGTCATGATGGATGGGATCGCTTTTAACTACCGGGATTGGCAGTATGGAGTGCGCCAATTTTCCATTGCCGGAACGCAGGCGGCGGGTTCGCCCCCGAAAACTCTTTCCGGTTCCGGGACCTGTTTCGAGATCATGACCGGTTCGGTTCTGGCAAACGGCTGCGATTGCGTGGCGCCCTATGAAGAAGTGGAAATCAGTGAGGGAAAAGCGGAAATAATCGATGGATTCACGCCGCAGCCGGGCCGGTTTATTCACAAAACGGGCTCCGATTATCCTTCCGGGGCGACCCTCTTGCAGCCGGGCTGCCGGTTGACTTCCCGACAAATCGCGGTGGCCGCGTCCAGCGGCTGCACTCATTTGAGGGTCACCCGGCATCCCAAAATCAGCCTCGTATCGACCGGCGATGAGCTGGTGGAAATCGACCAGCCGGTGGAGCGACATCAAATACGCACCTCCAATGCCTATTCGCTACAAGCAGGACTGGCCGCATTGGGGATTTCCACCGTTAACCGCTGCCATCTCAACGATCAGCCCGAGGAACTGGAAAAAAAGCTGGCCACTCTTCTGGAAAATGCCGACGTCCTCATTCTGAGCGGAGGTGTCTCCAAGGGCCGTTATGATTACGTTCCGGAAATTCTACAAAAACTGGGTGTTAAAAAGCTTTTTCACGGCGTCGCCCAGCGGCCCGGCAAACCCTTTTGGTTCGGAGTTAAAGAAGGCGGACCTCCCGTATTCGCCCTTCCCGGCAACCCCCTTTCGACCCTGGTTTGCTTTCATCGGTTCGTTGTTCCCTCCCTTCAGAAAATGCTCGGTTTACCGCCGTCGCAACCAGTTTGGGCTACTCTGGCCGAGGCTTTTGACTTTAAACCGCCCACGACAATTTTCCTGCCGGTCATAACGGAAAGCCGAACGAATGGACTCCTCTCCGCTACTCCGCGACCCGTCAGCAATTCCGGGGACTACGCCTCCATCGTCGAAACTTCGGGCTTCGTGGAGCTGCCCGGTGAGGATTTGAACGATTTTCCCACCGGGTATGTTGCAAAGTATTTTGGATGGATATAGATTAAGGAAACAAATAGGTGTCAGGTTTCAGGATGGGGACCAGGAACGGATCCCTGACACCTGAAACCCGAAACCAGCAATGACCAGCCTATCCCACATCAATCCCGATAATCAGCCCGAGATGGTCGATGTCGGCTCGAAATCGGTCACCCGGCGCGAAGCCCACGCGCGGGCCGTCGTTTTGCTCAACGAGGCAATCATGGAGCAGCTCATCGGCGGTGAACTCATGAGCAAAAAAGGGCCCGTTTTCCAGACCGCGAACATCGCCGGTATCATGGCCGCAAAAAAGACCCACGAACTCATTCCATTATGCCATCCGCTTATTATCGAGGATTGTAAAATTCAAATCCTGCCAGCGGACGGCAACCGGGTGGTCATCGATTGCACGACCAAGGCCACCCATAAAACCGGCGTCGAAATGGAAGCCCTGACGGGAGCTGCGGTGGCCGCCCTGACCATCTACGACATGTGCAAATCCGTCTCCAGGGAAATCGTTATCGAAAGCGTCCGCCTCATAAAAAAGACGGGCGGCAAAAGCGATTTCGAAGCTGGTTAAAGTTCAAAAATGGCGCCCACCTCAAACCACCACATTTACGGGCTCGTCCTGGCCGGGGGGCGCAGCTCCCGCATGGGCAAGGACAAAGCCGGACTGCGTTACGGTGGAAAAACCCAATTGGAAAACACCCTGCATCTTGCCAAAAATGTATGCGCCAAGGTTTTTCTTTCTCTACGGAAAGGGCAGCCGGCGCCCTTGGAAGTGGAAAATACGGATATCGACATCACTATCCTGCACGACAGGTGGGAGAATATCGGCCCTCTCGGAGGCATTATAACCGCCCTCGAAAAGCACCCCGATCATCCCTGGCTGGTAGTGGCCGTGGACCTTCCCTTCCTCGACGCGGACACCTTGGCCCACCTGATGGCAAACCGCGATCCCGAACGGCCCTTTACCGCTTACAGGAGCCATTTTGACGGCCTCCCGGAGCCTCTCTGCGCCCTCTACGAATCGACAGCGTTAGCTATTTTGCGCCAATTATCCACCGAACAGCGGATTCATTGTCCGCGCAAGATAATGATGCGTGCCAACACTCGGCTGCTGGCGCTTCCCCATAAGCGCGCTCTTGACAATGTCAACACGCCTTCCGATTACAGGGAGGCCTTGCAAATTCTAAAAACTACCAGCAAATCATGAGCACAGAGCCAAAAACGGTATTTTTGTTGTATTTTGCCCTTTTGCGCGAGCAAAGAGGCCTCGACTCGGAAACCCGCACCACCCAGGCAGCCACCGCGGGCGAGCTTTATGAAGATTTAAAAAAAGAATACGGTTTCTCTTTAGACCGCGCGGATTTGCGCGTTTCTATAAATGGCGATTTCGTGGATTTCGACAGACCCATCAATCAGGGTGACGAAATTGTCTTCCTTCCGCCCGTGGCCGGGGGTTGAAGGGTTGATCTTTGCCTTGATGCCTAATCTAGCGAAATAAAAGAACTTCCTCCGCCATGAATACCAGTCCCGGAAATGCCGTTACCATCCGTTTGAAACTCGACCATCGCGCCGGTGTGCTGGCCCTCGCCACAGCAGTAATCGGCAAATGCGGCGGAAATATCGGAGCTATCGACATCATACGAATTGAGGATGGTAAAATCGTTCGCGATATCACTGTGGACACCACGGGACCAGAGCATAGTGAGGAGATCGCCAAGGCCCTCAGCCAAGTCGAAGGACTGGAAGTAGTCCATATCTCGGACCGCACGTTTCTCATGCATCTGGGAGGAAAAATAGAGATTCGCAGCAAAATTCCCATTAAGACCCAAGACGAACTTTCGATGGCCTATACGCCCGGTGTGGCGCGCGTTTGCATGGCCATCCACGAACAGCCGGAAAAAGCCTCCAATCTGACCATTAAGAAAAACACCATCGCGGTGGTCAGCGATGGCACGGCCGTGCTCGGACTGGGGGACATTGGCCCACTAGCGGCCATGCCGGTGATGGAAGGCAAGGCCATGCTTTTCAAGGAATTCGGGGGCGTCGATGCTTTTCCCATCTGCCTGGACACCAAAGACCCGGACGAGATCGTGGAGACGGTAAAAAACATCGCTCCGGGATTTGGGGGCATCAACCTGGAGGATATATCGGCCCCGCGCTGTTTTCAAATCGAGCGTCGGCTGATAAAAGAACTTGATATTCCGGTTTTCCATGACGACCAGCACGGTACGGCCGTGGTCATGATCGCCGCCCTCATCAATGCGCTCAAGGTGGTGCAAAAGAAGCCTCGAGACCTCCGGGTAGTTGTGGTCGGCATTGCCTGCACCGAAATAATGATTTCTCTGGGGGTTGAAAACATTATCGGATGCGACCGCAAAGGCGCCATCAGCCGGGATCGGGCCGATTTGAATGAAGAAAAAAGACGTATTGCGGAAATCACCAATCCCGGACGGGAGAAAGGGACCTTGCAGGAAGTGCTGCGTGGGGCGGATCTCTTTGTGGGCGTCTCCGGCCCCAACCTTTTAAAGGTCGAGGATGTCAAAACCATGAACTCCGATCCCATCCTCTTCGCCCTGGCCAACCCCATGCCGGAAATCGCCCCGGAATTGGCCGAGCCGCATGTCGCCGTTATGGCCACCGGAAGAAGCGATTATCCCAATCAAATAAACAACGTCCTCTGTTTTCCGGGCATTTTTCGTGGCGTCCTCGACTGTCAGGCGACCAAAATCAACGAAGAGATGAAAATAGCCGCCGCCTATGCCATCGCCTCGGTCGTCGGAGATGAGAATCTTTCACCCTACCACATCGTGCCCAGTGTGTTCGACCGCACCGTGGCAAAGACAGTGGCCGCAGCCGTGGTCAAGGCCGCCCTAAAATCGGGATTGTCGCGCCGGGGCCACCAATGAACGAACCGCAGAACCCAGGATTTCCCCATCTTTACATTATCCCAAGAACCGCTTGAGAATCTGGACCTGAAAAGCCCCCTCCTCCGCCGGGATGCCGGAGGCTGCGTCGAATTTTCAGGCCGGGTGAGGGAGTTCAATAAAGGCAGGCCCGTTGCCAGCCTGGAGTATCAAGCCTACGCCGGACTGGCCGAAAAAGAGGGCGCCCTCATTCTGAAAGAGGCCCGGGAAAAGTTCGCTATACTGGACGCCCGCTGTTTTCACCGCAGCGGCCACCTGCAACTGGGAGAAATGGCTGTGTGGGTGGGGGTGGTCTCCATTCACCGCAATGACGCTTTTGCCGGCTGCCAGTATATCATGGACGAACTGAAACAGCGGCTCCCCATCTGGAAAAAAGAGCATTATACCGACGGCGATTCCGGTTGGATTCGTTCCGATGTTCCGCCCAATAAATCCAGTAATCCCTAAGCTTATCAATTTCTCGAAGGAAAATATTATGACAAAAGAAAAATCCGATATTGGACTCATTGGCCTGGCCGTGATGGGTCAAAACCTCGCTCTTAACATTGCCGATCACGGTTTCCGGATTTCGGTCTATAACCGGACGATCTCGAAAACCGAAGCCTTTGCGGCAGCCCATCCCGATACTCCCGGCGGCATCGTGGGGACGGAAACGCTCGAGGGTTTTGTCCAGTCCCTGGCCCGACCGCGCAAGATCATCCTGCTGGTGCAGGCCGGCAAGGCCACCGACGCCGTAATCGGAGGGCTCGTTCCGCTCCTCGAAGCAGACGACATTGTGATCGATGGCGGCAACTCCCAGTGGACCGACACCATTCGCCGGGAAAAGGAATTGCGCGCCAAGGGGCTCCGCTTTGTCGGATCGGGCGTATCCGGGGGCGAAGAGGGCGCCCGCTACGGTCCCTCGCTCATGCCCGGCGGGGCGGTGGAAGCCTGGAATGAAATAAAACCTATTTGGCTGGCTATTGCGGCAAAAGTCGATGCCGTCACCGGCAAACAGTTGGAGGGGGCGGAACCGGGCAAACCGATTGATGGCGGTGTGCCCTGCGCCACCCATATCGGCCCCGATGGCGCCGGTCATTACGTTAAAATGATCCACAACGGCATCGAGTACGGCGACATGCAAATGATCTGCGAAGTCTATCACCTCATGGACGGACTTTTAGGCATGGAACCAGCGGAAATCGGTCAGGTCTTCGCCCGATGGAACGAGGGGCTTCTCGATTCCTATCTCATAGAAATAACGGCTGATATTTTGCGACAGACGGACCCCGTTACGGACGGTCCTCTGGTCGATATCGTTCTCGATGCGGCCGGGCAAAAGGGCACTGGCAAGTGGACCAGCATCCATGCGCTCGATATGGGCATTTGCGCCCCCACCATCGCGGAGGCGGTTTTTGCCCGCTGCCTGAGCGCGATCAAGGAAGAGCGGGTGGCCGCCAGCCAGCTTTTGCAGGGGCCCTCCGGTGAATATACAGGGAACAGGGATGATTTTATCCAAATCCTGCACGACGCTCTCTACTGCTCTAAAATTTGTTCCTACGCCCAAGGTTTTCAACTGATGGGGGAGGCCCAAAAGGAATATAACTGGACCCTGGATTTCGGGCAAATTGCCCAAATCTGGCGAGGCGGCTGCATCATCCGGGCGGCCTTTTTGCAGAAAATCACGGAGGCTTACGGGCGCGACCCGTCATTGGCCAATCTGCTGCTCGATCCCTATTTTAACGACGCCATTCAAAATGCCCAGACGAACTGGCGCAGGGCGGTATCGGCCGCCGTCCGCCACGGCATTCCCACGCCCACGCTTTCTTCCTCGCTGGCTTATTACGACGGCTATCGCAGCGCCCGCCTGCCGCAAAATCTTTTGCAGGGGCAACGCGATTATTTCGGCGCCCACAGCTATGAGCGCACCGATCATCCGCGCGGGGAGTATTTCCATCTTGATTGGCCGCACCCGGAGCGCCCGCAATCCACGGTTTAAGAGGAATCGCTCAAGCCAGTTGCAGGACCGCCAACTGCACTTCCTGCTCCAGTTTGGCCGCTTGCGCCATAAGCTCACGGGCAAAGTTTTCCTCGCTCAATCCCGGGTGTAAATATTTCCTCAGAATTTGCCAGCCGGGCTGCTCCAGAATATCATTGTTGGCCCCGGTCAAGAGGACCCGCTACAACCGACACCCATTTTTTTGCACAGAAAATTGGCCACATTGACAATGGAGGCCAACTCGGCATCGGCGAGGGCTTTTTCCGGAAACCGGTGAAAACGGACGACCGCTTTGACTGCGCCTGGAAGTCTTTGATTTTCCATGAAAGCGGCCCCGGCTTCTTCATGCGTCATCGAAAAACAGCTATATTCGGCTTCGGTCAGGGGTATTTTTTCCCGCCGGGATCGGGTCAGCACGGCGTTGTATTCCTTGGGAAATAAATGGGCCAGGATGGTCTTGCCGGTATCGTGAAGCAGGCCCGCCATATAAGCTTCGGGATATTGGGGCATGTCGAGCATATCGTTCAACCGTTGGCAAAGGCGCCCGGTTCCTACCTGATGGGCCCAAAAACCCTGTCCATCAATAGACGTGAAAAGCTTTTCAAAAGGGGTGATATTTCTGGTTTTGAGGAGAATGCTTTCCAGGTTTCCAATGCCGATTAGCTGCACGGCCGAAGACAGGTCATCGACCGAACTTTTGGAGGCGACATAGGTGAAATTGGCGATCGATAGGATTTGCAGGCATAGCCCCGGCTCCATTTTCAGATTGTCCAGGGCGTCGTCCAGTCCAAGCTGTGGTTTGCTAACCATGTCCTGAATGAAGGATAAGACCGGCTCCATAACCGGCAGGTGGTTTAACCGCGAGATGGCCTGAAAAATTTCCGTTCCGCTCTGGTTCAATACCACACCACTGTCAACCGGCGGTTTTTTGGGAGGCGCTGGCGGCGGCGTTAGCTCAGGCTCCGGCGCTTCTGCCGCAGATTTTTTGGGGGGGGCTGCGGCAATGGAGGCAGCTTTGATCGATGATTTGAGTTTCCGATCAGTTTTATAAGCAAGTTCCTCAGAATTTCGATGCGCGATAGATAATGAGCCGCTTGCTCTCTGGTGGCTGGCCGATTGGACATGGCAAAATCGACAATCAAGTCTTTCATCACCAAAATCCCGGTTTCCTTGGCTAAAAAACCGAGAATTCGCACTGCGGTATTGACCTGTTTAAAATCTTCCTTCTCCAGAGAAGCGGTCAATTTTGGTAAAAACAAGTTCAACGCGGTCAATGTTTCCCGGTATCTTTTAAGGGGACCTTCGGGAGAAATACCGGTCGTTGAATGGAGTTTATCCAGGTTGGGACAAAGTTTCGCCAACCAGTTGTTTTGCTCGATCGCCTTTGCGGCCGAATCGACAATTTTATCCTCCAGATTGGATTGAACGAGGTAATTTTGAACTCCCAGGCGTAGAAACCCGATCACCGTTTCCCGCTCTGTGCGCTCGCTGATAATGATAACCGGAATCTTTTTGAAGACAGGGTCCTGGCGGATTTTCCTAACAGCAAGAAATTATCATCCGCGGCCGCGAAGTCCGACAGGACAATAAGATCGATCAGGATTTCCTTATCCAGAAGGTCTGCCGCCGAGCTTATATCGTGGGCCGTGCAGACTTTGTAAGCCGCTTTCTCCAGGATGCGCTCAAGACGCTCGAAAAACGCTCCAGACTGTCCCGCTGCCAATATTTTTCCCATTGTGACGACAACGAATTTAAATTAAATTATATCTGGAGTCATGGACCGGCTTATCGATGCCGGTCCGGGCGCCGGAAATGCGCAGCCTCATGTTGTTAGTTGAAGGGTTGGTTTTCCGTCAATTGATCGAGGATTTCCAAATCGGTCGCGGAGAGCCCCTCGCTCCCCTCTTTATCATTATTTACCATCAAGGCTTTCACATGATCGCTGAAATACTTTCCGCCCTTGAGGATGGTTTCGAGGGCTTCGTTAAACTCCTTCAAACCGGCAATTTTATCGATGAAACCATCCGCTCCGGCATCGTAAGCCTGGCGCAGCAGGCTGGGCGTATAAGCGGATGAAAAGACCAGCACTTTTATCCCGGCGCTCTCCTTGCCCAGCTTTTTGAGAACCTCAATTCCATTGAGGCCCGGCAGATGCAAGTCCAGAATAACCAGGTCGGGCTGGCTCGCGGCGCATTGCGACAAGGCCTCAAAACCATCCGTGCAAGCCCCCGCGATTTCAAACCAGGGGTTGGACTCAATATAATCGGTAATGAAATTAAGAAGGAGCGTCTCGTCCTCCACTATTAATATTTTTTTTCTCATGGTCATTATATGATATTACTTTCCCTAGAAATCGATTTCACCAAACACTTATCGGACAGCCACCACTAAAACTTAAACAACAGCGCGCGGCCGCGGCCTGCATTCCCAGGCAATCGCGCGGCCGCGCGCAACGGAAAATCCCTTCACCGCCGGGCTGGTTTTTGGTAAATGCCTTAGATTGAGAGGGCGTGTTGGAGGATTCCTAACGCTACCGTGGCGGCTGTTTCTACTCGCAGTACGTTTGGGCCGAGCGATACCGGTTGAAAGCCGTTTTCATGGGCGATGTCATACTCTTGGCCGGTTAGATCGCCTTCCGGGCCGATGAGCCAGACCGCCTCCGGGGGCAGGGGTTTTTCAAGAATCAACGGACGGTGCGGACGGCACGGATGGTGCCGTTCTTCCGGGTCCAGCGAGGCCACTAGCTTCAAGGAATGGGGAGACAAGCCGGAGCAAAATTCGGCCAGGGACATCGGTGGGTTAATTCTGGGAAGGAATGGATTGCCCGACTGTTTGCAGGCCTCGATGGCGATTTTGCGTCAGCGGGAGAGCTTGAATTCGCGGCGCGAGGGGCTGACGCCGGCTTCGCAATGGGCGGTTGCCAGCGGCTGAATGCGCCATGTTCCCAATTCGGCGGCTTTCTGCACGATTCGTTCCATTACCTTGCCTTTGGGTAGGGCCTGGGCCAGGGTTATAGCGCAAGGCGGG
Organism: Opitutales bacterium; assembly: GCA_965226205.1. Lineage (GTDB taxonomy): Bacteria > Verrucomicrobiota > Verrucomicrobiia > Opitutales > UBA2987 > JAJFLU01. The sequence goes on along the minus strand of CBDDCJ010000021.1, from coordinate 121,941 downwards.
GGGGCGGCCCCGCGGTGGCTAAGTACGGCCAGGCGGCACTGCCATATGTTGCCCTCGCCGTCGAAAACCGTCACCTCGTCACTGCTTCGGGCCCTGCGCGCTTTCAATAGGTGGCGGCTTTCCGTGGCGTCCAACAGAATTTGTTGGCCGTCAAAATCCTCGGTTGGCGAAAAATAACAACGAATTCCCGGCATGGGGCAGGTTTATCAGTTTTCAGGCATGTGAATCAATCTGGAAAAAAAGACACCGCAGAACAAAGTCTGCGGCGTCACCCACTGCTTAACAAACTACAAACCAGACTGAAACTTTGAACTAAACTCTCGCTCTAGTCTCTTTCCAATCAGGTTAGGTTTCAATTTCTTAGACGGATCGGAGAGCAGGACGTTCAATAATGTTCGGATTTATTTTCCCATCGCGCCAATTACCTTCTGGCTGCCGGGAGCCTTTTAAAAGTGCAGGCGCCACCGGAAAAACCGATGACGCCTACAAGAGTTAACCAAACTACAAACCAGACTGAAACTATGAACTTTAACCCTTGCTTCCAAATTCCATAGGGTCAGACTTATAATAAGAGACTTCGCATGGGGATTAAACGTTCAAAATTCCTGTTATAAAATTGGCCCATCCGCATTCTTGGTGGAAAATGATTGGGTAAAAGATACAGGATGCAGGTATTTAATTGAATTGAAAACGCGGCCGGAATGAGAATAACAGGGGGCAGGGCCAGGGGCGCGCTGTTAAAAAGCCCTCCCAAAAATGTGCGTCCAGCCACCGACCGCACACGTCAAGCGGTTTTTTCCAGACTGGGCGCTTCGATCGTCGGGTCTTCCGTATTGGACTTGTTTGCCGGGAGCGGTTCCTATGGTCTCGAGGCCATCAGCCGCGGCGCCATCCGCTGCCATTTTGTGGAAAAAAACCGAAAGACCTTGGCTTGCCTGAAGGAAAACCTGAACGTCCTCAACAAGACCCTGAAGGGACAGCAGGCCGCACAGGCCGTGAGCCGTGTGACGCAACAAGATGTCTTTAAATGGTGGACGGAAAGTCCAGAGGGCTTCGATTGAAATGGACGGGGAAAACTGGACAGTGGAATAAGGTGGTCTTGAACCACTAAATCCGCTAACCTATGAATGTTATTAAATCACGAAAGAGAAGACAATACAGTGCTGAGTTTAAAGCCCGGGTGGCCCTGGAAGCCATCAGGGGCGCTCATACCATCAACGAGATCGCCGGTCGTTTTGAGGTGCATCCCAACCAGGTGACCCAATGGAAGAAGCAGCTTTTGCAGGGAGCAACGGAGCTGTTTTCGCGCCAGCGGCAGACTCTCAGCAAGGACAACGAGACGGAAAAAGATCACCTTTACCAGGAGATTGGAAAGCTGAAAGTAGAATGCGATTGGCTAAAAAAAAAGTCTGAACAACTCGGTTGGTGAGAGGCGCAAGATGGTGCAACCACTTCAAGGAAAAATCAGTATCGGCAGGCAATGTCAGTTGCTGGGGCTGGCCCGCGGCAGCTATTACTATCGGGCCCGTGCCCAGTGCGAGCAGAACGTTCTCTACATGCATCGCATGGATGAGCTCTACACCCAATATCCGTTTTTTGGTTCTCGCCGGATGACCCAGTGGCTGCGTCGAGAGGGCCATGCAGTGGGACGAGGCCGCATCCAGCGGCTCATGCGCCAAATGGGCCTGGAGGCTATTTATCCGCGTCGAAACTTGAGCCAGGGGCACCGGCAGCACCGCATTTTCCCTTATCTGCTGCGGGGTTTGGCGGTCGAGCGGCCCGACCAGGTATGGTGCAGCGACATCACTTACCTGCGGCTGAGCCGAGGATTCCTTTTCTTGACCGTGGTGTTGGACTGGTTCAGCCGCTACGTGTTGAGCTGGCAGCTTTCCAACACCCTGGAGAGCCGCTTCTGTGTGCTCGCCCTGGAGGAAGCTCTGAGGCGGGCCCAACCTCAAATCTTCAACACCGATCAAGGCAGCCAGTTTACCGGCAGCGAGTTCACCTCGGTGCTGGGGCAAGCCGGGGTGCGCATCAGCATGGACGGGCGTGGCCGCTACCTGGACAACATATTTGTTGAACGCTTTTGGAGAACCCTCAAGTATGAAGACATTTACCTGCGCGAATACGCCACGGCAAAGGAAGCCAGCGAAGGGATAGCCCGCTACCTGGACTTCTACAACCACCTGCGCCCCCACCAAGCCCTGGGCTACCGGACCCCGGCCGAAGTCCATGCAATCGGAGCAAAACCAACCTCCCCGCCAATACAGCTTGCGGGCACCTGCGTGCCCGTCTTTGGCTAAGGACAAAATATATTTTTAAAAAATAATATGAACACGATTTCCACCTTAATCCCACGTCAAAATTGTCCAAACAACCCCGTCCACTTCAGATTTCATCTTTTTAGACCCACCTTATTCGTTGGCCGTCGAGCGTTCGGATTCACTTTTTGCCCTGGCTGGCAATTTTCTCGGCAAAAACCCGGCTGGCCGCCTGTTGTATGAAATGCCCGGCGACTTTCATCCCGGCCCCGACGGATGGGAGATGGCGCGTAGCCTGGGCAGCAATAAAGCCGGAGAACCGGCTCTGAGAATTTATAAAAGAACCGCCACCTGAAATTAAGGCTGGAACTCATTCACATAAGCCCCATTTTTGCCGCCATGATCGATACGGCGGCGATGGTTGCCGTCTCTGTCCGCAAGACACGCTCGCCCAGGTGGACGAGAGTGAATCCGGACTCCCGCAATGTGTCCCGTTCTCCAGGGGACCATCCACGTTTCGGCCCAACCGCCAGAAGGCAGTGGTGTTTTTCATCTCCATCCATGGAATACCGGGAAAGCGCCATCGCCGATTCATAGTTAGAGGCTGTCCCAAAAACCCGAATTTTGCGAATTGAAATATTCGACTCCGAACTGTATGGGAACGTAAGTCATTCAATTCCGTCAAAAACGCTGTATAAGGCCTCTTTTCGTTATAAATATAATCGCGTCAGACAGAGGTCTATGGTAGAATTGTATTTGAATATGCAAAACAAGAGAAAGGCTGACGGTGTTATAGACATCGAAATTGCCCAAAATCCTCTAAAAACGGTCTTTATAACAGCTTTATAAACAAGTTAACTCACTGTAAAACAAATGGTTATAACTTTGGGACAGCCTCTAGTTAGAGGCTGTCCCAAAAGGGTGATTTTTGCGAGGGGATTTTGAAGAGTGTTCATTTTAGTGGTGTTTTCTTTTGGGAGGGGGCGACTTTGCTCTTCAATGACGTTGGAATACTGGTTTTGGGGTCCGGTTGCCTGGTTTTCTTTGTATGGGCCGACAGTAGGCCTGTGAAAAAGTATTGTCCTTGCTTTTCCGCTCTTTATTTAGGCCGCCGCTTTGGTTTTTAGTTCATCTTGCTGGGCCAGCATCTTGGCCACTTTCCATAGATTGTGCGAGAGGACCGACCAGGCTACGCTAATCGAGCGGTTGGCAAAGCCTTTGCTGCGCAACCGCCCGGCCTGCCAGCGATTCTTCAATACCCCGATCCGCCCTTCGGTGCTGGCCCGGCGCTTTTGCAATTGTCTGAACTGTGATTCCTCCATTCGTTTTTTCAACTGCTTCGGATCGCGTGGACAGAGCGCATCGTAGATGCCCTCCTGGGCTAACTGCCGGCGGGCCCGCTGGGAGGCGAATCCCCGGTCCGCGCACATGGCCGCTATGGACTCTTCCACGGCAAAGCGGTTCTGTCTTTGCAAACTCTCTTGCATTTGTTCATTTTCGCTTGGCGTCCGGCTGCCGTAGAGTTTCCAGTCTAGCAGGTATCCTTCGACGCTTTCTCCCAAAAACAGGGTGTTGCCGAACTCGACCTCTTGGCCCGCTTTGCCTCGCACAATCACCTGCGCATCGGGTTCGTAAACACTCAAAACTTTCTCCGTGTTTTTCACCTGGCGCCCGCCAATGATTCGCTCGTGCGCTTGCTTGGTGACCACCGGGATTAGCTCGCTCATACGCTCCATCCGGGCGAGGATTTGTTGGACCTGTTTTTTGCTATAATCGCTTTGCTCCCAGCAGGCTTGCAATAATTCCCGGTGCCTGCGGGCATGCTCCCCGATCCGTTTGAGGTGCTTTTTCATCTGCCTCAAGATATTCTTGCGCTGGCGCGCGCTGTCCTTTCGCCGCCGGCTGTGGGTCATCTGCATACACAACCGGTTCATCTGCCGAGCCAAGGGCTCCGGTTCGATCGGCATGCGATGGCGCAAACCGGCCTTCTCGCGGATCAGCCGGATCGCTTTAAGCAATGTGCCCGCTACATCCTTGAGCAGCACCCAGTCGGTCGGCCAATGAATGTTGACCTCCAAACAGGTGCCGTCGATCAGGCAAATGGTGGTGTCTATCGGCTTGTCCAATCCCACCACCTGCCGGGCCAGAAGGGCATCGCCCACCACCTCAGTCAAGGTCCGGTGCAAAGCCCTCAACTGCTCTTCGCTGAAAAATTTCGAGGCCCGCTCCAGGGTGCTCTTGGAGATGCCCCTTATGCCGTCGATATGGCGGACACGACAAAAGTCGGCCAACAGATCGCTGCTGCCCAGAGCCCTCGACAAATGCCGAAACGAAATCCCACCGAGCAGATAACGCAGCGTTTCCATACGCAACGCCTTGAGGGCAAAACTGGCCCGCTTTTGCCGAGCCTTCAGACCCTTCGTCTGGCGCTCCTCCAAGGCCAACTCGATGGCCTGCGATTCCACCTCCGAATCGATCAGCAGCCGGTCGATACGCTCGATGGTGGCGCGAAAGTTTTCGTAATCGGCGCAACGCTCAACCACAGTTAAAGCTGGACGCAGGAGGCATTGGATGGCTATATTTTTCATAAAAGGGGATAGTTTTGTTATTGCTAACGCTACTATAGAACCCTTTTTTGGCCGGATCGAGCAAAAACTTGCTCTTTCCGGCTCTTTTTATCAACGTCATCCAGTTGACTATAAAATCTTTATATTTATGGGACAGCCTCTAGTTATCGAGACCGATTCGGGTTTGACCTTCCGCAAAATCATTCAAAGCCGCTCTCAGGGAGGGGAAATGGGAAACTTGAGGAAGAACGGTGGAAAAAGCCTGTTCAGCCCCTTGGACCAATTGCCGGCGCCACTCGCCAGCACTCCATAATTTACTTTTTTTGTAGGAAGGTTCCCCTTTTTCGGTCTCGCAAAACACAATCCTCGTAAGCCCCAAACTGGTGCCTTCGCGAAGCAGTCTTCTGGCCGTTTGAGGCCTCGGCAGGCCTGCCAGTAAGGAAATCGGGCAAGGTTTCGGATGCTCTTCTTCCCATTCTATTTTTAGCCGCATCTCCCCGGCGCAAGCATCGTTCAAAATAACCGCCTTCCCTCTGGGCCCGTTGACATGGCCGACATCCAAACGGTCGCCTTTTTGCATCCCGAGAATTTCCCGAATATGCGCGGCGCGGCGGTCACCGGCGGGAAGCGTCTCAAAATCCGATTTTATCTGAAAAAGAATCAAGTTCATAACAGGAGTGGAAAATTGACAAATATCACCACCCGTGGAGAACAAAATACCTTTCCTTTCTCACTTCCATTTCGCCTGGATCATCTTGCAGACAGCCTGCAAAACGGCGTGCCGATAAATTAACCCAATGACTTTTTTGTTTTCTACTACCGGATAACAATAAAAATGATGTTTGGTAAATAAATCGATTGCCTTGTAGATATCAGTATCAGGTCGAATAGGAATAATTTTTTTCGACATGTAATCACGCACTTTCTGTGCCTGGTTGTTGTAATACTTCATGTCGATCTCAGATTTTAAACAGTCCTTTTCGGAAAGAAACCCGACGGGCTCATTATTTTCGTTAATTACCGGCGCTCCTGAGATATTTTTTTTCACCAAAATATTTGAAGCTTCAACAATGTTCATATCCTCTGTAAACGAGGTAAACACTCTAAGCATCATATCCTTTATGGTAATCTCTTTGTCTTTTTGCTGCTTAACTTTTTTTGGCGTGTAATTGACCATATCAACTCTCCTTCTATCTAACTTTAGCCGGAATTTCCCATAGAATAGGAATGAATCGTTAAAATCATCGTAACGGCATCTGTCGCTTTCGAGTGTATCTTGCTCCTTTCAATACGCTTTGGCAAATGTCTTTTCTTGATATTTGCCGGTTGAATAGGAGGCAAGGATTGAAGTGGACGGAGTTGTTTGGACAATTTTGACGTGGGATTAAGGTGGAAATCGTGTTCATATTATTTTTTAAAAATATATTTTGTCCTTAGCCAAAGACGGGCACGCAGGTGCCCGCAAGCTGTATTGGCGGGGAGGTTGGTTTTGCTCCGATTGCATGGACTTCGGCCGGGGTCCGGTAGCCCAGGGCTTGGTGGGGGCGCAGGTGGTTGTAGAAGTCCAGGTAGCGGGCTATCCCTTCGCTGGCTTCCTTTGCCGTGGCGTATTCGCGCAGGTAAATGTCTTCATACTTGAGGGTTCTCCAAAAGCGTTCAACAAATATGTTGTCCAGGTAGCGGCCACGCCCGTCCATGCTGATGCGCACCCCGGCTTGCCCCAGCACCGAGGTGAACTCGCTGCCGGTAAACTGGCTGCCTTGATCGGTGTTGAAGATTTGAGGTTGGGCCCGCCTCAGAGCTTCCTCCAGGGCGAGCACACAGAAGCGGCTCTCCAGGGTGTTGGAAAGCTGCCAGCTCAACACGTAGCGGCTGAACCAGTCCAACACCACGGTCAAGAAAAGGAATCCTCGGCTCAGCCGCAGGTAAGTGATGTCGCTGCACCATACCTGGTCGGGCCGCTCGACCGCCAAACCCCGCAGCAGATAAGGGAAAATGCGGTGCTGCCGGTGCCCCTGGCTCAAGTTTCGACGCGGATAAATAGCCTCCAGGCCCATTTGGCGCATGAGCCGCTGGATGCGGCCTCGTCCCACTGCATGGCCCTCTCGACGCAGCCACTGGGTCATCCGGCGAGAACCAAAAAACGGATATTGGGTGTAGAGCTCATCCATGCGATGCATGTAGAGAACGTTCTGCTCGCACTGGGCACGGGCCCGATAGTAATAGCTGCCGCGGGCCAGCCCCAGCAACTGACATTGCCTGCCGATACTGATTTTTCCTTGAAGTGGTTGCACCATCTTGCGCCTCTCACCAACCGAGTTGTTCAGACTTTTTTTTTAGCCAATCGCATTCTACTTTCAGCTTTCCAATCTCCTGGTAAAGGTGATCTTTTTCCGTCTCGTTGTCCTTGCTGAGAGTCTGCCGCTGGCGCGAAAACAGCTCCGTTGCTCCCTGCAAAAGCTGCTTCTTCCATTGGGTCACCTGGTTGGGATGCACCTCAAAACGACCGGCGATCTCGTTGATGGTATGAGCGCCCCTGATGGCTTCCAGGGCCACCCGGGCTTTAAACTCAGCACCGTATTGTCTTCTCTTTCGTGATTTAATAACATTCATAGGTTAGCGGATTTAGTGGTTCAAGACCACCTTATTCCACTGTCCAGTTTTCCCCGTCCATTTCAGTCGTCCCCACATTGAACGAGTGGGGCCTCATCGTGTTGATGACCCTCCTGGCTGGCGCTGCCGCCTGGAAAATGAAACAGCCCGAGCTTTTGCAGGCTTAATAAGACCGGACCGGCAAGCTTATAGGGTTTGGCGTACGTGGTTGTGGAAACCACGGAACTGTGGCCGTTACAGAATTTACTTTGTCAATTCCGTAATTTCGTTTAGGTTTTTCAGGGAAATGAATGCCTTTTTTTGTTTAATCCGGCACGGATTCAAAAACCGCCGATGGCCGCCAGGAGCTTTGGGGTCTTTGCTAACGCTGTGCTTATTGCCCCTGCCATCGGCGGGAAGCAAGCCCCAGGCGGTTTACCTGACCTGGCAGGGCGATACCAGCAGCGCCATAACCGTTAATTACCTGACGGCGGAAGAAGACGCCAGAAGTATTGTTTATTACGATACCGAATCCCGGGGGGGCGATCCGCATAGCTATCGTTTTTCAGCCAGCGGACGCAGCCACAAATTGCCCAAAGTTCCCAACGAGCCGAAAGTTCATTGGACGGAACTGAAAAACCTCGCTCCGGGTAAATCCTATTTCTTTATCGCTGGAGATCCGCGCTATGGAGTATCTGCGGAGCGTAAATTCCGCACCGTTCCCAATGATGGGTCAACCGTCAGGTTTGTTACCGGAGGCGATATGGGGGCGTGGGATGGGACGCGCCAAATCATACGCCAGGCCGCCGCCAGGGAGCCTCATTTTGCGCTCATCGGGGGAGATGTCGCCTACGCCAACGGCAACCCCAAAAACCTGCATCTATGGGAAAACTGGATGCGCCAATGGACGGAGGAAATGATCACCCCTCAGGGATTTACCATCCCGGTGGCTCTGGCTATTGGGAATCATGAGGTCAGCAGCCGCTATGACGGCAAGGCCGAGGACGCGCCCTTCTATTTCGGGTTTTTTGCCCAAAGCGGAAAAAGGAGCTACTTCCGCCGACAGTTCGGACCGAACATGGTGGTTTATTTTCTCGATTCGGGCCATATCGCTTCACACCAAAGTCAAACCGCCTGGCTGGAAAGTCAATTGAAGGCCGATGGGGACATCCCCAACCGGTTCGCCATTTACCATGTCCCGCTTTATCCCAGCCACCGCGATTATGCCGGGCAAAAGTCCGAACTTGGGCGCTTGCATTGGGAACCCCTTTTCAGCCGTTACGAATTGACGGCCGCATTTGAAAACCACGACCACACCTTTAAAAGATCGAAAAAACTGCTCAACGGCGAAGTGGCTCCCAATGGGCGGGGCGTTCTCTACCTTGGAGACGGCTGCTGGGGCCGCAATCCCAGAACGCTTCCCATCCAAAAACGCTGGTACCTGGATAAAACGAGCTCCACCATGCATTTCTGGCAGGTGGATGTTTCCAGTCAAAAGACGCAATACCGCGCCGTCAACAGGACTGGGCGCGATTTCGATGTTTATCCCACGGAATCCAAAGACCACGCTGCTTCAGAAGCTTATTTCCAAACATTGACCCAACATTATACGATGCAACCGGAAGCCCTCAAAATCAGCCCGCTACTATCGGAAAATAAGCGATTTAAAAAAGATTCATTTACGATTACCTTGACCAACAAGGAACCTTTCCCCCTGGAGGGCAGATTTTTTATGTCCGCCGCCGATGGTTTGCGGATCAGGCCTTCCACTCGATCCGTTAATTTATCGCCCGGTGAATCTGTTCCCCTGAAATTCACCCTCAGGTTCAAAGCCGTTGCCGATGTCCTCTCCATCCCGCCTGTTCAAATGGAGCTTTTCATGGATTACAGGAACGAGGAACGGACCATAAGCCAAAAGGTCGTTCGCGAAATCAAGGTGGATCGCTTGTTTTCAGCCCGCCGCCTGGCCCAAGCCCCGAATATCGACGGAAATCTCGAAGAATGGACCCCCCTGCCCTATGAGTTGAATCGCCCTACAGAAATTGCGCCATCAGACATAGCCGGTTTTTGGGAAGGTCCCGACGACGCTTCCCTTAAATTTGCGGTGGCTTACGACCAAAAAGCTGTTTACCTGGCCATTGAAACGACCGATGATCAGGTTCAGACGCGATTAAACCAAACCGCTGACCGGCAGGACAGCCTCTATTTATGGTTCGATATCTTCCCCGGCGGCGAAGGAGACGACAATCCGCTTATTGCCGTGACCCCCGGCAATACGCTGGAAGAATCGCGGTTATTCGCATTGGAAAATATAAATGGTGAAATTTGGGCCGCATCCGTAAAAACGGATACCGGTTACAACACGGAAATCGCCTTTCCCATGGACGCCTTTCGTCCGGCCCTGGAACGCCGGAGAGGGGGAAAATTGGAATATGTCCGGTTGAATATAGCCATCATCGACAAAGATGAATCCGGGCAAAGAGCCTTGCGTATTTTCTGGAGACCAATGTGGGAAAACCCCGCAGACTACCCCTGGTCCGGAGTGTTCAAGCTCAATTAGGTCGCCATCATGTCTTCAAAAACCAAATGATGATGGCAACAGCGTTTATTATGTCTGTGAGTTCTCCAGCCAACACCCCATTGCCATAAATACCCTTGCGGAAAGTTGTCATTTAGATACTGTCGTTGGGTATGAGCGAGTCGATCAATGCACTTGGATACGGATCTCGGATGGGGAGCAATGTTTTGACGCTCCAAACCGGGACAAGTGGATGGATTCGAACTCTCCAGCCTGTTTTACGGTAGAGTGGAATAGCGTTACAAATGGAGAAAATGGTGCATAAAGGCAAATTACGGGACTTCCGGCTGAAGAGTTCTTCCTGGAAGAATCGAACTTATGAGGAACGGTTAACCGCTGTGGCATTGATCTCCGGAGCACATGAAGAGGGTGGAAAACGTAAACCAGGATTTTCTCGAGTTTATAAAATTACTCGAAAGTAAGCAGGTAAGGTATCTCGTCGTGGGTGGTTATGCGGTTGGCCTTCATGGGTTTCCGCGCTACACAGGTGATATTGATATCCTTGTGGCCATCAGTGAGGAGAACGCCGAAAAAATTCTGGACGTATTTGATTCTTTCGGATTTGGGGAAATTGGCCTGCGAGGTGAAGATTTTTACAAGAAGAATTTGTGGTGGAAATCGGTCGAGAACCTCGCAAGATCCAAGTTTTTACAGGAATCGATGGTGTCAATTTCGAGGAATGTTACCGAAGAAAAATTGATGTGAACTACCAAGGTTTTCCAATTAAATTTATCGGCATGGATGACCTCATAAAAAATAAGAAAGCATCGGGGAGAGCAAAGGATCTCATTGACCTTGATGAACTTGAAAAGCAACGGAATGGCAATTGAAACGAAATCATCCATGGGGAATTGGTTCAATAATCTGTCCTGATGCTACCTAAACCCACAGATCACGCAGATAAAACCATGAGAAATTCATACAGTTGCTTTTTCACGACTATCGTTTTCATTTTCGGCGCTTCGTTCCTCAGAGGCGAGGAATTGCCAGCCTTTATCGCGGCGATGGAGGGCTCGCCGGTTCCGGCTCTTTCCCCCGCCAGGGCGCCGCAGGAGTGGATTCTGGCACATGTCGACGTGGAGACGACGGGGCTGGTTCCGGGTTATCATGAGATGATCGATATCGGCATCGTTATGACCGACCTTGAGGGGTTGGAACTGGACCGCTTGTTTCTGCGTATCATGCCGGATTATCCGGAACGCGCCGCTCCCGGCGCTGTGGCGGTAAATGGTTTCTCGGTAGAACTGTGGAAGGAGCGGGGCACTATCAGCACGGGGGAGGCGGTGGAGCGGATGATCGCTTTTCACAATCGGGTTGCGGACGGTAGAAATGCGCTCTTTGTCGGCTACAACGCCTGGTTCGATATTTCCTTCGTGGACCACCTTTTCCGCGCCTCAGGGAAGACCTGGCGCGAGCTTTACCACTACTTCATTCTCGATCTGCCCTCCATGGCGTGGAGCCTGGGTGTGCGGGATTTGTTTGGCGGAGAATTGTCGCAAAAACTGAAAATCGAGCCGGAAACCAGCGATCCCCTCAAACATACCGGCATAACAGGCGCGGAATCCAATGTGAATGTTTACCGCGCAGTGCTGAAAAAAGCGCGCGAAATGAGGGATAATTGACCGAAGTCCGCCTCTCTATTCTTCCTCCACCGTAAGCCGGATTTCGGCCCCGTTGGCCCGGATTTCGGGCACATACATGGCATGACCGAGCACGGGCAGGGCGTGAAATTCGCCCGGAGTTTCGGCCCGCAGCCGGTAGCGGATTTCCCAATAACCCTCGGGCAGCTTGTCGATGAAGAGGGCCATCTTGCGGTCGCGCAACTCCTGGTAAACCCAGCGGCGTTTCCCGCTCAGGCGTTCGCTTTCTTCCGCCGCATCGGAATTCACGGCAGCGGCTTTGATTTCGCTGGCGTAAAGGGCTTCCCCGCTGCGAATTTGGACGGCTTCCAGCCCGGCGGGTTTAAGGTCTTCGAAAATCAGGTATTCGTAATCGTTTTTGCCTTCGATGGTCAGGACCACTTCGATGCGGTCGCCGCTTTGTAAGGAGTCCCCGTCATTTATAGGCATTTTTTCCTCGACGAATCCCTTGAGCAAGGTGGGAACCGACCGCAGCCGGTGATAATCGCGCCGCACATAAATCTCGTTTCCGGCCGCTGGAACCGGTTCTTCAAGGCTGAAGAATTCCGCCTGTGCGGAAAAATAAAGGCTTCCCTGCCCGGAGAGGCGGCGAATTTCCACCTCGTTGCCGCCATCCAGCAGCCACTCGTGGGGAACCTGCCAATTACTCTGGCCGGCCAGCCAGTTGCCGCTGCCGGTTTGCCCCTCTGCCAATACATGCCCGTTAACCCGGATTTCGTAGGTCAGGTCCGATTCCAGTTCCTTTGTCATTTCCAGGTATTGGTTGAGGGCCAACAGTGCGATGGCGGAGTCCCGCGTATTGCTCCAGTGTCCGCCACGGCGGTTTTTAACCAGCCAATTCATGACCGGCTCGATCAAATCGCTTTCCGGTTCGATCGCCAGCAGGGCCATGAGGGCGAATGAGGTCGCCTCCACCCCACCATCGGACCATCGCCAAAAGACGCCGCTCTCCCCCCAATGGGCGGTGGCCATGACGGCGGGCGAAGTTTCCCCGTTTTGCGTGAGCAGGATCGACTGGTCGGGAGATTCGTCGATTTTAACACCGTCGCGCAGATTTTGAGCCAGCAACCCAGCCTCTTCCTCAAAACCGAAATGCCAGGCTGCCAGGGCCAGCAAGGCGCGGGTAAAGGAATTGAGCTGCTCGCGATTGCGCATGAGGTTGAGGAAGGCGGAAGCTTCCAGACGCGAGGGCCGTTTGTCCTCCGCATCGCTAAAACGCACCGCCAAAGCATGGAGCATCCAGGCCTGCACGTCATAGGCGAATTCGGCTTCCACCAATGCTTTTTCCAGATAGGAGCGGGCCCGCTTGAGGGTCGATTTTTTTACTTCGACTCCCGCCTGCCCGGCCAGTGTCAATCCCCAGACCACATAAGCGCTCATATAAGGATCGGTATTGCCCTTTTTCCACCAGCCCCAACCGCCGTCCGCATGTTGAAAATCGTAGAGCCGCTCAAGCCCGCCCTTAACCATTTTGGACAACTGGCTCAAATCCCGGGGGCCTCTGCGGTGGGCGGCATCGGCATATTCTTTTTCCAGTCCGCCAAACATTTTTCCGGCGATATCGGCGGGTTCCAGATTCAGCCCAGTCAGGGTTTTGGTTACCAGGACAGAGGGCAGAAAACGGCTCAATGTCTGCTCCGTGCAGCCGTAGGGATAACCGATGAGGTAGGGCAGCGCATCCAGCATGGCCACCGCCAGACTGGGCGTGGCCTGGACGCTGAAGACGGTCGAGGCCTTTTTCCGCTCGGCTGGAATGTTGAGCGAAACCGTCACCGCGTCGCCTTTGAGACGCCCGGATTTTCCGGTAAATTTTTCAATCCCATGCTCGTAAACGGGATAGGTTTTTTCCATCGCATCGGCGAAGTTGCGGCTCTTGCCGGTCAATTTAATTCGGACTTCTCCAGGAAAAACCGGCGTCACCAGCCAATCGAGGCGCGTTTGCGAATTAGCGGGAATAGAGGTGGCACCGGAGGGTCTTTCGAGAATCTCCAGCCCGCCATCCGTTTCCAGCAATGCCTCCAACGGCATGGGCACCGACGTGTTGTTATGAAAAACACCGGAGATGAGCAAGCGGTCGCCGGTTACGAAAAAACGCGGCGCTTGCAGGCTGGCGATGAGGGGCAGGCGGGTTTGCCGGGTGTCGCTGGCGGTTCCGAAACGGCTTTTTTGAGACACCGCGCGAGCCGTCGCCCTCCAGGTGGTGAGGGAATCGGGAAAAGTCACCTCGACTTTGGCCAAACCATTTTCGTCCGTCAGAAGATCCGGCTGCCAGAAAACCGTCTCCCGAAAATCGGCCCGCACCTGAACGACCGGCTCTTCCCTCGATTGCTGCATTGAGGCTTCAGGAGCGATTGCGCTTTGGTCACTGACGGAAAATTCCGATAAGTGAAAACTTCCTCTCTCCAAAGCCATTTGACCTCCACGATCATACGTTACGCTTTCCGCTATTCTGAAACGTGAGCCTGCCGCCGTATTTGCGTTTGCATCAAAATCTTTTTCATCAACCTCCATAATCCTGAAATAAGGCTTCTGGTTAAAAGTGCTGGCCGTCTGGATGGAGTAGCCCCGCTTCTCTCCGTAGAAGAATTGCCGGATGTCGGGGGCCAGTTCCGATTGGATATAATAGACCGCGTCATCGACCAGTCCGAGGGAGATTTCGGCGGAGACGGGCTCACCCTGCCAATCGGTCGCGCGGATGCTGTAGGAACCTTTTTCACCCGGCTGGTAACCTTCCGCATCGGCGGAGACCTCGATTTGCAGAAAGTTTTTTTCGGGGGGGACGACGATCTCCTTTTGCTCCATAAACATTTCATGGCCGGATACCATGAGGGCCTCGAGGAAGGTGTTGGGAATGTGTTCGTCGCCAATATCCAGGTGGAGCAGCTTGACGGTGCCGTCGAGCCGCAGGATTTGGTAGGATTGCAGGTGGGCCGCTCCCACGGTGAAAAGCACGGTGCGCCCCGAGGCCGGGGTGGAAATCATGACGGGCGCTTTTTCTCCCACCTGGAAGCTGTCCTTGTCCACCACGATGGAGACCCCGCCGGGGCGGTAGCCGATCTCGGTATCGCCTTCGCGGGAGGACCAAAAGGCGGTGTCGGTCTTGATGGGCGGCCCAATTTCCTCACGGCTGACCCAGGCCAATTTGAAATAACCCTCCCTGGGAACGGAGATTCGGTAAATGGCTTCCCCTTTTTCATCGGTCGCCAGGGAAGTCACTTCGATTTCCTCAACCTTATAGCCTTTCTCCTTCAGGTGATAATCTCCGGCCGAGGCGCCGAATGAGAAACGCCGGGAGGACTTTTCCCGCAGTTCTTCCATCTGTTGGCTGGAAATTTCCCTGCCCCCGTCGTCGATCCAGATTTCCCGCCAATATTCCCGAGTGAGCCGCAAACGGCCCTCGGCCGGGACGGGGCGGCTATTGGCGTCCATCGTGCGGATGGCGATTTCCGCAGTATCGCCCGGTTGGTAAATTTGATGTTCCGGTTTCAAATAAACATAATAGCTCTGGCGGGTCACTTTAAGAGTTTTTGAGGCGGTGATTTCGCGCCGGGAAGCATCCGTGACCCTCGCTTCGACGGTGTATTGGTAGTCATTTTCGGAAGATTGGGGCGTCTCGAAAGTAAACGTGGCCGCGCCCGTTGAATCGGTTTGCAAAGTCTCCCTCTTAATGACGGCGCCGGGGCCGCCGTAACCAAAATTCCGGTACCGGTTTTGATTATCCTGTTCGGCATAGAGCCAATCGTAGTCACGCGGCGAGGCCCACCAGTGATAAAACGGGCGCTGGTAGATGACCAACTCGATTTGGGCGTTGGGGACTGGGCCGCCGAAATAATAGTCGGCCTGAATCTCTCCCGTCACCGTATCGCCGAGACGGAATACCTCAACCGCGGAGCCTTCCCCCCGCGCAATCCCGATCTCGACCTTGAATTCCGGCAACTTGTATTCTTCCAACCGAAAAAGCTGGGCCTGGCCGATAGATTCTTGGTTGGAATTACGGGCAAACTGAATATGATAGGGGCCGAGAGGCATTTCCTCGTTGAGAGCGGTTTCACCCCAGGCGGCCCCGTAGGCATTCAGCCTGAGAATTCCCTCATCCACTTTCTGGCCGCGAGGATCGATGATCGTAAACTGGATTTGCTCATCGGTGGGCACGCGGTAGGAATCCGCATCGTGCTGGCGGGTGATGATCTTCCATTGCGCGGTGCTGCCGGGGCGGTAGGTGGGGCGGTCGGTATAGGCATATACCCGCCATTGAAAATCCTGACGCATGCCGTAATAATATCCCTGTGACAAAGCGAAGGCCTGGCGATCTTCATGCCGCGCGGCGGCGAAATATTCGCGGCGTTCTAGTTTTCCGGACAACTGAAAGAGGGCCAGGCCATCGCTGTCGGTAATTCCCGCCTTGCGGCGGCTGTGCCAATTGCGACCGTCATACCCGTTTTCCCAAAGAACCACCTCGGCCTCTTTCAAAGGCTCTCCGGTAAATGAGTCGCAAAAATAGGCGAGGACCTCATATTCGGTCGATTTAAGGACCAGCGCCGCATCGGTAACGAGCAGAATGTCGCGGCTGCGGGTTAGGCCGGTTCCTCCATCGGCCTCGACGACATAGGCGCCGGCGGGAATTTCCATGCTCAGCCGGTGCTGTTCGGTCAAAGGATAGTGGGGCCGTTTGGCCTCCTTGTCCAAAGTAAATGAATGCCAAGGCTCCATCGCCCTGGTGTCGATGCTATCAATCCAACTGTGCAGGGCTCTTTTTTTAGGTTGGTTAAACCGGACTGCCTCGTTTAAATCGACCGCGAACAGGGAGACTTTGATTTTATCTACATTGCGCCATCGGAGGTTGATTTGCGGCTCGGAACCAGGCTGGTAGGCGTGGGTGACGAATACATTTACATACGGTTTGACAATGCTTTCAATAGCGTTGCGGGCGGTATGATAATAGCCGGTCTCACCCTCATCGTATTCATTGAGGATGCGCCGATAGAGGAGCAAAGCCTTTTCATAATCGGGTTCCAGGCGCTGGTCCCCGTTTTCGTCATAAGTCAAAAGGCCGCCTAGGGAAGACCACCGGGCGTATTGAAACAAAGCATCGTCGTACCACACGCTGCGCTCGCCCAATTCAACGGCGGAGGCAAATTCCTCGGCTACGCGGGCCTGCATTTGCGGCCTGCCGCCCTGCCGCCGAAGGGTCATGGCCAGCAGATAATGGGCGTGGGCTCGATCAACGGGCGTTTCCGCAATCCTGAGAGCATTTTCGATGATTTCCAATGGTAGCGCATTGCCAAGCCAACCCCGATAGTGTCGCCTCGGCCCGCCGGAATCAGGAATGCCGACCGCTTTCCAGACAATTTTCAGGTAGCGGGGGCGAGCCGTTTCCAGGTCTTTGGAGCCCGCCAGCCAGTCGAGGACAAGCATATAATGCGTCCAGGCCCGGCCCCAATTGTTAAACGGCTGCCGGCTCCACAAAGAATCGCCCAGAGACTCCTCGACATCGGCCCACAGCGCGGGCGGCGGCCCCTCCAGTTCATCCAGTTCACGGGCCAGATTCTCGAGTTCCCGGCGGGATTCCGGAATCCGGCCCGGCTCCTGCCGGCCGGAGGCGGCATGGGCCCGCCATTGCGAATCGGCCAACCGGAATTTCGTCCACCGCTTTTCTTCGGCCGTCAGTTCCAAAATCTGAATCCGCTTATAAACTTCATGGGCGAGGGTAAAACTTTTGTTCGAGTAATGGGCTTCGGCATCCGTTTTCAATTCGGCAAATCCCCTCTCTTGCGGGTTCGCAACAGTATCCGGGAGCAGTTCCTCCCCCTGGCCAAAGACAACGGACAATGTCAGGCTTATCCAAAAAATGGTTGTGGCGGCAAATTTCATTTTCAAGCAGTTGTTTCCAGGAATAGAAAACGGGCAGTTTGTTTGAGTTCCGTTCCGTTTTTAATAAATTTTAGTTTTAATATATATAATAGTATAAACGAACAGAGGAGTCGAATATTAGAAACTTTCCAAAACTTTTTTGCCCGATTCCAAAAAAAGACTTCATTTTATGAAAAATGGTGTCAGGCTTCGGGGTCAATTCCTGACACCTCCATTCTCCAAGATGCCGTGATTGCGCCCCCCAAGGATATTCAAGCCATTGGTAAAGAAATCGCCATTCTTTGGCAGGATGGCCGCGAGGACTATTTTTCCATGGAAAAACTGCGGGCACATTCACCCAGCGCGGAGAACACCGGCGAAATGGATATTCTAGGCCGTCTGCATGGAGGGGGCGGTCTCAGGGAATTTCCCGGAGTAGAAGTCACCGGTTGGCGGCAGGTCGGCAATTACGCTCTTCGCTTCAACTTCAGCGACGGGCACAACACCGGCCTTTACAGTTTCCACTACCTGCAAGACCTGGCCGATAAATTGAACGAGGCGGACAGCCTCTAACAGCCGGCCAACGCTACTTCCTCCTCCTTGACCGGAGCCATGATGGGCAGGCTGAAGGCAAACAGGCAGCCCCCTTCCAGCCGATTGCGGAATGAAATGCTTCCCCCGTGCGCTTCGATGATTTTTTTGCAAATGGAAAGCCCGAGGCCCGTGCTCATCTCCCCGCCGGTGGGCTTGACCGAGGTGGTTCCGAATGCCTTGAAAATCTTCTCCCTTTCGGACTCCGGAATACCAGGTCCCTCGTCGCTTACTTCGCAACGCACGGTGTCTCCCCCATTGAGCAGATTGATCTCAACATTCGTCTGAGGCGGGGAAAATTTGATAGCGTTGCTGACCAGATTATCGATTACCCGGCGAATCTGGCGTTGGTCGAATAAAATGTTGGTCTTTAAGTCTTCATTCTTGATTTTAATATTTATATTTTTTCGGGAAGCGTTGAACCGCAATAGGTTGTTGCTGTTACGCACCACCTCTGCCAGGCTGCCGGGCGCTAATTCATTCCGCTCGTCGCGGTGTTCCGTGAGAGAATAATCGAGCAAATCATCGACCAGGGAAAGCATGTTGCCGGAGGCCGAAAGCACGCTTTGAATCATGGTGGCCTGATCTTGGTTGAGAGGCCCGGGCATCTCATCGGCCAAAAATTCAGACAGCCCGCGAATCGAGATGAGAGGGTTTTTTAAATCGTGGGAAACAATTCCCATTAACCGGCTCTTTTCCTTGTTGGCTTTTTGCAGCGCCTCGATATCGTCCAGATGTCTTTTCATCAGGAAGCTCGCCTGGAGGTGCACTTTTATGCGCGCCAGGGCCTCGGCGGGGCGGAATGGCTTGGTGATGTAATCGGCCCCGCCTTGGGAAAGCGCCTTGACGATGGATGCGGTCTCCATCCGGGTAGTGAGAAATATTACGGGAATATCCTGACAATCGGGCAATTTCTTGATTTCCGCGCAAGTGGCATAGCCGTCCAGACCCGGCATCATAATATCGAGCAAGATAAGATCGGGTTGGCACGATGACAGCATATCCAGGGCCTCCTGCCCACAGCAGGCCACCTCCACAAGGATTCCATTACGCTCCAGCACCATGCGAGCCAGGCGGCGACTGGTATCGTCGTCGTCAATGACGAGGATTTTATGCCCCGCCAGCTCAATATTCAATGTCATGCTCACACAAATAAATATAAATGTTTAATGCCCCGGCTCCGCTAAGAAAAAGGCAAGGGCACAATCAGGTAAGTCGGACAGTAATCGGCAAATTCAACCGCATTTACACTTTTTAGACGCCCCTTAGGGTGAATAAACTTCAACTTGGGGAAGAGTGCGCAAGATCGAGAACCAATAAGCCACGCGGGATGGAAGGGATTTTAACTGCTTGCCCTGCATGGGCCCGCTGAGGGCAGCGCCGTGGATATTCCATAGGCGCGCTCTTTGTATTCGATCCGCACGGTGATCACAAGGCTGGCCCCGGATACCCCAGAAACTTTTTGGACGCTCAGGGTGTACTCGATGGCCGCGGTAAAGTAGCCTTCCAATGCGAACGGAAAGTTGCCATATAGCGCTCTCGGGATGAGATCATTTAATTAGACATGTTTGCCCATCTTCAAAACAACGCAAATCGATAGCAAAGCAGCTTTCATTTCGCGTTTGTGATGGCGGAGAATAGGTTTGCATGCCGTCGAAGCTGTCGTATCTTTTCGGGCAATTGATAGAAGCGCGCGGTTGAGTGAGGAGATACCGGCGCGCCCAAGGATCGCACAGAAAGTCCTCCATGAGTTTGAGTGGGAAAAAGAAGAAGCAAGCGGATAAATCCAAGCCAGTGAGCGAAAAACGGGGGCCTTATTATCTTGAGATCGCCGAACAACTGCGTGAGGAGCTGCTCAAGGGCGACTTTGAGCCGGGCCAGCGGTTTTATTCCATTCGCGATCTTATCCGCCGAACGAATCGCAGCCTGCCCACGGTGCGCTCCGCCATCAATCTGCTCATCGAGGAAAATCTTCTCTCCTCCCGGCCAGGCAGTGGATACTATGTTACCGGCAGGGTCAGCGAACATCGCTTTGATTCGATTACCCAATTGCTCGTCGTCGTCCCTTCCTATGTCCTGCCTAATGAATCGATATTTACCGGGAAAATCGTCTCCGGGATGATCGATGCCGCCGAACACCGCGATACGGTGGTCTCCGTTTACCGCAGAAAAGCGGTCTTGCCGTTGCGCTACGACAAGGAAGCTTCCGACAAGGACCTTGAGAATATCCTCGCGGCCCGCCCCAATGCGATCGCCTGGCTGCACGTTTTTCCTTTCGATTATCCGATCCTAAAGGAGCTCAAAAAGCAGGATATTCCCATCGTCACAACGATCCGGAAGCTGCCGCAGATCGAATTCCCGATGATCCGGGAAGACGACCAAATCTACGCCGCCATCGTTCTCTCGCAATTTCAAGCCCGCGGGCACCGGCGCATCGGCGTGGTCCTGCGCGATCCAGAAAACGACGAGTATTTTTATTCCAAGATCAGCGCTTTGCGAAAAATGGCCGCTTCTTTGAACATGAGTGTCGATGAATCGGACTGCTTCTACTTCAAATCGGATATGGTAAATTTCGAAAAAGACAAAGCGGGGCTGAAAAATTTCCTCGATGAGCGCAAGGACCTGAATGCTCTCCTGCTCCTTGCCAGCAGCGCCATCATACCCGTCGCGGAATTGATGGGCGCTTCCATGCGCAAACGGCTCTCCTTGATGTCGATTGTCCTCAATGTCCTCGACGGGGTCAAAATACCCGCCTTGCCCTCGGGAGACAGCCTGGCCACGATCACGCCGCCTTTGGAGGAATTGGGCAAACGCCTCTGCAATCTCCTCCTCGACCGGATCGCGGGCAAGCAATTTAGCGAGGAGGCTCCCCTCGTTCTGGATTTTCGCTCCGGCGCCTCTTTGAAAATCCTTAACGCGGACCATGATCCCTTGTAAGCGCGGCTTCACGATAGTCCCGGCAGAACGGGTGGACGGAGCGGGCCGCGCTCTGGTTGATCATATTGTAGGCGGCCATGACAACATCGGCGGCGTCGGCGGAGAGCACTCGCTGTATCCATTTATGAGAACCGTCCGAGCGGGATTGCTCACTGGAGCCGGGAAACCTAACTTTCCCCTTTTCCTGGAGCCTCTTTAAGATGGGCAATTGATCCTCCATAAATGTTTTGAAATATTCCGTCCCGGCAACCGATACGAGAAGCGCGTCGATGTGATCCATGCCCAGGCGCCGGAGGCTGGTGTCCACCGCCTGCTCGATCGCCTCGGGCTTCATAACCTTCATTGGCTGGCCCGGCATACTGCCAGCCAAAGCGACCTTCGAGGAAACGACCACTTCGTCACGCGGCAATGGTTTCAAGGCGCGGCCGAGGATGACTTCGCTTTCCAGATAACCAGGCGCGGTGTCAAAATAGTTGATGCCCAGATCGAATGCCCGGCGCAGCAGGCGGTGGACGTCCGCCGCCGCCTCCCGTCCCCCATGCCGAAAATCGATACATCGAGTTGGGTTCGTCCAGGTTTACGGTATTTCATAGGCTGTTGGTGTGCGAAAAACTGTTTATATACGCATGCCGTTTCAGGCTTCAAGTATTAGTTTTTACCGATTGATGTTTCTTAATCCCTTATTCATCGTCTTCTACTGCTGACATCCCGTATATATTGAATCAAGAGAGTTTTCATTTGCCCCTCAAGGCGCAAGTATAATTTGATTGTCCAGCTTCGAGTTCCGTGAAAGATGGGATGGATCGTCGCTTAACGCCTGTCACCGGGTGACAGGGCGCAGGCAAAAAGTAAAAATGAACGATACGATATGAGCCGCGGAAAAATTCGGATTGCTTTCAAGAGCACGGGGTCGGAGTCGCAATCGCGATTAATTGCCCAGATGGGCGCCCCGGACATCGTTTTGGACCTGCCGGAATCGTATCATGGGCAGTTATGGCCATTGCGGGAGTTGAGCGCCATGCGGCAGCGGGCGGAGTCCCACGGGTTGCGCCTCTCGGTGCTCGAAGGTTTCGGGCCGCCGCCATCCAACCGCATCAGGTTGGGACTCGAGGGACGGGATGCGGATATCGAAATATATTGCGAAAATATAAGGAACATGGGAGCGGCCGGCATTCCCATTTTGTGTTATAATTGGATTCCGGTCTTCAACTGGATGCGAACCTCATTCGACCTGCCCGCCAGAGGGGGCGCATTGACCACCGGCTACGACCATAAAGAAATGATGAAACAGCCGCTGACGGAATTCGGCCAAGTGAGCGAGGCACAGTTATGGGAAGCGCTCGAGTACTTCCTCCGGGCGGTTATTCCGGTGGCCGGGGATGCGGGCGTAAAACTGGCCATGCACCCCTCGGATCCCCCGATTTCGCCGATCAGGGGATTATCCCAGATAATGACATGCCCGAGCCACTTCCAACGGCTCCTCGATTTTGATCCCAGCCCGGCTAACGGCATCACCTTTTGCCAAGGTTGCTTTTCGGAAGTGGGGGAGGACGTGCCAGCCTGTATTCGCCGTTTCGGCGCGCAAAAGAAGATTTTTTTCGTTCACTTCCGGGATATTCAAGGGACACGGGAGAATTTCGTGGAAACTTTTCATGACGCCGGACAAACGAACATGTACGAGGCCATGAAGGCCTACCGCGACATCGGGTTTGAGGGACCCATGAGGCCCGACCATGCGCCCACCATGGAAGGCGAGAGCAATGCTGATCCCGGTTACGAAGTGATGGGCCGCCTCTTTGCGGTCGGCTATATGAAAGGGCTTCTGGAAGCCATTGAAAAGAGCGCCGGTTGACGATACGGGCATGACGATGACGGTTTTTTCAGATCCCAAGCATTCGTCCCAGACGAGGGAAGAAGAGGTAAAAGCGGCCCCCGGAGGGAAGCCTGTCACAGTGGCAGCTCATCCGCCTGCGCTTCGGCAAGCATAAACTGGCCGTAATCTCATTATACGTTCTTCTGGTCTTCTACGGCATGGCGTCAATCGTGGGCCCAGCCGCGATCCACGGTGATGCATTGCCCGGTGATGTCGATGCTGTCTCCTGAGGCCAGAAACGCGAATACGGGTTCGACCGTTTCCGGGGTGAGGCGTCCGGGTAGGCATTGTTTGGCGTTAAGGTCCTTTGTGATCGCCTCCTGGTCGGGAAAAAGACGCAGTTCCCCCTCCGTCCGCACGGCGCCCAGATGCACGCAATTGACCCGGATGCCGTGTCCGCCGAGGTCGCGCGCCATACCCCGGGTCAGTCCAACGAGACCGCCTTTGCTGGCGGTGTAGTGGACCAGATGCGCCATACCGAGCCGCAGGGTAATGCTGCCAACATTGATGATGACGCCGCTTTTCTGTTTAATCATATGCGGGATGACCGCTTCCGCGCACCGGAAAACCCCGTCAAGATTAGTATCGAGAATGCGCCGGAACTCATCGAAATCCATCTCCTCGACAGGAGTTCGCGGGTAAATTCCGGCGTTATTTATAAGGACATCGATGCGCCCGAATTCCTCCACCACCTTTTTTACGGCGCTTTGTGCCTGGTCGCGTTTGGTGACATCGAGTTGGACCTTAAAGGCCGGCTCGACCGCCCCGGCGGATTTGGCGAAATTACGGATTCCAGCCGCCACTTTGGCCCCGCGCCGTAAAAACCCCCGCGCCAGCCCAAGCCCCACTCCTTCTCCACACCCCGTTATAAGGCATACTTTATCTTCCAGCCCAATCGCCATGGTTGCGAAAGTGGGCCAAGAGCGGTTTTTCTTCAACTAAAATCCAATCCCGGTGACGGGACGAAATCCGGTTATTGCGGCGAATAAATGGGATGGACGGAGAGGTCTCTCGTGTGCAGAATGTATTCATGGTCACGCCTTCATTGCGAAGCGAAGAGGAATGGTACTCGCGGGTGGCGGAGTCGCTATGCTGATGGTCCAGACATTCTCCGCCGCAATATCCATGGCCTCGCTGAATTTGTCCCGCATCTCTTCGTAAGAATTCGCGATGCGGTCGAAACGGACATGAAGGGTGACGATGGCGGAGTCTGGCGGCCCTCCTGAATAATTCAAGAAGAATGTAAACGGAATATATATGATTGACCCCGTGAGGGGAAGCGGTTTTTCCTCCATACGACTGTTGAGTGATGAAAAATTCTACACTTGTTCGGCGAGGACGGGCTTCACTTCACGGAGGAAGGTTACCGGTTGCTCGGAAAAACCATTGGCGAGACGATTGAAGGAGTCCTTCGTGAGGGAAACAAGAGCCGCCAATAACCCCATGTGGGAGGCTCGGGGCAAGGCTGGAAATCAATCCTCGCGTATGGCGACTGCGCGCCCGCTGCGCGCCGAACGGTAGGTGGCGTCGAAAATCTTCTGTAGGACGAGGGCTTTTCGCAAATCCGTTTGGGGCGGGCGGCCCTCGCGGATAGCCGTGGCAAAATCGCGCACCGGCATCTCATGCTGGATGTCTTTACCCGCATCCTGCAGAACCACCTCAGTCGTCAGGCCGGCATCGAGGTGTGCGGTGTCAAGCGTCACAACGGGATCTTCGCCGCTGGGAATCATGCGGAGCCGCAGGGAGCCTTGTTCTCCCGTGATCTGCCAGGTATTTTCGCTCTGCATCGCTACGGACTCACCACGCTCAAACAGGATCACGGCGCCATTGCGGCAGCGAATGAATATCGCGGCGTGGGTCTCCGCATCGGAACCGGGGGCCACCCGGTTGCCGGCCAGGCCAGGTGCGACCGGCCACGTCTGTACCAGCACGACCTCGGGTTCGAGTGTCCAGGCCGTCACATGCATCAGGTAATCCAGGTCGTAAACGCCCCAGTTTACGAGATAACCGCCACTGTTCAGTCTATGGCTCACGCGCCAGGCAGGAGGCCGCCAATTCTCCCGGCGGGGGGCCACGGCATCGCACGATGCGGATTTCACCCAAATCCCCGTTCTCGACGACACGGCGCGCCTCGCGCGCCCCATCCAGAAAAGAATAGCGGGAGGAACAAAAGGCGACGACGCAATCGCCCCGCAGCTTCATATACCGGCGTATCTGGCCCGCGTTCATGGCGGGTGGTTTTTCCAGCAAAACGTGTTTTCCCCGGCGCAGGGCCCGGTAGGCGAGCGGGGCGCGGACGCCCGTAATGACCGCCAGAATGACCGCTTCGATCTCCGGGTCGTCGATCAAGGCAGCCCCAGTGGAATAAACCTTGGAAACCCCGAATTTCGCGGCCGCTTCCGAGGCAAGCGTTTTGTCGAGATCCGCCACTGCGGCGAGATCGATCCCGGCGTCGGCCGCGATATGATAGCGCCCGATGACGCCGCATCCTATTATCCCAAGTTTGATCGGTTTCATTTTGCTAACCATGTTTTGATCTTGTCTTCATCCTCTTCCCTCCACGGGGTGATGTCCTCGATACAGAGCTGGTCGAAGCCACTGTAAATTCGAGCCATGCAATCTTCATAGGTTCCCGCCGCCTTTTGCGCCTCGCGCCAACGGATAAAGTTGTCCCGGTCATATTTTTTGACCCGCGCATCAATCCCCGCGCAGTCAAAATTTTTCGTCAGTATCCCGTCCATCGAGGCTCTCGGCATTGATGAATACAATGCTGGGTTGTGTGCCGCCGGATGTATCGTTCATGATATTGGCTTCAAGCCGGGTAGAAAATCGGCTTTTTCCGCCAGGCTTTCAACCATTTTATGGTAGCTCCCCCACCGCGCGCAAAGAAGCTGACGCCGATGCTATCCTCCCGCGTCGGATAGGCGCGGCCACTCAGGCAGGCGCGCCGGTTCGCAAAAATCTCAATGGTCGACCGATCCAGAAAAAGGCGCAGGCGCAACCGCTCGCCCGGTAGCAACATCAGAGGGCGTCGCGTCCACCACCCGAAAAGACTTCATTTTGAGCGCGATGCGGGTTTCCCCAAGTTTCGTTTCAATTCTCTCATAATAGAGCACATGGGCGGCGCCGTCGAAAAATCGGATGCTCGGATAAGACCACCACTTCCCCGGTTCGTCTTCCAGATTGTGAAACCCGATCCAGGTTTTACCTTCGTCGTGGGAGAATCCCACGGTCAAGGGGGTTCGATTCATACTGAGGCGGCCGATATTGCTGTTGCGGTTCCAAACCACCATGATCCATCCCGTATTCGGTTCCAGAGCCAGGGCGCCGGACGACGCCGTGCGGATATTCGAACCAAACCTGAACCTGATAAAAAAAACCAATGAAAATTAAACGAGATCGACAAAATTCATGGTGGTATTCCATGTTTCTGAGATTCGTAACCATTGTCCTGGCAACAGGCCTGATGGCATACTCACCGCTTACCGCGCAGGAAGAGGATTCCGAGGAGGAAATCGCCACCCTGCAAAAATACCGGGTGGATGCCTCCCGGGAGTACGGTTACCGCGCAACGAGCAGCATGACGGCCATCCGCCTGGGCGGGCAGGCAGTCGATGTGCCCCTGACCATTAACATCCTCTCCTCCGAATTCATTGAGGACCTTGGCAGTCGCATCTATCCAAAATCAATTACATGACCTAACTGCGTCAACCCGTTCCTGACGCCATCGTTTCTCATAATTGAGGTCATTGCAATATGAGAACCCAATTCAGAGCCTTTAAACTTGGAATATCCACGCCCTTGATCTTCAGCAGTGTCCAGGTATGAGTTTGTCCCATGGGCAATTCAAGGCATCCTGTATCCGCATCGCAGTCGTGATCAGGATATTTATCTGACCGGCCTCAATTTTTTGAACTGTTCGAATGTTTAGCTCGGCCAGTTCCGCCAGCTTCTCCTGAGTAATACGCCTGGACATCCTCTCACGGCGGACATTCGCTCCAAACTCCTTGATCTGGGCTTCAATAACCTTTTTTGCGACCACGCCCCATTATGCCGCAAAACAGCTATTGACACTACGGTCTGTTAGGCCGTAAAATGCGATCTCAAGATATTTCCTGGAATTAAGAGCCGCTCGGAGGGTATTTCAGAATATTCATCTGTCTTTTCCCTTTCTTTGAACTCCCTCCCAATTTTGAGGAATAATAACAACACCGGTTTATAGTTCCCAAAAGAAGTATAACCAGTTGGCTGGAAGACCAGTTAGAAAAGAAACATCAAACACCAAAGGAGAACAACCACATGAGAATCCCAATCATTAGCTTTATGTTGCTGGCTTACGCAACAGGAGTAATGGCACAAGACAAAGTCACAATCGGAATTGGTGAAATCACCTTCCAAGTGCGTCGGAGTGAATCAGAGAAAAATCGTCGGGCCTATACTGGCCGAGAGTCAGATGAGGACACCAGAGCCTTTCAGGACATGTTGTCTACGGCACTGATCAAGACGAGGAAGTTTGACGTTATTGAACGTGCTCGTCTGGAAGAATTACTGAAGGAGCAAGCACTCAGTTCATATGCTGGCCTCGTGGAAGGTGGCGCTGAGATTGGATCCATTCAAGGTGTCGACTATCTTATCTATGGAGCTATCACTCAATTTGGAGTTGAGGAGAAGAATCTTGGATTTGGAGGCAGGTTTTCCACGACCAATAAAAAAGCCTATATGACTGTTGATATCAAAATAATTGAGGCCGAGACGGGAAAGGCCATTATAGCCGAAACCGTTACGGAGGAAGCTGTCATTGGCAGTGGATTGAATGCTGGAGGATTGTCACAGAATAGCGAGGAACCGGACCCACTTGGTAATGTCATGCGTTCCTCAGCAAACTCGGTAATCGGCGTCATTGTTTCAGCCATATTCCCGGTAAAGGTCATCGCCGTGCAGCCAAGCGGCACCATAGTCATCAACTACGGCAGCGGGTTTGTTGAGCCTTACAGTGTCTTCGACATCTTCTCCCAAGGAGAGACCTTCACAGATCCCGACACAGGTGAAGTCCTTGGTGCCGAGGAAGAGAAAGTCGGTCGGATCGAAATTACCTCTGTTCAAGCTAAATTCTCAAAAGGCACACTCATTGAAGGAAATCTGGACAGTATTGAAAAGGGGGCCATCTGTCGGCCAGTTTCAGCGGCCATAATCAAGGCTGAGGGAAAGTCCAAAAAGAAAAGGAAGAAGTTGATTTTCTAGCAGTTGGCAACCGGTTTCAGGGCAATGACAGCAAATCGTAAATTGTAGTTTCCCCGGCCCGGCACACCCTCGACCTTGAATAGCGCACGGCTATATGTAACTGTAAAAGAAGATGGAGTTTCTTGGTTGGCTGGGCGCGTTGGCCCTTCTTTTGGTGACTCTGGAAGGAGCCTGCGCCCTATTTCTTCACGGCATATGGCCGCAACGCGCGCGGAAAATAAGGACCCGCCACGCGCTCCTTGGGAATCGTTCCTGGAACGCGGAAAAAGGCGCCATGCCCAATGAGAGAGAGGACCACCGGGGATACAGGCGGCGCCGGGACCCCATCCCATTCTTTCCACTCCTCGGGTGGCGCTACCACAGTCCGTCGGTCTTTTGGGGTCTGGATACGGACAAGGACGGATTTATTCCGAACCGGCGTGGGGAACGTAGCGCGATCGACCCGGAAGCTGCCATCAGGATTTGGCTGGTGGGTGGATCGACCATAGCAGGTTCACTCCTCGCCATTGAAGAGAAAGCTTGCCCGGACACGGACGCGCAATAATTTCGCATTAATGTTCTTCGACGAATTTGGGAAAAGATAGAAGCCATGAAAGCAATCAGCGAAGACGATGTAAAACGGTACCGGAGCGATGGATTCCTGACGGGAATCGGGATTTTAGATAACGCCGGAGCACAGCTTTTTCGCCAGCAGTTCGACGCCTTGGAAGAGGAAGAAGGCCGGGAGCGATGCGGCATCGGCCTCTTTGACCGGCATTTCGATTTGGAGTATATTTGGGATCTGGCCACCCATCCCCGCATGCTCGATACCGTGAAAAGCCTTATCGGCCCCAATATCCTTTTGCTGGCCACCCAGTTTTTTTGCAAGTACGGCCCTGACAAGGAAAAATTTGTGGCCTGGCATCAAGACGTGACCTACTGGGGGCTGGAGCCCCCCGAGGCGATGACGGCGTGGTATGCGGTCGATGACAGCGAAGTCGAAAACGGCTGTATGCGGGCGATTCCCGGAAGCCATAGCGGCGGAATCCGGGAACACGGAACTTCTCACGGGGGAGAAAATCTGTTGAGCATTAACCAGGAGGTGGCGATCTCACCGGAAGAAGAAAACAGCGCGGTTGATATGCCGTTGCATGCGGGCGAGATATCCCTGCACGATGGGGCCCTCATTCACGGCAGTTTGCCGAACCGTTCGACGCGCCGGCGCAGCGGGCTCACCCTGCGTTTTATTCGTCCGTCGGTTCGGCAGATTGAATTGAATTCGGTGGGCAATAGTTATCGGGCGGTCCTCGTGCGCGGGACGGACAGGGAAGAGCACTATGGAGTTAAAGCTCCGGCTTTCCCGGTAAAATAAAACACCTATAAATTCCCGGTTCGCATTCCTGGGCCCTGGGCAAACCGCCCGATGCTCCGGCCCACAACTGGCCTGGTGTTCCTTGATGAAGCCAGTAACAGACCGCGCGGATGGCGGAAAAACTGTTGACATTCCGTATATATATATGCGATAAAGTGTTTAGTAACTGGGCGGGAAGCAATCCCTCCCATCAATCAAAAAAATCATGAGAACAACACCTGAGCAATTAAGAGAAAAATTAAAAGGGCCAGTAGTGGCCATGACAACACACTTTAAAGACGATCTTTCGCTGGATCTCGATGCGATGCGCCGATTGACCGAATACTACGTGGATTGTGGGACGCCGACGGTGATCGCTTGCGGGAGCACGGGAGAATTCTTCGCACTCACGCAAGAGGAGCGGCGCGAGGTGATCAAGACGGTCGTCGAAACCGCGGGCGGGCGGATGACGGTGATCGCGGGGACGACGCACTCCGGCACGGATATCTGCATTGACCTGACGAAATACGCGGACCCGCCTGCTGGCGGACGATGCCCCGTCTGCCCTTCGACGATTAACAGAGCGCTGAAAAACCACCATGAATACTGAAAATGAAATCTACTCTACGACGGTGGCCCCCATTACGGGAGAGCACCATCGCAACGATCACGCGCAGATCTTTCCGCTCCAGAACAAGGATTTACTCCTCGTCTGGTCCGAATATTATGTCCGCAGCCCGTCCATCATCGGGCGCCTTCCCTATGATGAGGGCCTCAGCATGGACAACGCCCCCTGCCAGATAACGGGGCGTATTTCCAGCGACGGCGGGCGCACCTGGAGCGGCCGCATTACCGTCCAGGAGAACATCGGCCGGGATTGTTACTTCGAATCGAGGTCTTTAATAGCATCCATCATGTTTGAGGCAATCCCATTGGGAAGAGAAAATGATTTTCAGAAATACCATTTATTTTCTCCATTCTCACCTGTTTTTTTGCGGCTATAAGTCAGATCATGGTAAAGTCGAAATTTAGCGCCTGGTTTGCAACAACCCTGTTTACACTTCCTGTCTCACCTCAACCTTTACATTTTCCTAATTCTAAGATATGAAACTGCAATATGTTTGTCTGGCGATATTTGGTTCTATTCTTTGGCATTGGGCTGATATTTCTCCCTGATGCCGTTTATGGCAGGAAAAAGGAGTTGGTTCCATCATCCACAACAAGCGCAAGAATAACTACAACAGTAGCGCGGATCGTGCGATGGGAAGTTCCCGGTGGCACGGTTGCTCAAGGCGATGGCATCTCGATGGCTCCAATCTATGGAGAAAATACCCGAGTGGTCTTAGCCCCAATTGTATTTGAGGAGCTTAAAGTTGACATGATTGTTGCCTACCGAAACCGGAGAGGTCAGCTTGTTGTCCATCAAATTGTGAATAAAATAGGAAAAAAATGGCTCGCCCGCGGGATTAACAATCGAACTTTCGATCGCGATCGTGTTTCAGAAAAAAACCTGGTTGGCGTGGTGTATGCTGTTTTCAACTCAAAGAGTTCGGAAAACAACGACGAAGCGATCAAGAAAACAAACACCAATAGCAAACGGGAAAAATAAAGTATTGAAGTAAATTTTAAAAACCCGCCTCCGGAGAGCCGGAAATTTGTTTAGGGCTCCTTTTATGAGTCGATGTCCAACCTGAACGAGTAAACAAACGAATCGAAGAATCGACATTAGAAAAACAATTTATTGCCTTGGAAACTGGTCGGGCTGACAGGATTCGAACCTGCGACCCCTTGCACCCCATGCAAGTGCGCTACCAGACTGCGCCACAGCCCGTTGTTTTGCGACCCTTCAGCCGCCCGGGGAAAAGGTTAGAGAAATGTGGGTTATGCCGCCGGGGTCAAGCGAAACTTGGCATCGTTTTTTTGAAAATGTTGGCCCGAACCTAGGGAACCGGCCAAAGGAAGGTTTCGTGTTTTTGGAAGTGAATCAATTGCTCGATGCTTTGTCTGGATTTTCGCTCCAGCCCTTCGATGGTGTTGAAGGAGTTGTGGGGGGTGCAGATAACGTCGGGCCGGCGGGACAGGGCGAGGGTCGCCTGGTTTTCTCTGCCGGAGGCTTCCGTTCCCCCTCTCAAGGCCACTGAGAGCGTGCTTTCCTCGTTATAAACATCGATTCCGACTCCTTTTAAGCGGCCTTCTTCCAGTAATTCGAGCAGTACGCCGGAGGGCGATAATTCCCCGCGGGCGGTGTTTATGAATATGGCTTCGGGAGGCGCCAGAGCCAACCGGCGGCGGGAAAAATAGCCTCGATTTTCCATCGTTAAATTCATGCAGCAGACTATGATGCCGGCCTGCGGCAGGGCTTCCTCAATGGGTAAATAGGTTAATGCGGGGTGTTTTTTTACGATATCGACACCGATTACCTTCATGCCCAGGCCCTGGCCGATTTCCACCACTTCCTTACCGATATTTCCCACCCCCACCACGACCAAGGTTTTGCCAAAGGCTTCTACTCCAGTCAGCCCGTTGCGGTCAAAGGCGTGGAACTGTTTCTTTTGCTGGGGGAGTTTTCGAAGCAAAGCCATCCAAAGGAGCATGGATTGCTCGGCCACGGCGCGGGTGCAATAGAGAGGTATATAACCGGATGGAACTTCGCGCCCGCATTCTCTCCAATAATCCTTGATGTGATCGAATCCGGTGCTGCGGGTCAGGATGCCTGCCAGGTGTTGGCTCCATCCGGGCGGTATTTTCGATTGGTTGCGAATACTGATAATGGGGGCGGGTGGAGCCTCGTTTTCCAGACTGTGTTCCTGGATGGTTTTTTGGGTAAACTGGGCTTCTATTCCAGAATGGGGCCGCAGGTAGTGGCCGAGCCTCTCCTTCTCTTCGGCAAATGCCTCGTAAAAAAATACTATCATGGCTAAATTCGACCGCTCAAAGGGGGCGCGAATCAGGAATTTACGAAGACTTCGTTCAATTGCTGGGTGACCCGTATGAAGGTGGTTCTTTTGGGCAGTTCCTTAAGGTTGCGCGCCCCCACATAGGTGCAGCTTGAGCGCAGCCCGCCGAGGATTTCCCGGAAGGTGCCGCAGACATCCCCGCGATAGGGCACGCTTACCGTACGGCCTTCGCTGGCCCGGTATGCCGCCACATTGCCGGCATATTTTTTCATCGCCGTGTCACTCGACATGCCGTAGAATACCATCTTTTTTTGACCGTTGCTTTCGATCACTTCCCCCTCGCACTGCTCGTGCCCGGCGAGCATTCCACCGAGCATGACGAAATCCGCTCCGGCCCCGAAGGCCTTGGATATATCTCCGGGAATGGCGCAACCGCCGTCGCCGATGAGGTGGCCGCCGAGGCCGTGGGCGGCATCCGCGCATTCGATGATGGCGGACAGTTGCGGATAGCCGACCCCGGTCATCCGGCGGGTCGTGCAGACCGATCCGGGGCCGATACCGGCTTTGACGATGTCCGCCCCGCTGAGGATGAGTTCTTCGACCATTTCCCCCGTCACTACGTTGCCGGCGATGATGGTCATTTTGGGGAAGGTATCGCGGACTTTGCAGACAAAATCGACAAAGGACTCCGTGTAGCCGTTGGCCGCATCGATGCAAATGCCGATGATATTTTGCAGTTCTTCACGCCGCAAAGTCTCTTTCAATTTGCCGTAATCCTCATCGGCGATGCCCGTGCTGATGAAGGTGTAGGGAAGGGTTTGCGGGTTTTTTTTAAAAAATTCCGCCAAGTCTTCCACCCTATAATACTTGTGCAGGGCCACCAGCGCTTCGAAGGAACTGAGGGATTTGGCCATGGCCTGGGTTCCCACCGAATCCATGTTGGAAGCGATGATGGGGATGCCCTCGAAGGTGCGTCCGCTATGCTTGAAGGTGTAGGCGCGCTTTAAGTTGACCTCTTTGCGACTGGTCAGGGTGGAGCGTTTGGGGCGGATGAGGACGTCTTTGAAGTCCAATTTAATTTCCGATTCTATTCTCATGGCATGGGAGAGGATGGCAGATGCGGAGAAACTTTTAAACCAAAAAAAAAGCCGGAGCCCGATTTTTATCGGAGCCCCGACCAGTTCCAGTTTCTCACTGGATTAGTTTGTAGGGAACATACAACCTAGGAAATCTGTTTCCATGGAAAGTATCCGTTATATCAAGGGTTTCGGTTATTTATTTATTGGCAAGCTTCGCATTCTTCTCCCTTCATGAGGGCTTCCAGGCTGCAGGCCTGGGGGTTCAAGTCCCCCCCTTCTCTTGGCGCCGTGGCCGTGGCGTCCGTTTCTCCATTGCCCGTTATCGCCATGCCGCCGCTTATTTCTTTTTTTACGCTTATGGTGGCTTTCTCGATGTTGGATGCGCCCAGAGTGCGCAGGTAATAAGTGGTTTTAAGGCCCTTGTGCCAGGCCGCGCGATACATGTGGGAAAGGCTTTTGAGGTCCGGTTTTCCCAGAAAGAGATTTACCGATTGGGACTGGTCGATCCATTTCTGCCTGCGCCCGGCGGCATCGATGAGGTATTTGTAGGGAATATCGAAGGAGGTCAGGTATCTTTGTTTCATCTCATCCGGTATCGCGTCGATGCTGGTCAATTCGCCGTCGAAATACTTGAGCATGTCGAGCATTTCCTGGTTCCAGAGGTTGAGCGCTTTGAGTTCGCGCACCAGGGGGGCATTGAGGACGATGAATTCGCCCGACAGATTGCTTTTGACAAAGAGGTTTTTGTAAGACGGCTCAATGCAGGGGGTGCTGCCCATGATGTTCGAGATGGTGGCGGTGGGTGCGATGGCCAGCACATTGCTGTTGCGCATGCCGTGGAGGGCGATCTTTTTGCGCAGCGGCGCCCAATCCAGCTTGCCGCCACGGGGAACGTCGATTTTTAGTCCACGGTTTTCTTCCAGCAGGTCGAGGCTGTCTTGGGGGAGAATGCCCCGGCTCCATTTGGACCCTTTGTAGCTGCTGTAGGCGCCGCGCTCTTTAGCCAAATCACAGGAGGCTTCGTAGGCATGGTAGGCGATCGCTTCCATGAACTCGTCATTGAATTCAACGGCTTCCTGGGAGGCGAAGGGGATGCCCATTTTGTAAAGCGCGTTTTGCAGGCCCATGATCCCGAGCCCGATGGGCCGGTGGCGTTTATTGGATGTTTCGGCCGGTTTTGTGGGGTAAAAATTGATGTCGATGACATTGTCCAGAGCCCGCACCGCGATGCTCACGGTTTCATGAAGTTTTTTCAGGTCCAGCCGCCCGTCCTCGTCCAGATGATTATCCAGCACAACGGAACCCAGGTTGCAGACGGCCGTTTCCTCCTGGTTGGTATTGAGGGTAATTTCCGTGCACAGATTGGAGCTATGGATGACTCCGGTGTGGTCCTGCGGGTTGCGGATATTGCAGGGGTCTTTGAAAGTGATCCAGGGATGCCCGGTTTCAAACAGAAGGGTCAGCATGCGCTTCCATAAATCGATGGCCGTAGATTTCTGGCCGTAGATTTCGCCGACTTCCGCCTTCGCTTCGTATTCGATGTAGCGCTGCTCGAATGCCTTGCCGTAGAGTTCATGCAAATCGGGGACTTCGCTGGAGCGGAAGAGGGTCCAGTGTTCCCGGTTCTCCATGCGTTTCATGAAGAGGTCGGGAATCCAGTTGGCGGTGTTCATGTCGTGGGTGCGCCGCCGGTCGTCCCCTGTGTTTTTGCGCAACTCGAGAAAGTCTAAAATATCGTTGTGCCAGCTTTCCAGGTAGGCGCAGCCGGAGCCGCGTCTTTTGCCGCCCTGGTTGACGGCCACGAGTTGGTCGTTGTGCAGCTTAAGGAATGGGATCACGCCCTGGCTTTCCCCATTGGTACCCTTGATGTGGCTGCCCGTGCCGCGGACGGAGGTCCAGCTCCCCCCCAGGCCCCCGGCCCATTTCGAGAGGAAGGCATTTTCGGCAATTCCGCGAATCATGATCGACTCGATGTTGTCGTCGACTTTGTAAAGGTAGCAGGAGGAGAGCTGCGAATGGCGGGTGCCGCTGTTGAAGAGGGTGGGCGTGGAGGAGCAGAAACGCCTGCTTTTGTAGAGGTTGTATAGCTTGATGGCCCAATCCTCGCCAGCTTCCTTTTCCTTCATAAAGAGGCCCATGGAGACCCGCATCCAGAACATTTGAGGCGTTTCCAAACGGCGGGAGGTTTTGCCCGTTTTGTCGATGATGAGGTAGCGGTCGTAGAGGGTTTGGATGCCCAGGTAGTCGAAATCTAGATCGGCCGATGGGTCGATCGCGTTGGCCAGTTTGTCCAGGTCGCGCTCGAGCATCTTGGGATCGAGCCGTTCGATGCGGACGGCTTCCTCGATATAGCCTTGAAAACGCAGGCGGTGGCATTCCTTGAGTGCCTTCAATCCATCATTGAGGATGTCCCAGGCGAGCACCTCTTCGTAGATGAAGGTGAGCAGGATGCGCCCGGCGAATTTGGCGAAATCGGCGTCCCTTTCGATGAGGGTCTTGGCATTGAGGATGATGGTCTTATTAAGGTCGTCCTCATCCATTTCGGAGTAAATGGAGCGGCGCAATTCCGCTTCGATCTCATCCGGGCTGAGGCAAAGATCGAGCCCGATCATGCCGAACTCGATGCGTTTTTGCAGTTCGCGCCCGTTCCAGAAAAAGGTCTCCCCATCGGCTCTTTTGACCACGATCATGGAATCCTGCCGTTTTTCATCGGCCACTTCCTCGCTCTCGCTCAACTCCCGCATACGAGCGCGGTCGGCCCGGTAAAGGATGTAGGCTTCGGCCACTTTGAAGTGGCCCTGGCGCATGAGCTCCTCCTGCACGATATCCTGCAAATCCTCGATATGGATGAAGGCCTGGTCCAGATTGCGAACCCGTTCGCTGGCCGCATGGGCCACCCCGATGGCTGGATCGGAGTCCATCTCGTTGGAGAGAAATGCTTTGCGCACCGCGATCTCAATTTTATCGACCGCCCAGGGGACCACCTGGCCGTTGCGTCGAATCAGCCGGACCGAGTGTTGCGTGACCGGAAAAGGCGGGTTCGTGCCGCTGGCGGCATGGGATCGGCGAAAGACCATGCTTTTGGCCACATCGTGCGCTTTAAGCGAGACCAGCGCTTTTTCAATCAGCAGGTAGATTTCGCTCTCGGTCAGCTTGCCGGGGAGTTCATCTTCCGATTGCGGAGTCAGCAGCCGGCCCACCTCGCGGGCTACGGAGGCGACAAACTCCTGGTTTTGCTCGGTAAAGATGTTCTCTTGCCGCCGGGAGAGCATCAAATCGGTCAGGGCATGGCCGATGGTGTCCGCCACTTCCGCCAGATCGAAATCCCTTTCCACGCCACCCACTTCGACCGTGATATCGGGCTGCACAAGGCCCTCGTTCAAAAGCACGTCACGCCAGCAAAAACGCGGTTTTTCGTTTTTGGGAGTGGTCGTCAGACGTTTCAGTTCCAGGTCTTCTTGCAGTGAAATATGGCGGATCATTTTTCTTTCGTGTGGTTTGGGGTGGTGAATCGAGGCCGAGGCTTCGAAATAGGTTTAAAGTTCATCGTCATGGACAGACTCCAGGGCGGATGATTTCTGGTATTCGGTCACGCGGCCTTCGAAGAAGTTTTGCTCTTTCTTGATGTCCATCATCTCGGCCAGCCAGGGAAAGGGATTTTTGACGCCTGGGCTGAGTGGGGGCAGGCCCACGCCCTCGAGCCGGCGATCGGCGATATAGTCGATATAGAGGGTAAATTCCTCCGCGCTCAGGCCCACCGCGTTGACCGGCAGGCAGTCGTTTATGAATTCTTTTTCCAGGTTGATGGCCTCGACCATCATTTGTGTGAGGTCGTCGCGAAATTGCTGCGTCCAGATATCCGGATTTTCCTCCACCAGGTCCATCAAAAGATTGCACAGCAGTTCGATGTGGTTGGATTCGTCGCGCAAAGTGTAGCGAAACATCTGCCCGATTCCTGAAAATTTGTTCTGCCGGTAGAGGGAGAGAATCATCCCGAAGAGGCCGTAAAACTGCGTCCCTTCCATGCACTGCCCGAAAAGAAAGATGTTTTTGGCAAAATCTTGTTTGGCGGAGGTCTGGGTCAGGTCGATGTCCCGGCGCATGGCGCGCGAGTTGCGCAATACAAAGTCGGTTTTTTTCTGGACGGTTTCGATACCCTCGAGAATGGATTCGCATTCGTGGGGGTTGATGCCGAGGGAGCTGATCATGTAAACCAGGCTGTCGGCGTGGATGTTTTCCTCATGCGCATGGCGCCCCAAAACGAGTTTCAATTCCGGCGCCGTAACCAACTCGCGGACCACATGGATGATGTTGTCGCCCACGATTCCCTCCGCCCCGGAGAAATAACCGATGCCCATCTTGATGATCCAGCGCTCGATATCGGAAATTTTATCGGAGCGCCATTGCTCGCAGTCCTTTTGCATGGGAACGTCTTCCGGCTCCCAGTGATTGGCCTTCATATTCCGGTAAAGATCGTAGGCCCATTGATATTTGAGGGGCAGAATGTTAAAAAACATGGTCTCCCGCCCATTGATCACTTTTTTGGCTGCAAAGGCCGCTTCGGCCTTTTCCTGGTCAAGGTTGAAGGTCTTGTTTCCGATCGTAAAAGTTGCTTGCATGGCGATGGGTAAAAGGTTGAAGGCTGGGCTGGTTTCGGCGCGGGGTTATGACGATGAAAAATCGCTCCCCTTCTCCAAAGAACTTATTTCGAAGGAATTCCATTGCATTCCGGCTCGGGAATGGCAGTAAGAAGCTTTTTTAAAATTAATCACCATATATTGGGGTATTCAGGTTACATAAACACAATATATTGCGTCAATAGTTTTTATTAAATTTTTTTAATTATTTTTTGGAAACCTCTTCCAGAAGATCTCTGAAAACGGCTTCCGGCCTGTCATAAAAGTTCCTTTTCCGGCGGTTCAGGGCAATAAAAAGTTGTTCCATTTTATTGGCCCAAAATTAACAGCTTGTGAACATTGCAAACGCCTGAAATTCAGGCTTATTCACATTTTCAAAGCGATATTTGAAATCGCCGGCCACCCCGCAATGGGCCGACATTTGCTCCGGCGGAAGAAAAAAATGGTCTTTGGGTGCAACTTTTTTCCAAAAATCAGTGATTCATTATGCGTGAATGCCGAAGTTATACAACTACCGGCTTGGCAAGCGCATGATTCCGGTCTTAAGATCCGCAACATGCCCAAAAATGCGTCCACCGCAGCGGATTCATCCACGACCTGTCTCCGGGAATCCGACGAATCCCTGATGCAGCGGGTCGGGATTGGTGAAGACGCCGCCTTGGCCGTGCTGATCAATCGCTGGAAAAACCCGCTCGTCAATTTTTTTTATCGTTCCTTGCAATCCCTGGAGCAGTCCGAGGATTTGGCCCAAATGGTTTACATATGCCTCTATCGGGCCGCTCCCAAGTATCAGCCAACGGCCAAATTTTCCACTTTTATGTTCCACATCGCCCGGCGGCTCCTCATCAACGAATACCGGCGGCAGCAACGCAAACCGCTAGAAATGGTCGATCCCAATACTTTGATGATGAAGGAATCCATCAGTGGAGATTTCCGCGTCATGGAAATCGAGGAAGCCTTCAGCCAGGCCCTTGAGGGACTGCCCGAAAACCAGCGCACAGCCATCCTTTTACTCAAGCAGCAGGAGCTTTCCTACAAGGAAATTGCCGCAACCATGGAATCGACTGAATCGGCCGTCAAAACCTGGATATTCCGCGCCCGCAAACATCTCAAAACCGCCCTTGGCGAATTGTTGAAAATGTGAAATGAAACCGTCAAAAGAAAACCCCTCCATCGATCGCCAACTGGACAAGCTGCTGGCCTCCAGCCCGGTGTCCGCCTCGCCCGGCTTCGAAGCCGCAGTCATGGCGCGCCTCCGCAATAGGGATGCGGATGCCTCGCTCGACGCCCTTTTGAAAAATCAGACCGTAAAAGCCTCTGATGATTTTACGGAGAAAACGTTGGCCCTTATTTTCGACCAAACCGGCAAGCCGGCCGGCGGCAAACGGATTGTATTTCCGCGAATCTTCTGGTGGGCGGGAGCGGCCGCGGCCATGCTGGTGGCCGGTTTATTTGCCGCGCAATCATTCCTCGGGCCCTCTCGGGTGGATCCGGTTATGGCAGAAAACACACAACCGCCCACTCCCTCCTCCTATGTCGAGGAGCGCGCTATAACCGTCCTGGCCGACATGGAAGCTCTATTCGTTCTTGTCGATGGGCTCAGCGATGCCGAATTATTTCTCGATGACAAGGCCTACGCGACACTCGATGGATTGTCCTACGAAGAAGCAGCCCTCTTTTAATAAAAAATTTTCTTCACCACCAACCCAATGTTCCGAAAAAAAATAATTGACCCATTGTCAGCGGACGGTCCGCGGCTGCTTTCAGCCGCAGCGAGCCTTTTTTTGATGATGATGAGCCTGCCGCCAGGTTTGGGCGGCCAACCGAGCGAAGAATTTCTGGGGCTGCCCCCGGCTTCAAAACAAATCGATTCCTCCAAAAAGTTTGCCGGGCTTTCGCCGGAGGAACGCAAAGATTTGCAGGAAATGATGCTGGTCGAAAGATTCCTCAGCCTTCAGCCCGATCGCCTTACGGAAGTGCGCAAATCCATCGAGTTGATTCAGAAAATGTCTCCCGTGGAAAAAGAGCGCATCCGGCAGCAAATTAGGAAATTCAGGGGGATGCCTCGCGGTGAACGGGACAAATTGCATGCCAAATGGAGCGCCGTTTCCCACGAACGACGCAACATGATGCGGAACCGTTTCCTCAGCATGTCGGAAGAAGATCGCCGGGCCGAACGGGACAAATTGAAAAACATGACCCATGAGGAAAGGCGCCATTATTTTCGGAAAAATTATGGAAAAATTGGGGACATTCCAAAAATGCCGCCCCCTCCCCCGCCGCCGCCTCTTTATAACTTGAGTGTTTCCGAGCCGCTTTCCATCGTCGGAGATACCGATGCCCATTCCGATAATGAGGAGCCGGAGTCCACTAGCGCAGAAAAAGCAGAAAGTCCGGCAGCGGTTGATGCCGATGCCGAAAAAGAGGATGAATAATTAGACCGGGGCGGGCTTGCGTTAGAGAGTTACCTCAAGTTTGCTGAGGGCTTTATTTAACTCCGGATCCATTGGGTGGCCGTTGTAGAGCACCTTGCCCTGGGGAGAAACCAGGACCATGCGGGGAATGGAATCTATCCTCAGAAGCCGTTGAAAGGGCGCCCCAGGCGGTTCCACCAGCCAGGCGAAGCGAATGTCCCGTTCTTTCCGCACCGTATCGGCCCGTTCCTCCGTTTCCGTATTCATTCCGGCAACCACGATTCCCTGCGGCCCCAGTTTTTCCGCTTTGTGAATCAATTCCGGCATGAGGGCAATGCAGGGACCGCACCAGGTCGCCCAAAAATCGATGAGTATGCCCTTTTTGTCCGCTACAAGTTCATTCAAGGTGGTTTTTTCGCCCTGAGAGGTGGTTAAAACCACATCCATCGGCAGGGTCAGGTTAACCATTCTCTCCTCCTGGCGTTTTTCACCGATCCAAATGGCGAGAATCTCCGCCAATTCTGGAAAATTCCAAAAACTCTCCTTGGCATTGCTGGCAAAACTCTCCGGGGTTCCCGAAATCTTGGCTTGGTAGGCGCGAAAAAGGTGATAGTAGCCCATTAGTTCCCGCTTTTCGGTAAAAATATCGCTCGCCTCAAAATCCCAGTTTTCCAGGTTCTTTTCCATTTGCGGGAGCAAAGCCATGAGGTCATCGTATTGTCCCCGGGTCCAGTAGCGCGAGATTTTGGCTTCAATACCGGTTTGTTCCAGCAATCCTGCCTTGGCGGCACCGGCCAAAGCCTCCTGAAATTCATCCTCGCTGGCAAACTTTCCCCCCATTAAACCAGCCTTGAGCTCATCCAGTTCCATTTCCAGCGCCCCGGTATCGGGGGTCGAATCTTGCCCCGCATTTTCCGGTTCGGCCCCAAGCCTGTCCGAAATCATTAATTGACTGAAGGCCAGCATCCCGAATCCGAATAGGCAGGCGGGAAGTGCTTTTTTTAATAAACGGTTTTTATTAATGATGATCCTTTAGGCTGTTTTCGTCCATAGTTGAATATGCGGAAATTGAAAGGTAGGAGCGCATAAACTGGCCTTTATTGCAAATAATCTTGGGCGTGGGGTTCTCTGTGGGCAACAAAATCTTTTTTTTGCCTCAAATTAACAAACCCTCACTTCCTCTTAACCATTGACCCTGGTTTTCTCACCTTCAACATAGTGGGAATGGATTCCATGCCTCGAGGACAACTGTATTTCCGATTGATTTCCTTAATCGTATTTACTTCTTTGTTGACCCCTCTTCCTAATCTCGGTGGGGAGGAGGAACTGGTGGTGGAAGCCGAAACGGAGGCGCCTGCGGAATCGGCTGAAATGACCGAAAAGGAGCTTCTTGAAACTTTCGGATGGCTTCTGGCGCAGGAAAGGGCGCTTTATGCCGGCTATACGGATGATGAACTGACCCATATCTTAGATGGCATAGTAATGGGAGCGCGGGGAGCTCCGGGCCCGGAAAATATCGCAGAAGCAGTGGCTCAGGTCGAAAATACGATCCGTCAGCGGGTGGCGGCCTTTCAGGAAATGATGGAAAAACGTAACTCCAGCCAGGCAGCCGAAAACATGGTCTCCGAAGAAACATTTTTTGCCGAGCTGGAGAAAAAACCCGGCATCCAAAAAACCGCATCGGGTCTTTATTATGAATTGATCGATGAAGGTATCGGCAGAAAACCAAAGGGGGATGACTGGATGCGCATGAATTACACCGGGATGCTTGCCAACGGCCAGGTTTTCGATTCCACCAAAGAGAGGGGCCAGCCGGGCGATTTAAATCTCGCCCAGGTGCTGCCGGGATTTGCCGAAGGCATGAAGCTGGTCAGGGAAATGGGAAAAATTAAGCTTTATATCCCGGCCCGGCTGGGCTATCGGGAACGGTCGGTCGGAGCGATTCCGCCAAATTCCACCCTCATATTCGAAATCGAGCTTCTGGAGCTCAATCCGGACGATTTGCAGCAGGAAACGGAATGATATTTTCCATGCAAACATCTTTGTAAATTTGAGGCCAAGGTTTATGGTCATGGTCTGCGATGGATTCTTGGCTTTTGCGCTCCTTTTCCAGACAACCGATCACTCGAAGGAAATTCTGCAAAAAGATCGACCCTTTTAACGTCCTCTGTAATTCACGAAAAATCCTCGGAAAGCTACACACGGAAGGAATCGCTAATAACTTCGCGAAAGAGTTTTAAACGCCTTACAGGAATATCTCGATGTGTTACAAGACTTAAATTGCAGCCTTCAGGTTCGGGCTCTAATGAGCGAAATTCTAATCCTTCTACCTGGGCTAATCGTACAGTCGTTGAAACAATTGCCACTCCTTGACCGCCTCTCACCATGGCTAGAAGACTCATGCCGCTGTCTACTTCGAGTCCCAAAAGGAGAGGTTGACTTGCTGCAGTGAACATCCGACGGAGGCTGTCAAAGTAGTCAGGAAACTGCTTTCTATTATATCCAATTAGACATTCAGGGGCAAGGTCGCGCAAGCAAAGGGTTGATTTTTCAGAGAGGGGATGCCTCATAGGAAGAGCAACCTCGAGCCCGATTTTGTAGAGGTGTTGAAGAACAAATAACTCACTTCGCGGAACCGCCTGATCGGGGAAAATTCCAGCATCCAGTGTCCGCTCTCGAATACCCGCAACCAATTCTTCATTATCCATATCATACAGCTGCACCTTGGTATTGGGAAGGCGCGAGCTAAATGAAGATAAGATACGAGGAAGCCAAGGTGCAACAAGTGACGGCGCGTATCCTAATGATAGAATATGGATAGGATTTCGTTGTGCGCGCTTCACGCGAGCTTCAGCAGCTTCTAACAACTCGAGAATCTCACTCACATCTTCAAGAAAAAGAACCCCTTCCGGTGTGAGGCGAACCAGTCGGGAGTCTCTTTCTAGAAGCTGGACGCCGAGTTCGTCTTCTAATTTCCGGATTTGTCGGCTTAAGGCCGGTTGAGCAACATGCAATTTCTCGGAAGCTCGTGTGAAGTTTAGAGCTTCTGCAACAGCGAGGAAATAGTGTAACTGGCGTAGCTCCATTCTTGAGCTATATCAATATGGCATCGCTGAACAACCCCAAAAGTATTAGATATACAGGCGCTCTCTGGCTATACTAGCACCCAGA
Organism: Opitutales bacterium; assembly: GCA_965226205.1. GTDB lineage: Bacteria > Verrucomicrobiota > Verrucomicrobiia > Opitutales > UBA2987 > JAJFLU01. The sequence continues at coordinate 78,283 of CBDDCJ010000021.1, read as the reverse complement.
CAAGGCAACAAAGTCGTGTCTTTGAATCGTAAAAGTAAACTTAAAAAAGGAAATGAAATGAAAATCGTAATCACTGGATCTACTGGCCAAATAGGCCGTCATCTGACAAAACTTATCGACTTCGAGAAAAATGAGGTTGTTCTTATCGGCCGCGACAGGTCAAAGCTGCAAGACGCAGCCGCTCGCGGTGCTAGGGTGCTTCAAGGAGACATTCTCGACGTGGAATTTCTTCGCGAGGCGCTTGCCGGCGCAGATACATACTTCTTCCTGCCGCCGCCTAATTTTCAGTCGAGCGACATGATCGAAGAATATCGTCGCCTGGCAACGGTGTCACGTGATGCTGCCAAAACAGTTGGTGTCAAACGGATTATTCACCTCTCGACCCTCGGTGCTCATCTCAATCGTGAGGAAACTGGCCTCGTCCGAGGGCAGCATTTCGCTGAGACAATCATTAGCGATGGCGCCCCACATGTCTTGCACCTTCGCTGTGGTTTTTTCTTAGAGAACTACTTCATGGCGCTACCGAATATTATCGAACAAGGTGCGATATTCTTTCCAGTTGCACCTGATGCACGCTATGCATTCGTTTCGACAATAAATATTGCAGAAGCTGTTCGTGACTTGCTCGAAACGTCCTCGTGGGTTGGCCACAGCGTTATTGAGCTACAAGGGCCCAAGGAATATTCTTTTGCCGATGTAGCTGGAGAATTCACAGCGGGGCTTGGTCGGGAAGTGAAGCATGTTACAGTGCCACCTGAAGCGGCTGAACAAGCGATGAAAGAGTTAGGCTTGAGCGAAGCCTATGCTCGCGAATTAGTGCGCATTTTCACATCGATTGAAGCTGGCATTCTCACTCCAGAATTTAGCCGCAATGATGCTCATGTGCGCCAGTCTGGTTTGACTCCAAAGGAGTTTGCAGAACAGGTTTTGGACCACGCGCTCCAACCGGTGTAATTCGTTTGGAAGAGAACAACCGCACAGAGTATTGTAGAGTCGGTGGCTAGACCAACAATCGATTAGGCCCCCAATAAGAGGTTGAAGGCGACGATTTACACTTATACCTCAACCTGAAGGTTTGGCGAATAATCTCTACCTCACAGGGGCCGTTCTCGAATGGGGGCGGCCCTTTTTATTGACCTCTTTCCCCGGACTTTTAAACTTTATAATCCAATAGGAACAACATGAACCAAAGCCGGAGGTGTTGTAAGAATATTGTAATTATCACGCCAACCAAGAGAGGGTAATTTTTACAACTTACTTACCAACAAGTGGTTACAGAATAATCCACGAATTTAAAAACAGAATGATAATTTCCATACAAATATTTTTACAAATTTGGGAGCCAGGTATATGGCTATGGGCGGCAGTGGATTCTTGTCTTTTGCGCTCCTTTTGGTTTTTTAAGAACGATGGCAGGCGGCAAAAAAGGAATTGTGGCGGCGGGAAGCGTTCATACCGCCCGTGCCGCCCTGATCGCCCTCGAAGCCGGAGACAATGCCTTCGATGCGGCCGTTTCGGCCTTTTTTGCGGCTTGCGTGGCCGAACCCGTCCTGGCCTCTCCCGGTGGGGGCGGGTTTTTGCTCGCCTGGCGCGGCGGAGACCCCGTCCTCTACGATTTTTTCACCCAAACGCCCCGGCAGCCATCTGAGGGCCAACTGGATTTTTTTCCGGTTCACGCCGATTTCGGCCCCACCACGCAGGAATTTCATCTCGGGCTCGGGTCCTGCGCCACCCCAGGCGCCCTAAAAGGCATTGGTATGGCGCGGCGAGATTGCTGCCGGATGTCTCTCAAGCAATTGATCCAACCGGCTCTTTCTCTGGCCAAAGAAGGGTTTGTGGTGGAAGATTTCTTGCCCCTTCTGCTGGAAGTGGTCAGCCAGATATACCTGGCTTCGCCGGAGGCTGGAAGTGTCTTTGCCAGCAAAACTCATCCCGGTAAAATTTTGCAAAAAGGAGAGCGTTTGACCCAGCCCGAAATGGCTGATTTTCTGGAGGCGCTGGCCAGCGAGGGGGAGGATTTTTTTTACCGGGAGAGGTGGCTCGAAAAATCGTTCAATCCTGCCAAATACGCGGGGGGCACTTGAGGATGGAGGATTTCAAGCAATATCAGGCCCACAAGCGCCGCCCATTGCAAGTGTCCTATGGGGATTCAACGATCTGGACCAATCCGCCGCTCGCCCTCGGCGGGACATTGATAGGCCTGGCCCTCAAATTGATCGCTGGCAGTTCATTGTCCCGGCACAAGTTTGGTTCTCTCGCCCATCTGGAAATTCTGGCCCGCGCCATGCAATTGACGGGGCGGCTGAAAAGGGAGCGCGCAGGGGAGTTTCCCGATGATTTCGATAGCGCCGAGTCATTGCTGGATAAAGATCTCCTGGCTGCTTATAGATCAATCGGGGCGGATCGCCCTGCCTGCCCTTCCGACACAACCCACATCAGCGTGATCGATGCCGATGGCAACGTGGCCGCTCTTAATCTCTCCAATGGAACCGGTTCCGGCATTATGGTCTCGGATTGCGGCTTCATGCTCAACAATATGCTGGGAGAGGAAGACCTCAACCCGGCCGGTTTTCATCAATGGAAGCCCAATACGCGGATCGCCTCCATGATGTCCCCGACCTTGATCTTCAACCGGGACGGAGTCCTGGCCACCGGCTCCGGCGGCTCCAACCGCATCCGCTCGGCCATTTTGCAGGTTATCCTGAACCATATCGATTTTGCCATGCCGGTGGATGAGGCCGTGCAAAGTCCCCGCATTCATTATGAAAATGGCCTCTTGCATCTGGAAAGTAATTTTTCCCCGCAAATAGTCCGTCAACTAAAGAAACGATTTTCCAGAGTGAAGGTATGGCCGGGGTTCAACATGTTTTTCGGCGGCGCCCACACGGTGTTGCAGCGGGCTGATGGAGAAATGGCGGGGACGGGAGATAATCGGCGTTTGGGAGTATGCCTGAGGTTGGACTGATGCCATGCCGGAAATAAATGTATCAGCAGACCAATTGACCTGGTATCGGTTGAAAAGGTCGGGCCTTGTCGAACCTTTCAAAAGCCCGGAGGCAACCGCCTCGGCCCTCGGTGGGGTTCAAGCCCAAATTCTTTCCGCGGCCGGAATCGCGTTAACCAACCGCCTCCACGGTTTTTCCAAAACCAGGTTGGAGGAGCTTCTGTGGGGGGAGCGCACACTGGTCAAACTTTGGGGGCAACGATTTACGCTACACCTTTATCCCTCCGCCCAATGGCCGGTCGTTCATTCCGCCTATGCGCGCAACCGAACCTGGTGGCGTCGCAGTTATTGCAAAAATGGCGGGATCGAAGAGGAATTCGATGAAATTGTAGATATGTTTGCGGCCACTCTTTTGCAAAAAGGTCTCGATGGCATGTGCCGGGCGGACCAGCGGGGGCTATCTTTGGTCAAAGACCCGGAGTTTCTTTCCTCTTGGGGAGGGTTGTTTGCAGAATTGGTAATGCAAGGGGTGGCCTGTCATGGCCGCAAGAATGGGAGTGAGAGTTACTTTGTCCATCGTGAGCATTGGCTGCTCGAACTCTCCTGGAATCCGCCGAAACCCCATGTCGCGAATCGCCAGTTGGCCCTGCAATATCTGCATACCTATGGGCCTTCGCCGGTCAAAGATTTGGTCTATTGGAGTGGGTCGTCTCTACGCGAGGTGCAGCCGTCCATCGATTTCCTGAGCAAAAAAATCGCTCATTTGCGATACAATGGGCGGACGCTCCTCTGCCTATCGAAAGACCTCGATGAGCTTTTGCAACCGCCGCCCCCCAGAGGTCATTGGCCCTTGTTAATGCTGGGCCGTTTCGACCCGGTCCTGCTGGGGCACAAAGACAAATCCTGGATTTGCCCCAACCCGTTTTACAAGCGAGTATGGCGGCCCGCCGGACATATCGAGGCAACCATCATTCACCTCGGTAAAACCATTGCCACCTGGCGCTATAAATTGAACGGCCCGGGCCTGGAAATCACGGTTTACCCCTTCAAAAAGATCCCTCAATCGATTTTACCAAAAATAAGAACAAGAGCCAAAAATATAGCCCGCCATTTCGGGGTCCGGCCCAACAAATTAGAAATTAAATTCGAAAAGACGTAAGCCCGATCAGAAAGGTAAATCAGGTTTTCTGGGCGGCAAAAAGGCTAAAATAATTTCTCGATTTGCGATCACTGTTTCGCTCTTCATGCCCTTTCTTAATATATTCAATTCCACAAGTTTCTTTACATCTCTCGAAACAGTTCGACGTTTTTTGTTGGCATATTGACGGGCTAATCTCGGGGTAAGGTTTTCTAAATCCGATATCTTTACTTCTTTCCTTTCGCGCGACAAATCTATGGCCAACTGCCGTTGCCGAATTTCTGGTTTGCTGTTCTGGTCCTTGAACTCTTCATGGATATAAGCTTCCCACGAAATGTCCCATTGTTGGTTTCTTATTCGTTGAATCTGGATTTTAAGCTGGTCCACAAATCCCTGCACCGCATATTTTAAGAAAGAATTTTGATCGCCGCCTTTATTGCTGGCCCGATCGAGCTGCCGGTAGTATTCCGTGCGGGTTTCATTGTAGTGGTTGCTCAACAGATGGCATGCGGGCGTAGGAATGCCCGCATTAATCAAAATTGAAAGCTCAATTAATCGGGCAGTCCGGCCGTTGCCATCTCCAAACGGGTGGATCCAAACAAAATACAAATGCGATATTATCGATATTATAATTGAATAAGCGATTTTACTCGTATGCTGATCAATTTCTTTGATCACTTGATTCAACCACTTGCAATATTCCACCAGTAGATATTCGCAATCCTGGGCAGGCGCCGCCCGGTAGCTGCCAATCACAACGGAATATTCTCTTATTTTGCCGGGAAGAACATCCTCTCGCAATGGAAGATCTTGCAATACCTGCCCGTTAAAATTTTTCACTTTTTCCACATCGTAATAAAATTTTTCAGAAAATATATCCTCCCGAATCTGGTCACATGCTCTTAATATATTTTGTATTTCCTGGCCCAAATACTTTTTTGATGGCGGCAGATCCAGTTTGCCTTCGATTTCCCGCATCACCTCTTCTTCGGTCAGGGTGTTGCCCTCGATAGCCGTTGTTGCCTGAACACCTTTGGCCAAATAAATCTGGTGTAATTCCTGAGCCAATTCAGGTTTCAGAGGAACGCCCGCAATATGTTCACACTTTGATTGCGCTTCTCCCAGCATCAGCCAAATATCTTGCGGGAGTTTTGAAGTATCTATTCTAAAATTCTCCAACCAAGGATGTGACTCCAAATATTTCATTTTATATGGCAGTCTTTTCTGATTCATAACTTATTTGTTACTAATAGAATACAATTTTATTACTCAAATTTTGGCAAGTATTATGTCAACCATTATGACATAAGGTATGGCAACATCATTGTCCTGTCAAAAACAATTTTGATGGGATTATTATTGCCTCCAGGGACTTGCCATTGGGAGGCCCTCAGTCTTATTCAATAAGCCCTCATGATAAGGAAACTCGATCATATCAATATCGTCGTTAGCCGGTTGGAGGACGCTATGCAATTTTTTTTGCTGCTTGGCTTTGAATCGACGGATCCTAGGGAATTGTCGGGTGAATGGATTTCCTTGATTGTCGGGCTGGACGAGGTTCGCGCGCGCTATGTGACGCTTACCCATCCTGGCTCGAAAACCAATATCGAGCTGATAGAATACGTGCATCCACCCTCCGGTAAAGACCCTGAACTGGGGGCCGCCAATCAGATCGGTTTTCGCCATATCGCGTTCGAGGTCAAGGATATCGAAACCGAATATGCGCGCCTGAAAGGCAAAGGCGTAAAATTTATAAGCGAGATAAAAGTTTACTCAAAAACCGAAAAGAAGCTGGCTTATTTTTACGGACCGGAGGGCATTTTAATGGAACTGATGGAAAATCCCGAATAACGGGCAACGGATTTTTTCAATCTTTCAGGCAGGCCGGGGTGGAGTGGCCCGGATTACGATTATAGCTCCAGCAACCGTCAATACGCTGGCGACGTAAAATTCTGGGGTTGGAATTTCTCCCAGAATAAACGCCCCCAGGATGCCGGCAAAGATGAATTGGCCCAAATTGAAAATCGCCACCACCTGGCCTCTCAGGAATCTGAGCGCATAGTTGATAATTCCATGGCCTAATACGGTGGGAATCAGACCCAGGCAGAAAATATAGACAAATTCCACCCAGGGATCAGCTCCGGCGGGATAGGGCTCCACCAGACCCATTATGATTCCAATAACGCCGAGGATCAGGCAAATTAGACCGCCAACCAAAAAAACGGGAACCAGGTAGAGGTAAAGTGAGGCAAAATTTCGGTTCACGCGCCCCAATGCCATATAGACGGCCAGCAGGGTCATCGACCCGAAGCTGAGAGCGTCGCCCAAAGCGAATTCGGGGTTGAAGCGAAAATCGGATGCGCCCAGGAAAATAACCCCGCACAGGGAAAGCAAGGTGCCCACGATTTCTCTCCGGTTGATCATTTCGCGCAGCAAAAACCACATCAGAAACGGCATCACGATGGGAACCATCATGACGATGAGGGAGGTGTTGGCGGCGAGGGTTAAGCGCGCCCCAATCATCCAGCTGATAAAGTGCAGGCCCAAGAATAAGGCAGGCCAGAAAATTCGCCTCATGTCTTTCCACTGAAATGCGCCAGGATGCCTGGACCTGGCCTGGAAAAACCACGGCAGTATGACTATTCCCGCCACCAGCAGCCGGTAGGCGGAGAGCAGAACCGGGTCAGTCTGGCTCAATTTTAAAAATATAACGGCGGTGGAACCGGCAAAAACTCCGAATAAAACGATGAGATAGGGCAAAAACATAAGGAATTCGCCAAAAGCATTCACCAACACCGGCACCGGCACCGGCCCGGTGAAATGAATCCCGGCACGACAGGCCTAATACCGCTTTTTCTTGGCCAGTTTCTGAGCCAGGGAGAAGCGCACGATGGTTTCCAGTTTTTCCACTTCGGCCGGATCGAGTTTTTTTGCCCGCGCTTCGGCCAGAGCTTTTTCCGCCCTTTCCTGGGCCTCTTCCACAGCCGTCATGTCGATTTCCGCAATATCGATGGCGCCCTCGGCCAAAACGGAGACTTTGTCCCCCAAAACCTGGGCAAACCCTTTGTCCACCGCCAGCATGGTTTTCTCGCCGTTTTTGGTAACAGCTAATTCACCAGGCTTGAGCATGGTCAGGATGGGCACGTGGCCGGGCAGGATGCCCGCCTCTCCCACCACCGTTGGAAGCACCACGGAGTCCACCGAATCGCGGTAAACGATCTCTTCTGGCGTTACGATTTCGAGAGTTAAAGGCATTTCAGTTCTTATCTTCAACTGGCTCAAGCGCCAAGGGCTTCGTCGATGCCGCCTTTCATGTAAAAGTCGTTCTCGTTGACGTGATCGAGTTCGCCGTCGAGTATCATTTTAAAGCCACGGACGGTTTCAGGGATAGTCACGATTTTTCCGGGCACTCCGGTGAAGACCTCGGCCACGGTGAAAGGCTGGGAAAGGAATTTCTGGATTTTGCGGGCCCGGAAAACCACCTGCCGGTCATCCGGCGAAAGTTCGTCGATGCCCAGAATGGCGATGATGTCCTGCAAATCGTTGTAGCGCTGCAATACCTGCTGAACCCCGCGGGCAACGAGGAAATGCTCCTCGCCCACGATGGATGGATCGAGGGCGTTGGAAGTGGACGATAGCGGATCGACCGCCGGGTAGATGCCCAATTCGGAGATGCGCCGCTCCAGCACGATGGTGGAATCGAGGTGGGCGAAGGTATTGGCCGGGGCCGGATCGGTCAAATCGTCGGCGGGCACATAAACGGCCTGGAAGGAGGTGATCGATCCTTTGTTGGTGGAGGTGATTCGCTCCTGCAAGATGCCCATTTCCTGGGCAAGGGTCGGCTGGTAACCCACCGCCGAGGGGGAGCGCCCAAGGAGGGCGGAAACTTCCGAGCCGGCCTGTGAAAACCGGAAAATATTGTCGACGAAGAGGAGCACGTCCTGGTTTTTTTCATCCCGGAAATACTCGGCCATGGACAATCCGGAGAGGCCCACTCTCATGCGGGCACCGGGAGGCTCGTTCATCTGCCCGTAACAAAGAGCCACTTTGGAATTTTCGATATTTTTTAGGTCAATAACCCCCGCATCGGCCATTTCATGGTAGAGGTCGTTGCCTTCACGGGATCGCTCCCCCACCCCGCAAAAAACGGAAACCCCGCCGTGCGTCTTGGCGATATTGTTGATCAACTCCATGATGACCACCGTTTTGCCCACGCCGGCCCCACCGAATGCGCCCACCTTGCCCCCTTTGATGAAGGGGCAGATGAGATCGATCACCTTGATGCCGGTTTCCAGGATATTGGACTGGGTGTCCTGCTCGATAAGGGTTGGCGGTTCGCGATGGATTGAGTAACGCTTCTCGTGCTTGACCGGGCCTCTCTCATCCACCGGATCGCCGAGGACATTTAAAATGCGGCCCAAAACGCCATCGCCCACCGGCACCGAAATGGGGGCCCCTGTGTCGATGGCTTCGCCGCCTCGCACGAGCCCTTCGGTCGAGGTCATGGCCACGCCCCGGACCATCCCTTCGCCCAGATTCTGCTGCACTTCGAGTATCAGCCGGGTAGCTTTTCCGCGCAATTCATAATTAACTTCCAGGGCTTGGTAGATCTCGGGCACATTGCCATCGGCGAATCTCACGTCGACGACGGCTCCGATAACCTGAACGATGATTCCTTTGTTCATAATATAATGGCTTTGAGCTTTGAAGTTTTTAATAAAAGTTTACTTAAACCACGGATTACACGGATAGTGAAAAAGGGTTATGATAACAATGCCGTAATTATCTGTGTTCATCCGTGTAATCTGTGGTTAAAAAATTCTTCATCTTGAATCTTGCATCCAGTATCTGAATATATCCGTGGTTAAATTGAAGTGTAATGCATCCATTTTTTTTGCGATTATTCAAGAGGCAAAACTGGCGGCGGAAAGCTCCAGGATTTCTTGCGTGATGGCGGCTTGTCGTACTTTGTTGTATTCCAGGGTAAGGTCGTCCACCAGGGTTTTGGCGTTATCGGTCGCGGTTTTCATGGCCACCATGCGGGAACTGTGTTCGGAGGCTTTTGCTTCGAGCGCCATTTGGTAGATTTCCTGCTTGATATAGAGGTTCAGAAGCTCGCCCAGGATAGCGGACGCATCCGGTTCGAACTGAATCTCCCGGTTGTCTGCCGAAGCGTTCGTTTTTCCCTCTTCCCGTTCGTGTTTTCGCAGGATCGATTTTAAATCAGTAAACGGCAGCAAGGGAAGGAGGACGGGTTTCTGCGCCATTGTGTTGATGAATTGAGAGTAAAGCACTTCCAGGGTGTCTATTTTCTTTTCCTCATAGCTGCGGATAAGATACTCGACGGCGGTCCTGATCTCGGCGAAGGGAACCAGGTCGGTGATGGTAAAATCGGCCAGCAGCTCTCTGCCGGTTCGACTGACGAACTGAGCCGCTTTCCGGCCTATGGTGATATAGGCGGCATCTCCTTGGATTTCGGCCAACTTTCTGAACAAATTGGCATTGAGCGGACCGCAGAGCCCTTTGTCCGTGCTGACCACGAGGATGCCCCGCTTACGCACAGGCCGGGTTTCGAGGAAAGGGTGACTGAAATCGATCAAGCGCTCGCCCAGTGAACTAAGCATCTCCGCCATTAATTCTGCATAAGGGCGGCCGGCCAGGCAGGCTTCCTGCGCCTTTTTCATTTTCGAGGCCGCCACCAATTGCATGGCGCGCGTTATCTGAGCGGTATTTTTTACGCTCTTTATGCGGCAGCGGATTTCGCGGGTTTTGGCCATGACAATAAGTCAGTTCAAATGTAAAGCGGCGACGGGCTTATTTATGCGGCGAAGGTCCGTTTCCAATCTTCCACCGCCAGCTTCAGCTCATCCACGATTTCATCCGTGATTTGCTTTTCTTCCAGGATTTTCACCATCAGATCTTCTTTGCGGGTGGAATAAAAATCCTGCAGGCTGATGCAGGCTTCGACAATTTTGCCGACCTCAATGTCGTCGAAATAGGAGTTTTGCACGGCCCAAAGGATGCCGACCTGGATCTCGATCGGTTTGGGGCTGAAGGCCGGCTGCTTAAAAACTTCCACAATGCGCGCGCCGCGCTCGAGCTGGGCCTTAGTGCGGGCGTCCAGGTCGGAACCGAATTGGGCGAATGCGGCCAACTCGCGATACTGGGCCAGTTCCAGCTTAACCGTGCCCGCAACCTGCTTGCAGGCTTTGATCTGGGCGGCCGAGCCGACCCGGGAGACCGACAATCCGACCGATACGGCGGGGCGGATGCCCTGGTTGAAAAGGTCCGTCTCCAGAAAAATCTGTCCGTCGGTGATGGAAATTACGTTGGTTGGAATATAAGCGGAAACGTCGCCCGCCTGCGTTTCGATGATGGGCAATGCGGTCAGGGAGCCGTTTCCATTTTCCTCATTCAGACGGGCGGAGCGTTCCAGCAGGCGGCTGTGCAGGTAAAATACGTCCCCCGGATAGGCTTCACGGCCGGACGGCCTTTTCAGGACGAGGGAAATCTGCCGGTAGGCCACCGCTTGTTTGGAGAGGTCGTCATAAGCGATCAGCGCGTCCATCCCGTTTTCCATGAAATACTCGCCCATGGCCGCCCCTGAAAACGGGGCCAGGTATTGATTGGCAGGGTTGTCCGCGGCTGGGGCCGATACGATGATGGTGTTGTCGAGGGCTTCGTGTTCTTCGAGAACCTTGATGGTGCGGGCAACATTTGAATTTTTCTGCCCCACAGCCACATAAATGCAATATATGGGCCGAAAATCCGGATCTCCCGAAGCCAGCCCTTTTTTGTTAATAGCCGCCTGGTTGATGATGGTATCGATGGCGATGGTGGTTTTTCCGGTCTGACGGTCGCCGATGATGAGCTCCCGTTGGCCGCGACCGATCGGGATCATGGAATCGATCGGCATGATGCCGGTCTGGACGGGTTGATCGACACCCTGGCGCGGGATGATGCCGGGGGCTATTTTTTCCACCGGAGACATTTGGGTCGCGTCGATGGGGCCTTTACCGTCCAGCGGAAGGCCGATGGCGTCCACCACCCGTCCGAGGAGTTCTTTGCCCACCGGAACCGAGAGCAACCGCCCCGTAGTCTTGGCCTCATCGCCCTCTTTCAATTTGCTGGGATCGCCCAGAATGACCACCCCGACCTCATCTTCCTCCAGGTTCAGGGCGATGCCGAAGACTTCGCCGGGAAACTCGATCATCTCATTGTACATAGCCTCCGAAAGGCCGTCGAGTTTGGCCACCCCGTCGGCTAGTTTGAGAATCTTGCCGGTGTTTTTCCTGACCGTCTTCGCTTCAAACTTTGCGATTTCTTCCTGAATCTGATTGATGATTGAACTCATAGCCGTTGATTAAAATGGAAATGTTGGATGGATTGGTGGTTAAATTTTATTTAATGGATTACTTGGGCCAGGGTTTCCAGCTGCCCGGCCAGGGAGGTGTCGTAAACATCGTCGGCAATGCTGACGCGGATGCCGGCAATGAGGCCGGGATTTTCCCGGGTCGTAACGTGGATGGCCCTGTCATAGCGGGCCGTTAGCCAGCTTTCCAAATTGCCAATGGTTTCCTCACCCAATTCGCCGGAGTGCTCGACCACGGCCTCGGATTTTCGGATTTCTTGTTTAATGATGCGCAGGTATTGCTTGAGTATGGGTTTGAAGCGGCGGGGCGGGTTTTCCGCCAGCGCGGCCAGGACGGCTTCTACTTTTTTCGCCGATACGGCGCCATCGTCCAGGCTCAATTGGACCAGTTTTCTGGCGAAGTCTTTGTTTGATTTTTCGGCCGTGGCCATAACTTTAAAAATTTAGATTCCTGATGCCTGTCTCTCGATCAGGATTCGGTGGCGGCCAGTTCCCGGGCCGCTGATTCGCTGAATTGGGTCTTGTCCTGCTCGGTGAGTTCCTTGCGTAACACCTTTCCGGTGGTCAGCACGACCAGGCGGGTGATTTCCTGCCGCACTTCGGTGAACATGGCGATGCGTTCCTGGGAAATCCTCTGCTCCGCCTTTAGCAAAATTTGCTCGGCCTTGGCGATGGCTTCCTGCGAATTCTTTTCCATCATAACCTTGGCGCTCTGGCGCGTTTCCTCCAGGATTTGTTTAGCCTCCTCACGCGCTTGGCGAAGTGTCTCGGCCTCCTTCTTTTCAGCTTCGGCAAGTTTAGCCTTCATTTCTTCGGCATACTGAAGCCCTTCGGCGATCTTCCGCTGACGCTGGTCCACAGTGGCCAGAATGGGTTTGAAGGCAAACCGGTAGAGGATAAACGCGACGATGCAAAAGTTGATGATCTGCGCGATCAGCAACCCCCTTTCGACGTGGAACTGGTTAGCCAAATCGAGAATCGGATTGCCGGTGGCCTCCGAACCACCGTGAGAGGCCGTTTCCGCCATGGCGAGAATGAATAGGTTGTATATTGGCATTTCGAATCAAAGTTTTAGGAGACACGGCCATAGAATTGCCGAGCCGCTCTCCCGCCATTGAAGAAAGGGTTTAGGGGGCCGTATTGTTGAGAAATATGGCGTAGAATGCCACCGCCTCAACCAAAGCCATTCCGATAATGGCCTGGACCAAAATTTTCCCGGAAGCATCGGGGTTGCGGCCCACTGCTTCCGCGCCTTTCAAGCCGACCAGCCCTACGCCAATGGCGGCGCCGAGGCAACCCAGGCCGCCCTGTATGCTGCCGTATATTTCTGCTAATAAGTGAATCATATCTTCTCTTGTTTAGGTTTTGGTGTTCCTTCTTTGCTTATGTTGCGTTGTTTTTATTTTTGAGTTCTCAACCGCCCTTTGGCTGCGTTTTGCGGCTGCCGAGGCATGTTTCTGATTGAAAATTGGTTTTCTCCTATCCTGCCTGTCCTCTATTTTATGTTTACGTTATTGATTAATGGGCTTGCTCCGGACCTTCATGATTGCAGATCAACCCTATGTAAACGGAAACCAGCATGGTAAAAACCAGGGCTTGCACCAGGCCGATGAGAATTTCCAGGAAATAAAAGGGCACCGGCACAATGTACGAAACCAGGCCGGTCATGCTGGTGAGCAGGTTTTCCCCCCCGAACATGTTGCCGAATAGCCGAAAAGAAAGGGATACCGGCCGAAATAGGATGGAAATGATTTCAATGAATCCGACCAGGATAAAAATCAGAAAGAGAAAGTAATACATGACCGCCGGGACATCGTTCTTATTGGCTTTATTGCCAAACAAATCGTAAAGTATGGCTTTCGGGCCAGCATAGCGCAAAATGAAATACAGCCAGGCGGCAAAGGAAACCAGGGCCAGGGCCAGGGTCATGTTCAAATCGGCATTGGCGGGCCGGTACCAGTAGTTGAGGTGGCCAGTCGCATCGTAAAAGCCGAAGGTGCCCACCCCCGGCAGCAAACCACTCCAATTGTGGCACAGGATGAATGTAAAAAACCCGAGAAGAAGCGGAAAGGTGTGTTTGATCATGCACTTGCCAACGATGGGCTCAACAATGCCGCGAACCGCATCGATCAAACCCTCCACCACCACCTGCCCTTTGGTCGGGATGAGCTGGGGTTTGCGCGCAACCAACCGGAATACCAGAATGATGGCCAGCGAAAATATCCAGCTCGTTACGATGGAGTTGGTGATGGGTAAACCATAGAACTCCGTCAACTTATAGGCATATGGAGAAACCGATTTCACTCCCTCGGCCGCCGGCAAGGTAACCGCCGCGGCAAAAAACACCGTAATGTATAATGTTTGTCGAAACCGGTTCATCAAAATGTGGTGAATAACCTGCTTGCTCCCAATCCGTTAAATCAATGGAGAAACTTGCCTCACGCGTCAATCCTGAATTGGCATTGTTTCATGCTTTCCTTCTTGCCGCGTAAGTTTGCCGCGTAAGTTCCTATTTAATTTATTTTGATGCCCATGACCCTGCCAAAAGATTTGACCGGCCATATCCATGAGATTCTGGAATCCGAATATCCCACTGGCGACGCCTCCAGGGCTGAAATAAGGGCCCGTTCGCGGCCCCTGGCCCGGGATGGTTTTACATTTTTTGTCTATTCAATCCTCCTGCTGGCTGTGTTGGGCGAAGCGGTTTCGATTGCCTGGATGGACCGGCTCTGATTTTGCGGGCGGCAGGCAGCCAAAGAATAGAAGGAATCCATCAGTTCCTGGAAATAAGTAGTCGTTTCAAAGGGCCAGGAAAGTACTTTCGCTAGCTCCCAATCGGGATTTTCAGCCAGTTCACCAGCCGTCCACTGGAAATAATCCGCCGAATCGGTGCGAAAATACAATTTCCCCCCAGGAACCGTGCGATTGGCCAGTTTAGTTAAAAATTCCGCCTGCATGAGCCTTCTCCGGTAGTGCCGCTTTTTGGGCCAGGGGTCGGGGAAAAGCACAAAAATACACTCCAGGCGAACGGAATCGGGCATGGCGTCGAGCATTTCAACGCCCTCCGCCTTGAAAAACCTAAGATTGTCCAGTCGCCGCTTGATTTTTTTATCATTGGCCAGACGAATGCGGCGGGTTATCAAATCGATGCCCACGATAAATCGCCCCGGATGGGTTTGCGCATAGGCGGTTAAAAAATGCCCGTGCCCACAGCCGATTTCGAGGACAATGCCCGATTGGCCCGCCAATGCTTCCTCGCAATCAACTACCAGCGCCCGCCGCCGTTTTTCGACCTCCAACTGGTGTTTTTCCCTCGAATTCACAGCTTAAAGAAAAAATAATTATCCGTGCTCATCCGTGTAATCCGTGGTTAAAATATAGGCGCATAAAGTCATATGGACCGATGGATTAGGAACACATGTCACAAAACATATATTAGCGTTTATTAGTGTTCATTCGCGGTTAAAAATCAGGCCGAACGGCGTTTGGCGCCCAGAGTCACCATGAGGATGCTGATGTCGGCGGGATTCACGCCACTGATGCGGCTGGCCTGCCCTAGATTTGTCGGCCTGATTTGCGATAATTTTTGTGCGCCTTCCGTCCTTAAACCCCTAACTAACTTATAATCAATATCATACGGTATTTTTATCCGTTCCAGGTTTTTGCCTCGGGATATCTGGCTCAAATCCCTGTTGAGGTAGCCTTGATAGCGAACCCGGTAGAGAACTTCATCGCGGGTGGCCTCGTTCAGACTCTTAAAATCCTGCGGAAGGGATTCCTCACTGCCCCCTTTCCTTAGCCAAAGGCCAAAAGTCCCTCCCGTGGTTTTTTCCTTTTCCAGTCTGGCAATCCACTTTTCGACATCTTGTATTTTTTGATCAATATTTCTTAAACGGCTATTGTTCAACAAGTTATATTGTTTTGCGTATTTATGTAGGCGAAGTTCGGCGCTTCCATGATTGAGCAACAGGCGATACTCGGCACGGCTCGTAAACATTCTATAAGGTTCACGGGTGCCTTTTGTCACCAGGTCGTCGATGAGGACCCCGATATAAGCCTCCTCCCTCCCAATAATGAAAGGGTCTTCGTTTCGGATTTTTAAAACCGCATTGACTCCTGCCACGAGTCCCTGCCCGGCCGCCTCCTCATAACCGGAGGTGCCATTGATTTGCCCGGCAAAAAATAAATTTTCCACGATTTTGGATTCCAGTGAGGGAAGTATCTGGGTTGGAGGAGCGAAATCATACTCCACAGCATAGGCAGGACGAAGGAGTTTCACATCCTCTAACCCTTTGATACTCTGTAATATATCGATTTGAACAGAAATTGGAAGACTGGTGGAAAGACCGTTTATATACCACTCATCGGTATGGCGGCCTTCGGGTTCGAGAAAAAGGGTGTGCCGCTCTTTATCTGGAAATTTTACATATTTGTCTTCAATGCTTGGACAATACCTGGGGCCCACTCCTTCAATCTCTCCACTATATAAAGCCGATTTATGCAAATTTTTTGCCACAATGTCCGCAGTGAGCTGAGTTGTGTAAGCTATCCAGCAAGAAACCTGGTCCTTGCCGGGCAGCCAACCCTGCTTTTTTTGACCGAAATGTTCCACGTGGAACAAATCTTCGCCGTCCCGCGTATCGTAAAACGCAAAAAACACCGGTTCCTTATCTCCTTTTTGTTCAAGCAATCCGGAAAAATCAATGCTGCTCCCAAGAATTCGGGGTGGCGTGCCGGTTTTCAATCGTTGTAGTTCAATGCCGGCTTCCAGCAGGCTGGCAGAGAGTCCTTTCGAAGTAAAGTCCCCCATCCTGCCGCCTTCATCGCGGTTCTGCCCGATGTGCATCAATCCGCGCAGGAATGTCCCCGTAGTGACGATTACAGTTTCCGCGAGAAAATCGTTTCCCGAATTGGTCCGCACACCTCTGACTCGGCCGTTTTTTATGATCAACTCCTCAACCAGAGCCTGAAATAGATGCAGCTTGGGTTGCAGCTCGAGATTGTGCTTCATCCTGAATTGATAGGCTTTTTTGTCGCATTGCGCCCGCGGAGCTTGCACAGCCGGGCCTTTGGATGCGTTGAGCAGGCGGTATTGAATCGCCGTGGTGTCCGCATTCAAAGCCATTTCGCCGCCGAGGGCATCGATCTCCCGCACCATGTGCCCTTTGGCCAGTCCTCCAATGGCCGGATTGCAGCTCATTTGGGCGACCGTATCAATATTGCCGGTTAAAAGGAGGGTTTCCGCGCCCATGCGGGCCGATACCAATGCCGCCTCGCATCCAGCGTGTCCGGCGCCGCATACAATCACCTCATACTTGAACTGAGAACCGTTGTTCATTTTCCGATGCAAAATTTACTGAACAGTTTATCCAGCATACGTTCGTTGTCGATTTTTCCAGTGATTTCCCCCAAGAAATACAATGAAGCCCGTAAATCGCTGACTACCAATTCTATAGCTTCTCCGTTGGGCAACTTTCGCAATGCCTCATCGAGTCTGTTTTGGGCATTTTTGAACGCTCCCGCATGCCGCGCGCTGACCACGATTCTATCCTCGCCGGGTACATCGAGATTCGTTTCCAGTGTTTCGAGCAAAACCTTTTTTAATTCATCAATCCCTTCGCCGGTGAGGGCGGATACGCCGCAGTGCGGATATTGTGGAAGGGACTGCCTGTGATTCAACCGGTTCGGCAAATCGATTTTATTTTCGATAATGAGCGCTCTTCCGGGTTCCAATTTATCCTGCAATTCCAGGAGTCGGGGAGGGCATGGCAGCGTGCCATCGAGCGTCACAAGGACAAAATCCGCCCGCTCCAGTTGTTCCAACGTTTTGTCAATCCCCTTCCGCTCGATATCCGAAGCCGATTCCTGAAATCCGGCCGTGTCGATGAGTCGAATGATGTAAGACCCCAGCATGATCGGTTCTTCGACAAAATCCCGTGTCGTTCCAGGTTCCTGGCTGACGATGACCCTGTCTTCATCGGTCAGGGCATTGAGCAGACTACTCTTTCCGGCGTTGGTTGGGCCTACAATGACGGTTTTGACCCCTTCGCGAAGAATGGCGCTGTAATGGCTGGTGCTGATTAGCCGCTCCATCTCGACCCGGAGGGAGCCCATTTCCTTGAGGGGTCCCGACTCGTCCTCGGGGGGGAGGTCCTCCTCAGGAAAATCGATGTAGGCTTCGAGTGCTGCAATTATCTCTAACAATTTGTCTATCAATTGATTAACCTTGCTTCCAATCGAGCCGTCGAGCTGTTTTCGGGCAACCTCAAGGGCTTTTTCACTACGCGCCTGGATGAGGTCTAAAACCGCTTCCGCCTGGCTTAGATCCATGCGCCCGTTGAGGAAGGCTGTTTTCGTAAATTCTCCCGGCTCGGCTATGCGGCAGCCTCGATCGAGCAAATCCTCAATCATATTCTGGATAATGAAAGGATTTCCGTGGCAATTGATTTCCAGCATCTCCTCGCCGGTGTAAGACGCGCTTTCAGCATAAAAAATATAGACAACCTGATCCACGGACTTTCCGTGCAGATCGATATATTCCGCCAATACGGTCTTTCTGGGACTGGGAGAGGTGTTTCCGAAAATTTTTGTTACCAACTGGTGACATAGGCTTCCGCTGACTCTCACCACGGCAATGGCGGATTCCCCGGCGGGTGTTGACAAGGCAACTATGGATTCACCGAATGGCATAACATTGAAATGAAATAATCTGTTTATTTTTTAAGATGAAGGGAACTAAAGCCTTTACCAAAGGAGACAAGCTCCCGGTTTCAAGCTTTCCTTTTAAAATTTCAAAATGAAACGCGAATTACGGCCAAACTCGCCGCATTTCAATGGTATTGACAAAAAGTCAATCAATCTGCCGATTTGTAACTGTTAGCGTGGGTGGTACACTTTTTAAACGCCCTAAAAGGGCGAAATTCGTCAGCCAGGGGTGAAGCCCCTGGACACTTGGACCTATGTTTATTTATGTAAACCCTGAAGAGGTTTCATTTCTATTTTCTTTGGAAATGTAAGGAATGGCACGCTTTCAGCGTTCAAAGGGTGGTGTCGGCCGAGAACCCCCGGGTTGCACCCGGGGCTAACGAATACCACACTTTCAGTGTGCTCCAACCACCGAAGCATCAATAGCAGCCACCCTAACCAACCCCAGTCGAAATTACGCTAAACAGAAACTGCCGATTGATTCATTTCCCCGGGCGCAAACACGTCTGCGGTCAGTCAGTCAGTGTTTTATTTATTCCGGATAGGCCGGCCGGGAGTTAAACCACTGTTTCGTTATTGCCCGGAATGGTTCCGCTTTACGCTTCTACCTTCTCAAAAATCGCTTTGGTCAATTCTTCCATGACATCGGGACTCTCCGCCAGATAAGCCTTGGAAGCTTCTCGTCCCTGGCCGACCAGCTTGCCTTTGTAGGAAATCCAGGAGCCTTTCTTTTCCAGGATTTTATGCTCCACGCCCAGATCCAGGATGGAACCGGTCTTGGAAATGCCCTCATCATACATGATGTCGAATTCGCATTGGGTAAAGGGAGAAGCGACCTTGTTTTTGACCACTTTTAACCGGGTTCGATTGCCGATCACTTTGCCTGTAGTGTCTTTGATGGCGCCGATGCGCCGGATATCCATGCGTATGGAGGAAAAAAACTTGAGGGCGCGGCCACCGGGCTGAGTCTCCGGGCTGCCGAACATGACCCCGATTTTTTCCCGAATCTGGTTGGTGAAAAGGCAGACGCATTGTGTTTTGCTGATGGCCGCCGTAAGCCGCCGCATGGCTTGGCTCATCAAACGGGCCTGGGAACCCACCGTGGCATCCCCCATCTGGCCGGACAGTTCCTGCTTCGAGATAAGAGCGGCCACCGAATCGATGACGACCACATCGATGGCCCCGGAGCGGATCAGTGATTCCGTTATGTTAAGTGCGTCCTCGCCATTGTCGGGCTGGGAAATCATGAGGTTTTCCAGGTCCACGCCCAGGACTTTGGCATAACGGGGGTCAAGGGCGTGCTCCACATCGATAAAAACCGCGGTGCCGCCTTTTTTCTGGGTTTCGGCGATAAGGCCTAAGCACAAAGTAGTCTTGCCGGAGGACTCCGGCCCAAAAATTTCGCAGGTGCGTCCGCGGGGCAGCCCGCCCACGCCCAAAGCCAGATCAATCGCCACGGACCCTGTTGAAAGCACTTCCACTTTCAATTTCGCAGAGCCGCCCAGCCGCATGATGGCGCCCTCCCCAAATTGCTTGTTGATCGCCGAAATGGCTAATTCAAGCGTGCTATCGGACGTGTTTACGGATTTTTTTGTTTTGCTGACAACTTGATTGGCCATAGATAATCTCCGGTACAGTGTTTATTAGTAATTAAGCAGATACAGTTAAAAGACAGGGGCGCTGGCAAATTATTTGATCATATTTAGAGAAAAAATATTTACATCAAGCAAAAAACGTGAAAAAATGTTCACTTATTGAATTATTTAGTTTTTAACCCCAGATTGCGTAGATGAACGCAGATTTCTTGAATGGCCGCAGGCTTGCTTACTCCCACATCCTTTGGGACTGGAACGGCACCTTGATGGATGATATCCATTTATGCGTCGAAATCACCAATGCCATGCTGCGGGCCCGGCGGCTGCCATCCATTGACATCGCTGTCCACCACGCCCTTTTTGATTTTCCCATCGATGTTTATTATCGGCGGCTCGGCATCGAATTTGCCGATGAGGATTTTCCCAGAATCAACCGGGAATTCTCGACCATCTATGAAAAACGCAAAGCGGAGTGCCCATTGCATCCCCACACGCGCGAGGCGCTGGCCAATTTTCAGCAGGCTGGCTTCGAGCAATCGATCCTGTCGGCCTACCCCCAGCAATCTCTGGAGGAAACCGTGGATTTTTACGGGCTATCAGGTTTTTTCAGACGGCTTTTCGGCCACCGGAAATTAATGGGGGAGGGAAAAATCGAACGAGGCCGCGAATGCCTGGCCGCGCTTGAGACGGAACCGGAAAAAATCCTGCTCATTGGCGATACCTTGCACGATTACGAAGTGGCCCAGGCAATGGGCATTGATTGCATACTTCTGTGTCATGGCCACCACTCCCGCAAACGCCTGCAAAAATGCGGAGCGCCGGTTTTCGAATCGCTCCAATCGATTCAAGCAAAAATTCTAGGCGCGAACCCGGCGTAATAAACCAGCTAATTGCCGGAATAAGTTTTCCGAGTCGCGCTTCTAATAATGTTGCCTTAAACCTGCATCTGCCCATAATTGTGATTTTACCTTCTGCCAACCCGCTACACCTATGGATTCATTGCCCGCGTTAACCCATCTTCGACAGTTCAAAAAGTTAAAGGGCTTATCTAAGCGGGTTGAGGGTTAAATTTTACCGTTTTTCTCCACTACATTCTGGATGATTTTGGGGCGGTTGGGCAGTTTTAGGCCCATTTTCTTGAGGAGGTCGGCACAGAGTTTTTCCGGTTTGCCTACCAGCCGTAAACGCGCTTCGCGTCCCCCTCGCAGCGGTGCCACCACGTCCATTGAGCGTAGATTTTCCAGTTCGTGCAACACTTGCCGCGCACAGGTGCCGAGGCCTTTGGCCTGCAGCCAGCTTTCCAGGGCGCGCCACATCGCCAGAGCCAAAAAACAGATCAGAATGTGCGCTTGCACACGCTTTTCTTTGTGGTGATAGACCGGCCGCAGCTCCAAGTCGCTTTTGGCGCAACGAAAGGCTGCCTCGGCCTGTGTCAGTTGTATATACCACCGCCACAGCTTTTGTGGGTCTTCCTCCTGGCAGTTGGTTCGCAGCAGATAGGTCCCGTGGGCCAGTTGGGCCCAATCGGCTTTGCTCTCGTCTTCGGTGATTTGCAATGCGCAGGCCCGTCCGGCGGCGTCGATTTGCACTTCTACGGTGAATATTTTTTCGGCCAGGGTGTGGCGGCCCAGCCAGCGGCCGATACGGCGTTCAACCGGATCGAGTTTCTGCCCTCGCCGACGCAAACTCAGGTCGATCTGGTCGAGCTTTTTGCGCAAACGCTCCTTTTGCTTGCTCAGCATGGCGGCTTCTTTTTGACCCCGTCCCTGGCTGCGGCAAAGCACATATTGCTCGATCTGGGAACCGTCGGGATGTTTCACCAGTTTGACCTCCACCCCCGCCCGCACCTCGCAAAAATCGCCTTGCTCGAGTAGATCGAGGGCAAAGTTTTTGAGATGGCTCTTGGGCGTGCCCACGATGTAACGGGCCCCTTTGCCGCGCAGGTATTCGAGGTTGGCCTCGCTCACCATGCCGCGGTCCAGCACCCAGATGCGATCGGCCACCCCGTAATGCGATTCCATCAACTCGACCCTCTCCTGCACCGTGGTCACATCGGCGCGGTTGTCGTCGAAAACCTCATAGGCCAGGGGCAGCCCTTCGGGTGTCACCACCAGTCCAAGACATACCTGCTTGCAATCCGGCCGCTGGTCCCGGCTGTAGCCGCGCTGGGCCTGGGCATTGCCCTCGCACTGGCCCTCAAAATAGGTGCTCGTTATGTCGTATAAAAGAAACTCGAAACGCGTCCCAAACCAGCTTTCATAGCGTCCTTTAAGATGACTGAACAGTTCCCGGCGCAAGGGCAAGACACGATCCAGTCCGCGATACAAACGGTTGTCATAGACCTCATCCACATCCACCGCCATCAAATCCTCCAGCGCCGTCGAGCCATACCAGCGCTCGGCCAGAGCCAGCTCCGAGGCCTGTTCGCAAAAACGCCCCAGCGCCAGAATCGAGGCCACCTGGGCCCAGCCCACCGACTCCCGGCCCGGCGGCAAATGCTCCTCGAAGAAACGATGCAGCCCCAGCCGCCGCCACAGCGCCAGAGTCACATACACTTTGCCAAATTGACGCACCCGCTCCACCCGTATCCGACCCAGATTCACCTGCGCCCACAACGGAGCCTCCGGTTTATCCTCGGCAAATAAATCCAACTGCTCGGCCCCCGCAGCCTCATCATCGCCATCGAGGAGCCGACCGATCTGCTCCCAACCCAACCGCTCATCCTCATCGAGCCCCGGCTCCTTGCCAATGTGGGCCACGATGCGCTGGCGCGGCCCCTTGGCTGTGCGCACCGACTCCACCAGCGTCCAGTAATCATAATCCTGGCCCTTCTTACGACGACGATGGCGACGCAAATACATCAACACCGACCCTGCACTACTTCTCCGAAAAGGCAATAGAGTGGTCTGCACTACACGGCATATTCACACCCCAACCCTGACAACCATGCGCCCTACAGCACGAAAAACCCTAAAAATAATCGATTTACCCCCCCCAACTGTCGAACTCAGGTTAAAAGCCCTAAATCGAATCACCCGGTTTAAATGGCATTTGCCAATCCTCGTATTGGCGGCCCTGGCGTTTCCCGCAGCCGGAGCGATAGGGACCACCGTCGAACTGGAACCGATGAAGGACAATACCATCTTTTCCGAAAGCGATAACAGCGACGGTTCCGGTCCAACGATTTCCGGCGCGCGTTAATCGCTTTCGATTTGACCAGTTCCATACCGGAAGGTTCGGTCATACAAAATGTGACCCTATCAATCCGCGTTGACAGAGATCCCTCCGGGCAACGTGGATACTCCCTACATCGGCTGACGAGAGATTGGGGAGAGGGCAGTTCAAACTCCGGAACATCCGGGGGACAAGGCACCTCTGCTCAATCAGGAGCAGACGCAACCTGGAATGAGGCGTTTTTCAATGGAGAAGATTGGACTTTGGCTGGCGGCGATTTTATATCGCAAGCCTCGGCTACAAGCAGTGTGTCTGGAACAGGTTTTGCTGATTGGACCTCTTCGGGCCTGGCGGATGATGTGCAAAATTGGCTGGATTCTGCTTCTACGAATTTCGGCTGGATACTGATTGGGGAAGAAGGAAGTGTTGTATCGGTTAAAAGATTCAGTAGCAGGAATGGCTCAGTAGCCAATCGTCCGAAATTGACTATAGATTTCACCAGTTCGGAGACGATGACTCAGACCATAACTTTTAGCGCACTCACTTCTATGACTTTCGGCGACAGTCCCTTCAACTTGGAGGCTACGGCCAGCAGCGGTTTGACGGTTACTTATTCGGTGGTGGCGGGCTCGGACTTTGTCGCTCTTGACGGGAACACGGTCACTATCCTGGGCGTTGGCACCGTGACCATCCGGGCCAGCCAGGCGGGGAATGATGACTTTAACGCGGCCACACCGATTGACCAATTTTTTACCATCTCCAAAGCCAATCAGGAAATTACATTCAATTCCCTTGATGACAAGGCATTCGACGCCGATCCTTTCCCTTTGAGCGCAACCAGCGATAGCGGTTTGACGGTCTCTTTTTCCATTTCGACCGGCTCCAGCCTGATCGATCTCAGTGGGAATACTGTAACTATAAATGGCGCGGGCAACGTCACCATTCGGGCCAGTCAGTCGGGCAGTGCCAATTATAATGCCGCATCAACGGTCGATCAGAGTTTCGCCATCGCCAAATCCGACCAAACGATCACTTTCCAACCCGTCACCACTAAAATTGTCGATGGGGCGCCCTTCCTGTTGAGCGCCTCCGCCGACAGCAATCTGGCAGTTGCTTTTTCCATAGTGTCGGGTTCGGGTTTTGTCAGCCTCAATGGAGACACGGTCGCCATTTTGGGCGCGGGCAGCGTCACCATACGGGCCAGCCAAGCGGGGAATAATGACTTTAATGCCGCGACGCCAGATGACCAGAGCTTTACCATCAACAAAGCAGACCAAACGATCCTTTTCGATCCGATTGACAACCTCGCGGTGGAGGAATCGCCATTTCAGTTGACGGCTGCTGCCACGAGCGGTCTGTCAGTCATTTACACAGTTGTCGAGGGTGCCGGTATTGCGGCCGTGAACGGCACCACCCTGACCCTGAGCGGCGAGGGGCAAGTCACCATCGAGGCCGACCAGCCCGGCAATGAAAATTATAACGCCGCCATCGAGGTATCTCAAAGCTTCCTCGCCATTTCAAATTCTCTCGAATGTCAGGACGTTTTTTGCGGGGAGGACATACCCGGTTTCCCCGGTTGGTTGGCCTCCCCCTGGTACAAGAATTACAATGTGGAATTTTTGCCCTGGATTTTCCACGATGAGCACAGTTGGCAGTTCCTTTCCGATACTAGCACGGAGGATGTTATTTTCGTCTGGGATTTGGGGCTGGGCGAGTGGGTCTTTTTGAATGAAAACTCGTATCGGTGGATATTCCTTTTCGGGGGCGAAAATGCAGGTTGGGTATTTACCTTTGGCGATAACACGCCGACCAGGCGTTTCTTCCAGAGACTCGATGGCGGAACCCTCTTCAGCGTACCGCCGGATTTGCCTGTGGAATGATTTTCCATATTATCGCACTGAAATGAATCATAAAATTCCTGCTGTTTGGCTTGGCCTATGCGCCCTGGCAGCTCTTCCTCTAACAGCAAAGGCCATTTTTCTCGGCCAGATTGATGATTTTACCGATGGCTCGACGGGCGACTGGGCCATTGGCAACCTGAGCAGTCCATTTGCCCCGGTCAATATTTCGAGCGGGGGGCCATTTGACGCCTCCGGATCGCCGGATGCTTTTTTGCAATTAAGCTCATCCGGCGCTTCAGGCGCGGGCAGCAAACTGGTATCGTTTAACATAAACCAGTGGACCGAGGATTTTATTGGGGCGGGCGTTACGGGAATCAGTCTCTATTTCAATAATACGGGTTCCAATGCCGTAACCATGCGTCTTGGGTTTTTCGGGGCGGATTCTACATTCAGCACCCAGCAGGGTTTCTCCATCAACCCCGGCAGCGGCTGGCAGGAGTTTTCCTTCGACCTGACGGCTGATGATGTCGTTCTGCTGACCGGAAGCGCCTCTTTCGCCGAGGGTTTTGCCAACATTGTGGAAATGCACATATTATCCTCAGCCAATCCCGCCTTTTCCGGTGATTTAATCGCGGCCACGGTCGGGGTTGACAACATCACAGCCATACCTGAGCCGTCCTCGATTTTCTTTTTGCTGATGGGAACCGCCGGATGGGCTCTGGCATGGAGAATTAAGGTAAAAAGAGCTTAGATTTTATGAAAACAGCGCTTATTTTTTATGGCGGATGGGAAGGGCACCAACCAGTGGAGACGACCGAGCTTTTCTCGCGTTTGCTGGAGGAGGACGGTTTTGCCGTCAATGCCACGGAATCCCTGGAAGACCTTGAGAATGTGGAAGACCTGCTGGTTTACGACCTCATCATTCCCAATTGGACGATGGGCGAATTGAGCGATAAGCAGGCCGATTGCCTGGCCGAGGCGGTGGCCGGAGGCTGCGGTTTAGGCGGCTGGCATGGCGGTATGGGCGATGCCTTTCGCGGCAATACCCAGTATCAATTCATGGTCGGCGGCCAGTTTGTCGCCCACCCCGGAAATATAATTTCTTACACCGTAAATATCACGGACCGAGGGCATCCCATTACCAAAGGGCTGAAAGACTTCACCATGCAATCGGAGCAATATTATATGCATGTTGACCCCTCCAACACGGTGCTCGCCAAAACCACTTTTGATGGTCAGGCGCATCCCTGGATCGAGGGCGCGGAAATACCGGTCGTGTGGTTGAGACAATGGGGAAAGGGCAAAGTTTTCTACTGTTCCCTGGGGCATCGCATGGAAGATTTCGAGGTTCCACAATGCCAGGAAATCATCCGCCGCGGCCTCATCTGGGCCGCCCGCCCCCAAGGCGTGGACTGGTAGCGATAAGAATCAAGTCAATAAGCCTATGCCCGAAATCATTAGTGCAAGAAAAGCAAAACCTATTCCCATGACCCATTTGAAAGTGGACATTTCCCTGCGAAAAGAGGACATTTTTATCTTAAATGCCTCAACATCGGAAGATAATCGCCCGACATCGGAGGATAACTGACCAACATTGCTGCTCAGGGAGCCCAATATGGTTATTACTTCGGAAAAAGCAACCCCCTCGCTCTCGGTAATATTCTCAATATCTTCCGGCCGCAGTTTGGTTACTCCTTGATAAGGCCCCTTATAGGGCTTTGACGTCGGTTGCTTTAATCGATGGAATTCAACCGTAAGAAAATCATCACCATACGAAAAGGTAACTTCTTTTGGCGTTAGGTTTGTTACCCCGACAATGAGACGTCCAGAAAATCCAGGGTCTATTTGGGGTCCAGTTGTTGCAATTATACCTTTTCGAGCGAATTTTGATCGCAGACCGAAGCGCGCAACATGTTGTGGGCTCAATTGTACTTTTTCCAGCGTGATGAGAAGGCCAAAATCTCCTGGTTTCAATACGATAAATCCTTTTTCTTCAAGGTTTACCAGTTTTTTGCCACTTGCTGTTGCTCCCTGTGCTCCGATACGAAGATCGTAAGAGGCTGCCTCAATTTGATCGTGATCGAATGGTTCGATCTTTATCTCCTCATTTTTCTGCGCTTCTATAATGTCATCATAAGATAATATCATTATTAATCTCCTTTATGAATCCTGATGCTTGTATAACTGCACCCCAACTTTTGAAAGAGAATCCTGATTATGCCATATCCACTCCTTGATAATCCACGAAGCAACCTCGGACCTCGACTGGCCATGGAAACCCACTTCCATCATCTTTTCTACAACTTTGCTGGTAACCTGATCAACCGTTACATTGATTCTCACAGTTGGAATTCCATTTTTTTTTGGCATAATTTTTTAAACCTGTATCTATATAGATACTATATAGATACTAAAAAGTCAATCTGTAGATCAAAATAATCATTTAATTATTGAATATGGTTTTCCACAGACTATGCGAATTTCATATTCAACTCAAAAACGCACCCTGAAATCGGGGAAGTCTTTTAGTCTCCCTTCGGTGACAACGACGTTGTCCACCCTTCCCCAAGCGGGGCCCCTATGGCGCCATTGCAGAAATTCGCCCAGCTTCGCTTCGCCGCCCTCGGCTTCGATCCAAACGGCGCCGTTGGGCTCGTTGCGGGCAAATCCGTTAATGCCCAGCTTTTGCGCTTCACGGCGGGCGGTGTCGCGAAAGAAAACTCCTTGCACCCGGCCTGAAATCGATACGTTAAGGTGTTTCATTTTCTTTCAATACCATCCCATAGGGGCGAGGCAAGCTTCGTAACCCATTGATAATCAATGTGAGTTTTTGACTTTTGGGGGAATCGAATTTTTGAAATTTTATCACATGTTTCTCTTTTATTGCTTTTGCCACCTTGTGCTGTCCCATAGGTTTTCAACCAAACCCAGGGAAATAAGCCTGCTGGGGAGTCGCTCGCATTCTAAAGCGTCCACCGGCTGTCCCATAGAAATCGAGCAAGTCCCGCAGGTTAAAGCGATCCCAAAGCACGCCTCTGACAAGTGTGAACAGGCGGACAAAACTATGCTCCCAGCGGCTCAACCAGGCCTGGAACCGGAGCAGCACATAGAGCAGCAAAGCGCTCCAAATCTGCCAGCGCACGGCATTGGCGCTATGGCCGAGGAAATCGCACAAGTTGAGCGTTTGTTTGATCTGGCGGAAGAAGGTTTCAATGGACCAGCGGCAGCGATACAGTTCGCTGATCGTATGGGGCGACCACTGCAAATTATTAGTCAAAAATTCCATCACTCGCCACTGGCCATCAATCTCCACCCATGCCGTTACCCGGCGCATCGGCTGGGGATAATCCTGACGGGATTTTTTGTTCTTAAGGACCACCAGATCATCGCGCAAAATATTGCCCTTGGGCTTCTTGAGCAGCCTCTTGACACAGCGCAAGGCCATGTTCTTTTTGGCCCGGGTGACAAAGTAAATGCCCCTCAAGGACAAGTCAAAGAGGTGGGCCAAATCGATGTAGGCCTTGTCAAACAATACGATTTCACCGGCTTTGAGGGCGGCGCACATTTCACGGGCTCGTTTGGCGTCATTGTCCCTGGCCGTGTCGATGATGGCAAACCGGGGCAGAAAACTTTGCAAATCCAGGCGCAAGTGACATTTGGCAGCCGCCTTTCGCCGACGATGTTTAGCCCAATCCATGCAGTTGGCGACCAAACCGATAGTGGACGAATCGACGATGTTGATAACGCGTTTGAAACGTCGGGGAAACCCCTTGAATTTACCACCCGCAAACCCCGGAGACAACGACTGCAAGTGCTTGAGCACCGACCAAAACAGTTCTCCCGACATCGCGGCATCGCGATGCTTGTTGGCGTAGAAAAGCCCGTTGCGACTGGGAGCGCTGGCCCCCCGGATACTGGCCAGCAACCCTCTGTGATGAGCGAGCCCGTCACAGACATCATTAAGCCCAATAGCATGAGTGATCTGAGCATAGAGCAAACTAACGATATGGCTCCATGGACTGAAACTGCGAGCTTTCTTATCGACACCCTATTGGCGGGCCAACTTGGCCACCAGATGTCCCGGAATAAAATTGCAAAGCTGCTGCAGAACGCACACTTTACACTTGGCTGGATTTGCTTTTTGTTTTTTCATAATAACCTGCTTCTAGTGAAACAGGCGAACAAGAGCAATTCCAGCCGTTTTGCGTTATTTCCTATGGGATGCTATTGATTTTCTTTCAATTATTCAGGTCCACATTTCTGTGAAAACCTGATGGTAGATTTCGGTATTTTCGGCCGGAAAACAGCAGATGATAATTCGCTTGAGAACGCTGCCGCTATCGGGAAAATCTTTGACCACCTTCAAGGCAATGCGCGCGGCTTCCCTCAACGGGTACCCGTAAACCCCGGCGCTAATGGATGGAAAGGCAATGCTCCCAATCCCATTATCCTCCGCCAGGATGAGGCAATTGCGGTAACAGGCGGCCAGCAATTCGGGCTCGCCGCATTCTCCGCCCTGGTAAACCGGCCCGACCGTGTGAATGACATAGCGGGCCGGCAGACGATACCCTTTAGTCATGCGGGCCTCCCCCGTCGAGCAACCGCCGATCCCCCGGCACTCCTCCAGAAGCTCAGGCCCGGCCGCCCGGTGAATGGCTCCATCCACGCCCCCGCCGCCCAACAAAGCTTTATTGGCCGCATTGACGATCGCCTCCACCTTCATTCGCGTAATATCGCCGGTGATTATTTCTATTTTTTCAGGGGACATTTCTTTAAAAACTACCATGATGGGAAAGGATTCGTTTTTCCACCCAAAACTGTCCCCGTGATAATTATTCTAACAGCGCTGCATCTGGAAGCCCGGCCCATTCTCCAGCATTTCGGCTTGAAAAAGGAGGCGCAAACCCGCCGCCTGCCGGTTTACCGGGGTGATAATCTTTGCCTCGCGGTCTGTGGCGCGGGCAAGGTCCAAGCGGCCGCTGCGACCGGCTGGGTGTTGGGAAAATACGGCGGACAAGCGGGGCAGGGGACGGTGGCCATCAATTTTGGCCTGGCTGGGTGCGCCGCTGGCGCTGTGCCCGTTGGCGAACTGTTTTCCATTAATAAAATTACCGACCAAGCCGCCAACCGGTCCTTTTATCCCGAAATGGCTTTAAAATTTTCATTGCCGGAAAAATCGCTGATCACTTGTTACCAGCCAGTGACAAAAGATCGCGCCGTGGACATTGGCGATAGCCTGGCCGATATGGAAGGAAGCGGTTTTTTCAGCGCGGCGATAACATTTTTACCGGTCGAACGCATCGTCTGCCTGAAAATGGTTTCGGACCATCTGGAGGGCGAAAAACTGGATAAATCGAGAATGACTTCCCTCATTGAGGCCCGCCTGAAGGATATCGCCCATGTTATCAATCTGTGCGACAATCTGATTGAGGAGGACCGGGATCCACTAAAGCTGGAGAACAGGTTGTTTTTAGGCGAACTGGCCAAATCATTGCGCCTGACCGCCACCCAGCAGCATCAGCTGTTGGATTGGTCCCGCGGCTATGTCATCCGGACGGGAAACAACCTCGACTCCCTTCGTCCCTTCCTGTCGCGGCAATTCAGCGGCAAAGCCTCCAGAAACCGCATCCTCGAATCCATCAAACATGAACTTTTGGCAGAATAATTTTTCTCATATTTACGTGGAAAAATCTGCCCGGCGGCATCGCTTGACAGACGATATTTTGGCCCGTTTCCCCAAAGCCATCGAGGTCGAAATTGATAATTACAAGGACGTGTTTGCCCGGGCTGGGCAGAATTTCCCAAGGCAAAAAAATCGCATTCAACTCATCCTGGCGGAGAAAAAGGGGAAATTGCTCTACGCCGGGAGCGAGAATGCGCAGGATTTCGGTTATCCAAACTTTTATTATAACTTACTCATCCTCAATTGCCTTTACAATTGCGACTATTGCTACTTGCAAGGCATGTATCCCTCCGCCCATATGGTTGTTTTCGTCAATCTGGAAGATTTTTTCCGGGCCGCGCAAAAAGCCATTGCGGAGCGTCCGCACCCGGCCTCCCCGCTCTACCTGCCCATTTCCTACGACACCGATCTGCTCGCCTTCGAGTCCATCGTGCCGTTTTGCCGACAGTGGATCGAATTTTCTCGAATGGAGTCCGATTTGCTCATAGAAATACGGACCAAAAGCGCCAACTTCGGCATTTTAAAAGGCATCGAGCCGCATTCCAGGGCCATTTTTGCCTGGACGCTATCGCCCGAATATGTGGCCGGAAAATATGAAAACGGAACGCCCCCCAACCATCGCAGAATCGCCGCCGCCAATAAAGCCCTTGATAAAGGCTGGCCGGTGCGGCTCTGTTTCGACCCTATTCTCCGGTTTCCCGGCTGGGAGGACGCTTATAGGCAATTTTTTGCGGAAGTATTCGCCGCTCTGCCGGCAGATAAAATCCGCGATGCCAGCGTGGGGGTATTCCGCATGAACGCCGGTTATTTCAAAAGAATCAAAAAAATGAGAAACGACACCGATATATTGCATCAGCCCTACGAGAGGAACGGCAAAATCGTCAGCTTTGCGGAAAAGGATCGCAGGGTGTTGACCGGCGCCATCCGTGAAATGCTGAAGAACTACCTTCCAGAGGAGAAAATTGAAGTATGGACGTAGCCATTGTCACTGGCGCAGCCTCCGGCATTGGCCTGGCCATAGCCCGTCGGCTGGTGGCCTTGGGAATGCGGGTTTACGGGCTGGGCGGAAATTATGGGGAAACACCCTACTCCCATGAATACTTCGTGCCCACTCCGTGTAATCTGGCCGATCCGGCCGATATTGCTGAGAAAACGGAGATTATCCTGAAAAAAGAAGGTCACATTTATCTCCTCGTGAACAACGCCAAGGCCTACCCCTCGACCCCTTTTCTCGAAAAAATCAGCCTCGTCGAGTTGGAAACGGTTCTGCGCGTCAATTTGCTCTGCCCCCTGATTCTGGCCCGGCTGGCCCTGCCCGGCCTGGCCCGCTTGCAAGGTTTTATGGTCAATATCGTTCCCTCCACCGCAGACCAGGCCAAGGGTGGACCGGCCGGGGCGGCCGCTGCCGGGGGATTGCGTTGGCTGGGGCAAAGCCTCTTCGAGGAGTGCCGGGAAAATGGGATCAAGGTCACCTCCATCTTTCCACAGGCCAACGTTGCCGAGAGTAAAGAGCGGGACTCCAGTCCCGTTCCGGAGAAAAATCCGCAAAGCGTGATCGATGTCGAAGCGCTTGCCGATGCGGTTGAAAGCATCGTGAAAAACCCCCACGGCAATATCATTACGGAAATGGTCATACGCCCCCAGCGTCTCCGGGAAAAGCCGGTTCCCCCGCCTCTGGACATCCCCTTTCCACCAGTCAAATCGATACACAAACCCTATCGCCCCCCGACAGCCTCGGATATGGAGAAAACGAGGGCCGCCATCCAGAAAAAAGCGAAGAAGACGAAGGCCAGGGAAAAAAGCGCGCCAAGCCGCCCAACTAATAAGACTCCCGTAAAAAAGTTTAGCAAAACAGCCCCAAAGCTTCCCGCAAAGCCCAGGCGGAAATCGCGCCCGATGGCCAAAAAAGCGCCCAACGAGAAACCCGAACCCAAGAAGGCTGTCATTCATAAGCCAAAACCAAAAACGAAAAAGACTACCGAAAAACCTGCCGAAACGCCTAAAAAAACCAAACGCAACAGATCCCGAATCCCGAAACGATCGCATCAGTGAATCAATATAATTTTTGGTTCTTCAGGAATTCGAGTGATTTTCAAGCCGGATCGAGGGCAAAAGCCCCGACAAAGATGAGATAAAAGAGTATGCCCTCATCAGACTATTGCATTCAAAAAAAAATCCTCCGCAGCCGGTGAAGCTGTTCGGTGTTTTCTTTGAATATAGAGTTGAAAAACAGGGATGTGCTAGCAACTATCGGGTTTGAAAATGTTCGTAAATCAAGAAAATATGAATTATGAACATTGAGTTCTTTTTACTTTCCGTACTTTCTCGGGGCATATATAAATACCTCCCCTAGGCTTATCTTTTAAAAATACCACGCCAAGTCAAAAAGGTTAATTCAAGATAGTAAAAGGAAGAGAGATCGTAACGCCCTTATTATAATGCAAAAATCCCCCCTGTACGACTTTCGCAACTGGTTGATGACAGCGAAATTTTCTAGTGAGGAGCATTGCGGCTCCTTTTTTATTTCTTGAGCAGCAATTTAAAGATCATCAAATGTGTCACAATTATGGCAGGAACAATAAGCGATGGAATAAAATAAGCACCCCCCAATTGTCCGGCATCCACCAGGCGAAGGAACTGAAACAGGACCACCACAACATCCGCAACCCCTATGCAATTGAAAATCCAAACCATCAGCATGGCGATGCTCCAACGTGCGCGTAAAGCGATCACGGCAATCAAAGCCAGAATCGATGTCAAAAGATCCCCGTATGCTGCCGGGACTGCAAAAGCCTGGGGGATATCCGGGGCCACGACCCCTGTGACAAGAAACACCAATCCAACATATCGGAAGCAATGCAGAAAAATCAGTGGCACAAGCGCTTCCTCACGCGTCCGAGAGGCGAGGGTCGGCATGATATAAAATTTGGCAATCATCCCATAAGCAACCACCCCTAAAAACAAACTTAGAACTAAAATTTGAACATGATTCAAATGGATGCTCTCCCCTCTTTATTCGTCTGTTTTGTCGACTCGAAAGCGTTCCACACCATGAGAAAATTGATCGAAATGAGCATGGGCACAACAGTACTTGGAGCTAATATCTGAAGTGGACGGGGTTGTTTGGACAATTTTGACGTGGGATTAAGGTGGAAATCGTGTTCATATTATTTTTTAAAAATATATTTTGTCCTTAGCCAAAGACGGGCACGCAGGTGCCCGCAAGCTGTATTGGCGGGGAGGTTGGTTTTGCTCCGATTGCATGGACTTCGGCCGGGGTCCGGTAGCCCAGGGCTTGGTGGGGGCGCAGGTGGTTGTAGAAGTCCAGGTAGCGGGCTATCCCTTCGCTGGCTTCCTTTGCCGTGGCGTATTCGCGCAGGTAAATGTCTTCATACTTGAGGGTTCTCCAAAAGCGTTCAACAAATATGTTGTCCAGGTAGCGGCCACGCCCGTCCATGCTGATGCGCACCCCGGCTTGCCCCAGCACCGAGGTGAACTCGCTGCCGGTAAACTGGCTGCCTTGATCGGTGTTGAAGATTTGAGGTTGGGCCCGCCTCAGAGCTTCCTCCAGGGCGAGCACACAGAAGCGGCTCTCCAGGGTGTTGGAAAGCTGCCAGCTCAACACGTAGCGGCTGAACCAGTCCAACACCACGGTCAAGAAAAGGAATCCTCGGCTCAGCCGCAGGTAAGTGATGTCGCTGCACCATACCTGGTCGGGCCGCTCGACCGCCAAACCCCGCAGCAGATAAGGGAAAATGCGGTGCTGCCGGTGCCCCTGGCTCAAGTTTCGACGCGGATAAATAGCCTCCAGGCCCATTTGGCGCATGAGCCGCTGGATGCGGCCTCGTCCCACTGCATGGCCCTCTCGACGCAGCCACTGGGTCATCCGGCGAGAACCAAAAAACGGATATTGGGTGTAGAGCTCATCCATGCGATGCATGTAGAGAACGTTCTGCTCGCACTGGGCACGGGCCCGATAGTAATAGCTGCCGCGGGCCAGCCCCAGCAACTGACATTGCCTGCCGATACTGATTTTTCCTTGAAGTGGTTGCACCATCTTGCGCCTCTCACCAACCGAGTTGTTCAGACTTTTTTTTAGCCAATCGCATTCTACTTTCAGCTTTCCAATCTCCTGGTAAAGGTGATCTTTTTCCGTCTCGTTGTCCTTGCTGAGAGTCTGCCGCTGGCGCGAAAACAGCTCCGTTGCTCCCTGCAAAAGCTGCTTCTTCCATTGGGTCACCTGGTTGGGATGCACCTCAAAACGACCGGCGATCTCGTTGATGGTATGAGCGCCCCTGATGGCTTCCAGGGCCACCCGGGCTTTAAACTCAGCACTGTATTGTCTTCTCTTTCGTGATTTAATAACATTCATAGGTTAGCGAATTTAGTGGTTCAAGACCACCTTATTCCACTGTCCAGTTTTCCCCGTCCATTTCATATCATTGGAAATTCAAAGATGAAACTAAATCCCGGTTCATTCATCCAGTAAGGTGTCGCCGCAACTAAAGACACAAGGATGATGGCTGCCCCTAGCAAATTCCAGCCGATAAGAAATTGATGGCTTACGGACTTACGCAGCAGAAACCATCCCACCAATAGAGCGGAAAGACCGAATAAAAAATCGGGTATCCCCACCCAAATGGGAAAGTTCGAGACTATATCCCCTTTAAGCACCTTGATCACGGTTCCAATTGCGCCAATCCGTAAAGCCTGAATCCATACGAACCAATGCCAAGGTGTGGCGGATGCAATACCGCGAAGGGCACTTCGGAAAGTCTGAGAAATGACAAGTGCAACCACGAGAATCATGATCAGAACATTTGCCTGCCACAAGAAAGAGGTCTGATTCATGATCGAAACATGAAGACCTTTGATGCCCATGATGATCGCTGCCAGGGTCCACAAGCCAAATGCGAGGAATAACATGTAAACACTCCGCGCTTCTTTCGTATTAATGGCTTGATTCTTCTGTGCGCGCTTTGTAATGAGAATGCAAAAGCTAAACACAGCAACGATAAAAACCGGAAGGATAGATAGAGGCTGTCCCAAAGTTATAACCATTTGTTTTACAGTAAGTTAACTTGTTTATAAAGCTGTCATAAAGACCGTTTTTAGGGGATTTTGGGCAATTTCGATGTCTATAACACCGTCAGCCTTTCTCTTGTTTTGCATATTCAAATACAATTCTACCATAGACCTCTGTCTGACGCGATTATATTTATAACGAATAGAGGCCTTATACAGCGTTTTTGACGGAATTGAATGACTTACGTTCCCTTACAGTTCGGAGTCGAATATCTCAATTCGCAAAATTCGGGTTTTTGGGACAGCCTCTAGATAGTTTCATGAGCTTTCTCCTTTGATCAGTTTTAATTATTTCTTATATTTTACAAAAATTCCCATCTCTACATCGGATTTTTGTTCAACTAAATTCTTAAAAAGGTTTCAATAGCATCCCATAGGAAATAACGCAAAACGGCTGGAATTGCTCTTGTTCGCCTGTTTCACTAGAAGCAGGTTACTATGAAAAAACAAAAAGCAAATCCAGCCAAATGCAAGGTGTGCGTTCTGCGACAGCTTTGCAATTTTATTCCGGGACATCTGGTGGCCAAGTTGGCCCGCCAGTAGGGTGTCGATAAGAAAGCTCGCAGTTTCAGTCCATGGAGCCATATCGTTAGTTTGCTCTATGCTCAGATCACTCATGCTATTGGGCTTAATGATGTCTGTGACTAATGATGTCTGTGACGGACTCGCTCATCACAGAGGGTTGCTGGCCAGTATTCGGGGGGCCAGCGCTCCCAGTCGCAACGGGCTTTCCTACGCCAACAAGCATCGCGATGCCGCGATGTCGGGAGAACTGTTTTGGTCGGTGCTCAAGCACTTGCAGTCGTTGTCTCCGGGGTTTGCGGGTGGTAAATTCAAGGGGTTTCCCCGACGTTTCAAACGCGTTATCAACATCGTCGATTCGTCCACTATCGGTTTGGTCGCCAACTGCATGGATTGGGCTAAACATCGTCGGCGAAAGGCGGCCGCCAAATGTCACTTGCGCCTGGATTTGCAAAGTTTTCTGCCCCGGTTTGCCATCATCGACACGGCCAGGGACAATGACGCCAAACGAGCCCGTGAAATGTGCGCCGCCCTCAAAGCCGGTGAAATCGTATTGTTTGACAAGGCCTACATCGATTTGGCCCACCTCTTTGACTTGTCCTTGAGGGGCATTTACTTTGTCACCCGGGCCAAAAAGAACATGGCCTTACGCTGTGTCAAGAGGCTGCTAAAGAAGCCCAAGGGCAATATTATTCGCGACGATCTGGTGGTCCTTAAGAACAAAAAATCCCGTCAGGATTATCCCCAGCCGATGCGCCGGGTAACGGCATGGGTGGAGATTGATGGCCAGTGGCGAGTGATGGTTTTTTTGACTAATAATTTGCAGTGGTCGCCCCATACGATCAGCGAACTGTATCGCTGCCGCTGGTCCATTGAAACCTTCTTCCGCCAAATCAAACAAACGCTCAACTTGTGCGATTTCCTCGGCCATAGCGCCAATGCCGTGCGCTGGCAGATTTGGAGCGCTTTGCTGCTCTATGTGCTGCTCCGGTTCCAGGCCTGGTTGAGCCGCTGGGAGCATAGTTTTGTCCGCCTGTTCACACTTGTCAGAGGCGTGTTTTGGGATCGCTTTAACCTGCGGGACTTGCTCGATTTCTATGGGACAGCCGGTGGACGCTTTAGAATGCGAGCGACTCCCCAGCAGGCTTATTTCCCTGGGTTTGGTTGAAAACCTATGGGACAGCACAAGGTGGCAAAAGCAATAAAAGAGAAACATGTGATAAAATTTCAAAAATTCGATTCCCCCAAAAGTCAAAAACTCACATTGATTATCAATGGGTTACGAAGCTTGCCTCACCCCTATGGGATGGTATTGAAAAGGTTTTGCAGCTTCAGCGGGGCGTCTTCTCCCATCAGAAGATTCGGACCCACCCCGGACGCCCTTTCCACCCCGGACGCCCCTTGTTTTTTAACAGTTTCGAAGAAGTTCTTAAACCATTCGATGGCTTCTGCAGTGATATTTTCTTTACTTTCTACATTCAGCCCTGTTGTGTTCAGGAATTCACTCCACGCGGCGCTTGAACATAAAAAACTTATGCTTTTATCTTGCGCCCACGGAACAGGAAAATTCAGTTCTTCCCCATTTTTACTCAAAATGTCGAAGTACGCGAATTTGCCCCCCGGCTTCAAAACTCTTTCGACTTCACTAACGAGAGCTTTCTTGTCTTCAATGTTCATTTGTACGTGCTGTGTCCAGACCACATCAAAAGTGTTTTCCTCAAAAGGCAAATCCAATGCGCTAGCTTGCTTAAACGTGACATTTTTAGTGCCCACTTTTTCTGAAATGAGTTTTGCCGTTTCAATGTACTTCGGTGTAACATCAATTCCAGTCACTTCGCAATTGTACGTCTTCGCAAGAAATCGACTGGCACCGCCAATGCCACAGCCAAGGTCTAAGACCTTCATACAACTATTCAGTCCAATTTTCTCAGACAATCTTGCCGTACTTAGTTTCCCCATTGTATGAAATTGATCCATCTGTAAAAATGTTCGTCTGTAAGAGAATCGATGTTTATACCAGAGGCTGACATTGCATTAGTAATACGGTTATAAAGCTCATTCTGCTTGTAGTGTTCTTTAACATTTGTGTTTATCATAAATCATTCTCCTTGTGTCATAAGATTATTTATTCCGAGATTTCCCATATGAATATTCATATTCGTTGAAAATAGCTGCTTTCGATGTGATTTGGCAATCTTTTCCTTCGTGATTTGATGATCAAATCGGCAGTATTTATTAATTATTGCTGATTTCCCTTTGCTCGGTCAAACATGGGAAAGGTCTTTCCTTCCACTGGAGCTTTCCACAATAGAGGGCACACCGTAGCAGTGGAAATACCAATTGTTGGCTAACCTTGATGCCAGCTTCTCGAGTTTTTTGCATGGTTGCGCACCTGCCCCTACTATTTTCATGCAGATATGCCAGCACAAGGTTCCCCGGCTTCCTTGTGTTGTTGCTGGCGCAACCCGGATCGGTGCTAACAATCCTCAAAGTTGGAGGTTTTGCGGCCGAAGGTTTAAAGAATAAACGTGCTGGGGACAGCCCGTTCCACCTTTTGTTTGGGTTTACGGTATTAAAACTTGCTAGGGGCAGTACGTTCCACCTTTTGTGGCGGAATCTATCTTTTTTTTGGAAGAAAATTCTGAATTTTCCTGGCGGTTTGTGGATTGATAGGGGTGGAAAATGTAAATAAATTTCGCATCTCCTTGATGGCCAAGATGAGTTAATAAAAAATATTAAAATGATTTTTTTTTTAAAAAAGCTTGTGTTCGTTCGTATACTATGTTTTTATGTTCACTATTATGAAAAACCGAACAAACGCAAAATATTTTTTACCACGGATTGGACGGATAATAAAAATAGAGAAATATTTTTTGATTAACTGCTAATGGCCGCGAATGTTATTTCCAATATTTTATTAATCTGTAACTCTCTACTTTATTGTAAATCCCATAGTTTCAATCGCCTTCACAATGGCGGAATGTTTGATGTTGTTAATGAACCCGATACCCTTAAAAATGCGTTGATACACCGCCTCAAGAGACGGGGACGACGGCGCCATCATGTATCCGGGAGGAAAGTGGGTATCCGCTCTGGAACATTTCCATTAATCCATTGACCCACGCAGTTTAGGCCTTTTTTTAAACAAATCTTTTTTAGTTATTTAATTTTATGAACCGGGTGTATTTAAAAACTTACGGCTGCCAGATGAACGAAAGGGATTCGGAGGCGGTCGCCGCCATGCTTCGCAATCGTGGCTATAGCATCGTCCACCACGAAAAGGAGGCGGACGTGGTTTTGCTCAACACCTGTGCGGTGCGCGACCAGGCGGAGCAAAAGGCCATCGGCAAAACCGGTTATCTGG
This sequence comes from Opitutales bacterium, assembly GCA_965226205.1. Taxonomy (GTDB): domain Bacteria; phylum Verrucomicrobiota; class Verrucomicrobiia; order Opitutales; family UBA2987; genus JAJFLU01. Next base: position 38,860 of record CBDDCJ010000021.1, on the reverse strand, counting down.
CCAAAAACAAAAGGACCCACCCCGATTTCGTCATCGGCATCCTCGGCTGCATGGCTCAGAACAGGGGAATAGAGTTGCTGGACCGTCTGCCGGACCTCGATTTACTGGTTGGCACCCAGAAATTTCACCGTGTGCCCGATCACCTTGATCATATCATGGCCTCCCTTAAAGGCCGGGGCCCGCACCCGCAGACGATTGTCGATCTGGACGAGGAGGAAGGCTCCCAAAACACCATTCGCGCCCATAACCCGGAGGAGCGGCGCATAAGCGCTTTCGTTTCCATCATGCAGGGCTGCAACATGAACTGCACCTTTTGCATCGTCCCGAAGACGCGGGGGAGGGAACGCTGCCGCGCCATTGCTGATATCGTGGAGGAGGTGCAGGAACTGGCTGCGGGCGGGACCAGGGAAGTCACCTTGCTGGGCCAAATCGTGAATAGCTACGGGCGGCGCGAGATTCCTTTTCGGAAGGGGAAAAGCCCATTTGTGCAACTGCTCGAAGCAGTCAACGAAGTCAGAGGCATCGAGAGAATCCGTTTCACCTCGCCCCACCCCAGGGGTTTCAAAAAGGACCTGATCAAGGCCTATGGCGATTTGCCGAAGCTCTGCGAACACGTTCACCTGCCCCTGCAAAGCGGTTCCAACCGTATTTTGAAGGCCATGAACCGCCCCTACAGCATCGAGCGTTATAGGCAAATCGTGGATGATTTGCGCGCCATTGTGCCGGGCATGTATTTTTCGACCGATATCATCGTCGGTTTTCCTGGCGAAACGGAGGAAGATTTCGACCTTACGCGGGAGTTTTTCCAGGAAATCGGTTTCGAGATGGCCTACATTTTTAAATACAGCGTGCGCACCGGCACACCGGCCGCTGAACTGGAGGACCAGGTTCCCAAAGCCGTCAAGGAGGAACGCAACCAGGTTCTGTTGAAAATCCTGGCGGAACATTCCCTGGCGCGAAATCGCTCCCTCATCGGAACCACTCAGGAAGTCCTGGTGGAAGGCCCGGCGCGCAAAGGCAAGGGTATTCTGGCGGGCCGCACGCGGGGAAACCGCAAGGTTGTTTTGGCGGGAAATCAAGAACTGGCGGGCTCGCTGGTGGCCGTCCGCATCGAGGATGCCACGGTGGGCACTCTGCTGGGTTCTCTGGCTAAAAATGAGCCTGGTCCCGGCCAAGGCCAAACTCCTCGGCGCGCCTCCCATAGGGCCCTTCAGCCAGCCTTATAATTTTGCCGGCAATGTCACTCTTTGTAGCTACTTTAATCACCGGAATGGTTTTGTTGACGGTCGGCGTCGTCCTTTTAATTAAGAGAGAAAAAGTAGAGGCCCCGGCCAGAAAGTTCCTGCGCTCGATGCCGGCCGCAATCCTCACCATGGGACTGGGCGGAGGCTGGTTCCTTTACCAGGTGACCCAGTTGGGAGAGGCCGATTTCGGCAATTACAAAAAAATACTCTTCGCCTTCTTCCTGGCTGTGGGGGCGCTGTCTTTCTTCCATGTGCGGGACTTCTTGTCCGTCCGGGGGGGAGCCATACTATGTCTGTTGGCGGCCAAAGTCGCTTTAGACGCCGCCTTCATGCAACCAGAAACCAGCCGTCTGCTGTTGGTCGGCTTCGTCTATGTTTGCATCCTGCTGGCCCTCTATCTGGGAACGGTTCCTTTTCGGCTGCGCGATTTTGTTGACTGGCTTTTTGGCCGCAAACTCCGTGTGAGGATTTTCGGCGCCCTCTTCGCGGGATACGGACTGGTTTTGTGCATCACGGCCTTCACTTATTGAAATGACCGCGAATAAAGACCCTTCCTCGTTGTTGTTGATTGTATCCGGCCCGGCCGGGAGTGGAAAGACGACCCTTTGCCAGCGCATGTTAGAAGCCTATAAGCCCGGCCTGCAACGGGTGGTCACGGCGACCACGCGATCGCCGAGAAAGGGCGAGGTTGAGGGAGAAGATTATTATTTCCTGGACTCGGAAGACTTTGAAAAAAAGGTTCAGGAGGGGGGATTTTTCGAGCATGCCCGTGTGCACATTTACCGCTATGGAATTTTAAAAAGCGAAATCCATGGCAAACTCGGCCAAAACATCGACCTGATAGCGGCCATCGACGTGCAGGGAGCGGCCACCATCCGCCGGGCGGCCAAATCGGACCCGCTGTTGATGGGACGGGTGGCCACCATCTTCATTTCTCCGCAAAACCTGGCGCAGATGCGCACACGCCTGGAGGGACGCGGACAGGACGACGACGCGGAAATCGAAAGACGCCTTCAGGTCGCGCAAAAAGAAATGCTTGAATGGGAGAAATTCGATCATCATTTCCGCAGCAGCGGACGGGATGAGGATTTCGCCGCCCTGAGAAACATTTATCTGGCGGAAAAGGCAAAGAAGGAATTGTAATCAATATTTTCAATTAACAAATGAACACCCGAAAAATGGAATTAGGCCTAGGCCTGCAAAGTTATTGTTTTCGCGGATTTAAAACGAATCCTGAAGTCATCGAAAAACTGCGGGCATGCGGCGTGTCGAATATCGAAATTTGCAAGGTTCACGCGGACTTCATGGACGTTTCCTCTTTCGCGTCCATTATCGAGACTTACCGCAGCTCGGGTATTCAGATCGCCAGCATCGGGGTGGAACGCCTGGGTCATGAGGAAGCTTTGGTGAGACCGTTGTTTGAATTTCTGAAACTATCCGGTGCCGGGTTTATGAGTGTGGATTTCAGCCCCCGGACATCGCCCGAAAGCTGGCGCTTGGCGGAAAAACTGGCGGACGAATACGATGTTTTTCTGGGTATTCATAATCATGGCGGTCGGCATTGGCTGGGTTCCGCACAGATGATCGCCCACGTGCTGGCCAACACCGGCGAGCGGATCGGCCTCTGCCTCGATACGGCTTGGGCTATGGACGCCGGCGAGAATCCCATCGCTATGGCTGAGCGTTTTGCCGACCGGCTTTACGGTGTCCACATTAAGGATTTTATCTTTGATCGCTCCCGGCAGCCGAAAGATGTCGTCGTCGGCCAGGGCAATCTCGATTTGGAAAGATTGATTGGACTGATCTACTCCAACGATAAAATTGGCTATGCCATTCTGGAGCACGAGGGGGATGTGGAGAATCCCGTTCCGGCCATCAAAGCGTGCGTTGAGAAAGTGCTGGATCTGTGGCCGTGGCCGCAGCCGCAATAAAAAAGAAAAAATCCATCAATTAATTATGGAAAAAGTAAACGTAGCTATTGTCGGTTGCGGAAATGTGGCAGGCAAGTATGCCGAACAGATTCAAAACTATAAACAAGTCAACCTGGCCGGATTCACCGATCTTGAGGAAGAGCGGGCAAGGAAATTTGGGGTGGAATATGGCGGCAGGGCGTATCCATCTTTGCAGGATGTTCTTTCCGATCCAACCATCGATGTCGTAGTAAACCTGACTATTCACCACTCCCATTACGATGTTATCACCCAATGTCTCAACGGGGGAAAGCATGTCCATTCGGAAAAGCCGTTGGCCTTGAGTTATGCGGAAACCCAAAAACTGGTGGCCCTGGCCCGCGAAAAAAATCTGCGCTTGAGCAGCGCCCCGACCAATTTCATGGGAGAGGCCCAGCAGACGGCCTGGAAGGTTCTGCGCGAGGGCAGGTTGGGTAAAGTTCGCCTCGTTAATGCCGAAATCAATCATGGGCGCATTGAAACCTGGCACCCGAACCCGGAACCCTTCTACGATGTGGGCATACTTTGGGATGTAAGCGTTTACCCCCTGACCTATCTGGCCGCTCTCTTTGGGCGCGTTTCACGGGTGCGGGCTTTTGGAACCGTCGTCCACCCGCATCGCAAGACCTTGAAGGGGGAATCCTTTCATATCGAGACCCCCGATTGCGTCTTCGCCATTATTGAATTCGACTGTGGAATGTTGGCCCGCCTAACGGCAAATTTTTACGCTAAAACCTCGAAAGAAAGGCACTCGATTGAACTGCACGGGGACGACGGCAGTTTATACTTGGGAAACTTTCAGGGATTTGACTGCGCCGTCGAGTATGCCGAATATGGCGAGGAATATGAGCCCGTTCCCTATTTGAAGACGCCCTTTGAGGGCCATGAAGTCGCTCGCGGAGTGGAAGAATTTGCGGATGCCATCCTGAATAACAGGCCGCACCGGGCAACGGGCGAGCGGGCCGCACATATTATTGAAATCGTCGAAGCCATCGGCCATGCCGTGAAATCGGGAGAATCCATTCCCATCCAATCGGACTACACGCCCCCGCTACCAATGGATTGGGCTTTATTATAAAAGAGCATGAGAAGACCCGTTGGGGGTGGAATAAAGGAAGGTTTCTACTTCTTTCAGGCCGAAAATCGACTGCACCGCCTGCCTGTATATACCGACTTGTTTGCCATAACGATTTTTGAGTGTTTCCTGCCAATCTTTGTCCCCTTGCTCAAACCGGTCGGTTTTCCAATCGACAATGAGCCAATTACCTCTGGTCGTTTCAAGGGCCGCCAGGTCGATGATTCCTTCATAGGCGGTAGTTTTATCCGCCTGCCAGAGGAAAGGTATTTCCGTAAGGATGGCCCAACCATGCCGAGCCAGTTTATTAGCTATATCGGATAAGAGAAATCGTTTAATTTCTTTGGCTCCTCTTTCGGCATCAGGACAATAAGAAAGACTGTTGTGGAAATGGTTTTTCCAAATTTCGGGATTCTCGCGCCAGGGCGTTGTCTCCATCATATCATGCCACCAGTTCCCGTAGGCGGCCCCATCGAAGGCTAAAGATTCCTCCGGAAATTCATGCCCCAAAAGAGGCTCGGGTTCATCCCTTGAGGCCGGAGCCGCCTCCCAATGGGCCAGGCTGCTGGGCAGGATCCGCCGGATAAATTTTTCCGAGAGGGCCTGAGCTTTCTCGAAAATGGCGGCCTCCAGCTTTTCTACGGGAGGAATGACGGTTGGGGCGGTTGGCTCCAAAGTGGCCCCATCGGTCGCTCTTTTTAAGGCTCCGGGCAATTCCAGCCATGCCTTGGTGTTTTCTCCATCGGGTAGAATTTGCAGCTTTTCGGCCAGGGAATGGGCCGGTCTGGAAATGAACTTGTGATCGTCGATAAGGATGAGCGAGCGCCTGGCGCGGGTGGCCGCCACATAGAGAAGCCTCTCAAGCTCCCGGCTCCTGACTTCCTTTTCTCTTCGTTGCAAATCACCCAATTGATGCTGGCTGTCGAGCGCCAGGCGGGGATTGTCGCCAGCGCCCGCCTGCCTCAGCGCCGGATAGGTAAAACGTCCATAACCGACCTGACGGTGGAAATAGGGCAAAATCACGGCATCCCATTCCAGCCCTTTGGACAGGTGGCAGGAGAGCAATTGGAGGTGGCCCTTTTTAATGGCGCCTGCCGCGCTGCGGCGGTTATACTGTCCGGCCAGGGAGATGGCCCATTCCTCCAGGGACAATCTCTCGTTCTCGGCCCGCGCCGCGGCCGCCAGCAATTCCTCGATTAAACCGGAAAACTTTCCTTCTTCCTTATCCGATAAGAGGGAGAGGCGATTTTTCAGACAAATTGTCTCCACCAGGTGACATGCGGCGTCCCTCAGAGTCCTGCCGTCCATTTCCCGGCGGAGGTTGGCGAGATCGGCCAGCGTTTTGGAAACAATATCATCTCCCCCGGCAGAATGCAGTATTTGGAAACGCTGCTTTTGGCTATAAACCGCCAGATCGTGGTCGGATATCCCGAAAATTTCCCGTAAAACACCGTAAATTTCAAAAGAATTCTCCGGTTGCGAAATTACCGTGAGCAGGGCCGTAAACCAGAGAAAGGCGGGATTGTCCCCCCAAGCATGGCTGCCCGAATGCAACTGCGTTTCGATTCCACGGCCGGACAATGCTCCGTGGAGGGTTCGCAGCCATTCGTTGCGGGGGCAAAGAATGGCCACTTCGGAAAAATCGCCGGCCTGAAACATTTCCAGCGGCTGGCTTTGAAACCATTCGGCAAAAGCGTGGGCCAACTCTTGTTCGCTCCTGGAATCAAAATCGCCGGGAACCCCAAGGTTAATCCTCGAAACCTGGCCCCTATCCGCGCCTGTTCGCGCAGACAAGGGGACGAATGAAGCTTGAGCTTGCCGGTTATCTTCACCGCCTCCCTTTAAAATATGGGGGAAGAAGTTGTTGACGGCGGCAACCACACTCTCGCTGCAACGAAAAGTGACCGTGAAAACCAGATCCTCGGCCGCTCCGCTTTCGACCAGGCTTTTGTGGATGCGATGATAGGTCGTCAAATCGGCCCGGCTGCTGTAAATGGACTGCTGGGGGTCGCCCACCATGCAGAAACGTCCCGGTTCCGGCGGTTCCATTCCCGTTTCCAGCCAGAAACCATGGGCGACGGATGGGCGTGCCACTTCGGTCAAGACCTCGAATTGCCGGGCGTCCGTATCCTGGGCTTCGTCCAGAAGGATGCGATAACCGGCAGCGCGAATCTTGGGGCCGCTTTGTTCATCGCGCACAAGGACGCCGGCCAGATCGATCAAGTCGTCGTAGGTCAAGCATCCCGAAGCGATGCGGAATTTCCGGTATTGGTTGGCGATTTCGCCAATCAGGGCAAGCGAAGCCGTCCCCAGCCAATCGCGAAGAGGTTGAAAACTCGATTTCCAAAGAACCTGAAAAACTTTTCCGCCTTTGGAAAAATCGGGCAGCGGCAGGTAGCCGGTTCCTGTTTCCCATTCAACCAACCAGGCCCGGGCGATGTCCTTTCCCTCCGCAATGCCCCGCAATGCCCTCTTGTCGGACGGTTCAAAGTTGAGCAGCGGATCCAGTTGCGGATTGGGAAATTTTGTAATGGGCCGGCCCTCAATACCCTCGGAGGGCAGCCGGTAGCTCCTCGCCAATTCGAGTATGCGGGGCAATGGAATATGCCGCATGAGGTGCTTTTGCGCCTCATCCGGCAAGAAGTTGATAAATGAATCGTTGCCGGCAAAATATTCCTGCCAAAGGGCCTGATCGTCTTCCACTATTTCGAAATCGGAAGGCAGACCGGCGGAAGGTCCGAACCGCCGTAACAAATCTCCGCAAAAGCTGTGGATGGTGCCAAAGAATGCGCTGCGCAGCAAACTCACCGCCTCGATTCCGACCCCTTTGGCCACTAATTCATTGTGGGCGCGAAAGCGCATCTCTTCAGCTGCTTTGATGGTGTATGTGACCACCACCAGGCGGGACAAAGGGCTCGCCACTCCCACTGGACCGGACCGGGCGATATGGACGATGCGCTCCACAATGGCGCGGGTTTTGCCGGTCCCGGCCGGGGCGATGACGGAAAAATTCCTTGCCGCATCCTGCGAGAAACGATCGCGCTCGGCCTGGTCGATGGGCAAAATTGTGGCTGGAGATGGGTCCGTCATGAGGAACTTTTGGCAGCGGGAAGCAGCGGGTGGGTCTTTTCCCATTTTATGCGCAGCATTTCGGTGTCCAGGGGTAGGGTTGCCAGGGGGTATTCCACCACGACCCCGTATTTGGACCTGACTGGCCCGGTCATTCCCAATACCCCGGATCGTTGCATTTTGGAAAGTAGGGCCCAAAGCGGTTGCATTTCGGAATCCTGCAACTCTTTCCATGATAAAGGGTTGGTCAATGTGTCCGATGCCTTCAAGACCGACAGGCTGACATCTTCCGCGCCCAGCGAATGAAGGGCCAGGGCGTAGAGGGCGACTTGCAAACCTTTCCCGTTTTGCAAATCCCGAATGCGCAAAGGATTATCCTTTCCCGTTTTGAAATCAATCACCCAAAGAGGCGTCTGCCCCGCCCATGCGCAGCCCGATTGAGGCGATTCGAGAGGTTTTTTGGACAACAACAAGTCAATGCGTCCGGAGACGGGGAGGGCACTTGGCTGGGATGGATGAAGCTCGATTGCGGTTCCCGGAGGCAAGTTCCACTCGCTGTGGGAAAAGGGCCAGCCTTCCAGGGCATCCACGGATTTGGCCAGCCCGGCGGCGATGCGCAAAGCCTGGGACCAACCCGATATCCACCAGTCGGGCAAGGTTCTGCCGGCTTTTTGATAGGCTTCGTTGACAGCTTTTTTCAGCCATCGCGCTTTTTCATCCACCTGCTTGGCCCAACCTCCCTTTTCAGGAAAAGAAGCGAACATACGTTCAGCATCTGAGGCAGCTTGGTCGAGACTAAGCCACTCATGGCCCCAGATTCCAATCGTCATGGGCCAGTTGTTCGGTTCGCTAAAATCCACGGCCTGGCGAATTCCCAGGATCGAATTCATCCACACGGAGGCGGGCCGAGTTAAAACCGACTCCCAGGCTTTGCAGGACAATGCCAAACCGCCGGGCGGCGGCTCGCGAAAAGCGAATTCAAATTCACCGAATGGTGTTTCTTTATCCCGCCGGCCATGGTGGGCGCGCAGGAAACGTTGACGGTCTTTTGTGTTGATCGAGCCCCTGTCGCTTTGTGGAAATGGGGGGAGCCAATGGCGGGTTGCCGAGGCCAATTCGCCCATTGCCTTGTTATCCAGGTGGCCTCCGGTATCCGCCCGGAAAAGTTTTAAATAAAGCTCGCTGGGGGTGGCGGCGCGGCTGAAATCATCCTCCGCCTTGAGGGATGCGGTCGCCGCCATCCGGCATGTGGCCGATTCCAGCAAACCGCTGAAAGCATCCCGCGACAACTGGCGCAGCTCGCCCGCGCCGAGCAAAAGACCGCGTTTATTTTTAACCGTCAAATGCCCCTCTCCCTGAGCGCCTTGGGCAAGACTGCTTTTGTTCAAGGCCTCCAGACGCTCGTCCGGCAGGTAGGGTGAAATGGGAGGTTCCGGGGGCCATAAACCGTGATTCAGGCCGCCCAGTATGAGATGGGAAAAATCCTGCCCTTCGGCCTGCTCATAAGTCAACAGGTGCAGGGGGGAAAGGGATTGCCGCCCGCAATTATGGCGGGTCCGGCCCGGAGTTTGCAGGATCTCGCCCAGCCACCGCATAAAAACGGACCGCTTGACCGGCTTGATGAGGGCTTTTTTCAGAGGTTCGGCCCGTGCGGCCAGGAATTCCAATTCGGATTTCCAGCCGAGCCTCTCGATGAGCCCCTGAGAGGCTTGCAAAAACCCGGAAAATGAATCCCGTGGGGGGAGCGCGGGCCATTGGCTCAATATTTCAATACCCTTCCCCTCTGGTCGATGCTCGCTCAACCACGCATGGATAACACTCAAATGCCCGGTCAGCAAAACCCTGGCCGCTTCTTTTAAATCTCTTTCCGCGGATCGAAAGAGCTTGGGTGGGTCCATTTCGAGATTTCGCCGTAAACGCAGGAAAATGTGAAACGAGGGCAGACTCTGGTCCCGTTGAAAATCCAGCCAACAATTCAACAAACTCTGCCGCGTCGATTGGGCGGGGAAATACCCGATATTATCCAGAAAAGGAATTTCCAGCCGGGCCAGCCGCGAGGCCACTTCTCGCCCCAAAATCGAACCCGGTGGCGCTAAAATACCCAGGCGCAGGCAATTCGGATCTTGTAAATAAGAACAAGCGCACGCCGTGATAATCTCCGCTTCCTGGCAAACATTTTCAGCCAAATAAAAATCCACCGAGGAGTGCTCGGGCGCTCCCGGCAAATCCATGGAAAAATTCAGGCACAAATTGGAAAAGGAAAAATCGATTGCCGGTTCTGCCGCCGGGACCGTTTCCGCCCCTCCTAAAAATTCCTCCCAGGCGCCGGTCCAGATTCTTTCCGTTTGATTGTCACGGGCCAATGGCAAACAAACCAAGGCTTCTGAGGCACGAGCGCATCCTGCCCGGAGAAGGGCCAGCCATTCCCAGCGCCGGGCCGAAAAGCCGGTTATGAGCATGGAATCTATCGGTTTTGCGGTCGATATTCTCCCTCCGTACAGGTGCCAGTCCGCCTGCTGGGTAGTTTGCAGACCGGCCTCGGCAAGAAGTTTTTCATACTTGAAAGCCACGCCAGCCCATAATTCACCATTCAGTGACTTACTGCCATGCCCGGCTGCCTTGAGTTTATCCAAAGTGCGCACAAGCTCATCGGGCTGCTTCTCAAGAATCTCCAAAAAAGGTTGGCCTTCCCCATCCCCCCATTCAGCTGCCGCAACAGCCATCAAAAGGAGCAAATCTTCGCGTACGGCGATGCGTTTATGATTGTTTTTGCGGGTCGCCTTGAGCAGGAATTCGCGGAGATTTCCCGGACTCCAGAAATGAATCGCGAAAAGCGGTATACCCGCCCCTAAAGCCTTTTGTTTGAGAAATGCGGCATGGGCCTGATTGGGAACGACCACCACGGAGGGACGTTTCGAGGAAGACAGGGATGCGGGAGAATGTTTTTTCCGAAACCAGGGCGAGAGGACATGACGCCAGCAGTCCTCAAATCCCGATGCCTGGTATAGGCGGATGCTGGTGGACATTTTTTTACCTATCCGTGCGGTCTCCGGCCTCAATCCTCGTCAGTCCAATGAATGGTGACGGGATTTTCGATATCGGGGTGGATGCTGTAATTAACCGGACAAGTTTCCGCCGCCTGGCGCAGAGCTGCTTTGACTTCATCGGAATGTTTGCCGGGAATCCAGAATTCAATGGGCAGACCCACGATGCGCCGGGGTGTATCGGAAGACATGATTTTTGTAATTTTAAAGCGGGCTCCGGCCATATCGAGGCCCAACTGCCGGGCCCGTATGCCCATTATGGTGGTCATGCAGGTCCCCAGAGCGGTGGCGCAAAGGTCGGTCGGGGAAAAAGATTGGCCTTTGCCTTGATTGTCCACCGGGGCATCGGTGCTCAGTTCGGCGCCGGAAGCCTCGTGCCGGGCGGAACAATGCAAATCGCCCTCATAAACCGCAGTTATTATAACCATGCAAAAAGTCAAACTCCAGGCGCCCGCCCCTGCAACTTAATAAGCGAACAAATATTCGCCACGACACTTCTCCCGTCGTTGAAAGCGAGTTCAAAATAAAAAAAGCTTGCCGGATATCTATCATTGATACATACTAAGCATATGAAAACCGCAAAATTATTTCAGACAGGGCGTAGCCAAGCCGTCCGTTTGCCCAAGGAATTCAGATTTGATGGCACCCAAGTATATATAAAAAAAATGGGCCAGGCCGTGGTGTTGTTGCCCGAAGCGTATTCCTGGGACATTTTATTCGATGCCTGTGAGGAGTTTTCCGAGGACTACATGGTCGCTAGAAACGAGCCAAAAATTCAGTTGCGGCAAAACTAGACTTTGACTGATGCGTTACCTGCTGGACACTAATATATGCATACTTATAATCAACCGGTGCCCCCAAAGTGCGCGGGACCGCTTTCTGCATGTGTCAATCGGAGATATGGCGGTATCGTCGATTACGGTGTCGAAATTGCATTACGGTGTTGAGAAAAGTCGAAAACGAGAACAAAACGCGAGAGAGAACAAAACGCGAGAGCATTGCAAAAATTTTTGCTTTCTTTGATGGTTCTCCCCTACGATGACGAAGCCGCCCAGCAATACGGGTATATTCGAGCGCAACTTGAGCGGGAGGGAAAGGTAATCGGGGCCATGGACATCATGATTGCCGCACACGCCCTTGCTCTCGGACTAAAGGTAATTACCAATAATACCCGGGAGTTTCAACGAATTCCGGGGCTTGAGGTTGAAGACTGGAGCGTACCGGCAGGTTAAGGATATTTGCCAAATTTGCTCCACTGTGGAAGGTGGGAGGCCGGGCGCTAATCCTTATTCATGGGCGGTGTGGAGTAGTTCCAGGGTGTGGCGCATGAGCTGAACGTGGAGCCGAATATCCTCTTCCGCAATGGTCCCGGTGAGGGCGATGGCATAGAGTTTGTTTTCCTGGGGAACGGCCAGGGAGGATTGATTTGCGGGCTCGGCCCCGGTCCCCGGCACAAGGCCGTAGCCCTGGCTCCTGATGGCCCTTAATTCCTGCGCCAAAGCGGGCAATCCGCCGGGAAAATCGGGGATCGGGCGGCCTATAAATATTTCCTCAACTCTCTCCTGAGAAGAACCGGAGAGCAAGACCAGGCCGATGGCGGAACGGGTGGCAGCCTGCATATCCATACGCCCCATGGCCCAGTCCGCGGGCATGCCCGGTTCGCTGCCGTAGAAACCAGAAACGATTCCTTCCCAGCACATCCCGAGGGTAATTTTATGAGAGGGTGTTTGCCGCTGCAAATCCTGGAGGGGTTCCCGCATGGCGCGCCATAATGGGGCATTGCAGAGGCTTTGCGAGGCGAGGGCGTGGATTCCGGGACCGGCCTGAAATTTTCGGTCGTCGTTCTGATGAGCCAAACCCAGATGGGCAAGAGTTTTGAGCAGGCGATGGGTCCTCGTAGGTTCGATCTTGAGCAAGCGGGAAACTTCAATCGAACGAAGAGATTGTCCTGACGAAGAGAGGGCCTGTAAACAACGAACGCCCTCAATCAAACTGTGGTTGGGTTGAGCTGGAAGCATTAAATTGCTTTTATAGCTGTATTTAATGCTATAAATGCAATTATTCTACGATAGTCAAGGAATTGACAGTTTTTTTACGAATATGTGAAAATTCTAAAAAAACTTTATAAAATCTGGTTTCTGGCTACCTAAAAAGCGTGAAATGCTTAATCCCAACACTGAAAATACTTGTTTCAGATTGATTTGCCTATAATATCGGACGGCCTTAGATAGCTTAATGAAAAATATAGGGACCTCTGGGTTGTGGTAGTTTGAGCATTCTTCCATTGTCGAAGAGGAAAATGAATGGGTCGTTGCAAATTTTTAAAAAATAAAATTCTTAACAACTTGATTGTGAATCGATTATAAATGAAGTGCAGCCGTGTCAGAATCTCCCGGGGACCAAGCGGGAATATATGGCGGATCGCCGGAGCCGGGTTCCTCTTACTGACCCTGCCGACGGTTAATCTCTTTATTTATGGAGGGGAAAAGGAAATTGAAATTGAGAATGCGGAACGTTCCGATCGCCTGGTCAAACGGGGCCGGAAACTGCGGAAAATAGGGGATCTGCAAGGCTCCCTGCATGATCTCAATGAGGCTGTTCGCCTGAACCCCAAAAACACTGCGGCTTACGTGCAAAGAGGCATCACAAGAGCCCAAACATACGATTTCGACGGTTTCTATTTCGATTTTGAAAAAGTTTTGGAGATCGAACCGGGCGATATTACAGCCCTCTTTGGGCGCGGCGTCATGCATGAGATGAAAAATGACGCCGATGGAGCCATGCAGGATTTTAATGCCGTGCTGCGTTTGAAACCCGACCATAATATGGCCGCCTTTAAACGCGGAATCCTCAAGTTCGTCCTCGGGCTTTACAAAGAAGCGATCGAGGATTTTACAAGGGTTATCGATCGAAAACCGCGCTCCGCCACCGTTCTTTCGGCCCGTGGAGTCACGAAAATGCAAACCGGAGATCTGGCCGGCGCCCTGGACGATTTAAACCTGGCATTGCATGTCAACCCCCGGCTTTACCGCACATCGTTTGCGAAAGGGAAAGTGTATTTGCTGCAGGGTTATAGAAAAGCCGCCTTGTTTGAGTTTGATAAAGCGCTCCAAATCAACCGGCAATACGCGGATGTCTACCTTCTCAGGGGCCTGGTTCATCTCACTCTGGACCGGCACCCGGAAGCCCTGGTTGACCTTGAAAAAACCCTGCGCCTGTATAAAAAACCTGTCCAGAAAGACGATCCCCAATTATTATTGTGGTTTACACGCATGTCTCTAGGGAAGGAAGAAGAGGCAAACGAGGAGTTGCAAAAACATTTCGATAAAAGGCTTGCTGAGGAAAAGGAGGGGGGCGCTGAAATTCCTCCCTTGTATGCGGCTCGGGTCCGCTTTCAATTGGGAGAAGTTGAAGAAAAATCGGTGGCCGCCCTGACTGGGGATGAAATTAAAGATTCCAGGGATCAACAGCTCAATCAATGCTCCAATTATTTTTACACCGCCCTCGACATATTGCTCCGCAAAGATGCTGAAACAGCCATTCCCCACCTGCAAAAGTGCCTGCAAACCAAACAATTCAATACCATCGAATACATCGGCGCAGACCTGCGATTGAGAAAATTTGGAGTTAAACTTGAAAAAACCGGTCAATTGCCCAAACCTTCCCTATGGCCGGCGGCAACCTGACAATGGTTGCAGTAAATATTATGATTAAAACGGATTGGATAGATCGGAAATAGCTACCTATGGACCTGAAAGTAAAATACATTAAAGCCAAGGAACGCTGGGCTGAAAAAAAGAAATCCGCCGGATTCGAGCCCCTTGAGAAACCAACGGCCAACAGGCTACCGCCGGGACAACATCTGACCAAAGGCTTCCCGGTACTCGATCTGGGCATCCAGCCGAATATTCCGCTCGACCAATGGACGCTTAAAATCCACGGATTGGCGCGCCACCCCATGGAATTGAACTGGGAGGAATTCAATGCCCTGCCGCAGGTGGAAGATGTCAGCGATTTTCATTGCGTGACCACCTGGAGCAAATACGACTGCCGTTGGAGCGGGGTTCCCTTTACGGAAATTTACGAGCGGGCCGATCCGCCCGCGGAGGCCAAATACGTGTACTTCACCTCCTACGACGACTACACAACCAACCTTCCTCTGGATCAACTGCTGGACGACGATGTACTCATCGCCACTCAATTTGACGGCCAACCGATCACCCGCGAGCACGGGGGCCCAGCGAGAATTATTGTTCCAAAACTCTATGCCTGGAAAGGCGCCAAATTCGTCCGGAAAATAGAATTCATGGCTGAAGACCGGCTTGGCTTCTGGGAAATCCGCGGCTATTCCAATACCGCCGACCCGTTCACCGAGGATCGTTTCGCCTGAAAATCTTTATTTTCCTCATCGTCTTCCCCTGAACAAGTGTATCCCGCTTAAAGTTCACTTTTTCCAGTGTTCATATTTTAGGATTTTCTCAAAACCAGTGTTGCTTCACGCGCAAGCTTATCAGCCAGATTTTTTCTTTTTGATTTCTCTTCAGGCCAACCCACAATGTTTGCATGTCGAGGAGGTGAATCGTCTGGTTCGATATTAAGACCGAGTGTGATAAACAGCATTCCTATGCAATCAGCTCGCCCGTATAATGTCTTTCCCATTGGAATCGCTGCATGGTCGTTACCCCATTTCCAGATTTGTTCTTCGGATTGGTCAGTTGACCTAAGGACTGAAAGCTTACCTTCACGGTTTGGTATGAATAGCCCCGGCTTTGCTTTCATGTATTCAACGCTATACTTATTACGTTCCAAAATAAATCGTGAGAGCAATTCGTTAGGTGAAAACACAAGAAAAATGACCACTAATCTGATCTAGTTAGAGGCTGTCCCAAAGTTATAACCATTTGTTTTACAGTAAGTTAACTTGTTTATAAAGCTGTCATAAAGACCGTTTTTAGGGGATTTTGGGCAATTTCGATGTCTATAACACCGTCAGCCTTTCTCTTGTTTTGCATATTCAAATACTCTTGTTTTGCATATTCAAATACAATTCTACCATAGACCTCTGTCTGACGCGATTATATTTATAACGAATAGAGGCCTTATACAGCGTTTTTGACGGAATTGAATGACTTACGTTCCCTTACAGTTCGGAGTCGAATATCTCAATTCGCAAAATTCGGGTTTTTGGGACAGCCTCTAGTTAGAGGCTGTCCCAAAAATATAAAGATTTTGTAGTCAACTGGATGACGTTTATAAAAATAGCCGGAAAGAGCATTTTTTTGCTCGATCCGGCTAAAAAAGGGTTCTATAATTGCGTTAGCGAAAATCAATATAGCCCTTTCTATGAAAAATATAGCCATCCAATGCCTCCTGCGTCCAGCTTTAACTGTGGTCGACCGTTGCCTCGATTACGATAACTTTCGCGCCACCATCGAGCGTATCGACCGGCTGCTGATCGATTCGGAGGTGGAATCGCAGGGCGTTGATCTGGCCTTGGAAAGAGGCCAGCCAATGAGTGTAAAGGCCCGGCAAAAGCGGGCTAATTTTGCCCTCAAGGCGTTGCGTATGGAAACGCTGCGTTATCTGCTCGGTGGGATTTCGTTTCGGCATTTGTCGAGGGCTCTGGGCAGCAGCGATCTGTTGGCTGACTTTTGTCGTGTCCGCCATATCGACGGCATAAGGGGCATCTCCAAGAGCACCCTGGAACGGGCCTCGAAGTTTTTCAGCGAAGAGCAGTTGAGGGCCTTGCACCGGACCTTGACTGAGGTTGTGGGCGATGCCGATCTGGCCCGGCAGGTGGTGGGATTGGACAAGCCGATAGACACCACCATTTGCCTGCTCGACGGCACCTGTTTGGAGGTCAACATTCATTGGCCGACGGACTGGGTGCTGCTCAAGGATGTAGCGGGCACGCTGCTCAAAGCGATCCGGCTGATCCGTGAGAAGGCCGGTTTGCGCCATCGCATGCCGATCGAACCGGAGCCCTTGGCTCGGCAGATGAATCGGCTGTGCATACAGATGACCCACAGCCGGCGGCGAAAGGACAGCGCGCGGCAACGCAAGGGTATCTTGAGGCAGATGAAAAAGCTGCTCAAACGGATCGGGGAGCATGCCCGCAGTCACCGGGAATTATTGCAAGCCTGCTGGGAGCAAAGCGATTACAGCGAAAAACAGGTCCAACAGATCCTTACCCGGATGGAGCGCATGAGCGAGCTAATCCCGGTGGTCATCAAGCAAGCGCACGAGCGAATCATTGGCGGGCGCCAGGTGAAAAACGCAGAGAAAGTTTTGAGTGTTTACGAACCCGATGCGCAGGTGATTGTGCGAGGCAAAGCGGGCCAAGAGGTTGAGTTTGGCAACACCCTGTTTTTGGGTGAAAGCGTTGAAGGATACCTGCTGGACTGGAAACTCTACGGCAGCCGGACGCCAAGCGAAAATGAACAAATGCAAGAGAGTTTGCAAAGACAGAACCGCTTCAACCTAGCCGAACCCATAGCGGCCATGTGCGCGGACCGGGGATTCGCCTCCCAGCGGGCCCGCCGACAGTTAGCCCAGGAGGGCATCTACGATGCGCTCTGTCCACGCGATCCGAAGCAGTTGAAAAAACGGATGGAGGAACCACACTTCAGGCAATTGCAAAAGCGCCGGGCCAGCACCGAAGGGCGGATCGGGGTATTGAAGAATCGCTGGCAGGCCGGGCGATTGCGCAGCAAAGGCTTTGCCAACCGCTCGATCAGCGTAGCCTGGTCGGTCCTCTCGCACAATCTATGGAAAGTGGCCAAGATGCTGGCCCAGCAAGATGAACTAAAAACCAAAGCGGCGGCCTAAATAAAGAGCGGAAAAGCAAGGACAATACTTTTTCACAGGCCTACTGTCGGCCCATACAAAGAAAACCAGGCAAACGGACCCCAAAACCAGAATCCTAACGTCATAGGAGAGCAAAGTCACCCCCTCCCAAAAGAAAATACCTCTAAAATGAACACTCTTCAAAATCCCCTCGCAAAAATCACCCTTTTGGGACAGCCTCTAGTTATGAACTCGACAGATATTGTCTAGTATTGTTCTGGGCAGTTCACCATAGAAATGCTCCGTTCCATAAGCTTCGGCTAAATCGAAAAGACCCGAAAAATGAAGTTCACCATTTGAACCAATACTTATAGAAAATGTTTTATTTGGGCCAAAATACCACCCAAAGGAAACTTCACCATCTGGATCACAGGAAATTTCTGGTGGTGAAAACCATGTAGGTAGCGTTTGGAACAGTTGACATGCAATCAATAATGAATTCGGATTTACAGGATCCGCACCATATCCATCCCAATTCCCTTCTGAACACTCTTCAATGATTTTCCCGAAGGATTCAACGGCTTTGTTATAATAGAAGCGACTTGCTATGTTATTTGAAAGATGAGCTCGCGCCGAATCAACTACTGAAAACACGAAATCAGCATCTCCACTTATTCCGTTGCTCTCAATATTTGTTGGTCGTCTTTGAGTGTATGGTATGCAAGTTGCAATCATTCAAAAAGTGTAGCTGTTTTTTCAGTAATACTGCTAAAAAAAATATCGTTTTTGAAATCTTGAAATAGAGTAAATATCTCCCTTATAGCATTTTCATCAAGTTTTTCAAGCCCTTGGTCTGTGTAAACATCGGTATCTAAAATGACTGGAATAATATCTGAGGTTACTTCATTTTCATTCAGTGCGTGAATAAGGTTAGCCGAGAAACCTTTTTTCAAGTCGCGAACTACAATTCGGGTTAAAAAGCTACTTACGGTTTTTGGAGCACAATCTGGAACCGAAGGTGGATAGTTTAAATATTCTGCAAAATCATTGAATGGAATTGGAATCTCTATACGGTTAATAAACCTTGTTGCAAGCCGAATGATTTGGATAGGCGTAGAAATTTCACTGTAAAGCTTCCAAAGATCAAATGCTTCATTGGAAAATTGTTTCCATTCAGTATAAGGGCGCAATCGGCTGAATGAGAATCCCTTTTTCGTGAAGTGGACGATGTTTTTTCGATCTTTAGAAAAGAATTTGTAGCTTTTATAACCTATTTCATCGATGGATTGTGATACTTTTCCGGAACCTTCAAGTTCAAACTTTATTTGCTTGGTTACTTGTTCAGAAACTTCTGGATACCTTTCTCCGAGTCTTTCTTTTGCAGCCAAAAATCTTTTTGGATCAAAATTGTCTTCAAGCTTTGCTCGAAAATCTATTACGGCCTCAGTTATGGGGGCGTTTTTCAAATGCCGTTTTTTTGCCATATTCCAAGATTTTGGTCGTAAAATTTAATAAGATGTTTCTTCCCAAGAATCAAACACATTTTAATGAATTTTTGACCTTGAGCGAATGAAAAACGTTCCATAGTCAAAAATTTTCGTCTATCGAATATTTTTTAAGTGTCCGATCATGGATTCTCATTCACAAATCTTTCCAGTATTCTGAAATAAGAGTTTCCTGGCAATGTCTCCTTTACCGCAAAACAGTAGAGAATAGAATGGGTCAGCCCTTATCTCCTTTTTCTTTCTCTTCCACTGAACCGAGATTGTGATACTGTGGCATTAATTTAGTGTCATTCCCAGCGGCACTTGCCCGACTCCAAAATGCCACTGGGGACAGTGGCAACTACCTTCAGTGCGGCAGGGTGGGGCCGGCGTCTTCTGGGAGTTTTCCTTCGGGGACGAGTTTTTGGAGCAGTTCGCCTTCGAGGTGGACCTTGCGGGTGGGGAAGGCGATGCTGGAACCGCAGGCCGCGATGGCGTCCATGATTTTCAGGTTCACCCGCTGCCGTATGTCCATGTGCTCGAGCCAGGCCGTGGTGGTGGTGAAATAATAGACCAGGATGTTGAGGGAGCTTTCTCCAAAATCGGTAAAGTTGACCAGTATGAATTCCTGGTTGACGCCTTCGTCCTGGCGCAGGAGCTGCCGGATGTCCTCGACCAGGGCTGCCATCGTTTCGGTCGAGGTTGCGTAGTCCACCCCGATGATTTGTTTGATGCGCCTTTTGGGCATTTGCGACCAATTGTTGATCATCTCGTTGGCGAGCACGTTGTTGGGGATGGAGAGGACGGTTTTCGGCCAGGTGCGGATCTTGGTGGAGCGCAGCCCGATTTCCTCGACATCGCCATCCACCCGATTGCCCACCATAATCCAGTCTCCCACTTTGAAGGGGCGGTCCATGGCCAGAGCGAAGGAGCCGTAGAGATTGGCGATGGTGTCTTTGGCGGCGAAGGCAAAAGCGGCGCCTCCCAGGCCGAGGGTGGCCAGGATGCCCCCCACGGAGTATCCGAGATTGTCGATTACCATGATGATCCCGATAAAGATGACGAATACGCGGGTGGCCTTTTTGATGAGCGGGACAAACGCCCCCAACGTGCTCCCTTTTAAATCGCTGATTTTGACCATTATATCGGCCACAACATCAAGGAAGCGCAGAATGCCCCAAAAAACGAGCAGGGTGCTTATTCCCCGGAAAAGAAGGGTGAAAAGATTAGACAATTCGTCCTCGATGGGGAGGATGGCAATGGCCAGGTAAAGGCCGAAAAACAGGAAAAAGAGGGATACCGGTTTTTCCAGCGCTTCCAGTAGGCGATCATCGTAATCGGACTTGGTGCGAGCCGCCAATTGTTTCAACCGGGCAAATATCTGCCGCGTCAGCACATTGCGGAAAATAAAGGTCATCAGTATGATGCCGAAACTCCACAGGAGATGCCCATAGGTGTATTTTCCAATAAAAGGCCTCTCAAGCATATCCGTTATAAGGCCCCGCCATGCGACTTCCAGCACCGCCGGGGCGGAGGCGGCTTCTCCTGCCAGGGGGATGAACAGGAAGAGGCCGAATAATGCAAACCTGGAAAGGGAAAGTTTCGATTTCATAAGAGCCATCTGGGTAAACCGGTTTATTAAACCTGGCTCCTTCATAGGGAAAGAGCCGATTCAATAAAAGCAAAAAAGCTCTCCTGGATACCAAAGTTTCACAAAAAAAAACGCCCGGATTGCAAATCCGGACGTCTCTTTCGCTAGACTAGAGGCTGTCCCAAAAACCCGAATTTTGCGAATTGAGATATTCGACTCCGAACTGTAAGGGAACGTAAGTCATTCAATTCCGTCAAAAACGCTGTATAAGGCCTCTTTTCGTTATAAATATAATCGCGTCAGACAGAGGTCTATGATAGAATTGTATTTGAATATGCAAAACAAGAGAAAGGCTGACAGTGTTATAGACATCGAAATTGCCCAAAATCCCCCAAAAACGGTCTTTATGACAGCTTTATAAACAAGTTAACTTACTGTAAAACAAATGGTTATAACTTTGGGACAGCCTCTAGACTAGTAGCAAGCTTGTATATTTTTTATTTAAAGTTTCGCAATGGGTGGGGTGGCTATTATTTAACATCCGCCCCCTTGCTGCTGCCTTTATGGGGCCGGGATTCCCGCATGGCTTCTCTTTCTTCCTTCGATAATTCGCCGTCCCCATCGGTGTCGAAACGGGAAATCATTTCTGCCCGGCGTTTTTTCCCGGCAGCCTTGGCGGCGGCTTTTTCGTCTTCGGATAGAACACCGTCGCCATCGGCGTCAAAGCGTTTTACGCGATCTTGATACCCGCGGGCGTATCGGCCCGCTTTGTCCCCCATCTTTCTGAAACCTCCGCCTTGCTCCCGGGCCGCGGCTCTTTCTTCCTGGGAGAGCTTTCCGTCGCCATCGGTATCGAGTTTCTCCATCCGTTTCGCCATGAATTTTTTTCGGCGCTCTTGAAAAAAGTTGTGCGCTTCTTCTTTTTCCGCCTCGGAGAGGGTCCCGTCACCATCGGCGTCAAATTTTTCCAGCATGCTGGCGCGGTCCATGCCGGGCCCCATTCCGCCAGGCCCACGGGCGGTAAAACGATCCCGCATGTGCGCCCGGAAGTTTTCTTTTTCCTCCTCGGAGATGACGCCGTCGCCGTCAGTGTCGAATTTTTCCTTAAAACGTGCCGAGCCGGGCGAATCGTCTTCCCCGGCCAGGGCAGGCGACTGAATGCCGCCCCCAAAAGCTATGGCGGCAACGATTAAAAACAAGTTGATGAGTTGAATTTGATATTTCATAAATGGTTTGTTCTCCTTCATTTTAGATTGGCCGGAGGCGCCGGCAAATCGATGTCCAGTAAAACACGCCTCTTTTTTAAAAGTTGCAGAAGTTCGTTTAATCGGAAAGAATAATCGTTTATTTTCCTCCTCAATCCGGTCAATATCCTCCCGGTGGGGAATTGAAAAATCTATTGTTTAATCCATGTACCAAATAACCTTCAGCAATCAAAGCATGGAAGAGTTGAACAAGCTGAAAATAACCGACCAGATGCAATTGGTGGAGAGCATCTCGAACCTCTCGCAACAGCAGCTGGCTCATCCCCGTGAGCTCCTGGGCAAGTTTCATCGGGAAGGAAAAACTCTTTACCGGTTGCGGGCGGGTGAATATCGCCTTTATTTCGAGGTCGATGGTGATTTGATCAACAATCGCTATATATTGCATAAAAATACCCTGACTGACTTTATTGTTCGAACCAAGCTGCCGCTCTCACAGGAACAATTGATGGAACAGCACCAGTCATTCTGGAAATACCTGGAATCATTGACCAAGAAGCTGCCGGATAAGCCGGCTTCCCAGAACCAATAGCCCAAAATGTCCACACAGGAAGAACCGATTCCCAATAAAATCGACGCGGCCGAAGCCAGTCGCATTTATTTTCTTCCCAGTTTGATGACTGCGGGCAATCTCTTTTGCGGGTATCTGGCTATCATTCGCTGCATTCAGGCAAAATATGTATCGGGCAAAATCCTCGAAAATACGTCTGATGCCGTGGTGGCCGCCCTTGAAACCGAAGCCACCGGATTTTACAAACAAGCGGTCTGGCTTATTCTATTGGCGGTTATATTCGATACCTTGGACGGGCGGCTGGCCCGCCTTGGAGGGAGGGAATCATTGTTCGGCAAGGAGTTCGATTCCATTGCCGACATAGTTTCCTTCGGCATGGCCCCGGCCCTGATGGTATTTTTCCTCATCCTCTCCCCAACCGATGCCTTTCCCTATTTTCGGCAAGTGGGCTGGCTGATCGGTTTCATCTATCTGTTGTGCGCGGCCGTCCGGCTGAGCCGGTTCAATGTTATCACGCACCCTTTGGTGCGTGGCGTAAAACCCCGGGAGTCGGAAGATTATCAGGGCCTGCCCGTGCCCGCGGCGGCCGGTATGATCGCCTCTATCGTGCTGGTCCTCAATCGTTACGACCTCAGAGCATGGTCCTTTTTTCTACCTATTTTGCTCCTTCTAGTGGCCTTTCTGATGATCAGCGCAGTTCCTTATCCGGCCTTTAAAGATATCGGGTGGGATACACGCACGCGTTTCCGAAGTTTCATATACCTTTTTGCCGGGCTGGGATTGATATTTCTCTACCATAATTTTGCATTTGCCATCATTTCATTGGCCTACATATTTTATGGCCTTTTCAGGCACTTTCGTAAAAATAGGCCGCAAATACTGAAAAAATGGTTTCAGAAGGGCTCCAAACCCTCTTGAACTACTCTGAGCAACCACTTAACCCATCTTCGACAGTTCAAAAAGTTAAAGGGCTTATCTATGCGGATTCGGGATTAATTTTTGCCGTTAGTCTGCACTATATTCTGGATGATTCTTGGGCGGGTGGGCAGTTTTAGGCCCATTTTCTTGAGGAGGTCGGCACAGAGTTTTTCCGGTTTGCCTACCAGCCGTAAACGCGCTTCGCGTCCCCCTCGCAGCGGCGCCACCACGTCCATTGAGCGTAGATTTTCCAGTTCGTGCAACACTTGCCGCGCACAGGTGCCGAGGCCTTTGGCCTGCAGCCAGCTTTCCAGGGCGCGCCACATCGCCAGAGCCAGAAAACAGATCAGAATGTGCGCTTGCACACGCTTTTCTTTGTGGTGATAGACCGGCCGCAGCCCCAAGTCGCTTTTGGCGCAACGAAAGGCTGCCTCGGCCTGTGTCAGTTGTATATACCACCGCCACAGCTTTTGTGGGTCTTCCTCCTGGCAGTTGGTTCGCAGCAGATAGGTCCCGTGGGCCAGTTGGGCCCAATCGGCTTTGCTCTCGTCTTCGGTGATTTGCAATGCGCAGGCCCGTCCGGCGGCGTCGATTTGCACTTCTACGGTGAATATTTTTTCGGCCAGGGTGTGGCGGCCCAGCCAGCGGCCGATACGGCGTTCAACCGGATCGAGTTTCTGCCCTCGCCGACGCAAACTCAGGTCGATCTGGTCGAGCTTTTTGCGCAAACGCTCCTTTTGCTTGCTCAGCATGGCGGCTTCTTTTTGACCCCGTCCCTGGCTGCGGCAAAGCACATATTGCTCGATCTGGGGGCAGTCGGGATGTTTCACCAGTTTGACCTCCACCCCCGCCCGCACCTCGCAAAAATCGCCTTGCTCGAGCAGATCGAGGGCAAAGTTTTTAAGATGGCTCTTGGGCGTGCCCACGATGTAACGGGCCCCTTTGCCGCGCAGGTATTCGAGGTTGGCCTCGCTCACCATGCCGCGGTCCAGCACCCAGATGCGATCGGCCACCCCGTAATGCGATTCCATCAACTCGACCCTCTCCTGCACCGTGGTCACATCGGCGCGGTTGCCGTCGAAAACCTCATAGGCCAGGGGCAGCCCTTCGGGTGTCACCACCAGTCCAAGACATACCTGCTTGCAATCCGGCCGCTGGTCCCGGCTGTAGCCGCGCTGGGCCTGGGCATTGCCCTCGCACCGGCCCTCAAAATAGGTGCTCGTTATGTCGTATAAAAGAAACTCGAAACGCGTCCCAAACCAGCTTTCATAGCGTCCTTTAAGATGACTGAACAGTTCCCGGCGCAAGGGCAAGACACGATCCAGTCCGCGATACAAACGGTTGTCATAGACCTCATCCACATCCACCGCCATCAAATCCTCCAGCGCCGTCGAGCCATACCAGCGCTCGGCCAGAGCCAGCTCCGAGGCCTGTTCGCAAAAACGCCCCAGCGCCAGAATCGAGGCCACCTGGGCCCAGCCCACCGACTCCCGGCCCGGCGGCAAATGCTCCTCGAAGAAACGATGCAGCCCCAGCCGCCGCCACAGCGCCAGAGCCACATACACTTTGCCAAATTGACGCACCCGCTCCACCCGTATCCGACCCAGATTCACCTGCGCCCACAAGGGAGCCTCCGGTTTATCCTCGGTAAATAAATCCAACTGCTCGGCCCCCGCAGCCTCATCATCGCCATCGAGGAGCCGACCGATCTGCTCCCAACCCAACCGCTCATCCTCATCGAGCCCCGGCTCCTTGCCAATGTGGGCCACGATGCGCTGGCGCGGCCCCTTGGCTGTGCGCACCGACTCCACCAGCGTCCAGTAATCATAATCCTGGCCCTTCTTACGACGACGGTTGCGACGCAAATACATCAACACCGACCCTGCACTACTTCTCCGAAAAGGCAATAGAGTGGTCTGCACTACACGGCATATTCACACCCCAACCCTGACAACCATGCGCCCTACAGCACGAAAAACCCTAAAAATAATCGATTTACCCCCCCCCAACTGTCGAACTCAGGTTAACTTTCTGTGAATTATACCAGAACAAGAGGGTTTTTATTAAGAAAGAGAAAAAATCAACAAATTGACGGAAGTTCTTTTAACGAAAAGCGATGGTGATAAATCGTTCTATTAAAATGACTTGATTGACTTGTTTCAATTACTCACAGCCTATAATAATACTGAATTTTTTTAACTTAAATATATGTATATAAATAAAAGTTGTCAAAAACCTCCCAAGACAGCTAAATTCATTTATTGACTCATGAAATTTAAAATCAATCGCGACCATTTTACCAGTGGCTTGGGCAGAGTCCTCAATGTTGTCGGCACCCGCGCCACAATGCCGATTTTAAGCAATGTTCTGATCGAAGCGGAAGAAGGCTTCATTTCCCTGACCACGACCAACCTGGACCTCGGCATCCGCTGCAAAATTAAAGCCGAAATCCTCGCTCCCGGCGGCCTCACCCTGCCCGTGCGAAAATTGGCCACCATTATCCGCGAGCTGCCCAATCTGGATGTAGAACTGGAAACCTCTGCCACCCATCAGGCGAAAATAACCTCCGGCGGGTCCCTTTTCCGCATCATGGGGATTGAAAAAGAGGAATTTCCGTCATTGCCCAGTTTCAGCGACGATCATGTTTACAACCTGACCCAATCGGATTTGGCGGAAATGCTGCGATGCGTCTCCTATGCCCAGAGCAGTGACGAAACCCGTTATATCATGAACGGGATATATTTTAATTTTGAAGAGGGCACCCTGACCTTGGCGGCGACCGATGGGCGGCGGTTAGCCGTCATAAAAAAGGACCTGGAAGCTACCGAAGACAAGGGCGGCAGTCTCATTTTGCCAGCCAAAACGGTGGCCGAACTGGAACGTATACTGGGTGACGGGGATACCGTGAAAATCGCCTTCAGCGACCGGCAGGCGGCCTTCGAGCTGAGCAATGGCGAGGATGAAAAATCCACCGGATTGATCGGCAGCACCTATCTGGTTTCCAAAGTGGTGGAGGGTAAATACCCCAACTATCGGCCGGTGATACCACAGGAAACCGAACAGCGTATAAAAATCGAGCGCGAGCTGCTGCTCGATTGCGTACGCCGGGCCGCTCTCGTGACGACCGACCAGAGCAGCTCGATTAAAATGAAAATCCATAATAACCTGATGGAAATCACCGCCTCCAGCCCCGAATACGGCCAATCTCATGAATCCCTCGCGGTGCAGTTCGAGGGACCGGATATATCGGTCGCTTTCAACCCCGGATTCCTGGCCGATCCCCTCAAGGCGGTGACCAAGGACGAGATTATCTTCGAATTTAAAGACGAACTGAGCCCCGGCGTAGTCCGCACCACCGATAATTTTCTCTGCGTCATCATGCCCCTGCGGCTCTGATCCAGAGGCACCATCAATAATAAACATCCCGATATTTAAAATAATTGAATTTGAAGGGATTAAGGGAACTTGTGCTTGAATGAATGAAAATTCACATTACTTGATGCAGCAAATATTGCTGTTTTCCCTGGTGGTTTGTTTTCTCTTTTACCAGGATCGCCTATCCGCCTCGCCCATTGTAGCCATCTTCAACCGCTGGGTGCGTTGGTTCACGATTTCATTCGGGGTGGCTCATATCATCTATATTTGGGGCGTCAGCGGGCGGCCATTCTGGATTCTGGCGGTTTGCAGTTTCCTCGGCTGGTTCCTCCTCGAAACCATTTACAACTGGTTGGCCATCGCGGCCTTGAGCAAAAGCCCGGTCCCCCTTTTTCCCAAGTTCGAAGTCAATGAATCGGGTGACGAATGGCCGGCCCAGAAACACTTCATCGGCCTGCGCGAATGGCTTCGGGAAGGGGGATTTCAACGCATCATGGCATTGCGGGCGGAGATCGTTGAATCGATAGTCCTGCGCCTTTCCGTCTATCAGAATGCCGATAAAACCATACGCCTGCAAATCATGTTTTTGCCCCACCGCAGCGGCAATGTCTCCGTTTGCCATATTCTCAGTTCTCAGGCCAAGGACGGTTATCGCCTTATCACGGACAATTATTTTCTGCCCTTCGGCGGATTTTACCCCGAAACCTGGATCGTCGATCGCAAACCCTGGACGCGTTCGATCAGTAAATTGCTAGAACGGCATAAACAGCGCCTGCAAACCACCAACGAGAAAATTCTACCCTGGGAGGACGACCCCCTGATCGAGATGAACGACCAGCAGCGCATCCTCGAGCGCATCAACACGGACCTCGGCTTTCTATTTCCCCGGCATTTACAGGAAGACCACGGCAAAATCACCTCCCAAGGCCGCTACCGCTTCTGGAAAGAAGTCTGGCTCCTCAACTACTTCGGCATCACCATCGTGCGGTGAAGGGGTGATATTTAAACCCAATTTTTCCGCCTCAAAGCTATTTATATAAATTTCAAAAATGTTTTTCTGGAGAATGACTGTACTTCCATTAATGATCTAGACCATTCTGGTGAAATCGGTCAAAAGTAGCTCTCAAATGCCTCACGAGACATAATCAGGGTGATTAACTACTAGGATAGGAGGCGAATAAGAAATGGCAAAGATTGAAGGATTCCGGATAAAAAACTACCGCGTGTTGAAAAACATCACTATTGGTAGGCTTTGGAATATTCAGAACGCTAAGCCACTTACTCCGATGACAGCTGTTATTGGAAAAAATGGTGTCGGGAAAAGTTCTTTATTCGATGCTTTTGGTTTTCTTGCGGATTGTCTAAAGTTTGGAGTTAAGGAAGCATGCGATTCCAAGGGACGAGGAGGTTTTGACCGTATTCGGTCACAAGGTAGTCCGGATCCGATTGAATTCCAAATTTATTACAAACAGGATGGAAATGCTCGACCGATCACTTATGAGCTTTCCATTGATTTGGATAATTCTGAACGTCCTTATGTAAAAAAAGAACGCCTTCGCCAACGGCGCAAAGGACAAAAACACGGTTGGCCTTTTTCTTTCCTCATGCTAAATGATGGCAAAGGAGTCGCTTGGAAAGGGGAAGAACGAGGAGAGCTGATTGATGAAAGTGGAGGCACTTTTGACTTACTCCAGTATATTATAAGTTTAGAATCTTCACCAACAACAGAAGAAAGTCGCGAAACAGAAATCATTGAACTGGAAGATAAACGAAAACTTGGCATCGCAACTCTTGGGGCATTGAAGCAGCATCCCCGGATCTCGGCCTTTCGGCAATTTATCGAGGGATGGTATTTGACATATTTTTCCCCCGATGCCGTCCGTAGTCTTCCATTGGCTGGTCCACAGAGACATTTGAATACGCATGGAGATAATCTCGGTAATGTCGTTCAATTCATGGAGCGCGAACACCCAAAAAGTTTCAAAGGTATTCTCAACCGTATAGCGGAAAAAATACCCGGAATAGACAAGATTGAAACCGAGGAGAGTCCGGACAAACGCTTGCTCCTTCGTTTTAATGACAGAGGCTTTAATGACCCATTTTATGCTCAGCAAATGTCAGATGGCACACTTAAGATGTTTGCCTATTTGCTTTTATTAGAAGATCCAACGCCCCCACCATTTATTTGCATTGAAGAGCCTGAGAATGGTCTTTACCACAAACTCCTTGAGACATTGGCTGCCGAATTTCGAAGACACGCTACCGGCAAGAAAAGCGCATCTCAACTTTTTATCACAACTCATCAACCATACTTTGTGGACGCGCTCTCGCCGGAAGAAACTTGGGTTCTAAGAAAAGGCCCGGATGGGTTTTCGAGTATTAGCAGAGCCAGTGATGATGTAATCGTAAAATCAATGGTTAATGAAGGCTTACCTCTTGGCGGGCTATGGTATAGCGATTATCTTGACGAGCGATAAGACAAATGCATTTTGAAATCCTCGTTGAAGATTATTCGGGAAAAATAGCATTGGAAATGATCCTGCCTAAAATTCTCGGACCTGTTGGTCAGGGCAATTCTTACAGAATAATTTCCTACAAAGGGAGTGGCCGTATACCAAGAAATTTAAGAGGTACAACCGATCCCCCAAAGCGGATTCTTCTGGATCGACTACCCAAAATGCTCAAAGGTTATGGGAAAAGCCTTACAAACATAACAGCAGCGGTTGTAGTAGTTGTCGATCTTGATAATAAAAATTGTCGAGCGTTCAAGGATGAAATGCTCAATGTACTAAATAGTTGTAATCCAAAGCCTACGACACTGTTCAGAATTGCGATTGAGGAAGGCGAAGCTTGGCTTTTGGGTGATGTTAAAGCTATTAAAAAAGCGTATCCCAACGCAAAGGACCATACTCTAGAGTCCTATAATCAAGATAGCATTTGTGGAACTTGGGAAAAACTTGCAGATGCCATTTACCCAAACGGTTCAACCAGACTACGTACTATGGGCTGGCCACATATTGGAATAGCAAAATGTGAATGGGCGGAAAAAATCGCGCCCCATCTTAACCCATCTTCGACAGTTCAAAAAGTTAAAGGGCTTATCTAAGCGGGTTGAGGGTTAAATTTTACCGTTTTTCTCCACTACATTTTGGATGATTTTGGGGCGGGTGGGCAGTTTTAGGCCCATTTTCTTGAGGAGGTCGGCACAGAGTTTTTCCGGTTTGCCTACCAGCCGTAAACGCGCTTCGCGTCCCCCTCGCAGCGGCGCCACCACGTCCATTGAGCGTAGATTCTCCAGTTCGTGCAACACTTGCCGCGCACAGGTGCCGAGGCCTTTGGCCTGCAGCCAGCTTTCCAGGGCGCGCCACATCGCCAGAGCCAGAAAACAGATCAGAATGTGCGCTTGCACACGCTTTTCTTTGTGGTGATAGACCGGCCGCAGCCCCAAGTCGCTTTTGGCGCAACGAAAGGCTGCCTCGGCCTGTGTCAGTTGTATATACCACCGCCACAGCTTTTGTGGGTCTTCCTCCTGGCAGTTGGTTCGCAGCAGATAGGTCCCGTGGGCCAGTTGGGCCCAATCGGCTTTGCTCTCGTCTTCGGTGATTTGCAATGCGCGGGCCCGTCCGGCGGCGTCGATTTGCACTTCTACGGTGAATATTTTTTCGGCCATGGTGTGGCGGCCCAGCCAGCGGCCGATACGGCGTTCAACCGGATCGAGTTTCTGCCCTCGCCGACGCAAACTCAAGTCGATCTGGTCGAGCTTTTTGCGCAAACGCTCCTTTTGCTTGCTCAGCATGGCGGCTTCTTTTTGACCCCGTCCCTGGCTGCGGCAGAGCACATATTGCTCGATCTGGGGGCAGTCGGGATGTTTCACCAGTTTGACCTCCACCCCCGCCCGCACCTCGCTCCAATCGCCTTGCTCGAGCAGATCGAGGGCAAAGTTTTTGAGCTGGCTCTTGGGCGAGCCCACGATGTAGCGGGCCCCTTTGCCGCGCAGGTATTCGAGGTTGGCCTCGCTCACTATGCCGCGGTCCAGCACCCAGATGCGATCGGCCACCCCGTAATGCGATTCCATCAACTCGACCCTCTCCTGCACCGTGGTCACATCGGCGCGGTTGCCGTCGAAAACCTCATAGGCCAGGGGCAGCCCTTCGGGTGTCACCACCAGTCCAAGACATACCTGCTTGCAATCCGGCCGCTGGTCCCGGCTGTAGCCGCGCTGGGCCTGGGCATTGCCCTCGCACCGGCCCTCAAAATAGGTGCTCGTTATGTCGTATAAAAGAAACTCGAAACGCGTCCCAAACCAGCTTTCATAGCGTCCTTTAAGATGACTGAACAGTTCCCGGCGCAAGGGCAAGACACGATCCAGTCCGCGATACAAACGGTTGTCATAGACCTCATCCACATCCACCGCCATCAAATCCTCCAGCGCCGTCGAGCCATACCAGCGCTCGGCCAGAGCCAGCTCCGAGGCCTGTTCGCAAAAACGCCCCAGCGCCAGAATCGAGGCCACCTGGGCCCAGCCCACCGACTCCCGGCCCGGCGGCAAATGCTCCTCGAAGAAACGATGCAGCCCCAGCCGCCGCCACAGCGCCAGAGCCACATACACTTTGTCAAATTGACGCACCCGCTCCACCCGTATCCGACCCAGATTCACCTGCGCCCACAACGGAGCCTCCGGTTTATCCTCGGCAAATAAATCCAACTGCTCGGCCCCCGCAGCCTCATCATCGCCATCGAGGAGCCGACCGATCTGCTCCCAACCCAACCGCTCATCCTCATCGAGCCCCGGCTCCTTGCCAATGTGGGCCACGATGCGCTGGCGCGGCCCCTTGGCTGTGCGCACCGACTCCACCAGCGTCCAGTAATCATAATCCTGGCCCTTCTTACGACGACGATGGCGACGCAAATACATCAACACCGACCCTGCACTACTTCTCCGAAAAGGCAATAGAGTGGTCTGCACTACACGGCATATTCACACCCCAACCCTGACAACCATACGCCCTACAGCACGAAAAACCCTAAAAATAATCGATTTACCCCCCCAACTGTCGAACTCAGGTTAAAGATCAGGCCAACATCTTGCAATCAGTCCAAGGTATCGGAGAGGTGACCACATGGTCGATATTGTCCTACCTCAGTGAACTTGGACATCTCAAACGCAACCAGATTGTAGCTTTGGCTGGCATCGCGCCTTTCAACAAAGATACTGGTTCAATGAAGGGAAAACGATCTATCGAAGGAGGCCGCGCTAAGCTCAGAAAATGTCTCTATATGGCAGCTCAAAGTGCTGCCCGGCATAACCCGGTTATCAAGAAATATGTCCAAGGGCTGATTGATCGACGAAAACCTTACAAATGCGCGATGGTAGCTGCCATGAGAAAACTACTCATACATTTACATATACTCATCAAAAACTATCAAATTTCCCTTGCATGAAGACACAGTTGCTTTGTATCCAGCCAGGCGACTGAAGACAGACTGCCGAAGCAGAGCCGCTATGCCGTGCTGGATATTTTTGCCTGTGCGATTCTCCACGACATTTTCGCTTCCAATCGCCGTCAGTCCCAAAACTTCATCGAGTTCCCTGTAGAGTAACAATCCTGCATCACTGGTAACCTTCGCACCGTGGAACTCCAGCTTGATTCGGCGGTTAAATTGAACCCGAAAACTGCTCTTTTTTGCGTCACCCATTGGATTTTAAGAATTTGCTCGTTATAAGTATATTTAAGTAACTTATTATTAAACACATAGCGCTTATTTCAAGCTAATTTTCTTATGATGAAATGGGAAATATGGGTCTAGTCCGTCTCTTTGTTCTGGTCCAGAGCGTGGCAAACTGGCATTCTTCGATCAATAAAGTGGATGAGGTTTTATTTATGGTGGGTTTTCGAAACTTGAGTATGACACCAAAAATGCGTGACGGATGCAAAAAGACGCATTAACCCATATTTTCCATTTCATCATAAAAATATTTTCTTTGAAATAATCGCTATGTGATTAATAATAAGTTACTTAAATATACTTATACCCATATTTGCCATTTTATGATAGGAACTTTGGCTTGCAAGTATCGCTATCTTATTGATAATAAGTCATTTAATGCGACGTTAAGCAAGCAAACTCTCAAAATCCAATGGGTGACATAAAAAAGAGCAGTTTTCGGGTTCAATTTAACCGCCGAATCAAGTTGGAGTTCCACGGTGCGAAGGTAACCAGTGATGCGGGATTGTTACTCTACCGGGAACTCGATGAGGCTTTCGGGCTAACTGCAATAGGAAGCAAAAATGTCGTGGAGGAGCGCACGGGCAAAAATATCCAACACGGCAGAGCGGCTCTGCTTCGGCAGTCTGTCTTCAGGCGCCTGGCAACCTACAAGATACGAACGATGCGGAGCGACTGCGCTTGGATCCGGTCATGAGGCAAATTGTCGGGGGTCATGCCGATTGGCAACCGGCGGCTTCGACCAGTGAAATGAGCCGCTTTGAAACACAGATGTTAACCAAGCCTGCTAATCTGAGCGCACTGACGGACATGAGCGGTCAATGGATCGACCAGGTGAATAGGCGGATGGGGTTGAAGAAACTGATTTTCGATATGGATAGTTCGGAAAGCCCGACTTACGGGAAGCAGGAAGGCTCGGCCTTCAACGGTCATTTCGGCTGCACCTGCTACCATCCCCTGTTCTGCTTCAACCAGTATGGTGAAATGGAACGGGCCAACCTGCGTAAAGGCAACGTGCACAGTGCCGACGATTGGTTGTCGGTGCTCCAACCGGTCGTTGCTCGCTATCGAGGGCATCCCCTGAAACGATTTTTCCGCGGTGACGCCGCCTTCGCCAATCCGGACCTTTACAGTTACCTTGAGGAAGAGAACTTTTCCTACGCCATCAGGCTGAAGAGTAACGCGATTTTACAAAAACAGATCGCCCCTTTACTCACTCGGCCGGTGGGGCGACCCTCGTGGGCACCCAAGGTGTTTTATGCCAGTTTTCCGTATCAAGCCGCCAGTTGGCAGAGAGCTCGCCGCGTTGTGGCCAAGGTCGAGTGGCAGGCCGGAGAGTTATTTGCGCGGGTCGGTTTCATCGTGACGAATCTGACCTGGCCACCCAGGAAGGTAGTGAAATTTTACAACCACCGGGGCACCACAGAGCAGTGGATCAAAGAGGGCAAACATGCCATCCACTGGATCCACTTGTCCTGCCATAACTTTGAGGACAACGCCGTTCGGCTTAAACTCTTTGGCTTAACCTACAATCTGGGCAACTTTATGCGCCGGTTGATCCTTCCCGGCAAAGTGAAGCACTTGATGCTGAGCTCTTTACGGGAGAAACTCATCAAAATCGAAGCAAAGGTGATCCACCATGCCAAGTATATCACTTTCCAGATGGCTGAGGTGGCCATCCCAAGAGAAATGTTTCGAACCATGCTCAATCGAGTAGAGCGACTGACACCTGATACGGGGTGAGTAAGAGGATTTTTCGATACAAAAGGAACCAATGCTGTGGGAACCTCCAACAGAAGGAAAGACTTTTCCCTGATTTTACCAAGCAAAGGAAAAATCAGCAATAATTGTTAAATACTTCCAATTTGATCATTCAATAACGAAGAAATGGATTGACAAATAATATTGAAAGCAGAAAATTGGATCGAAATATTAGAAAGTCGTTAATTTCAACGATTATGAATGTTCATATGGAAAATCTCGGTTAACGCTTACACCTCTATTAGAATAGAATTTCGCAATACAATAGAAACTGGCGAAAACCTCATAGTGGAGTTCGGATTTTACTATGAACGACATAACGGCGATAAGGGTTATGCCGAAGGATGCAACGTATTTACGATTCGCGATAATAAAATTCACCGTCTCCGTGCTTATTTCAACCCGGCGGAATATTAACAATATGGCCGCAACTATCGAATCAATTGATGTCCACAAAATCTCTGCTCCTCTCGAGGAGCCTTTTGCCTTTTCTCAAGGTTGGGCGACTCAACGAAGTTCTGTAATTATAGAAATCAGGTCGAGCGAAGGGGTTACAGGATGGGGTGAGTGTCTCTGCCATGGTTTACAGCCGCCGGGAATAGCTGCCGCTATCATTGAAAATGCCTTCGCGCCGCGTTTAATAGGTCGTCTCCCCTGCGATATCGAAGTCATATGGGAGGAACTCTATAATCTCACCCGGCCATTTGGACAAGGTGGCTCTATAATCAACGCCTTGAGTGGGGTGGACATTGCCCTCTGGGATTTGTGGGGGAAAATGCTAAATCAACCAATTTGCCGCTTGATCGGCGGCTGTTTCAACGAACGGGTAAAACCATATGTAACAGGGTTCTATCGCCGGAAAAAAGGGAATTATCCGGAAGATGGAATTCGGGAGGCGAAACAACACATTGCAGATGGGTTTAATAGCTTGAAAATCAAAGTTGGGTTTGGAATCAAAGAGGACATTGAGTACATACGGGCATTGCGGGAAGCGCTGCCGCCGGACATCACACTGATGGCCGATGCGAATTGTGCGTATTCTGTACCCGCTACGCGTGAAATTCTTTGCCAAACAGCCGATTGCCACCTCTATTTTTTCGAGGAACCGCTGCCGCCTGAAGATATCGAAGGATACAGGCTTTTACGAACAATGGGCATCACGAGTTTGGCTGCGGGAGAAAATCTATTCGGCAAACATGCCTGTGCCCGGTGGGTCAGCAGGGGAGCAATCGATATTCTCCAGCCGGACATTTGCTCCTCCGGCGGTTTCACTGAGGTTAAAAAAATCGCTGCCTTATGCCAATCGTGGAACATCCCATTAATTCCGCATGTTTGGGGCTCGGGAGTTTGTCTGGCTGCATCATTGCAATTGATGGCCAGCCTGCCGCCAGCACCGCTGCGCTTGAATCCCGAAGAGCCTCTTCTGGAATACGACCGGTCGGATCATCCATTTCGTGTTGATCTTATATATGGTTCTCTCAAACGGGATAAGGAAGGCATGGTTCCCATTCCGGATGCCCCCGGGTTGGGGATCGAAATCAATCGCGAGATTCTAAACAGATTCAAGGTAATATAAACTGCGCGGGCTTCTGCCTGTAAGTATCGAACTCTCGGATTTAAATAAACATTCATTTTGGAGTTACTAAGGTTCCCTCAATCCTCCTTATTATTCTCGCAGGCGTTTATCTGCGGATATCCAATTCCAACTTGTCCAAGTGCGGAGTTCTGACGACTGGGTGACTTATGGGATGGCTGTTTATGAAAATATTTTATTTGAATTTAAACAAACACTTTATGAAAAACCTGATCTTGCTAATACCATTATTTACATTTCTATCCTCTACGAGAGCGTCTGAATATTATTCCCTGAGTGACTATAAGAAAGTTGATAAAATTGATGTACACTAAAGGAGATTCTGATGAAAAAAATAACTAATGCAAAAATCGTGTGCGTACTATATGACGATCCGATTGATGGCTATCCCACAAATTACGCGCGCAGCGATATTCCTATGCTGGATACGTACCCAGACGGACAAACTTTGCCATCTCCACAGACGATTGATCATACTCCCGGCGCACTTCTCGGCAGCGTTTCTGGCGAGTTAGGTCTGCGTAAGTTCCTGGAAGAGCGTGGCCATACACTTGTCGTGACCTCCGATAAAGATGGCCAGGAATCTGTGTTTGAAAGAGAGCTTGTTGATGCAGATATAGTGATCTCTCAACCCTTTTGGCCTGCGTATCTAACTGCAGAGCGGATAGCAAAGGCCAAAAATCTTCAGTTGGCAATCACGGCTGGTATTGGATCAGATCACGTTGATTTACAGGCGGCGATAGACCATAACATTACCGTTTGCGAAATTACCTATAGTAATAGTATCAGTGTGGCGGAGCATGTCTGCATGATGATATTGTCTCTGGTTCGCAACTATATCCCGTCGTACAACTGGGTAATCAAAGGAGGATGGAACATAGCCGATTGTGTTTCGAGGTCGTATGATATTGAAGGGATGAACGTTGGGACCGTCGCGGCAGGTCGTATTGGAAGCGCGGTACTCAAAAGAATGAAACCTTTTGATGTGAAACTTCATTATACCGACAGGCACCGACTTTCAGTTGGAATTGAAAAGGAACTCAACGTGACTTTCCATGAGAGCGTTGAATCCATGATCAAGGTGTGTGATGTGGTGACAATCAACTGCCCGCTTCATCCTGAGACGGAGCATATGTTTGATGAGAAAATGATTAGCAAAATGAAGCGTGGTGCCTACCTGGTTAATACAGCTCGAGGAAAGATTTGTGACCGCGACGCTGTCGCAAAAGCCTTGGAGAGTGGTCATTTGGCCGGCTATGCGGGCGATGTCTGGTTTCCGCAACCGGCGCCTAATGATCATCCGTGGAGAACCATGCCGCACCATGCAATGACACCACACACTTCAGGCACTTCTTTGTCGGCACAGTCAAGATATGCCGCGGGTAGCAGAGAGATATTGGAATGCTGGTTCGAAGGTGAGCCGATTCGGAATGAATATCTCATAGTTGATGGAGGGAAGCTTGCGGGTGCAGGGGCACACTCCTATAGTGAGGGCAACGTTACCGGCGGTTCAAAGGAGGCAGAGAAATTCGAGACGGTCGACTAAGTGAATTCATTAGCATCCCATAGGAAATAACGCAAAACGGCTGGAATTGCTCTTGTTCGCCTGTTTCACTAGAAGCAGGTTACTATGAAAAAACAAAAAGCAAATCCAGCCAAATGCAAGGTGTGCGTTCTGCGACAGCTTTGCAATTTTATTCCGGGACATCTGGTGGCCAAGTTGGCCCGCCAGTAGGGTGTCGATAAGAAAGCTCGCAGTTTCAGTCCATGGAGCCATATCGTTAGTTTGCTCTATGCTCAGATCACTCATGCTATTGGGCTTAATGATGTCTGTGACGGACTCGCTCATCACAGAGGGTTGCTGGCCAGTATCCGGGGGGCCAGCGCTCCCAGTCGCAACGGGCTTTCCTACGCCAACAAGCATCGCGATGCCAGTATGGCGAGAGAACTGTTTTGGTCGGTGCTCAAGCACTTGCAGTCGTTGTCTCCGGGGTTTGCGGGTGGTAAATTCAAGGGGTTTCCCCGACGTTTCAAACGCGTTATCAACATCGTCGATTCGTCCACTATCGGTTTGGTCGCCAACTGCATGGATTGGGCTAAACATCGTCGGCGAAAGGCGGCTGCCAAATGTCACTTGCGCCTGGATTTGCAAAGTTTTCTGCCCCGGTTTGCCATCATCGACACGGCCAGGGACAATGACGCCAAACGAGCCCGTGAAATGTGCGCCGCCCTCAAAGCCGGTGAAATCGTATTGTTTGACAAGGCCTACATCGATTTGACCCACCTCTTTGACTTGTCATCGAGGGGCATTTACTTTGTCACCCGGGCCAAAGAGAACATGGCCTTACGCTGTGTCAAGAGGCTGCTCAAGAAGCCCAAGGGCAATATTTTGCGCGATGATCTGGTGGTCCTTAAGAACAAAAAATCCCGTCAGGATTATCCCCAGCCGATGCGCCGGGTAACGGCATGGGTGGAGATTGATGGCCAGTGGCGAGTGATGGAATTTTTGACTAATAATTTGCAGTGGTCGCCCCATACGATCAGCGAACTGTATCGCTGCCGCTGGTCCATTGAAACCTTCTTCCGCCAGATCAAACAAACGCTCAACTTGTGCGATTTCCTCGGCCATAGCGCCAATGCCGTGCGCTGGCAGATTTGGAGCGCTTTGCTGCTCTATGTGCTGCTCCGCTTCCAGGCCTGGTTGAGCCGCTGGGAGCATAGTTTTGTCCGCCTGTTCACACTTGTCAGAGGCGTGTTTTGGGATCGCTTTAACCTGCGGGACTTGCTCGATTTCTATGGGACAGCCGGTGGACGCTTTAGAATGCGAGCGACTCCCCAGCAGGCCTATTTCCCTGGGTTTGGTTGAAAACCTATGGGACAGCACAAGGTGGCAAAAGCAATAAAAGAGAAACATGTGATAAAATTTCAAAAATTCGATTCCCCCAAAAGTCAAAAACTCACATTGATTATCAATGTGTTACGAAGCTTGCCTCGCCCCTATGGGATGGTATTGAAGTGAATTCATTGCTATCAAGCGAAGCTGTAAACGCCGGGATGCAACCGGCACAGGCAACCGGCACAGTAAACGGGTCGCTTTAAAACCGGTAAGCTTCGTCTTCAAAAGAGGAGTATACCGAGATATGAAGCAATGAGTATAAAGAGGTTTCCTGAATTGTCAAATTCAGCCAGGGAAAGCAGAAAATTGTATCGAAATATTGGAATGTAGCTATTTTCAACGATTATGAATGTTCATATGGGAAATCTCGGCTTATAGCGATCAAATTCTTAAAATTCAATGGGTGACGCAAAAGGACTGTTTTTGGATTATTGGCTTCCTCAACGCGACTCAGAGGCCGGGAAAGGCAAATTTCGTTCGACAATTGCTCAAAGAATTCCGACTGCGGTTGGTTTGTCGGTCGGTAAAACTGGCCACCGTTCTGCTCAATCGCCTCCGCCTCACACAACCCCAG
>CBDDCJ010000020.1:0-134957 GCA_965226205.1 Opitutales bacterium | reverse complement strand
ACCATTCAGCGCCATGAAAGCCTCCCAGGATATTTCCAGCGACAAACCATCCCGGTTCAGAGAATTGATAGTCCCTACTCGCCACCGGTATGCGGGAGGGAGTCTCCACCTCTAAACCGCCCGCTAAAGCAAGTTCACTATTGGGAATAAGCTCTCCGCTTAGGACAACGCCGTCACATCGGATTAATTCGCCATTGGGCAACTTCACTGCCGATGCTTCTGCACCGCCAATCATTTCGATGGGTTCCCCGATGATTCCACGATAATCCGGACAGCTCCAACGCCGGAAATATTGCCGTGCCAGAAAAGGACTTTTCGGCCTCCGGCAATTGTCAATAATAACAGGTTCCGATGAGCCGGCAGCCCTCAATTTGGCCGCGGCGGCGTAGGCGATCAGATCGGATCCGATTATGACGGGTTGATGCATAGGAAGGCAACCATGATCGTCGATCCAGTCCAGAATTTGCCTGGTAAAAAATATCCTGGGAGGGCGTGCGCCCATAATCCATCCCCGTTCCGCGATTGTCTTTTCCCGTGAACCGCAAGCCAGTATAATCGCATCGGCATTTATTATTGTTTCGCCCAGAAAAGGATTCACGACTTTCAAACTCTTGTTTTCCGGTTCGATCTTGTGGACATGTGTTTCCAACCAGACCTTTACGCATGTCTTTGACAATTTAGCGCGCAACTCATTGGCGTACTCTTCACCAAAGACAATACGGCCTGCCATTGACCACCGGATGAAGGTCGGCACTCCGCCGGGTTTTTTCTTGTAGAGAGCGGGGATGCCACCGATTTTATCACTCCGTTCGATTAGCGCTATAGATTCGACTCCCCGCCTAACCAACCCTAGAGCAGCGCCGATTCCGGCAGGGCCGCCGCCTACGATAGAGGCTGTCCCAAAAGGGTGATTTTTGCGAGGGGATTTTGAAGAGTGTTCATTTTAGTGGTATTTTCTTTTGGGAGGGGGTGACTTTGCTCTCCTATGACGTTAGGATTCTGGTTTTGGGGTCCGTTTGCCTGGTTTTCTTTGTATGGGCCGACAGTAGGCCTGTGAAAAAGTATTGTCCTTGCTTTTCCGCTCTTTATTTAGGCCGCCGCTTTGGTTTTTAGTTCATCTTGCTGGGCCAGCATCTTGGCCACTTTCCATAGATTGTGCGAGAGGACCGACCAGGCTACGCTGATCGAGCGGTTGGCAAAGCCTTTGCTGCGCAATCGCCCGGCCTGCCAGCGATTCTTCAATACCCCGATCCGCCCTTCGGTGCTGGCCCGGCGCTTTTGCAATTGCCTGAAGTGTGGTTCCTCCATCCGTTTTTTCAACTGCTTCGGATCGCGTGGACAGAGCGCATCGTAGATGCCCTCCTGGGCTAACTGTCGGCGGGCCCGCTGGGAGGCGAATCCCCGGTCCGCGCACATGGCCGCTATGGGTTCGGCTAGGTTGAAGCGGTTCTGTCTTTGCAAACTCTCTTGCATTTGTTCATTTTCGCTTGGCGTCCGGCTGCCGTAGAGTTTCCAGTCCAGCAGGTATCCTTCAACGCTTTCACCCAAAAACAGGGTGTTGCCAAACTCAACCTCTTGGCCCGCTTTGCCTCGCACAATCACCTGCGCATCGGGTTCGTAAACACTCAAAACTTTCTCTGCGTTTTTCACCTGGCGGCCGCCAATGATTCGCTCGTGCGCTTGCTTGATGACCACCGGGATTAGCTCGCTCATGCGCTCCATCCGGGTAAGGATCTGTTGGACCTGTTTTTCGCTGTAATCGCTTTGCTCCCAGCAGGCTTGCAATAATTCCCGGTGACTGCGGGCATGCTCCCCGATCCGTTTGAGCAGCTTTTTCATCTGCCTCAAGATACCCTTGCGTTGCCGCGCGCTGTCCTTTCGCCGCCGGCTGTGGGTCATCTGTATGCACAGCCGATTCATCTGCCGAGCCAAGGGCTCCGGTTCGATCGGCATGCGATGGCGCAAACCGGCCTTCTCACGGATCAGCCGGATCGCTTTGAGCAGCGTGCCCGCTACATCCTTGAGCAGCACCCAGTCCGTCGGCCAATGAATGTTGACCTCCAAACAGGTGCCGTCGATCAGGCAAATGGTGGTGTCTATCGGCTTGTCCAATCCCACCACCTGCCGGGCCAGATCGGCATCGCCCACAACCTCAGTCAAGGTCCGGTGCAAGGCCCTCAACTGCTCTTCGCTGAAAAACTTCGAGGCCCGTTCCAGGGTGCTCTTGGAGATGCCCCTTATGCCGTCGATATGGCGGACACGACAAAAGTCAGCCAACAGATCGCTGCTGCCCAGAGCCCTCGACAAATGCCGAAACGAAATCCCACCGAGCAGATAACGCAGCGTTTCCATACGCAACGCCTTGAGGGCAAAATTAGCCCGCTTTTGCCGGGCCTTTACACTCATTGGCTGGCCTCTTTCCAAGGCCAGATCAACGCCCTGCGATTCCACCTCCGAATCGATCAGCAGCCGGTCGATACGCTCGATGGTGGCGCGAAAGTTATCGTAATCGAGGCAACGGTCGACCACAGTTAAAGCTGGACGCAGGAGGCATTGGATGGCTATATTTTTCATAGAAAGGGCTATATTGATTTTCGCTAACGCAATTATAGAACCCTTTTTTAGCCGGATCGAGCAAAAAAATGCTCTTTCCGGCTATTTTTATAAACGTCATCCAGTTGACTACAAAATCTTTATATTTTTGGGACAGCCTCTATTTAGAGGCTGTCCCAAAGTTATAACCATTTGTTTTAAAGTAAGTTAACTTGTTTATAAAGCTGTCATAAAGACCGTTTTTAGGGGATTTTGGGCAATTTCGATGTCTATAACACCGTCAGCCTTTCTCTTGTTTTGCATATTCAAATACAATTCTACCATAGACCTCTGTCTGACGCGATTATATTTATAACGAATAGAGGCCTTATACAGCGTTTTTGACGGAATTGAATGACTTACGTTCCCTTACAGTTCGGAGTCGAATATCTCAATTCGCAAAATTCGGGTTTTTGGGACAGCCTCTATTTAGGCCGCCGCTTTGGTTTTTAGTTCATCTTGCTGGGCCAGCATCTTGGCCACTTTCCATAGATTGTGCGAGAGGACCGACCAGGCTACGCTGATCGAGCGGTTGGCAAAGCCTTTGCTGCGCAATCGCCCGGCCTGCCAGCGATTCTTCAATACCCCGATCCGCCCTTCGGTGCTGGCCCGGCGCTTTTGCAATTGCCTGAAGTGTGGTTCCTCCATCCGTTTTTTTCAACTGCTTCGGATCGCGTGGACAGAGCGCATCGTAGATGCCCTCCTGGGCTAACTGCCGGCGGGCCCGCTGGGAGGCGAATCCCCGGTCCGCGCACATGGCCGCTATGGGTTCGGCTAGGTTGAAGCGGTTCTGTCTTTGCAAACTCTCTTGCATTTGTTCATTTTCGCTTGGCGTCCGGCTGCCGTAGAGTTTCCAGTCCAGCAGGTATCCTTCAACGCTTTCACCCAAAAACAGGGTGTTGCCAAACTCAACCTCTTGGCCCGCTTTGCCTCGCACAATCACCTGCGCATCGGGTTCGTAAACACTCAAAACTTTCTCTGCGTTTTTCACCTGGCGGCCGCCAATGATTCGCTCGTGCGCTTGCTTGATGACCACCGGGATTAGCTCGCTCATGCGCTCCATCCGGGTAAGGATCTGTTGGACCTGTTTTTCGTTGTAATCGCTTTGCTCCCAGCAGGCTTGCAATAATTCCCGGTGACTGCGGGCATGCTCCCCGATCCGTTTGAGCAGCTTTTTCATCTGCCTCAAGATACCCTTGCGTTGCCGCGCGCTGTCCTTTCGCCGCCGGCTGTGGGTCATCTGTATGCACAGCCGATTCATCTGCCGAGCCAAGGGCTCCGGTTCGATCGGCATGCGATGGCGCAAACCGGCCTTCTCACGGATCAGCCGGATCGCTTTGAGCAGCGTGCCCGCTACATCCTTGAGCAGCACCCAGTCCGTCGGCCAATGAATGTTGACCTCCAAACAGGTGCCGTCGATCAGGCAAATGGTGGTGTCTATCGGCTTGTCCAATCCCACCACCTGCCGGGCCAGATCGGCATCGCCCACAACCTCAGTCAAGGTCCGGTGCAAGGCCCTCAACTGCTCTTCGCTGAAAAACTTCGAGGCCCGTTCCAGGGTGCTCTTGGAGATGCCCCTTATGCCGTCGATATGGCGGACACGACAAAAGTCAGCCAACAGATCGCTGCTGCCCAGAGCCCTCGACAAATGCCGAAACGAAATCCCACCGAGCAGATAACGCAGCGTTTCCATACGCAACGCCTTGAGGGCAAAATTAGCCCGCTTTTGCCGGGCCTTTACACTCATTGGCTGGCCTCTTTCCAAGGCCAGATCAACGCCCTGCGATTCCACCTCCGAATCGATCAGCAGCCGGTCGATACGCTCGATGGTGGCGCGAAAGTTATCGTAATCGAGGCAACGGTCGACCACAGTTAAAGCTGGACGCAGGAGGCATTGGATGGCTATATTTTTCATAGAAAGGGCTATATTGATTTTCGCTAACGCAATTATAGAACCCTTTTTTAGCCGGATCGAGCAAAAAAATGCTCTTTCCGGCTATTTTTATAAACGTCATCCAG
This sequence comes from Opitutales bacterium, assembly GCA_965226205.1. Taxonomy (GTDB): domain Bacteria; phylum Verrucomicrobiota; class Verrucomicrobiia; order Opitutales; family UBA2987; genus JAJFLU01. The sequence goes on along the minus strand of CBDDCJ010000020.1, from coordinate 130,346 downwards.
TTGACTACAAAATCTTTATATTTTTGGGACAGCCTCTATCTGGTTCCGCCCGACGCAAAATTACTAAGCTTGGTTTTGCTTTTTCTTATTGGTTTTCTCGTTTATGGCCCCATGTCCTCTTTCTGGGCCTTGTGCGCGGATTTGCTTGGCCGACGCCGTACCGGCACCGGTGTCGGTTTGATGGATGCGAGCGCCTACGGTTTTGCCGCGGTTGGCGATGTCGGTATCGGAGCGGCGATTGACGCTACCAATCAATCCGCTTCCGCTTTTGCGGTCGTAGCCGGCGCCTGCCTGCTGGGAGCTATGCTTATTTTGCTCGTCCGGCAGTAGCCAGATGAAAAGACCGCGGGTTTTTTTAAAAGCTGGAATGGTATAGTTGTTTAATTAACGGGCTACGGGGAACAGCCAGTTATAACCAGAACATGGAGTTTTTTATCGCTTTTAACAGATGCTTAATGTCGTCTGGATTGATGTCCCCGATATTTCCAATACGAAAGGTGTCATGAGAAGTAATTTTGCCCGGATATATGACAAATCCTCGTGATTTAAGCTCATCATAAAATCGTCTAAATGAAAAATCTGGATGATCGGGATAGAGAAAAGAGGTAATGATGGGGGATTGATATTCGCGGGGCAGAAGGCACTCAAATTGAAGTGACTCCATACCTTCCACCAGCGTTTGATGATTTGCTTTATAGCGTTCGTAGCGCTTTCCCACGCCACCTTCAACATCGAGTTCCTTGAGGGCCTGAGCGAAGGCTCTGACGGTGTGGGTTGGTGAGGTGAAACGCCATTTTCCCTTGTTGATTTCCATTTCCCGCCATTGATCGTAAAGGTCCAGGCTTAAGGATCGTGCCAAACCGGCACATTTCTCCAACTCTTCACTGCGAGCGATAACGAATCCGAAGCCGGGTACTCCCTGAATACATTTATTGGCGCTGCTGATAAGGAAATCCACTCCCAATTCCGCTGTATCAATCGGGATCCCGCCAAAGCTGCTCATAGCGTCAAGGATAAAGACTTTTTCATAAGCTTTAACCAGATTAGATATTTTTTTCAATGGATTGAGCATACCTGTTGTCGTTTCACAATGAACAACCGCAACGTGAGTAATGCCGGTGTCCGATTCGAGAGAGTTGCGAAGCGCTTCCATATCTGGAGGTTGTCTTTCGCCACTGTCGTTGACGGCAAAATCGATTTTCAGTCTGCGGGCAATCTCTACGATGCGTTCGCCATAGGCTCCATTTGTCAAAATGAGAAGTTTGCCGTCATCGGGAACAGCGGAATCGATTACCGATTCAACACTGAACGTTCCGCTTCCTTGCATAAGCACGGAGCTAAATCCGTTTCTACATGTGGCCAGTTCAACCAGTTTCCCTCGAATGCCCTCAACTATGCCGTTGTATTCGTCATCCCATGTGCACCAGTCCTTGAGCATAACTTCCTTTACGGTTTTTGTTGTCGAAATGGGCCCCGGCGTAAGCAACAGGTAAGGATTTTGTATCATATTCTCCACTTTCTATTTTTTAAACTTTTATGGCGCCCGGGTTTGATGCTAATAGCGAAAAAAAATTAAAATCTTGCAAGGCGAATATCTATTTCTATGTTCCCAGCGTCGGGCGCGGTAAAACTGTTTGCTTTTTAGCTACCCCCACCTAAAAAGCATGAGAGTATTTCGCCCTCGCTTTCACATCTTTCTGGTTAAATGGTATAATAAATGGGACAAGCAAAACTACTTAATATTGCCTATCAAATACTTATAAATTTATTTATTTTGTTTTTTGGGCATGTCGCCGCCAGCGCCGCCGAAAACCTGGAATTGCGTGGTGAAGTCGTTTCGGTATCCGCCGAAAAGCGGCTTTTGCTGCTTAAACACGAGGGGGCGCATGGTGCGCTGACTGCCGGAGAGACAGAGTTTGCCATCGGCAAAGGCGATTCCCTCATCCTTAAACCCGGAACCCGCATCCGGGGAAATGTGATTCGCGGGGGGGAAACCCTACGGCTCGAAACAATATGGCCGGCCGGGGAGTTTGCCGAAAGAGTCGTTAACAATCTAAACCGCCTGCTGCGCGAGGACACGCTTTCACGCGATCCCGCCCCATTTCGGCACATTGGGGACGTCATCCCCGAGTTTGCCCTATATAATCAGGATGGTGACGTGGTGCTGTCCCGTTCGCTGCGCGGGAAAAAAGTGGTTTTGAATTTTATTTATACCCGTTGCCCCATGCCTATGATGTGCCCCGCCGCCATCCAGCATATGCAAAGACTGCAACAGAAGGCGCGACGGGCGAATATTAAAAATCTCCAGCTCATTTCCATAACTTTTGACCCCGTATATGACAGCCCCGGCATCCTCAAGGCTTACATGATCGACCGCGGAATCGACGAAAGCAATTTCATGCTGTTGTCGGGCGACCCCGGAGCGGTTAAAGATTTGCTCTTGCAGTTCGGGGTTGCGGCCAGAAAAGACATCCACACCAACACCTATGACCATACAATGGCCACCATCCTCATTGACGAGGCGGGCACGATCGCTTTTCGCAAAGACGGCATGAAGTGGTCGGAGGACGATTTTCTAAAACAACTTTAAAAAAACGGCGCCGGTTGATTTTTCAACCAGCGAATGTTTTGCCATTCCAACCCCAGTCTTCGCGTCCGATGCTCTGAAAATTCAGGTAAACTCGGTCTGTGGGAAGGTTTATCGATTCGCCCATCAGATGGCAAAGCTTGGCCGACAAGTCTTTTTGCGCGCCTTCCGGCAAACCAATGGAGCGCAAGTCGAGAAAGGCTGCGGCGGTGGAATCGCCACCCATAGTCATGGGGCGGGATTCTTCCAGGGAAACCATCATGAAATCTTCCGGTTTTCCCAGGGTTTCGGCGCAAATTTTGGAAGCCTTTTGCAGAAGTTTCTCACCTTGGGAAGCTTCCAGGCTTTGATTAGTTCGGATATGCAGGTAGGGCATGGCGATTGGATGAATGAAATAAAGCACAGTCGGGACACCTTTGGCAATCCGTAAACCATGTCCTAAAAACAAATTCACTTGCCATTGGGCATCGTGTTTGCCGCCATAGGGGCATGGAAATCATTTTTATGGGAACTGGCACTTCCCAGGGTGTTCCCATGATTGCCCATGATGCTCCCGGCCTCGATTTGAATAATCCCAAAAACTGGCGCACCCGTCCCAGTATTCATGTGGAAATGGACGGCTGTCATATCCAGGTGGACGCTGGCCAGGAGTTTCGCATCCAATGCCTGAGGGAAAACATTCGCCAGGTTGACCATTTTATTTTAACCCACCGGCATGCCGACCATGTGATGGGAATGGACGATTTGAGGCGTTTTTGCTCCATGCGCGAATCCACCGCGCTTCCGGTTTACAGCACTGCCGACGGGCTTCAATGCATCCGGAGCATTTACCCTTATGCGGTCAATCATACCAGACCAATCAACCGTTTTTACCCCGCTTTTCAATTGATTGAGATGCCCTCCGTTCTTGAACTGGACTGCGGTTGGATCCACACAACCCTTCTGCCTCACGGTCCGGTCGAAACTTTGGGTTTGGTCTTTATCGAGCGCAGTTCGGACAAGAAAGTGGTTTATTACACGGATTGCAACGCGGTGCGGCCCGACCAGCGCGAGATGGCCCGAAATGCCGATGTGGTCATACTTGACGCCTTGCAGCCGAGAACACACCCCACCCACATGTCAATCGATGAGGCGGTGGAAACGGCCCTGGATATAGGCGCTCCCCAGTCTTATTTTACCCATATGGCGTTTCCAGTGGACCATGACACCGTGGATGGGGAGCTTCCCGATGGCATTAATTTGGCTTATGATGGGCTTCGGGTAATCCTTTGAGTGGACGGGGAAAAACCCGTTTTCGCTCATGTCGGTCAGGTTTATTCGTTGGCCGCTTTTGAAGCCGGATCGGATGGCAGCTTTTGCCCCGGACTCTCTTGAGGTTCTTCTATCACCCCGATATTCCGGTATTTATTGTAGCGGTTTATGAGTAGCGCTTTGAGAGAAAAGGCTCTTAATTCCTTGAGGTGTCGGAATATCGCCTCGCGAATATTTTCGCCGGCCAGTTTGGGGTCGCAATGAGCGCCCCCGAAAGGCTCCGGGACGATTTCGTCCGCCACGCCCAGATCGTAGAGGTCCGTGGCATTGATTTTCATCGCTTTGGCCGCTTTGGGGGCATACGCGCGGTCTTTCCAGAGGATCGCCGCCGAGGCTTCCGGCGAAGCCACCGAATAGTAAGCGAATTGCAGGATGAGAATGCGGTCGGCCACTCCGATCCCGAGGGCGCCTCCGGAACCGCCCTCCCCAATTACGATCGAAATGATGGGGACCGGCAGTTGGCTCATTTCCTGCAAATTTTTCGCAATGGCTTCCGCCACGTTGCATTCTTCGGCTTTGATGCCCGGGTAGGCGCCGGGCGTATCGATAAATGAAATCAGCGGGAGCTTGAATTTCCCCGCCGTTTTCATGAGCCGGTTGGCCTTGCGGTATCCCTGAGGCTGGGGCATGCCGAAATTGCGCCGCAAATTTTCCTTGGTGCCCCGGCCTTTTTGCTGGGCCAATAGCATGACTGCTTTTCCCTCGAAAAAGGCCGTGCCGCCAATGAGGGCCTGATCATCACCCATTAACCGGTCGCCGTGGAGCTCTTGAAAATCCTCAAAAAAGGCTTCGATATAATCGAGTGAATAAGGTCTTTTGGGGTGGCGCGCCAACTGAACTTTTTGCCAGGTGGTGAGGTTTAAAAATATTTCCCGCCGGGTGGCCTCGATTTTTTTTTCAATCGCCCCGATCTCTTTTCGAACATCCAATTTGTGCTTTTTGGAGGTATTTTTGAGAGTAATGAGCTGCTCCTCGAGGTCGCGCAGCGGCTTTTCAAATTCAAGCGTGTATTGCGGCTTATCCATTAATTAATTAACAGTTGAGATTATGATATCACGACCAGACCCCGTCAATGTCCCTTCGTCTTGGCCGAGGCCGAGAATCCAATCCTTTTAACTCATTGATAATTAAAAGTATGTATTCAGGAAGATTTTTCGTTAGGAGGATTTTTCAGTTCGTCTTTCCAACTAAGGGTGCGGGCTTTGGCCCCAAATTTTTCTGCTTTTTCCTTGTTGCCCCGTTCCATCCAGATTCTGGATAAACTGGTATTGATATGTATGTCCTGAGGGCAGATGGCAAGGGCTTTTTCCGCGGCCTCAAGGGCCTCGTCGAGATGGCGCAAGGAGAAGCAAACCTCTGCCAAGGCATGCCAGGCGGCAAAAGATTGCGGGTCCTGGCCTACAGCTTGGTGGAGTTTTTGCAGGGCAATTTCGTTTTCTCCCAGGGTGAAATCGAGGGTCGCCTCTTCCACTATGTTTTGAATTTCGCTCCGATCCATCACTTCATTTTTTCAGAAAGGATGGAGCAGGTCTTTCAAGGGGCAACCTAAATCCCCGCATCCCGGCAGGTGATTTAAAACCTCCCGCCACCTCCAGGCGGAACTTTCGTTCGATATTGAGGGCTCGGGGCGAAACCGCCGGTCTAGTGACTATGGGCGTGGCAGCTGAAATACCGGCTGTAGGAACTCTTGAACCAATAATCGGCTACTTCCTCATTCGTTAATCTAACCTTGAGAGAGCGTTGTAATTTCCTGCGCAGACAGCGTATCGCATCAATTTGCGTGCTTTTTGTTTCGCTCTCAATTATTCGGAGTGAAAGGTTTTTCATGGTAGGGTGGATTCTTTGGCAGTGGTGGTTAATTATCCGTTTCTCGTAGTAAATTATTACGCCCCGAAGTTAAAAAATTTAAGAACTCCGAACCAATTTTACATTTTTTTTACAAACTAATACTCGATTACCGATCTTTCATAAGCTCTCGAACCCGTTCTTCCAAAGCGGGAGAGTTTGGCCGGTGTGTTTCTTCCTTATTGGGTTGCATAACAAGGGATTGCGAGGAACTCGCTGGTTCAAAAACGTTTATGAATCCATTGAATATGAATTATAAAAAATGACACATTTGAAGGATGCTTGACCTCGACCTGAAGGGCGGCCCGGTTCTAAAGTTGCCATCAGAATAGATGGCCCATTATTCTCATTCGATTACATCTTTGGATCTTTACCTCAATCCAGCATGTCAACGGTCAATCCGACAAATTTGCTCCCGGACGAGAAAGAAAAGCAACAACTCTTTCTCTATTGCACCGATTGTGATGAAATTGGCGAAAGACGGTTTTCGCGCGCTCTGCTCGTGTCTGTTTTCATTCTCCTTTCGGGCTGCCTTCCCTCTGGTAGTGAAACGAATGACCATGCCGTCAAAGAAGCCGACTCTGAAGTAAAGTCAGCCGGTGAGAGTTCCACAAACCAGGAATCTTCATACGCCGATGGCAGATCGGTTAGCGCCAGCCGTAATTTCCATGAAGCCCCCATGTTGGAGCGCCTCGTGGAAGCGGGGAATCTCCCTCCGGTAAGTGAACGCCTTCCGGAAAATCCTCTCATTATTACACCGGTGGAAAGACCGGGCATATACGGCGGCGCCATACGCCGGGCGCTGATCGCCGATGTTATCGATCAGTATGCGATTACGAAAACCTTAAATGAAAATTTAATGGGCTACGAGAGATCCCCTCCGAATCGGATTTTACTCAACTTGGCGGAAGATCACTGGTTCGGGAATAGTGGGAAATCCGCGATTTTTAAAATTCGAAAAGGAGTTAAATGGTCCGACGGAGAGCCGTTCACAGTCGATGACATTATCTTCTGGTATGAGGATTTCGCTCTTGACGAAGAGGCCCGCAATATACCCATTTTCCCAAGTCTGTGGCTCAACGACGCAAAGCCGCTGGTACTGGAGAAACAAGACGCTTATACCCTCAAGATCTCCTCCCATCGGCCCCTGGGCATGATTCTGCATACCCTTTGCTATGACGAAATCGCGCTCCCAAAACACTATTTTGCCCGTTATCATCCACGGTATAATTCGAGCGCAACTTACTCTGAATTGCGCAACCGGACCACTCCCGCCAAACTCGCCTACGAACCGGGCACACCCCGGCTATCGGCCTGGGTTCCGGTCTCATGGACGCATGGTCAACGGGCCGTCTTTGAGCGCAACCCCTATTACTGGAAAATCGACACCGCCGGAAATCAATTGCCCTACGCAGACAGGCTGGAATTTAGCGTCATTCCCAACCCCAATGTTATTCTTTTAAAATTTATCAACGGCGAGCTCGACCTCCTGGGCCGATATTCCGTCTCCAGCATGTACCAAACACTAAAACACGGGGAAGCTCTTGGGCGGTTTGCCATCCATCTCGGGGAACCGTATCCGTATTACTGCTTATACCTGAATTGGGATGCTCGAAACCCGGCGCTTCGTGAAGCCTTCCGAAACCGAAAGGTGAGAATAGCGCTCTCCCATGGGATCAACCGGCAGGAAATCAGCGAAATCGTTTACCACGGATTGCTCGCGCCAACCGGTGTGTCCATGAGCCGTTCGTCTCCAGCGCATTCGGAACAGGCCGCTGCGCTCTATTCTCAATATAACCCGGTGAAAGCCCGCTCGCTGCTCGAAGAAGCAGGTTATAGGGACCAGAACGGGGATGGAATCCGTGAGTTCAAGGACGGCTCGCCCTTCGAGATTACGATTGATGTTTTTGCCAATTCCGATTTCCCGGACATTTGCCAATTGCTGGTCGAGTATTGGGCCGGTATCGGTATCAAAATTCATCTCAATATCGCCTTGCAGGAGATCATTGTGCCTCGGCGTATCAACGGTGATTTCGAGATAACCTTTTACCGTGGGCCGACAGACCCTGTGATCTCAGCGCAATATTCCGCAATCATGGGGCCAAGCGAGCCTTTTTGGCACCGTAACGCACAGCGGGAAGGGCCAGCCTGGCTGTATGAAATGACGGCCCTAGTCAATCAGGTGAATACAACGGTTGATTCTGATGAGCGCCGCTTAATGATGATCCAAATTCGCGATTTGCATGCCGAAAACTTGCCGATCATCACATTGGGGGACCACCGACTGGGCAATGTGCCTCCAAGGATTACTACCGAACTTCATATTCGGGACTGGGACCGGGCCGTTTTCCACGAACAGATTTACATAAAAAAAGAGTAAAAAATTACCTGCGAAGACCGAGCAATTTAGCCCTCAGAGCTTGAGGAATTCTCGTCCCAACTCCCTGTATAACCAGGGTGCTTGGGCGGCCCACTCCCTTGCTTTACTGAAGTTCAAATCATACTCGATTTCGGCGACGAGAAGTTGCTCCTTGCGCATGGCACGCGCCAAGACCGGTTCCGGACCCTGCCAGCCGGGACCGATTATCCTGCTGTTGTTCACATATTGGGGGCAGCCGCCGTTGGCCACGACCAGGTGGAGCCCGTTTTCCATCGCTCGGGATCGCTGGGAAACACACTTGCCGATATACCGGCGCTTTATATCCTTGCCATCAGGGTGTGAATAATAGGTCGGCTGACAGAACAGATTTGCGCCTTTCAAGGCCAATAATCTCGACAATTCGGGAGAGCGTTGATCCCGACAGATAAAAATCCCGATCTTGCCGTAGCGCGTTTGGAAAACATTGACCTCGGTCGCGCCCTCGAAGACCGGTTCGGGATATACCTTTCTCTGCTTACCGATATATCCCTCGTTGGGTCCAGTAATAAATGCTGTGTTATAGATCTTCTGCGAACGGAGTGGTTTTTCCACCATGCCAAAAATGATATACATGTCCGTCTCCGCCGCCTTTGCGCTGAAAAGGTCCACCATTGGGCCCGGAACAGGCTCCCCGTAAAACTTGCTCCGATAAGCTCTGTCATTCAGCCAACCGCGGTCCCATCCCGTGCTCGCACATTCCGGAAAACACAAAACCTTTACCCCTCTGCGGGCCGCCTTGTCACAGAATCTCAGGGCTTTATCGATATTCCCCTTCACATCACCGGCGGTCGGAATCATCTGCACCGCGCCCACTCGCACCTTTACTAGCTTCTTCTTAGACATAGTTATTCATTGTGTTAGGGAGATAATCACCTGATGATGAGCCCAACTTATTGATTAAACCCGCTTCTCACTTATTTCTTAGCTAATTGCAATATGATCCAGATCGGAAAAGAACACCAACTCTTCCTCGACGACTTTGTCCTTGCGGCAACCCGAAATATCGACCGTGGGATCGACCCGGCCGGGAAGCACCCCGATAATCCGCTCATCATTGCGACTGATGCGGGCAATCACCCTTCTATTTTCGGAACCGTAATCCCCAGTGAAGTTTCGGGTTACGATATGCGGTACGTCTCCTCTGACCGCGGACGCTCAACCTCCAGCGTCAACCATGCGGTAAGCGAGGACGGGATCACATGGCGCAACCCGCAAAGCTCCCTGACACCGCCCGGCGGGGGGAATCCTCAGGTCGTTTTTGGATCCGGCTTCATCGAGCATTTCGCAGAGATGTTCACCGTCTTGCGTGATCCCGAGGATGACGATCCCGGGAGGCGCTACAAAATGATCTTCAAAACGAAGAAACGGGGAGAGCCGTCGCCTTATATAGAGGAGATTTTCTCTAACCATGAGGCCGTTTTCGCCGATCTGGAGCGCCGCGGAAATCGCGACCTGGTCAGCCGGTATAGGGAAATGATATCCGATGCGCTGTACCTGCCGACCCAAAAGCGGGCCGCCGGCGTGGCCTTCTCGCCGGACGGCATTCACTGGGGGGAGTGCGATTCATTTTTCATTCCCGCCATTGGGGATCTCAGCCACTTGACCTGGGATCCATACCGAAAGCAGTACCTGATTTTCGCACGGGATTTTTTCCTCCCTGAAGACGTTCACGCGAAATTCCGCGACACTGAATGGTATCGTAAGGAATTTTGGGGCAGGGCCGTCCGACTCTACACGAGCGAGGATTTCGTCCATTGGACGCCGGGCGAAATTGTCATGTACGCGGACATTGATGACCGTCCGGGCGATGAAATCTACAGCATGGCGGTTTTCCCTTACGAGGGCCTCTATATCGGCCTCATTCAAATGTACCATGCTTTCCCTGGAGACAACACACTCGATATTCAGCTTGCCGTGAGCCGGGACGCATTGAGCTGGCAGAGGGTGGGGAATCGTGAGGTTTTTATACCCTTGGGTGACGTTGGCTCGTGGGACCGGTTTAACCATTCGTTGGCGTCATCTCCCGTCATGGTCGATGACGAGATCCGGATTTACTACGGTGGGCGGACATGGCGTCATCCAGTTTGCGGCAAACTCTACGAGGGAGCGGATACTGGTCCCGTATGGTCCGGGATCGGTATGGCCACGTTGAAGCGCGATCGCTTTGTCCACCTCGCGGCAAGCTTTGATGGTGGCTACGCGGAGACGCCAGATCTCGTTATCCCCGATGGGCGCCTGCACGTGAACACCCAGTCCCGATTCGGAACTCTGCGAGTGATTGTCTGTGATGGGGAGGGCAGACCTTTTCCCGGAGGCGAGTCGAAACCTCTTAGCGAGGATTCCCTCGATGCTGTGGTGGAGTGGGACACTGCTAGCCTCATGGATTTGGCGAAAGGGCGTTCTCTGCGATTCCGCTTTGAATTGAAAAACGCGAAATTGTATTCCTTCTGGATCGATTAAAAGGTTCTCAAAAAGAAAAATCCGGCGCTAATAATTGAGGGCGGCGATATATTATGAATACTGATTCCGGAACCAAACCCGTCTTTTTCGATCTTGAAGCTATCCAGAACCTAGAACCGCTCGCGGCACATAGATGAAAAGGCTTCTCAACATGATCAATCTCTCGAACGCTCCGGAGGCGTTGGAGCTTCTTGAATCTCGTTGCGAAGTTACGCACTCGGACCCGAGCCAGGAGCTATTGCGGGAGACGATTGAGCGTTTCGACGGGTTTCTGACCCCGTTGGGGGTGCAGAGCGACGCTGAGGTGATTTCACGCGCGAAGCGATTGAAACTGATCGCGACCCCGACGACCGGAACGGACCACATCGACCTATCGGCGGCTAAGGCGGCGGGCATAACGGTGTTCTCGTTAAGGGAGGACAAAGATTTGCTCAATGAGATCACGTCCACGGCGGAGATGGCGTGGGCGTTGCTTCTGGCGGTCGTTAGGCGGTTACCTTGGGCCTTCGAGTCGGTGAGGTCGGGCCGTTGGGAATCGGGTCCGTTCAGAGGCCGCCAGCTTTCGGGCAAGACGCTCGGGGTTCTCGGTTACGGCCGGCTCGGGCGGTTTGTGGCTGAATACGGTCAGGCTTTTCAAATGACGGTTCTCATTTGCGACCACAAGCCCCAGCGCGGCCTTCCACCGAGGGTAAAACAGGTCGAGTTCGAAGACTTGTTGCGGAGTTCGGACGTGGTATCGATTCACATTCACCTGACGGAGGAGAATCGAAACCTTTTTGACCGGCGTGCCTTGCAGATGATGAAACCCGGGGCGGTGCTCATCAATACAAGCCGGGGAGCGATCATTGACGAGAGCGCTTTATTGGACGCCCTGTGTGACGGGCCTCTGGCGGGCGCGGGAGTCGATGTCATCTGCGGCGAAGATCGAGCGGATATCGGCAGTCACCCGCTTGTGCGATACGCCCGTTCGCACGAAAACCTGGTGATCTCGCCGCATACCGGCGGCGTGACGTTCGAACCGGTGGCGCTCGTTTGCAAGCGCATGGCGGAACGGATAGTGGCGTTTATGGAGGCGATCTGAAGGGGCGAGCATCGAACTTTTTTTAATGGCCGGTTCCGCCTGATCCGGGGACAAGATTCTGCGCAGATTGGGTGCAGGGCCGGGATTTGAACCCGGGACCTTCAGGTTATGAGCCTGACGAGCTACCAGACTGCTCCACCCTGCAATTGTGTTTTATGCCGGTATTTAAGTCGAAGGGTTTGCATTAGAAGGGCTTTGTCCGTGAATTCAAGCTTATTTTGAGAATCTGGGTATTTCTGTCGTGGATGAGCCGCGGAACCGTGTGAGCTTGGCGAAATTGTCACTTTCTGCTTGCTTTTGGTGTCGAGCGGGGTATTTCTGGCGGTTTCTTTTCGAGAGGTTTGCTCATTGCTTGGGCAATCTCATTCTTTCCATCAAATACATAAAATTCAACCCATTTTACGCCAAAGTTTTCCGGGCTTGCGCCCAAAAGAGAGCTGTTTCCTCCTGATGACTGGAGGGGCGTTTCAATAATAATATCACATAATGAATATAACTCTCAGGGACCTCCTGGATGCAGGATTGCATTTCGGGCACCAATTACGTCGTTACAACCCAAAATCCAAGAAATACGTTTTCGATAATCGCCACGGAATCTCTATTATCGACCTGGAAATAGCTTATGGCAAGCTGGAGGAAGCCACCCAATTCGTGGAGGAACTGGCCAAGACCAGCCAGAAGATTCTTTTTGTCGGCACCAAACGGCAGGCCAAGGAAATTATCCGGGAAGCGGCCACCCAATGCCAAATGCCTTATTGCGCAAGCCGCTGGCTGGGCGGTACTTTGACTAATTTTGCCACCATCAAGAACAGCATGGCAAAGTATAGAAAATACCTGGCCATGCAGGCGGACGGCAGCCTGGATAAAACACATAAAAAGGAAGCCGCCGCCATACGGCGCGACATGAACCGCATGCATCGCAATTTCGAGGGCATTATCGATATGACCGACCTGCCAGCGGCGATATTTGTCATCGACACCAAGCACGAGCAAATAGCCGTGGCCGAAGCCAACCGGCTGGAAATTCCGGTCATCGGCCTGGTCGATACAAATTCCGATCCCACCATAATCAACTACCCCATTCCGGGCAATGACGATTCTTCGAAATCGATCTGTTTGATTGTCGAGGTGATTATGGAGGCGGTGCAGGATGGGGTTGCCCGGCGGCAGGCGCCGCAGGCAGGCCAGGGGCTAACGCCGATGTTGAGGGATGAAGCCAAGGAGGAACAACTGCCCGTCACCCCGATGGCCCCTATGGCCACCATGGCCGACGCGCCGGTGGTTTCCGAGATTCCCGAATCTTATTCCACGGACCAGGATTAGCCAGTCATTGCCTTTGCCTTCCAGTAAATTTTCGCGCCGGGAGAATATTTGGAGGAAGGGCGCGGGGTTTTCAAATTTTAAATACCGGAATTTAATGATGATATAGAGAGAATTTAACAAACAAGATATGAGCACAGCAGTAACAGCAAAAATGGTAAGCGAGCTCCGGGGAAAAACCGGAGCCGGTTTTATGGAATGTAAAAAAGCCCTCGTCGAGGCCGATGGCGAGATGGAGCAAGCGATCACTCTATTGCGCAAAAAGGGCATGGCTTCGGCTGATAAAAAATCCGGCCGCGCCACGAGCGAGGGTTTGATCGGCCAATACATCCATTTCGGCGGAAAGGTGGGGGTCCTCGTCGAGGTGGCCTGCGAAACGGATTTCGTGGCCAAAACAGAGGATTTCGGCAATTTGATCAAAGATATTTGCCTGCATATCGCGGCGGCTAACCCTCTATACGTAAAACGGGAGGAGGTTCCCGAAGATGTCCTGATCAAAGAAAGGGAAATTGCCGGTGCCCAGGTGCAGGGCAAGCCAGCCCATATTATAGAAAAGGTGGTGGACGGCAAATTGGAGAAAGTTTACCAGTCTCTCTGTCTGCTGGAGCAGCCTTTCGTGAAAAACCCGGACCAGTCGGTCAAAGACCTTGTGGCCGCCAGTATCACCAAAACCGGCGAAAATATCGTGATACGGCGCTTCACCCGCTACCAGTTGGGAGAGTGATGGTGGATGCATGTTTCTGGATTCTGGATGCTGGATGCTGGAAATATTATACTGATGTCTGAATACTGAAACCTTACATTTTCTTGAGCGTAATCATCGACAGCCACGTTCACTGTTACCCGCCGGAAGTTGTGGCAGATCCTGGCGGTTGGGCCGCCGCCAGGGGAGAAAGCCATTGGGCTGAACTGCATGTCCCGACGCCGGGTAGAAGTTCGATTGCCGGTTGGACGGATGCCGATGGCCTGCTTGCCGATATGGACAAGGCGGGCGTAGAACGTGCCGTTTTGCTGGCCTGGTACTGGGAAAACCAGGAAACCTGCGACCTGCAAAACCGATGGCATATCGATTGGGTTAGAGAACATCCAGACCGGTTTATCGGTTTTGCGGCGGTTCAACCGATGGCGGAAGAACGGGCTTTCGAGGCGGTGCGCCGGGCCATCGGCCAGGGTTTGTCCGGCATTGGAGAAATGCTGCCCGCGGCCCAGGGATTTTCCCACACCAATTCTACCTGGATGCGAATTCTGGATTGGGCGCAGGAAGAAAATCTACCCATCACCATTCATGTTAGCGAGCCGGTCGGGCACGACTACGCGGGCAGGGTGGAAACTCCGCTGGAGGAATATCAATGGCTGGTTCGGCAGTTTCCCAACCTTAAAATGATACTGGCTCACTGGGGCGGCGGGCTGCCTTTTTATGAATTGAACGCCACCTGCCGCAGTGATTTTCAAAACGTCTTTTACGATACCGCCGCAAGCCCACTGCTCTATGACAAAAAGGTTTTCCGGGTGGTGGCCGAATTGGCGGGGGCGGACAAGATTCTATTCGGTTCGGATTATCCCTTGCGTCTTTTCCCCAAGTTGGACAAAAAGCCCGGATTCGAGCGGTTCCTGGAGCAAATCGACAACGCCGGTTTAACGGATATCCAAAAAGAAAAGATTCTTGGCGGCAACGCCCGGAAGCTATTCGGCCTGGGCTAGAAGCTTCAGCACATTGACGGGTAAACTATCGGTTTCTTTGCGGTAGATAATCTGCAATCCGCCGCTCAGGCCGTTGCCCATGAATACAGGTATGGTCAGGATGGGCAGTCCGGCAAAACTGCCCGGAGCCGTCAGTTTAAGAATGGTCCGGCGGACTTCCTCCGACATGCTATCTTTGCCGATGGCCGGAAAAGGCGTGGCCGGGATGACCAGGTAATCGAAATCGACCAGGAGTTCGTAAACGGCATCGCGCAGATAGTCGGAAAAATCGCGGGCCGCGAGCAATTCGTCCATGGTTCTCTGGCTGCCTTCATGGATGCGTTTCCATACCCTTGGGCTATAATCGCCACGGTATTTATCGAGCCAGTTTTTGTGAATTCTCCAGGCCTCAATACTAACTATTACTTTGTAATGTTCGACCGCGCCCGCGAACACTTTATCCAGGATGACGGAATGGGAGGGTATTCGTTCCAAATCCAGTTTTTGAATCGTTTGATGATACTTTTCCAGCAGTTCGGGTTCCACCATGTCGTCGTAGGCCTCGAAATAAAATCCCCGGCGAATTTTTCCATCGTAGATTGCACCAGTTAATGCTGACAGGGTCTTGATCATATCGCCGGCTGAACCGGTGAACCATCCCGGCGTATCGAAGGTCGGAGCGAGGGGAAAGGCGCCCTCGGTTATCCAGGGATTGCCGGGATAGAGCCTCATGCCGTAAATTCCGCAGAATGAGGCGGGAGCGCGGATGGACCCTCCGTTGTCGGTGCCGAAGGCCAGAGGCGCCAGGCCGCTGCCCACCGCCCAGGCGGACCCGCTGCTGGAGCCACCGCTCAGCCGGTCCGGGAAATGGGGATGAGGGCAATTGCCGAAATGGTCGTTTCGTCCGCTCAAGCCGTAGGCGAATTCGCTCATTTGAGTTTTTCCGCAAAAAATCGCGCCATGCCTCTCCATGTCATTAAATAGAGCAGAGGAATTTTCCTGTATTCCTCTAACCTGGGCTAAGAAAGAAGAACCGCAATGGGTATCCAGACCGGCCACATCGAACAAATCTTTCAGCAGGTAAGGCGTTCCGCCCAGAGGTTTGGATAAATTTTCGGCCGCCTTGAGGAAACTTGATTCGAGGGATTCTTTCTTGGGAAGGTAACTGAAAAAGACCTTTTTTTTATTATCCGGAATAGACGCTATCCGATTGAGGAAGTGGCGCAGGGCTTCTTGCGGATCGCGGCGCAGACGCTCTTTCCAAGTATCGATATTGTCACGGGCAGGCATCACAGTCTCGCCAATATAGGAAAACCTTGCTCTCAGGCAATACTCTTCCCAGCATTGACCTGGGCTGTTTTGTCTATTTTTATTTATAGCAACATGAGTTTTGAAAATCGTTTACTGAAACTTGGCATAACCCTACCGACGACACCCAAACCGGGAGGAAACTATGTTCCCGCCATCATCGATGGAGATAAATTATATACGGCGGGAATGGTATGCCTGAAGGAGGGGCAAATTACCCATGGGGGAAAGCTGGGCCAGGATTTTACCATCGAGGAGGGTTATGAGGCAGCCCGTGTCTGCGGTCTCAATCTTTTGGCGGCCATCAAGGGAGCCGCCGGTTCGCTTGATGAGGTGGAAAAATTTCTCACCGTGACGGGCTTCGTCAACGCCACACCCGATTTTCACCAAAGCCCCCAGGTGATTAACGGCGCATCGGACCTGATCGTTGAAGTGTTCGGCGAAAAAGGCAAACATGCCCGCGCGGCCGTGTCCGTGGCCTGCCTGCCCCTCAACTCCGCCGTCGAGGTCCAGGCGGTGGTCAAGTTGAAAAAGAGCCACTAAACTTAATCACTTGGGCGGGGGAGGAATTAACAAAGGTTCTTCGACAATTAACCTCAGGAACAGTTGCTCATCCGTGTTTATGGGCACGGTTACTTTGAATAACCAGTAGTCACCTTCGTCACTGAAAAATTCCGGCGTTTCAGAGACCGTGGTCCAGTCAGTTACATTGTTGGAGCTTTCCACCGTAATGGTGACGTCCTGAACTGCGTTTTTGGCTAGACGGAAGAAAAGACAGACGGCGTCGCCGGTATCATTGAGAGTGGAAAACGGGAGGTCACCGTTGTTATTTAGCGCCGGGTCCAGTCCGAAGGCGTAAACCAGCAGGTTGGCAATCCCATCGCCGTTGAAATCCACCAATTGCCCGTTAATATTCGGGTCTTCAGCATCCTGGCCAAATAGACGCACTATCCATTCGTCATAGGATTCCAAAACAGCCGTGGTAGCCACCGAGGTGGTGCTGTCTGTTACCGGAGTTATAAGACCGTCGTCAGCGACTATAGTGAATAAAGTCGTTTCGGTGGTTCCCAAGGTTACACTTTTTTGCGTGGGCAGAAAAACAAGACCTTGTATGGCGGACGTTGCGGCATCCGGTGAGCCGGTGAATTCGTAAGAACCTCCCCCGATAATTGAAAAACCGCCAAAATTCGATAGTAATCCTTTTGCCGAATCATCCAGAGTCACTGTTACTGTAAGGTCTGCCGGAGGATCGGCGGTATGACCTATGGTCACCAGTTGGAATGGCGCGATGGTATCAAAATCGACGATGCTTTGGCCGGAACCGTCGTATTCGTTGAAGGCGAGACCTTTGGCATCGTGGTTGAGGGTGCCCAGTATGGTTTGATCCCCGGTAATGCTGAGACGTGAGAATTCATTGAATTGCGACATGAGGAAGTTGTCCCCACCTTCATAAGTCAAAGCGGTTACGTTGGAGAATGAAGAGGAGATGGGGTTGACCGTCAGCGATGATAGATCGACGGATTCAAATACTTCCCCGGAACCGTGATACATGAGCCCGTTGTCGGGATTGAAGCCAATGGTCTCCCCGCTGCCGCCATTGCCTAGGGTCAGAAATAAGCTTGGCGCAGCGGTTGCCTGATCGAGGATATACAACGATTCCGATGGATTGGCGCCGTTCCCAACTCCAAGGACTCCATAGAGCACTCCGGAATTATCAAAGGCCAGTCCGGTTATTTTATCGCCGGTGTTGCCGATTAGGTCGGCTAACCCAGTTAATGGATCGATGATGATCAATCTTCTTTGGTTGGTATCGCTTTCCAGAGTGACGGAAGCCCACAATTCGCCCGTGATTGGGTTGGTGGCCAATCCATCCACTTTTTTAACCGGATTGCCATCCAGATCAACCGTGAGGGTCTTGAGGGTCTTGCCATCAGCCGTGTCCAGAACCCGGATCTTGTTTTTCGACCTGTCACCCGAATAAAGAGCGGGCGCATGACTTATGGTCGGGTTATCGTTTACGGAAGTGGTGATTACTTTAATAATACCCGAGGCGATGTCGGCAAGGCCATCGTCTGCGCTGATTGTAAGAATGGTTGTTTCTTTGAGGCCGGCGCCTACCCGGTTTTGAGCGGGAACAAAAGTTAAGCCCCTAATCGCCGATGCAGCCGCGGTTGCTGTGCCGGTGAATGAATAGAAGCCTCCGCCTTGATCGACAAAACCACCCAGGGTCGTCAGGGAACCTTTGGCCGCGTCATCCAATGAGACCGTTACTGTCAGTATTTGCTGGGGCAGGTCGCTATCAGTAAGCGACACTTTCAGGAATGGTGTGACAGGGGTGACGTCAGTGGTATACACGATTCCAGTTATAGCGAGCCCCTTCATAGCGCTATCAAAAAATCCTATGTCCGTTCGAACACCGCTGGTAGATACCCGGTAAAAATCGTCAAAGACGGCGAGCAGGAAATTGCCCTCGCCTTCATAAGTAGAGGCTGTCCCAAAAACCCGAATTTTGCGAATTGAGATATTCGACTCCGAACTGTAAGGGAACGTAAGTCATTCAATTCCGTCAAAAACGCTGTATAAGGCCTCTATTCGTTATAAATATAATCGCGTCAGACAGAGGTCTATGGTAGAATTGTATTTGAATATGCAAAACAAGAGAAAGGCTGACGGTGTTATAGACATCGAAATTGCCCAAAATCCCCTAAAAACGGTCTTTATGACAGCTTTATAAACAAGTTAACTTACTTTAAAACAAATGGTTATAACTTTGGGACAGCCTCTAAGTAAGAGCGCTATGAGCACTGAAGGAGGTGGAAATAGGTATGATGGTTTTTTGATCCAGGTCGATGGCCTCGAACGTGCTCCCTGAGCCATGGTATAGTAAGCCGTCATCCCGATTGAAACCAATGGTTTCACCACTGCTGCCGTTGCCGAGGACCATAAATAAGGTTGCCGTCGCATCCGTTTGGTCAAGGATGTACAATTGCTCGTCGTTGGTGGCACCGTCACCGGTTACTCCAAAAAGGGTTCCGTTTTCATCAAAAGCGATCCCGGCAAAACCATCACCGGTATTGCCGATGGTTGTTGCCACTCCAGTGTCAGGATTAACAACCGCGAGAAGGCGAGGTTCGCCGCAACAACCAAAAATATCAAATATAGCCCAAAGATCCCCCGTGAAGGGATGGGTCGCTAACCCGTTTACAGTGTTGATGGTTTCACCCGTCGATAATGTCATGGTGACATCGCTTATAGTTGATCCGTCCGCGGGATCGATGATCCGGAGCTTGTCATCATCCCTCGATACCGAATAAAGGTTGAGGGTGTTTCCTACAATTGGCTGGTGGTTAACGAAGACAACCGTAATAGCGAAATCTTGAGTGGTGGAATTTTCCGTGACCGAATTTGTCACGACAAGGGAAACGTTGTTAACTGCGACATCATCGCTGGTTGGAGTGCCGGTCAAAGAAGCCGTGCCATCTCCATTATCCAGGAAGGATAGCCAACCTGGAAGGGTGGGGGCGGTTATTATCAACGTTTCTGCGGGATCCACGTCAAAGGCGAAGAAATCATAACCGTAAGGTTCACTGCTATTCGCAGATGTCTCCGGTAGGCTTAATAGAACCGGAGAATCTTCAACAGCCGTTGTAAGGACTGTTTTACTGTTGGAAACAGGAGAGGCAGTTCCGTCATCCACTACCAAGGTGAGGATTGTCGATTCGGTTTGCCCTAACGACACATGGCCTTCCGCCGGGATAAAGGTCAAACCCTGAATGGCCGCGGTCGCCTCCGCAGCAGTGCCGCTGAATGAATAAACGCCACCGCCATCATCGGAAAAATCTCCCAGTGCAGACAGTATTCCTTTGGCCGGGTCATCCAGAGTCACTACGACTAATAAAGCGGGAACCGAAGTGTCAATGTCCTCGATGGTCAGCCCGAGGAATGGCTTGGCAGTCATGTTGTCCTGTATGGCAATGGTATCCACCGAAGTAAAGGCGAGCCCCTTGGCATAATGATCCATCGAACCAATAAAGGTGGCCTCCCCATTTAATCCTAGATTGAGAAGTCGGCGGGATAGGTCTGATACAAGCAAATTTCCAACGGATTCGTAGGTTAATGCGAGCGCCTCGTTATAGGCAAAGCCGGAAAGCGGTATATCTGAAACTGTCTTCGAAAAGAAATCGACATTTTCAAATATTTCAGGGAACCTGCCCGAAGCATGATAAAATAAGCCGTCGACCGGATTAGAAGCTATGGCTTCACCGTTATCACCATTTCCCAGGGCCATGATGAATGTGGTGGTCGCGTCGTTGGTGTTGATTCTGAAAACAGACTCGGGAGTGGAATCCCCGTCCCCCGTTAATCCGTAAAGAATGCCACGGCTATCAAAGGCCATCGCCGAGAAAAACCTGCCGGTATTTCCGCGGCCGGTTGCTACTATTGTGTCCGGATTGATGGTTACCAATTCCCGCCCCTCTTGTCCGCTTACACCGAAAAGGGCCCAAAGTTGACCGGTGAGGGGATGCCGGGCAAGCCCGTTGCCACTGAATATGTTCGTTGCTCCTCCGACTAGCGTTCTAAAACTGGTCGTTAAATCAGTCGCTGGATCGATTTGGCGAAAATTACGGGTCCTTCTTTCCACCGAATACAATATTCGCGTAATCGCGGGGGCATTCTCATTTACAGGCAAGATCGTGATATTCACCGTTGCGGTGGCTGTATTCGAACCATCACTCAATTGATAAACAAAGCTGTCGGTGAAGTTTTCATTTCCATCGTGAGTGTAGGTGAATGTGCCGTCCGCAGCGAGAGTCAATGTGCCGTGATTGGGTCCGCTCAACGATATCAAGTCCACCATCAAGGCATCCTTATCGATGGCCAAGTCGTTGGCCAGAATGCTGGTGGCGCCGTTGTCGAGGACTGAAACCGTGCCCCCTTCAGCAACTGTTGCGTTGTCGTCAAAGGCTACTGGCGCATTTTGTGGCTCGAACTCAACCGAGAGCCCGTCGATGGCATCGAGGGCGTCGATGATCATTCGCTGCGCCGAGCCGGGAGTCACGTTGATGAAATTATTCTGCACTCGCAGACCCGCGCCGGTAACAAACAAGTCGTCCCGCAGGTTGACCAAACCCGCCAAAGCGCCGATATCCGTGATCTGGTTGTTTTCGAGCCAGAGTTGACCCAATAGCGTTAGCCCTAGCAAGGGGCTCAAGTCTCTGATTTGGTTGAAACCAAGGTCAAGGAAGGTCAGGTTCACCGCAGTATCGAGGCCGGTAAGATCGGTAATCCCTAAATTCGTGGCTGTCAGAGATGTCAGATTGGCCATGTCCGTTGGAGTCAAAATTCCGAAGAATATTCCAAGAGCATCGCGGATCGCATTTTCGAGGATTATATCGGAGAAGGAGACGCCCACGGCCAGATCCACCGTGGTCGTGATGATTGGCTCGTCGGGATCGTTGGAGGTGATGGTCAAGATACCGGTAAAATCACCTGGCGCTAACGCGCTGGCGTCAATAGGGACGTCCACGAAGTCAAAATCCAAGGGTGAAATTGTGCCGGAAGCCGGGTCCGTTGTGAGCCAGAAACTGTCAGATGCGATGGTATAATTGAGCGGTTCTCCTCCGAAGTTATCTATAAATATGAAGGTTGAAGAGGCGCCGCCGGAGACCGCATCCGCAAAAATCGAGCTGGTTGCGAAGATATCCGGTGGACCTACGGTAAGGTTCACATTGACAATTACTTCCGGTTCGTTCGGGTCGTCAGAAGAAATGGTGAGGAAACCAGTGTAAAAACCTGCAATTAGCTCTACGGCGTCGACATTCACGGTAATATCGATGGCAGAAGCTCCCTGCGCTATGGCTCCGCCGCTGGAGACCAACACAAGCCATGATTCACTCGCCGCGATGGTGTAGTTGAGCGTGTTTGCCCCAAGGTTTTCTATGGTTGTGACAATAGGGATCGATTCTCCGACCCCAAGCCCGAGATTAAAAAATATTGGCGTGACGTTGATATCGGGCACCTCAGCCACCGTCAAATTGACCGGCAAAGCGGTTATGGGCTCATCAATATCGTTAGAGATTACATTAACGACGCCGGTGTAGAGTCCCAAGGGGAGATTAGCCGTCGAGAAGGCGAACTCGACCAAATCGAAATTCTGTGCTCCCTGGCTGCGCTTGGCAGGCGCAATCCGGTTCAGCCAGGAGGGGAGATTAATTCCTGTGTTGACTGCCACATCATCCACTCTCCAGCCGGGAAAGTCGTTGAATACGTCATCAATTGAATCCAAAAAGAAGCGGACGCGAATAACCTGGCCCGCAAATGGGGTGAGGTCCAGAGAAGTAAAAATCCAGCCATTGCTATCTCCAGATGGGGCGGTGCCTGTGCCACCGGGACCAGCAAAGCCGCGCAACTGCGTCCAGGTTAGCCCATCGTCGAGGCTGACATCGACCATTACATAGTCCCATCCGTGTTCTGTATAATAATCTTCGAAGAAACTTAGGGTAATGGTCCCGGTAATTGACGTAAGGTCGATCGGCGGGCTGATGAGGGCATTTTGTATTTGATTGCCGGTATCATAGTCTCCGGTGAATGGGTCGGCAGACCACCAACTGGTGTTGGGGCTGAAATTATCAACAGTAGTGGGGTGCCAGAGGTCGTCGATCCCGTCTTCGACCAGCGCAGTGGTCCACCCGAGGGAGCCGCTTTCAAAATCTTCGAAGAAAATGATATTTGCCATGACCGGTTCGATTTGCCAGTCAAGAAATGAGCCACCGATGTTGCCGATAGTGAAAAACGATGAGACATCCTCACCGGGCGCCGCTATCAGGTCAACAGATGCGCCGCTAAAATCAATATCGGGGTAGGGAATAATATCCAGATAAACCGTGGCCGTATTTGCAGCTGATCCATCACTCAATTCGTAGATGAAGTTGTCTGTGAAGTTTGCCGACCCGTCGTGAGTGTAGGTGAATGTGCCGTTTGCGGCCAGAGTCAAGGAGCCGTGGTTTGGCCCGCTAATCGGGGACGTTTTTACCAATAATACATCTTTGGGTAAGTCGGCATCTGTGTCGTTAGCCAATACACTGGTGGCGCCGCTGATGAGGATCGACACCGTGCCGCCTTCGATAACTGTAGCGGCGTCATCCACCGCCACCGGCGGGTCGTTGACGGGAGTGATGGCGATGTTCACCGTCGCAGTGGCTGTAGCTGATCCATCAGTCAATTCGTAAGTGAAGCTATCGGTGGTGGTTTCGGATCCGTCGTGGGTATAGGTGAAGGCGCCGTCCGCCGCCAGGGTCAGGGCGCCGTGGTTTGGCCCGCTTATTGGGGTGGTGTTTACCGTCAGGGTTTCAATATCGAAGGCCGTGTCATTGGCCAGGACGCTCGTAGCCCCGCCGTCGAGGACTGAAACCGTGCCCCCCTCACTGACCGAGGTAGTATCGTTGTTCGCTACGGGAACCGGGCCGGAGAATTTCTGGATTCGGTCGTTATTGATGTCGGCAACGTAAACACTGCCGGAGCTATTCAGCGCAATACCTAGCGGTTGATTAAATTGACCGTCGCCGCTGCCCGATGCGCCCCATTTGAGAAGAAAGTTTCCGGTGCTGTCGAATTTCTGGATGCGGTGGTTTAATTGATCGGCCACATAAACATTGCCGAAACTATCTACGGCTACACCACTCGGTACTATAAAAAATCCATCGCCAGCGCCAATGGCTCCCCACTTGAGGAGAAAGCTGCCGCTGCTGTCGAACTTCTGAATGCGGTGGTTGTTCAGGTCTGCCACAAAAACATTACCGGAACTATCCACAGCCACACTGGACGGTTGGCTAAAGAGCCCATCGCTGCTGCCGGATGAGCCCCACTTGAAGAGAAGGCCACCGCTACCGTCGAATTTCTGAATGCGGTGGTTGTTCAGGTCCGCCACATAGACATTGCCGGAACTATCCACCCCTACGCCTGTTGGAAAAGCGAACTGCCCGTCGGCGCTGCCCGATGAACTCCACTCGGCAAAGAACGTGCCACTGCTGTCGAATTTTTGGATACGCTGGTTGTTTGTGTCGGCCACATAAACATTGCCGGAACTGTCCACGGCCACGCCTTGCGGTGAATTAAATTGCCCACTGCCGCTGCCACTGGAGCCCCACGAGAGGAGAAAGTTACCGCTGCTGTCGAATTTCTGAATGCGCTTGTTTAATCGGTCGGCCACATAAACATTGCCGGAACTATCTAGAGGCTGTCCCAAAAATATAAAGATTTTGTAGTCAACTGGATGACGTTTATAAAAATAGCCGGAAAGAGCATTTTTTTGCTCGCTCCGGCTAAAAAAGGGTTCTATAATTGCGTTAGCGAAAATCAATATAGCCCTTTCTATGAAAAATATAGCCATCCAATGCCTCCTGCGTCCAGCTTTAACTATGGTCGACCGTTGCCTCGATTACGATAACTTTCGCGCCACCATCGAGCGTATCGACCGGCTGCTGATCGATTCGGAGGTGGAATCGCAGGGCGTTGATCTGGCCTTGGAAAGAGGCCAGCCAATGAGTGTAAAGGCCCGGCAAAAGCGGGCTAATTTTGCCCTCAAGGCGTTGCGTATGGAAACGCTGCGTTATCTACTCGGTGGGATTTCGTTTCGGCATTTGTCGAGGGCTCTGGGCAGCAGCGATCTGTTGGCTGACTTTTGTCGTGTCCGCCATATCGACGGCATAAGGGGCATCTCCAAGAGCACCCTGGAACGGGCCTCGAAGTTTTTCAGCGAAGAGCAGTTGAGGGCCTTGCACCGGACCTTGACTGAGGTTGTGGGCGATGCCGATCTGGCCCGGCAGGTGGTGGGATTGGACAAGCCGATAGACACCACCATTTGCCTGATCGACGGCACCTGTTTGGAGGTCAACATTCATTGGCCGACGGACTGGGTGCTGCTCAAGGATGTAGCGGGCACGCTGCTCAAAGCGATCCGGCTGATCCGTGAGAAGGCCGGTTTGCGCCATCGCATGCCGATCGAACCGGAGCCCTTGGCTCGGCAGATGAATCGGCTGTGCATACAGATGACCCACAGCCGGCGGCGAAAGGACAGCGCGCGGCAACGCAAGGGTATCTTGAGGCAGATGAAAAAGCTGCTCAAACGGATCGGGGAGCATGCCCGCAGTCACCGGGAATTATTGCAAGCCTGCTGGGAGCAAAGCGATTACAGCGAAAAACAGGTCCAACAGATCCTTACCCGGATGGAGCGCATGAGCGAGCTAATCCCGGTGGTCATCAAGCAAGCGCACGAGCGAATCATTGGCGGCCGCCAGGTGAAAAACGCAGAGAAAGTTTTGAGTGTTTACGAACCCGATGCGCAGGTGATTGTGCGAGGCAAAGCGGGCCAAGAGGTTGAGTTTGGCAACACCCTGTTTTTGGGTGAAAGCGTTGAAGGATACCTGCTGGACTGGAAACTCTACGGCAGCCGGACGCCAAGCGAAAATGAACAAATGCAAGAGAGTTTGCAAAGACAGAACCGCTTCAACCTAGCCGAACCCATAGCGGCCATGTGCGCGGACCGGGGATTCGCCTCCCAGCGGGCCCGCCGGCAGTTAGCCCAGGAGGGCATCTACGATGCGCTCTGTCCACGCGATCCGAAGCAGTTGAAAAAACGGATGGAGGAACCACACTTCAGGCAATTGCAAAAGCGCCGGGCCAGCACCGAAGGGCGGATCGGGGTATTGAAGAATCGCTGGCAGGCCGGGCGATTGCGCAGCAAAGGCTTTGCCAACCGCTCGATCAGCGTAGCCTGGTCGGTCCTCTCGCACAATCTATGGAAAGTGGCCAAGATGCTGGCCCAGCAAGATGAACTAAAAACCAAAGCGGCGGCCTAAATAAAGAGCGGAAAAGCAAGGACAATACTTTTTCACAGGCCTACTGTCGGCCCATACAAAGAAAACCAGGCAAACGGACCCCAAAACCAGAATCCTAACGTTATAGGAGAGCAAAGTCACCCCCTCCCAAAAGAAAATACCACTAAAATGAACACTCTTCAAAATCCCCTCGCAAAAATCACCCTTTTGGGACAGCCTCTAATTAATAAATCATTTCAATCTTTGGGCATCATAAACAACCGCTGGAAATTTCAGGTAAATGCGTAAAAAAATAAATCCTCTGACTCGCCTAACACTGCGGGCCATGGCATTGATCGGCGCAGCGGTTCTCATGGGATTAGCCTTCAATTCCATAAATCCCAACGGCCTCCCTTTGATTACAAAAAATGCCGGCCATGAAGCGCCATCAGAATCGCAACCGGCCATTTCTCCCGCTGCGGAAACAAAACCCGTTGTAGAGAACAAAACCGAAGCGGTGAGCCTTATTCGAGGCGGTTCGGAGAAAAAAAATGAACCTGCCCGGTAAATCCGC
Source organism: Opitutales bacterium (assembly GCA_965226205.1). Lineage (GTDB taxonomy): Bacteria > Verrucomicrobiota > Verrucomicrobiia > Opitutales > UBA2987 > JAJFLU01. The sequence continues at coordinate 103,946 of CBDDCJ010000020.1, read as the reverse complement.
CATAGCGCTTGGGTTGCGGTGGCTGCTCGGCATTGTCTTCATCTGGGCCGCTTTGGGGAAAATGGTCGATCCTCAGAATTTTTTGGTCAACCTCTTCGATTACCGGCTCCCCCTGCCTGAATTTTTTCTGCGTTTCACAGCCATCACACTACCCTGGATCGAACTGGTCTGCGGACTTTCCTTGCTGACGGGTTTCTGGCCAGAATCCACCCTGGGAGTCATCCTCGCGTTAATGGCGGTATTTCTGATTGCAACAGGGCAAGCCTGGGTGCGAGGTCTGGAAATTGATTGCGGGTGTTTCGGTACCGCAATCGAAAAAAATACCATTTTCGGTACCGTGCAGTTCGCATTCTTCAGGAACCTTGTGCTGGTCGCAATCAGCGTCTATCTCTTTTTTGAATCCATAACGGAAAATATAGAGAAAAAACCAAATGAAGGGCTTGTTGACTCAGGATTTTGAGACAAGTTTCTTTCGGCGGTAAAAATCGCCGCCCGCTGCCAAAACCAGCAAACCGATGGAAAAAACGGTTGAGGCTTCCGGCACGGCTACCCCAGGAATATATTCATAGAGGGTTCCCGACTTCAAAATCGCCGTATAGAGTCCGGGGTCAAACCCCACAGGGTTCTGAAAGAGAAGCTGGCTAAGGACACCCTCCCCTCCCGTATCCAGATCTACATTGAAGATAACATGGTCGGCCACAGTGCCATCGGGTGGGGAATTGTAATTCCAGTTCAAGATGGTGAGCGATTTTGAGGGATCGCTCCAGTCCACATCATCAATCGTAAGGGTGCTGCTGGTTGTGCCGGTGTCCAAATCGATAAAGGAGTTATCGGTAAGAGTCAGGGTATCAATGTTGAAATCGATATCATTTGTGCTTAAAGTGCCTCGGAGAGAGTCAGATCGATGCCATCGATCACATTGCTGTTCGGATCGATGATCAAAGTTCCAGCTTGCAGAATCAGCTCCCCATTATTCCCTATGTTGATGTCGCCGTTTACCGTTGTGGTGCCTGTGCCAATGATCGTAACAGTGCCGCTGTTTATATTTGTGCTGATATCGCCGTTTAAAGTGATATCTCCCGTGCTGTTGACAGTGAAATCACCCGCGTTGGTGGAAACACCGCCATTAAATACAAGATCCCCTCCGGTAATATTGATGTCTCCTTGATTTGCCGTTATATCTCCGTTGAAGGTGGCGTCCCCGACCCGGTTGAAAGTAAAGGTCCCATGCTGCACATCGACAGCGCCCAGAGTGGTATCGCCTGTGCCCGATATGGTCACCGTTCCACTATTGCTTCCTTGGGTTGTGGTCAGAGTGCCTGTAATGTCGAGATCCCCCGTGCGATTGAAGGTAAAAGCTCCGCCTTTGGTAGTCACTCCTCCGGTAATTGTGGTTGTGGAGGGGGTGACGATGGTTACTCCAGTGGGATCGGTGATGCTGACATCGCCGCCGTTGCCCGTATCCAAATCCCCGGAAATAGTAAGGTTTCCCCTCCGGTCAAAGGTAAAGAGGCCGCCACCAGTCACCACGTTTCCGGAAAAGGTGACAATCTTGCTGTCGTCTCCCGCACCCGTAGAATCTGTTAGGCTGATATCTCCGCCATTAGTGTCATGGGCTCCAGAGGTAAAATCCTGACCCGTGTCGTCGGTTATTGGGTCTTGGACTGGCGGGGCGAAAAGAAGCGCAGGTAACAGGAAAGTACACACAAGCACAGCGGGAAATGCCGAAAGGAGTCTCCTGGCTCGCAATCCTTTAGCGCTTTGGTTGTGGAAATACTGTTTCAAGATTTAGCTGCCTGTTCTAATATCGTCTGATTCTCAAAAAAGTGTTGTCGGCCATCGAATATTTGAAATTTTTTTACGAAAAAAATGAATGAATTCGTTCGGTTTTACCGTCAAATTGGCGATTTTTTCTATCTCTTTAATTGTTAAAACTATGTGAAAATTCGTTTTGCTTTTTCTGGACCTGTTTTTTTACCCCTCTCCGGCGAAAAGAGCATCCTCCTCTTGCGAGATTGTGAAATCGACATTACCGGATTAACCAAATTGTATCTAATAATTTCTATTTATTTGAATTTCAATAAGTTATAAATAATATTTTCTCTTGATCTTTAAATTCACCCAAACTGAAACAACCGCTTTAGTCCCCTTCTAATCATCATTTTCTCTACCTTAATATAGAGGCTGTCCCAAAGTTATAACCATTTGTTTTACAGTAAGTTAACTTGTTAATAAAGCTGTCATAAAGACCGTTTTTAGGGGATTTTGGGCAAATTCGATGTCTATAACACCGTCAGCCTTTCTCTTGTTTTGCATATTCAAATACAATTCTACCATAGACCTCTGTCTGACGCGATTATATTTATAACGAATAGAGGCCTTATACAGCGTTTTTGACGGAATTGAATGACTTACGTTCCCTTACAGTTCGGAGTCGAATATCTCAATTCGCAAAATTCGGGTTTTTGGGACAGCCTCTAAGTTAGAGGCTGTCCCAAAAGGGTGATTTTTGCGAGGGGATTTTGAAGAGTGTTCATTTTAGTGGTATTTTCTTTTGGGAGGGGGTGACTTTGCTCTCCTATAACGTTAGGATTCTGGTTTTGGGGTCCGTTTGCCTGGTTTTCTTTGTATGGGCCGACAGTAGGCCTGTGAAAAAGTATTGTCCTTGCTTTTCCGCTCTTTATTTAGGCCGCCGCTTTGGTTTTTAGTTCATCTTGCTGGGCCAGCATCTTGGCCATTTTCCATAGATTGTGCGAGAGGACCGACCAGGCTACGCTGATCGAGCGGTTGGCAAAGCCTTTGCTGCGCAATCGCCCGGCCTGCCAGCGATTCTTCAATACCCCGATCCGCCCTTCGGTGCTGGCCCGGCGCTTTTGCAATTGCCTGAAGTGTGGTTCCTCCATCCGTTTTTTCAACTGCTTCGGATCGCGTGGACAGAGCGCATCGTAGATGCCCTCCTGGGCTAACTGCCGGCGGGCCCGCTGGGAGGCGAATCCCCGGTCCGCGCACATGGCCGCTATGGGTTCGGCTAGGTTGAAGCGGTTCTGTCTTTGCAAACTCTCTTGCATTTGTTCATTTTCGCTTGGCGTCCGGCTGCCGTAGAGTTTCCAGTCCAGCAGGTATCCTTCAACGCTTTCACCCAAAAACAGGGTGTTGCCAAACTCAACCTCTTGGCCCGCTTTGCCTCGCACAATCACCTGCGCATCGGGTTCGTAAACACTCAAAACTTTCTCTGCGTTTTTCACCTGGCGGCCGCCAATGATTCGCTCGTGCGCTTGCTTGATGACCACCGGAATTAGCTCGCTCATGCGCTCCATCCGGGTAAGGATCTGTTGGACCTGTTTTTCGCTGTAATCGCTTTGCTCCCAGCAGGCTTGCAATAATTCCCGGTGACTGCGGGCATGCTCCCCGATCCGTTTGAGCAGCTTTTTCATCTGCCTCAAGATACCCTTGCGTTGCCGCGCGCTGTCCTTTCGCCGCCGGCTGTGGGTCATCTGTATGCACAGCCGATTCATCTGCCGAGCCAAGGGCTCCGGTTCGATCGGCATGCGATGGCGCAAACCGGCCTTCTCACGGATCAGCCGGATCGCTTTGAGCAGCGTGCCCGCTACATCCTTGAGCAGCACCCAGTCCGTCGGCCAATGAATGTTGACCTCCAAACAGGTGCCGTCGATCAGGCAAATGGTGGTGTCTATCGGCTTGTCCAATCCCACCACCTGCCGGGCCAGATCGGCATCGCCCACAACTTCAGTCAAGGTCCGGTGCAAGGCCCTCAACTGCTCTTCGCTGAAAAACTTCGAGGCCCGTTCCAGGGTGCTCTTGGAGATGCCCCTTATGCCGTCGATATGGCGGACACGACAAAAGTCAGCCAACAGATCGCTGCTGCCCAGAGCCCTCGACAAATGCCGAAACGAAATCCCACCGAGCAGATAACGCAGCGTTTCCATACGCAACGCCTTGAGGGCAAAATTAGCCCGCTTTTGCCGGGCCTTTACACTCATTGGCTGGCCTCTTTCCAAGGCCAGATCAACGCCCTGCGATTCCACCTCCGAATCGATCAGCAGCCGGTCGATACGCTCGATGGTGGCGCGAAAGTTATCGTAATCGAGGCAACGGTCGACCACAGTTAAAGCTGGACGCAGGAGGCATTGGATGGCTATATTTTTCATAGAAAGGGCTATATTGATTTTCGCTAACGCAATTATAGAACCCTTTTTTAGCCGGATCGAGCAAAAAAATGCTCTTTCCGGCTATTTTTATAAACGTCATCCAGTTGATTACAAAATCTTTATATTTTTGGGACAGCCTCTAAGTTAACTTGTTTATAAAGCTGTCATAAAGACCGTTTTTAGGGGATTTTGGGCAATTTCGATGTCTATAACACCGTCAGCCTTTCTCTTGTTTTGCATATTCAAATACAATTCTACCATAGACCTCTGTCTGACGCGATTATATTTATAACGAAAAGAGGCCTTATACAGCGTTTTTGACGGAATTGAATGACTTACGTTCCCTTACAGTTCGGAGTCGAATATCTCAATTCGCAAAATTCGGGTTTTTGGGACAGCCTCTAATATAAGATATTTTGCATATTAATCAAGATAATACGCCTCCCCTATAGACTGGTAAAATTACTTCCATCCCCCCCCTATTGGGATCGAACTTTAGGAGGGAGTTTTTATCTCATGCCATAATAACGGCGAATGAACCACAATATAGCTTTCCGGGGCAGAAATCGCGCCATGAATGGGGATAGAACAGCCTGGAAAAACCCGCCCGTTCGAACGGTTCCGCTTCGCGCCCGGAGGAGGGTTTTACGCAGCTTCTGGACGGCAATTTCAACTGGCGGGCCGCTTTTGAGCATTTTATCGATCCCATCCCAGGCGGCGGACACTTGTGGATTTCCCTCCCCAAGGACCGGATCGCGTTTGATCGATGAATTGAAAGCGGTCCGGAAATCGCCAGGCTGGAAATCGATCACCGCCACTCCGGAACCCTGGGATTCCAGAATCAAACTTCGTGAAAAACCCGATAACCCGCTTTTGGAGGCATTGTAAAGGCTCATGCAAGGCATTGGAAATTCTGCCGCCAGGGAGGAGATATTGACCAAAACGCCATATCCCCGCCGGTGCATGCCGGCATAAACTTGGCGGCAGATTTTTATCGGACCCGACAATAGAACATCGATTTGGCCGCCTATTTCGTTCTCGGGAAACTTTTCAAAGGGGTAAAACGCTCCATACCCGGCATTGTTGATGACGAGATCGAAAGGAGGACCCTGCCGAAGAACAGTGTCCAGAAAAACCTTCAAGGAATCGGCATCGCGCAAATCCAGTTTCACAGAATGAAATCGATCTCTTTGGGGCAATTGCTCCGGCCTGCGGGAAGTCCCCCAAACTTCTAGCCCCTCATCCAGCAGCATGCGCACGAAACCTTCCCCCAGTCCGGCGCTTGCGCCCGTCACCAGTGCTCTGCTATACATCGAATTGAACGATTCTTTCACCATAAACAGGCTCATCGCCGGAAATATTTTTACCTGGCCAAACCCTTTTCAGACAATGATTAACTTTGACAATGCCCACCCTGCGACAAAACCTCAAGCCATGATTATACGGCCGGATTTTACCGGATGGGGCATTGCCATGTTGCTCCTCGCATTCCAGATTCCGGCTTCGCCAGGCATCGCCGAAGTCGAAATAAAGACCGCCCGCCATAAATTTCTGGAAGAAAATTCTTTCCAACGGCTAAGTGAATTATTCACAGGAAAAGAAAACCGGGGGCGGCGGGCGATTGTCCGAACCCATGCCGATATCCGCGCCGGTGAGTACTTTATTATCACTCTGAATCAAAGCGTTCGCACCCTGCCCGAAAATTCCCGGCTCAAACTCGAAATCATTACCGGCGAGTCAATGCAGGAAAAAGAGTTCCTACTTCACCTGCCCTCCGGAATGCCACAAACCCGTGAAATTTTTGCCGGCATAACTGGAAATGATTGGAAACAAAATGAAACCAAAATACTGGCCTGGCGCCTGACACTTCAAGATGCACAAGGCAGCGCCATCGCGAAAAAAGAAAGTTTTCTCTGGAAATCGCCCTGAGAAATCGAAGGGCTGGACCCGGTGGAAAATCCTGGAGCCTTCGACGTCCTTTACCCCGCGCTCCCTGGCTGAAACCCTTGATGGAGGCCAAGCCTTTCGCTGGAAATTATCGGGACATGGAGAATGGACGGGCATCTGGGGACGATCCCTGGCCAAAATCAGGCTGGCAACCAATGGCGATTTGCAATGGAAATGCCCCTCTGCCCTGGAAAAACCAATGCTGCGGGAAATCAAGCGCTATTTTGGAACCGATCGGGATTATCAAGAACTCATCGATAAACTGCCCTGGAGAAGCGATTTAATCCTGCATGCGGCCATGCGGGAATCGCGCGGATTGCGCATTCTGCGACAACCCCTGGGCGAGACACTTTTCTGTTTCCTTTGCAGTTCCAACAAGCAAATTGTGCAGATCAAACAAATCTGTGAAACTGCCGCCCGGCGATTGGGACAAAGAATAGCCGAAGATGACTACTCGCTGCCCGACTGGAAGACACTGCTGGATATTCCAGAAGTCGAGTTGCGGCTCTGCAAAGCTGGCTACCGGGCCAAATACATAAAACAAACCGCCCAGGCGCTGGCCAATGATCCCGGCTTTCTCAACCGCTTGCAATCGCTCCCCTACCCGGAAGCCCACAAGCAATTGCGGCGATTGCCGGGAGTTGGTCAAAAAGTTGCCGATTGTGTCCTCCTCTTCGGAGCCGGCAGACTGGAGTCGTTTCCGGTCGATGTATGGATAGAAAAAGCCATGCGGCGACAATACCATCTGGAGGGCTGGAAACGTGAGCAAATCGCCCATTTCGGCCGTGCCCACTTCGGCCCCCTGGCCGGGCTCGCCCAACAATTTTTATTTGCCGAAGAACGCCAAAGAACCTGATTTTGTATTTTTTTGAAAAATTCACAAAGAAACGCCGGACCCCACCGTTTCCATTAATCGGCGGTGGTATCCAGCGTTTCCATGTGATAATTCAGCGCCGGGTCAAAGGCGGAATCCAGCCCGGCGCTATTGGTCTATGGTCTATATGTGCGAATTAACGATGCCTCCAGGATATTGCGGCGGATAGCCAGCAATCGCCCCCGGCCGATCAGACTTCTGCGCATTCGCGCAATAGCGGAAACAGGCGACTGGCAAACAATAGCCGTTATATGAGGTTTGCCCATCATTAATTCTATGGTTGGTTTACGGGAAAATATTATTTTAGTTTTTCGGAAAGATATTCCTGCCGCAGTGACTGTATGCAGAGTGGTTCTTTTAAAAAGCGAATTGGAATCTCAATCCCAAGGCGAAGGCATCGGGTTCTGTCCCATTGGGGTTGGTAATATACTGCAAATCAGGCTGAATCATGAGGTACTGGTTGATTCGGGCTGTTATAGAACAGTTCGATCATCGTTTCGTCGCTCCGGCCGACCGGGAGTTCACCGCTGAAATTCATGTTGCCGATTCCAATCCCAACGCTGTCTTCGTCTCTGCCTGGCAAGAAACCTTTGTAAACCAGTCCGCCACCCCAGTAGTTTTCAGCTTTGTTGCGGTCTTTTGGAGCCCAGCCGAACTGTAAAAACATACCCAGACCCTGATATTCGCCCTCAATCTCAGTTTGTTCTTTGGTCAAAAACTGGCTCAGGCCCAAATAGACGCCATAGTTCCCGTCGTGAATTGAGCCACCGGCCTGGTCTTCGAACTGGCCGCTGTGGTACCACGTGCCGATATGCGAATTGCCGGGTAACTGACTGTCAAACAGGGCATAATTGGCCGTGAACTGATAGATGGAGAAAACTTTGCCGGTACCCGAAAACCCATAATGGCGACCATTGGGGGCGCCGTCCCACACACCGGCCTTAAACCCGACCGAATCGCTGATCTGAAAGAATGCCACCGCCCCGTAGCCGGGATCCGGGTAGGCGGGCATGGGAATCGTGTGGGTCCATCCCAAGGAGGTGTTGATGAAATCGGCCCCCAGTGTGGCCCCAGCGAACTCGGTATCGGCGAGGATCCTTCCCAACCTGACGGCAAGCCGCCCGCTCATTATGTTTCGCTCATACCAAAACTGGCTCAATTGGGTGAGGTCAAAGCCTGCCCCCGCGTTGCCATCGATGTTACTGATTCTTTGGTGTGCCCCGGTAATTCCTTCAGTGATTCCCTGACCACGCAGGTCTTGGAAGCGAAGCACTGCGATACCACCCGGGCCGAAATCCATTTTATCCAGGTCAGCGCGAATATACATATCGAAGCGCCCGGTGTAATGGGACCCATCGTCGCTGTTAACCCCACCACTCAGGTTGTTCCATACTTCACCCGTATAGGTTAGGTCGGTGGTGATTCCGTCACGCACGAATTGACCGTCTTGGGCCACACTGGCAGACTGCTCTTTTGCCCAAACGGATACTGATATCATTATCCCCAATACAGTTATTACTGCCGACATTGCGGTTTTCATTCTTAATCTTTTTTGTTTGGTAACTCGTTGTCTTGTATTTGTAGTAAGAAGTCCTTAAAGATTGGCTTTGGCTTAAATCTACAGCTGTTCGTAGGAACGCACAGAAGAGCCTGCACATCTCAATCTCCAGGCAAGAGAAAGCCTTAGACTCTAGATACGACTAACCTCTCCTCCGATTGGTTGAAGCCTCGACTCATCCATATCTTCAAGCCGATCCGAATCCGACTGAGCGGCGTCGAGGATCACTGAGGAATGAAGACGAACACTCCGATCAGAGAGACCGTCTCCGTTATCCTGGCCAACTGGCAGTTCGGTTGCCCTGTCTATTTTATTATACTTAAACTGCTGCACCAGGCCTTGCAGGTCCGCCGCCATGCGGGAAAGTTCCTCGGCAGACTGCCGAATATTCGAGACACCTGAGGTGGTGCTCCGGGCTGCCTTGGCCACCCCGTTGATGTTCTGGGAAATCTCTGCGCTGCCCCTGGCCGCCTCGCTTACATTCCTCACGATCTCGTTGGTTGTTGCGCTCTGCTCTTCCACCGCCGTGGCGATAGTGTTCTGGATGCCGCTAATCTGACCGATGATATCGCTGATCTCCTGGATGGCTTTGACTGAACTATCAGTATCTTTCTGAATGGCCTGAATTTTCTTGCCGATATCCTCGGTGGCCTTGCTCGTCTCTTTGGCTAATTCCTTGACCTCGCTAGCCACTACAGCGAACCCCTTGCCGGCCTCGCCGGCCCGGGCCGCCTCGATGGTGGCGTTAAGGGCGAGCAGATTGGTCTGCTCGGCAATGGAGGTAATCACCTTGATGACTTGCCCGATCTGCGCGCTGCTCTCGCCCAGTTTGCTTATCACGATGTTGGTTTTTTCGGCAACCACGACAGCCTTGTCGGCCACCGCGGTGGCCTCCGTGGCGTTACGGGCGATCTCTTTGATGCTGGCGCTCATCTCCTCGGCCCCGGTGGCTACGGTTTGTACGTTGTTGGTAACCTGTTCGCTGGCTGCTGATACCACATTGGCCTGCGTGGAGGTTTCCTCAGCATTGCCGGCCATCTGCTGGCTTACCTGTAACATCTCTGACGATGAACCGGTCAGCACATTTGCGTTCTCCGAGATGGCTTGAATGGCGCCGCCCATCCCATCCACAGCTTTAATGAAGTTCTGTGATAGCAAATCTTGCCCGGACTTTGGGACGACCTTGACCGTCAAGTCCTTCCGACCGAGGGATTCAGCAGCGTCGGCAATTTCTCTTATGTAGTCCGTCGCCTTATTAAGGTTATCTCCCATCTGGCCAATTTCGTCTTTACGGTCGAGATCGATCTGCTTGGTTAAATCCCCATCTGCCACAGCCTCGAGGACCTCCATCGTCTGGCTCAGCGGTTTGGTGATGCTACGGGTGATGATAAACGATAGAATGATCGCGAATAAAACTGTTATAATGGTGCCCGCGATAACAGTGAGCATCGTATTGGCCGAAGTTTTTTCGGCATCTTTTTTCCGCTCTCCCATAAGGTTGGTTTCTCTTCCCACGAAGGTCTTTATCTGATCGCGAAATTTGTCGAAATAGGCTTTGCCCCTGGCCTCTCCAATGAGCTTTGCCATATCATTCATGATTTTTGCATCGCCAATTTCTGTCCGCAGAGCAATGGACGGTTCCGTCACATTTTCCTGCCACCCATTGATATTTGTTTTGATTTCACTAAGCAGGGCCACTTGTGCGGGGTTGGCGTTAACGGTCTTTGCCAGATTATCGATGGTCCCAAAAAAATTGTTTTGTCCAGCCTTATAGGGAGCAAGAAACTCTTCTTTACCGGCCAGCAGGAAGCCTCGCATGCCGGTCTCCATATCAACGGCCGCCGCCTCCACTTTCATCGCCTCTTGAATAACCACATGCGTATAATCAACCCATTCGGTGGTTGCATACAGCTCGTAAACGTTCTCCACACCTTTGGCCGTCATTTCCTTGGCTTCCTTTTGGCGTACGGCCATAAGCTTGCTTTCTCTGTCTATGAAGGTTTGGATCTGTCTCTGTCTATGAAGGTTTGGATCTGTCTCTGTCTATGAAGGTTTGGATCTGTCCACGAAACTTGTCGAAGTATACCTTTCCCTTTTTTTGCCCAACGAGACGTGCGATATCGTCCATGGTTTTGGCATCGCCGATTTCACGGCGTAACTCGATAGTCGATTCGGTCACGTTGGATTGCCAGTCGCCAATAATTTTCTCCATTTCTCGAAGCAGCTCAACCTGTGCGGGGTTGTCATTGACGATCTTTTTCAATTCATTGCTTAATTGAGAAAACCTCTCGCGACCAGCTTTGTAGGGAGCGAGATATTCTTCCTTGCCAGCCAGCAGGTAGCCTCTCATGCCGGTTTGCATATCAACAGCCGACGCCTCAATTTCCTTTGCCGTTTGAACCACATCGTGAGAATCTTCCACCCACCCGCTGGTCCTAGTGAGAGGCTGTCCCAAAGTTATAACCATTTGTTTTACAGTAAGTTAACTTGTTTATAAAGCTGTCATAAAGACCGTTTTTAGGGGATTTTGGGCAATTTCGATGTCTATAACACCGTCAGCCTTTCTCTTGTTTTGCATATTCAAATACAATTCTACCATAGACCTCTGTCTGACGCGATTATATTTATAACGAATAGAGGCCTTATACAGCGTTTTTGACGGAATTGAATGACTTACGTTCCCTTACAGTTCGGAGTCGAATATCTCAATTCGCAAAATTCGGGTTTTTGGGACAGCCTCTAGTGAGAGGCTGTCCCAAAAATATAAAGATTTTGTAGTCAACTGGATGACGTTTATAAAAATAGCCGGAAAGAGCATTTTTTTGCTCGCTCCGGCTAAAAAAGGGTTCTATAATTGCGTTAGCGAAAATCAATATAGCCCTTTCTATGAAAAATATAGCCATCCAATGCCTCCTGCGTCCAGCTTTAACTGTGGTCGACCGTTGCCTCGATTACGATAACTTTCGCGCCACCATCGAGCGTATCGACCGGCTGCTGATCGATTCGGAGGTGGAATCGCAGGGCGTTGATCTGGCCTTGGAAAGAGGCCAGCCAATGAGTGTAAAGGCCCGGCAAAAGCGGGCTAATTTTGCCCTCAAGGCGTTGCGTATGGAAACGCTGCGTTATCTGCTCGGTGGGATTTCGTTTCGGCATTTGTCGAGGGCTCTGGGCAGCAGCGATCTGTTGGCTGACTTTTGTCGTGTCCGCCATATCGACGGCATAAGGGGCATCTCCAAGAGCACCCTGGAACGGGCCTCGAAGTTTTTCAGCGAAGAGCAGTTGAGGGCCTTGCACCGGACCTTGACTGAGGTTGTGGGCGATGCCGATCTGGCCCGGCAGGTGGTGGGATTGGACAAGCCGATAGACACCACCATTTGCCTGATCGACGGCACCTGTTTGGAGGTCAACATTCATTGGCCGACGGACTGGGTGCTGCTCAAGGATGTAGCGGGCACGCTGCTCAAAGCGATCCGGCTGATCCGTGAGAAGGCCGGTTTGCGCCATCGCATGCCGATCGAACCGGAGCCCTTGGCTCGGCAGATGAATCGGCTGTGCATACAGATGACCCACAGCCGGCGGCGAAAGGACAGCGCGCGGCAACGCAAGGGTATCTTGAGGCAGATGAAAAAGCTGCTCAAACGGATCGGGGAGCATGCCCGCAGTCACCGGGAATTATTGCAAGCCTGCTGGGAGCAAAGCGATTACAGCGAAAAACAGGTCCAACAGATCCTTACCCGGATGGAGCGCATGAGCGAGCTAATCCCGGTGGTCATCAAGCAAGCGCACGAGCGAATCATTGGCGGCCGCCAGGTGAAAAACGCAGAGAAAGTTTTGAGTGTTTACGAACCCGATGCGCAGGTGATTGTGCGAGGCAAAGCGGGCCAAGAGGTTGAGTTTGGCAACACCCTGTTTTTGGGTGAAAGCGTTGAAGGATACCTGCTGGACTGGAAACTCTACGGCAGCCGGACGCCAAGCGAAAATGAACAAATGCAAGAGAGTTTGCAAAGACAGAACCGCTTCAACCTAGCCGAACCCATAGCGGCCATGTGCGCGGACCGGGGATTCGCCTCCCAGCGGGCCCGCCGGCAGTTAGCCCAGGAGGGCATCTACGATGCGCTCTGTCCACGCGATCCGAAGCAGTTGAAAAAACGGATGGAGGAACCACACTTCAGGCAATTGCAAAAGCGCCGGGCCAGCACCGAAGGGCGGATCGGGGTATTGAAGAATCGCTGGCAGGCCGGGCGATTGCGCAGCAAAGGCTTTGCCAACCGCTCGATCAGCGTAGCCTGGTCGGTCCTCTCGCACAATCTATGGAAAGTGGCCAAGATGCTGGCCCAGCAAGATGAACTAAAAACCAAAGCGGCGGCCTAAATAAAGAGCGGAAAAGCAAGGACAATACTTTTTCACAGGCCTACTGTCGGCCCATACAAAGAAAACCAGGCAAACGGACCCCAAAACCAGAATCCTAACGTCATAGGAGAGCAAAGTCACCCCCTCCCCAAAGTCACCCCCTCCCAAAAGAAAATACCACTAAAATGAACACTCTTCAAAATCCCCTCGCAAAAATCACCCTTTTGGGACAGCCTCTAGTGAGCGATCGGAGGCTGAATATGGTGATAATACTGACAATCACGATTAAGACCAAAGGGCAAGCGCTGCCCAGGCCAATTTTTAAAGCTAAAGAAAGATTACGAAACTTCATGTATAAATATGTTTATATCCTTTTGAATATCTTATTGCGATTGTTGGTTTAAGAGCTCAAGGTTGAGATTGACGAAAATGTAAGCTTGCTGGTCTGGCAGAGAAAACTAAAAGCATTTTTTGCTTTCTTTCTGGTTATTGAATATGTTGCTACTCATTTAGGCTTCCTTGATTAATCGAGAATAGATTTGTGTATGTTGTAAAAAATTGAGCGCTCACCCGGCGAATTGCTGGCTCTGGCTGAGTTCAGCTTTGTTGGAGAGGGCTGTAAATAAAACTTCGGCTGCTCTGGGCGCCAAAATCATTAAGGTCTGCGCAATCAGGCATTGCGGGATGTTTTGCGTTTCCATAACGGCAGCCAAGTGGAATACAATCCTGTCAATCTGGGCCCGGGACACTTCTATCGACGAATCGATGGGTACCTCGGATAGGGAAAGGGAAATTTTGACCGGGGGTTCTTCCAGAAGCCTACTAGAGAATAGAAGAATCAAATCTTTTTTCAGGCGAACGGTCCTGGTTAGGGAAAAAAAGGGCCACAACAAATCATCCTCCATCACCCTGAGGTAAAACTGATCCACAAAACGCTTAAGGAAATCTTCATCCCCGATTTGCCGCAAAAGGGGAACCAGCTTAAGCAATGGGATTTTTCGATATTGGCAAATCATCAAAGTTTGTTGCCCATGAGATTGGGAAACAAAAAAGATTTCCGGAAAAAAATCTCAAGTAACCCCGCCCAACCTCGCATTTTTAAAGTTAATCCACTCATAGAGTAGAGGCTGTCCCAAAAATATAAAGATTTTGTAGTCAACTGGATGACGTTTATAAAAATAGCCGGAAAGAGCATTTTTTTGCTCGATCCGGCTAAAAAAGGGTTCTATAATTGCGTTAGCGAAAATCAATATAGCCCTTTCTATGAAAAATATAGCCATCCAATGCCTCCTGCGTCCAGCTTTAACTGTGGTCGACCGTTGCCTCGATTACGATAACTTTCGCGCCACCATCGAGCGTATCGACCGGCTGCTGATCGATTCGGAGGTGGAATCGCAGGGCGTTGATCTGGCCTTGGAAAGAGGCCAGCCAATGAGTGTAAAGGCCCGGCAAAAACGGGCTAATTTTGCCCTCAAGGCGTTGCGTATGGAAACGCTGCGTTATCTGCTCGGTGGGATTTCGTTTCGGCATTTGTCGAGGGCTCTGGGCAGCAGCGATCTGTTGGCTGACTTTTGTCGTGTCCGCCATATCGACGGCATAAGGGGCATCTCCAAGAGCACCCTGGAACGGGCCTCGAAGTTTTTCAGCGAAGAGCAGTTGAGGGCCTTGCACCGGACCTTGACTGAGGTTGTGGGCGATGCCGATCTGGCCCGGCAGGTGGTGGGATTGGACAAGCCGATAGACACCACCATTTGCCTGATCGACGGCACCTGTTTGGAGGTCAACATTCATTGGCCGACGGACTGGGTGCTGCTCAAGGATGTAGCGGGCACGCTGCTCAAAGCGATCCGGCTGATCCGTGAGAAGGCCGGTTTGCGCCATCGCATGCCGATCGAACCGGAGCCCTTGGCTCGGCAGATGAATCGGCTGTGCATACAGATGACCCACAGCCGGCGGCGAAAGGACAGCGCGCGGCAACGCAAGGGTATCTTGAGGCAGATGAAAAAGCTGCTCAAACGGATCGGGGAGCATGCCCGCAGTCACCGGGAATTATTGCAAGCCTGCTGGGAGCAAAGCGATTACAGCGAAAAACAGGTCCAACAGATCCTTACCCGGATGGAGCGCATGAGCGAGCTAATCCCGGTGATCATCAAGCAAGCGCACGAGCGAATCATTGGCGGCCGCCAGGTGAAAAACGCAGAGAAAGTTTTGAGTGTTTACGAACCCGATGCGCAGGTGATTGTGCGAGGCAAAGCGGGCCAAGAGGTTGAGTTTGGCAACACCCTGTTTTTGGGTGAAAGCGTTGAAGGATACCTGCTGGACTGGAAACTCTACGGCAGCCGGACGCCAAGCGAAAATGAACAAATGCAAGAGAGTTTGCAAAGACAGAACCGCTTCAACCTAGCCGAACCCATAGCGGCCATGTGCGCGGACCGGGGATTCGCCTCCCAGCGGGCCCGCCGGCAGTTAGCCCAGGAGGGCATCTACGATGCGCTCTGTCCACGCGATCCGAAGCAGTTGAAAAAACGGATGGAGGAACCACACTTCAGGCAATTGCAAAAGCGCCGGGCCAGCACCGAAGGGCGGATCGGGGTATTGAAGAATCGCTGGCAGGCCGGGCGATTGCGCAGCAAAGGCTTTGCCAATCGCTCGATCAGCGTAGCCTGGTCGGTCCTCTCGCACAATCTATGGAAAGTGGCCAAGATGCTGGCCCAGCAAGATGAACTAAAAACCAAAGCGGCGGCCTAAATAAAGAGCGGAAAAGCAAGGACAATACTTTTTCACAGGCCTACTGTCGGCCCATACAAAGAAAACCAGGCAAACGGACCCCAAAACCAGAATCCTAACGTCATAGGAGAGCAAAGTCACCCCCTCCCAAAAGAAAATACCACTAAAATGAACACTCTTCAAAATCCCCTCGCAAAAATCACTCTTTTGGGACAGCCTCTACCTAAAACCTTCCCAATTAACCCACCAAAAAAAAGTACGAAAGATTCTAAACGCAACCGAGTTAGATCGTTGTGTTCGTGGTAATTGAGATTTGATTTTTCGGTATCAACATTGTTTTAAATCAGTCATCAATACGGGTTCATCGAGGGATTGAATTAGTAGGAGTTTAACTACTTCTCGCAGAAATTTAACTACAGTTTTTAGGTCCTTTAATGTTTTTAGTTTTCCAGATATTATTGCGCTATCTCCGTGTACAATCTTACTACGAAAAGAATATAATTTCTTCCAGAGATTATCTTCACTTATGTCTTGAAATATAGCTGTGTGATCGATTGTTCGTTTAAATCTTTTACTGACCAAAGGAATTTTGTGTCTGATTTGTCGACCTAGAGAATCGGGTAGTGTATTAAGTAGGAATGGTGGCTAATTCTTGATTATATTGATGAATGAAAAGTCTCAGACAGGTTTCATGCATACTCTTAAGCTTGGAAAAGGAGAGGGTTTTGCGTGTGAAACGACCCAGTCGTTGGCGCAGGGTATTGTTCCATCGTTTCACATGGGCCGTTTCACCGGTTTCTTTTCCCACGGATCGGTTATGAGGAAAGACTTCATCATAAGTGGACCAAAAGTCGCTGTAGGTGGCACATCTTTTGTAGGCCCGTGGCAGGCGCTCGTAAAGTTCCCGGCAACGATACCAATCCCGAGGCCCAATGGCATAGGAGAGGATTTGACGGGTGCGTCGGCAAAGAGCGATCCAAACCCATTGGGCATCGCTCTTGCGCCCCACAAAAGACCACAGTTCGTCCAGTTCAATGACATCATGACGGCGGGCCGCAAGAATCGTGCTTTTGAGCGGTCGCAGCGATAGTCGTTTTTTTTAACCAACTCAAAACGGTGTTGGGACTCACCCCGAAGGCGCGCTGTAAACCGCGTAGACTGCTGCGTTCCTGATAGACTCGAAGGATCATTTCTTTTTGCTCTTCGGTGTATTTCACTGTGGGGTTTTCGCGGCTTTGTTTACCACAATCATGGCAGCGGTAGCGCTGTTTATGGTTGGGCGTCTTGCCAAATTTAATGATATTTTCACTTCCACAGTGCCGACAATTAATAATTTTAGTAACCATGCACTAAGAATAAACTGCCTAACGCTATTTGTACAGCTAAAAATACAAAA
The DNA here is from genome assembly GCA_965226205.1 of Opitutales bacterium. Taxonomy (GTDB): domain Bacteria; phylum Verrucomicrobiota; class Verrucomicrobiia; order Opitutales; family UBA2987; genus JAJFLU01. The sequence goes on along the minus strand of CBDDCJ010000020.1, from coordinate 86,925 downwards.
TAACATTCTTTTTTTATACACTACCGAGAATCGGTTGGATCATTGTCATTGGGAGCATGCGTAAGCAGGCATTCAATGATTGAAAATAATCCAATTGTGGTTAAATCCGATGATAGTAGAATTGAATTTAATGTATTGAGACGAAAAAAAGCGCGTTTGATGTGAGGATATTTCTTAGACAACTCTTTTATTTTCAAATAGCATTCCCCTGCGAGTTTTATGTCGGAAGATGATATTTTTTTTGGTTTAATAGTTCTTCGATCATCATCATTGAAGTAGGTATGAAGACTTTGGGCATGCCACCCGTAACCTTCTGCAAAAGAACCTGACGTTATAAAATAAAAACCCAAATCAATGTCTTGATCCATGAGACCCAGAGCATAACCTAATTCTTGGAGTTCTGCGTTGAACCCTTGAAAATTAATTACCCAGTACCTCAATTTATCAGCTGGCAATTCTTTGTAATCAAAGCTCCGGCTTCCCGGTTGATCACCTTGTGTTTCTATTACGTCGTACTCATAATGGGCGCGAGATAAATGAGGATTCGAGTCGAAGATATGCAACAATGACTTGATAGATTCGATTTGATCGGCAGTTGCTTTTTGCAGAAAGTGGTTAGGTATTACTTCGTACGGTGTATCGAATTGTGGATCGATTAGCGTTAGAACAAAGACGTATCCAGAATCTTTTATTTCTTTTCCCATATCTCAGAGGCTGTTGCTAGTATACAGACCGCATCAATTGGAGAAAATAACTTGATTATTGATTTCTTCCATTGGATCTCTGTGCATTTTTAATAAATGATTCACTCAAAAGCTGATTCTGGATATGCATCACGGTGGCTTACAATTAGCATGTGTTTTTTGTCGAAGTGTTTCAGTACTCCGTATCTCTCTACAAGTGGTTTAAATTTTACTTCTCCCAAAGAATTTAGGCAATTATAAAAAATCAAGAATAATTCGTAACTTGATAACTGAGCTCGTACAATATTTGTGTAAAATTTTTGGTAGTGTATAAAAAAAGAATGTTATTTTGTATTTTTAGCTGTACAAATAGCGTTAGGTAGTTTATTCTTAGTGCATGGTTACTAAAATTATTAATTGTCGGCACTGTGGAAGTGAAAATATCATTAAATTTGGCAAGACGCCCAACCATAAACAGCGCTACCGCTGCCATGATTGTGGTAAACAAAGCCGAGAAAACCCCACAGTGAAATACACCGAAGAGCAAAAAGAAATGATCCTTCGAGTCTATCAGGAACGCAGCAGTCTACGCGGTTTACAGCGCGCCTTCCGGGGTGAGTCCCAACACCGTTTTGGAGTTGGTTAAAAAAAAACGACAATCGCTGCGACCGCTCAAAAGCACGATTCTTGCGGCCCGCCGCCATGATGTCATTGAACTGGACGAACTGTGGTCTTTTGTGGGACGCAAGAGCGATGCCCAATGGGTTTGGATCGCTCTTTGCCGACGCACCCGTCAAATCCTCTCCTATGCCATTGGGCCTCGGGATTGGTATCGTTGCCGGGAACTTTACGAGCGTCTGCCACGGGCCTACAAAAGATGTGCCACCTACAGCGACTTTTGGTCCACTTATGATGAAGTCTTTCCTCATAACCGATCCGTGGGAAAAGAAACCGGTGAAACGGCCCATGTGGAACGATGGAACAATACCCTGCGCCAACGACTGGGTCGTTTCATACGCAAAACCCTCTCCTTTTCCAAGCTTAAGAGTATGCCATGAAACCTGTCTGAGACTTTTCATTCATCAATATAATCAAGAATTAGCCACCATTCCTATTTAATACACTACCAAATTTTTTATCTTCCACACGACTGTTATGTACATATTTAAAGATGCTGTATAAAGTCCTGAAATAATGACCGACGGAACTTTCATGATCATTATAGAATTCTTTGTTAACCCCATTGTTTCATAAATTCAATCAGATTCAAGACTGTGATCCGCATAAACAAAGGGACTAACGTGCAAAAAAGGTAATATTGCTGAACTTCACAAAAAGTGAAGATACAAAAATGGATTGATAGAGCGTTATTATGGTTGTTTATGCCGCATTCAGAAGGTTTTTACTCAATATTTATGAAACAATGGGGTTAACTTGTTTTATTAAAATCCTGTTCAGATAAATTAGATGGTGGTTGTTTCAAATCAACGTATCGTTTTTTTATTCGGCTATACCATCGTTGAAAATTAACTCGCCCATTGAAAGTTCCATGTGGAGTAATAATTGTTATTTCTTCAACGATTTGGTTGAAATGGGCTAATAGTTGAAAAAAAGTGTTCTCGAAATTCTGATGTCTCAGCGTTTTATTCTGTTCTTCAAGTTGTTCTTTTTGCCCCTTTATTTCTTTTCGAGTGAGGACTAGTTCCTCCCGTTGTAGAACCAGTTCCTCCCGTTGAAGCGAGAGTTCCCTCTTTTGTAAGTAGATCGTTAATATAATACCGACAAAAGCGAGGCCAGAGAAAAGCGCGTTAATACCGCCAAACATGTCTCCAAATAAGCCGCTACTACAGAGATCGTTTGGAAATAAATAATAACTAATCAAATAGAGATCAATACCATCCCATAGGGGCGAGGCAAGCTTCGTAACCCATTGATAATCAATGTGAGTTTTTGACTTTTGGGGGAATCGAATTTTTGAAATTTTATCACATGTTTCTCTTTTATTGTTTTTGCCACCTTGTGCTGTCCCATAGGTTTTCAACCAAACCCAGGGAAATAGGCCTGCTGGGGAGTCGCTCGCATTCTAAAGCGTCCACCGGCTGTCCCATAGAAATCGAGCAAGTCCCGCAGGTTAAAGCGATCCCAAAGCACGCCTCTGACAAGTGTGAACAGGCGGACAAAACTATGCTCCCAGCGGCTCAACCAGGCCTGGAAGCGGAGCAGCACATAGAGCAGCAAAGCGCTCCAAATCTGCCAGCGCACGGCATTGGCGCTATGGCCGAGGAAATCGCACAAGTTGAGCGTTTGTTTGATCTGGCGGAAGAAGGTTTCAATGGACCAGCGGCAGCGATACAGTTCGCTGATCGTATGGGGCGACCACTGCAAATTATTAGTCAAAAATTCCATCACTCGCCACTGGCCATCAATCTCCACCCATGCCGTTACCCGGCGCATCGGCTGGGGATAATCCTGACGGGATTTTTTGTTCTTAAGGACCACCAGATCATCGCGCAAAATATTGCCCTTGGGCTTCTTGAGCAGCCTCTTGACACAGCGCAAGGCCATGTTCTTTTTGGCCCGGGTGACAAAGTAAATGCCCCTCAAGGACAAGTCAAAGAGGTGGGCCAAATCGATGTAGGCCTTGTCAAACAATACGATTTCACCGGCTTTGAGGGCGGCGCACATTTCACGGGCTCGTTTGGCGTCATTGTCCCTGGCCGTGTCGATGATGGCAAACCGGGGCAGAAAACTTTGCAAATCCAGGCGCAAGTGACATTTGGCGGCCGCTTTTCGCCGACGATGTTTAGCCCAATCCATGCAGTTGGCGACCAAACCGATAGTGGACGAATCGACGATGTTGATAACGCGTTTGAAACGTCGGGGAAACCCCTTGAATTTACCACCCGCAAACCCCGGAGACAACGACTGCAAGTGCTTGAGCACCGACCAAAACAGTTCTCCCGCCATACTGGCATCGCGATGCTTGTTGGCGTAGGAAAGCCCGTTGCGGCTGGGAACGCTGGCCCCCCGGATACTGGCCAGCAACCCTCTGTGATGAGCGAGTCCGTCACAGACATCATTAAGCCCAATAGCATGAGTGATCTGAGCATGGAGCAAACTAACGACATGGCTCCATGGACTGAAACTGCGAGCTTTCTTATCGACACCATACTGGCGGGCCAACTTGGCCACCAGATGTCCCGGAATAAAATTGCAAAGCTGTCGCAGAACGCACACCTTGCATTTGGCTGGATTTGCTTTTTGTTTTTTCATAGTAACCTGCTTCTAGTGAAACAGGCGAACAAGAGCAATTCCAGCCGTTTTGCGTTATTTCCTATGGGATGCTAATGAATAGAGATAACCAATCCATATTACCACCGCAAGTGGAAAAAACATCAATAGATACTTGTACTTAAATGATTTAGGGCCGTTATTTTCTTCCGTCATCTTAATTCCTCACTCTATTTGATTGATATGGCAAATTGGGCACTCGAGCTTGAGGTGTGATGAATTAATCGATTGGCCTTTGTGTTTGGCATGGCGAGAACCATCCATAAAACGGATTATAGTCCAAAACACCAGTCTAATTTAAGCTAATGTTACAGTCGAAGAACAATTGAGAAATTCAATTTTTTCAACGGCTATATTTCATATTTTGAATCAATAGCATCCCATAGGAAATAACGCAAAACGGCTGGAATTGCTCTTGTTCGCCTGTTTCACTAGAAGCAGGTTATTATGAAAAAACAAAAAGCAAATCCAGCCAAATGCAAGGTGTGCGTTCTGCGACAGCTTTGCAATTTTATTCCGGGACATCTGGTGGCCAAGTTGGCCCGCCAGTATGGTGTCGATAAGAAAGCTCGCAGTTTCAGTCCATGGAGCCATATCGTTAGTTTGCTCTATGCTCAGATCACTCATGCTATTGGGCTTAATGATGTCTGTGACGGATTCGCTCATCACAGAGGGTTGCTGGCCAGTATCCGGGGGGCCAGCGCTCCCAGTCGCAACGGGCTTTCCTACGCCAACAAGCATCGCGATGTCGGGAGAACTGTTTTGGTCGGTGCTCAAGCACTTGCAGTCGTTGTCTCCGGGGTTTGCGGGTGGTAAATTCAAGGGGTTTCCCCGACGTTTCAAACGCGTTATCAACATCGTCGATTCGTCCACTATCGGTTTGGTCGCCAACTGCATGGATTGGGCTAAACATCGTCGGCGAAAGGCGGCTGCCAAATGTCACTTGCGCCTGGATTTGCAAAGTTTTCTGCCCCGGTTTGCCATCATCGACACGGCCAGGGACAATGACGCCAAACGAGTCCGCGAAATGTGCGCCGCCCTCAAAGCCGGTGAAATCGTATTGTTTGACAAGGCCTACATCGATTTGGCCCACCTCTTTGACTTGTCCTCGAGGGGCATTTACTTTGTCACCCGGGCCAAAGAGAACATGGCCTTGCGCTGTGTCAAGAGGCTGCTCAAGAAGCCCAAGGGCAATATTTTGCGCGATGATCTGGTGGTCCTTAAGAACAAAAAATCCCGTCAGGATTATCCCCAGCCGATGCGCCGGGTAACGGCATGGGTGGAGATTGATGGCCAGTGGCGAGTGATGGAATTTTTGACTAATAATTTGCAGTGGTCGCCCCATACGATCAGCGAACTGTATCGCTGCCGCTGGTCCATTGAAACCTTCTTCCGCCAGATCAAACAAACGCTCAACTTGTGCGATTTCCTCGGCCATAGCGCCAATGCCGTGCGCTGGCAGATTTGGAGCGCTTTGCTGCTCTATGTGCTGCTCCGGTTCCAGGCCTGGTTGAACCGCTGGGAGCATAGTTTTGTCCGCCTGTTCACACTTGTCAGAGGCGTGCTTTGGGATCGCTTTAACCTGCGGGACTTGCTCGATTTCTATGGGACAGCCGGTGGACGCTTTAGAATGCGAGCGACTCCCCAGCAGGCCTATTTCCCTGGGTTTGGTTGAAAACCTATGGGACAGCACAAGGTGGCAAAAGCAATAAAAGAGAAACATGTGATAAAATTTCAAAAATTCGATTCCCCCAAAAGTCAAAAACTCACATTGATTATCAATGGGTTACGAAGCTTGCCTCGCCCCTATGGGATGGTATTGATTTTGAATATTTAGGAATTATTTTGGAATCTCACGGCGGGCATTGGGATGCAAGATGCTGGATTTAGAGAATTTTTTCGATGTTTAGGTCGCGCAAAGATGCGGTGTTGGTTGTTATCACGTTTGGATTGCCGCTATCTTGTTGATGCTTAGGGGGGATTATTAGAAAATATTATTTTGGTTTTTTTTGAAAAAAAAGCTTGCGTTTGGTTGTTTTTTGTGTTCTTATGTTCACTATTATGAATTACCGACTTATTTTTTAACGACGGATTACACGGATGGACACAGATGCTGGATGCTGGATGAAAATTTTTTAACCATGGATTTGGAGGATGTCGCTTCGCTCGGTACACGGATGGGCATGGATAATTTTTTTTTAAATCATGACAAACATCAGTAGTGTCCGGTTAAAAGTAGTTGAAGGTCAACTGGTTAGAGTGATCGCTGCTCGCACTGCTGTGATCCGGTTTTGTAAGTAGTTCATAGAGAGGGACTTTTTCAAAAACGCTCAAGCTCAATACCTGTGATATTCGGTGAAGACTCAATTCCAATTGCCACTGTTTTTTTAGGATCGCCATCAACACGTAAGCACTGATGGCAATCCATACTTGCGTCTTTACTGCGTTGGGCGAAGTGCCAAAGAATTTTTTGATCCGTAAGTGCTGCTTAATCCACTTGAAAAACAATTCGATTTTCCAACGCCCTTTATACATCTGGCAGATAATCAAGGCTGGAAGGGTAAAATTATTGGTCAAATAGATGAAATGCCTACCGTTATCTGCATCGTAAAAGCGTATACGCCTGAGCTTCTGGGGATAATCTTTGGAGGCATAGAATCCTCTAAAGTGAATTACTTGGTCACTGCAAACACCACTGCCGTGGACTACTTTGAGGGAACGCAAACGTATATAATTCAAACATTAGCATCCCATAGGAAATAACGTAAAACGGCTGGAATTGCTCTTGTTCGCCTGTTTCACTAGAAGCAGGTTACTATGAAAAAACAAAAAGCAAATCCAGCCAAATGCAAGGTGTGCGTTCTGCGACAGCTTTGCAATTTTATTCCGGGACATCTGGTGGCCAAGTTGGCCCGCCAGTATGGTGTCGATAAGAAAGCTCGCAGTTTCAGTCCATGGAGCCATGTCGTTAGTTTGCTCTATGCTCAGATCACTCATGCTATTGGGCTTAATGATGTCTGTGACGGACTCGCTCATCACAGAGGGTTGCTGGCCAGTATCCGGGGGGCCAGCGCTCCCAGTCGCAACGGGCTTTCCTACGCCAACAAGCATCGCGATGCCGCGATGTCGGGAGAACTGTTTTGGACGGTGCTCAAGCACTTGCAGTCGTTGTCTCCGGGGTTTGCGGGTGGTAAATTCAAGGGGTTTCCCCGACGTTTCAAACGCGTTATCAACATCGTCGATTCGTCCACTATCGGTTTGGTCGCCAACTGCATGGATTGGGCTAAACATCGTCGGCGAAAGGCGGCTGCCAAATGTCACTTGCGCCTGGATTTGAAAAGTTTTCTGCCCCGGTTTGCCATCATCGACACGGCCAGGGACAATGACGCCAAACGAGCCCGTGAAATGTGCGCCGCCCTCAAAGCCGGTGAAATCGTATTGTTTGACAAGGCCTACATCGATTTGGCCCACCTCTTTGACTTGTCCTCGAGGGGCATTTACTTTGTCACCCGGGCCAAAAAGAACATGGCCTTGCGCTGTGTCAAGAGGCTGCTCAAGAAGCCCAAGGGCAATATTTTGCGCGATGATCTGGTGGTCCTTAAGAACAAAAAATCCCGTCAGGATTATCCCCAGCCGATGCGCCGGGTAACGGCATGGGTGGAGATTGATGGCCAGTGGCGAGTGATGGTTTTTTTGACTAATAATTTGCAGTGGTCGCCCCATACGATCAGCGAACTGTATCGCTGCCGCTGGTCCATTGAAACCTTCTTCCGCCAAATCAAACAAACGCTCAACTTGTGCGATTTCCTCGACCATAGCGCCAATGCCGTGCGCTGGCAGATTTGGAGCGCTTTGCTGCTCTATGTGCTGCTCCGCTTCCAGGCCTGGTTGAGCCGCTGGGAGCATAGTTTTGTCCGCCTGTTCACACTTGTCAGAGGCGTGCTTTGGGATCGCTTTAACCTGCGGGACTTGCTCGATTTCTATGGGACAGCCGGTGGACGCTTTAGAATGCGAGCGACTCCCCAGCAGGCTTATTTCCCTGGGTTTGGTTGAAAACCTATGGGACAGCACAAGGTGGCAAAAGCAATAAAAGAGAAACATGTGATAAAATTTCAAAAATTCGATTCCCCCAAAAGTCAAAAACTCAAATTGATTATCAATGGGTTACGAAGCTTGCCTCGCCCCTATGGGATGGTATTATAATTCAAATGGCTTTTGGCGCGGATGACAAAGTAGGCCATCGCTTCGCTAAAGAGGAACAAGCGGGCAAAATCGACATAGCCGCGATCAAGCACATAATAGGCTCCAGGCTCAAGAACAAGGGCATCAAGCATGTTTACGTCGTGAACTTTTCCCGGAGTGATCTCGATAAAGGTCGGAATCGAACCGCGCAAATCGATCTGCGTGTGCAGCTTTACCGCCGCTTTGGTTGTACGAAAATGGGCCCATGGAAAGAGGCTCAAACACAAGTCAATGGTCGTGGCGTCTAAAGCATAAACGGTCTCTTCGAGTTCAAAGTCCAACGCTTCATCGGCATAGAGCCTGCGAGCCTTTTTAATGAGCACGTATGCCAAGTCCGCATAGATGCGCCAGTTGCGTTGTTCATTGGCATCGGCCAAAGTACTCTTGGCGATATTACTGCGAATGCCCATAGAAAAGAGTTTGTCACTATGGGCACACAAACAGGTAACGATATCGTTGAGACTTTCACGTCGAGTCAATTGAGCGAAGGCCATGCACAAGAATTGATCCCGGCAGGAAAAGGAACGGACACGCTTGTCCCCACTATAGCGTTTGACGCATCGTTGAAACTGTTCACGATGCAAAAGGTCAAAAATTTGGGAGAAAACCATACGTTGTTGATTCATGATCAACAAGATACAGAATTTATACCCCAAAATATAGTGAAATTGATGGAAGTTCAAATGCGTCACGCGTCACACTAAAAATAACTCACAAGTTTATAAAAATTACCGATTTACAAAGTTTTAAATTCAGGTTAACCGGACAACTGTGGACAAATTTATATCTTAATATTAATCGACTCATCAAAGTCTTGGTGGTTGCCGTCTTAATTTTTTCCATTTTTCCGGCGGTATCCGCTTATGCCCAGGAGGGTGTGGGGATGGAGGGGGAGGCGCCCGGCGCCGTTTTGTTTCAGAATGTGCGGGTTTTTGATGGGACGAGCGACCACCTTGATGATGGGGTGAGCGTTTTGGTGGTGGGCAATTCGATAGCAGAGATCGGCGGTGGCGGCGATTTTGATGTTCCTGAGGATGTTTTGATTATAGAGGGCGGGGGGCGCGTGTTGATGCCGGGGTTGATTGACGCGCATTGGCATACTTTTATGGCCCGGCCCTCTTATGTGGATTTATTGAAGGCTGATGTGGGTTATTTGCATTCGCTGGCGGCAGTTGAGGCGGAGGCTACTTTGATGCGGGGATTCACCACGGCCCGGGATGTGGAGGGGCCTTCGTTTGGGCTGAAACGTGCCATTGACGAGGGGGTGGTTGTCGGCCCGCGCATCTATCCTTCGGGGGCATCCATCACTCAGACTTCCGGGCATGGAGATGATCGCTACAGGCATGATATTCCGCGCCGGCATGGGGGCAACTATTCCCGCTGGGAGGAATTGGGCGTCAGCCTGATCGCGGATGGGGAGGCGGAGGTGTTGACGGCGGTGCGGGAACAATTGCGGATGGGGGCAACCCAGATCAAAATCATGGGCGGGGGGGGCGTTGCCTCAGTCTATGATCCTATCGATACCGTTCAATTTACCCTGGAAGAGATGAAGGCGGCGGTAAAAGCGGCAGCCGACTGGGGCACCTACGTGTGCGTTCATGTTTATAATTCGAAAGGAATTCGCAGGGCCGTCGAGGCGGGCATCAAATGCATCGAGCATGGGCACTTGATTGACGAGGAGACGATTAAGTTGTTGGCAGAAAAGGATGTCTGGCTGAGCACCCAGCCATTTATGGCAACGGATAATATTGAATTGGACGAGTCGCACCTGGTCAAATGGCGGCAGGTCTCGGCAGGAACGGATCGCATCTACCGGTTGGCGCGCAAATACGGCGTCAAACTGGCTTTTGGGACGGACAAGGTATTTTCAAAAGAAGAGGCGGCGGCTCAAAATGAAGGACTCATCAAGCTGCTGAAATGGTTCGAACCTGTAGAAATCCTGCAAATGGCGACCGGGACCAATGGCGAACTGGTAGCTCTGTGCGGGCTTCGCAATCCCTACCCGAAAAAGCTTGGGGTAATTGAAATCGGGGCCTATGCGGACTTGCTTCTGGTGGATGGCAATCCGCTGGAGGACCTCGCGCTGCTGGCCGAACCGGAGCGCAATCTGGCGATCATTATGAAGGATGGCAAAATTTATAAAAACAAGCTTTAGGGTCCAGGGGCCAGGGTCCGTCGTTTGAAAAGATGCTGGATGGTGGATGCTGGATGGGAGAAGATGGTGTCAGGTGTCAGGGGGGAGATTTGCTGGATGCTGGGTCTCGACAAATCCATTGCGCATGACGTATTCTGCATCATTTAATTCATCATTCCTCATAAAAATTGCAGAAGGGCCAAATACAAAAATAAAGTAAACAATCGAACCACTGATTTACCGAGACCATTCATGCTCGCTTTCTGGAAACAAGTTCAGAGTCATCTGCAAAAGGGTGAAAAAACCTTTATTGCCTTGGTGGCGGAAAATACGAAGGGATCGCCGGGGACTCCGGGAGCCAAATTCCTGGTGGCCGAGGGTGGAGATTTATGGGGGACGATGGGCGGCGGGGCGATGGAGTATAAATTGGTGGAGAGGGCTCGAAGTATTTTGGGTGAAAATGGCTTTGTTCCAGAAGTGCAGACGCTATTGCATCGGCGGACGGGCGCGGGAGATAAATCCGGCATGATCTGCGCGGGCAGCCAGACTAATGTCTATGGTCTATGTTTGCCGGAGCGGGATGGCCCGGCCATAGACCGCATGGTGGAATTGGCGGAGCGGGATAGCAACGGAACTTTAATTATTGATAAAAAGGGCCTCCGGGTGGATGAAACCGAGGCCGACCCGGAGGAGCCCAAAATCAGGCTGCGGCAGCAGGATGAAGTGTGGCGCTACGAGGAACAATTGCTCAACCGTAAACGCATGGCCATAATCGGCGGCGGGCATTGTTCCGGCGCTCTGTGTCAAATCATGGCCGGACTTGGCTATGAGGTGTTCATTTTCGATACGCGGGAGGATGTCTTTACATTGCAAAATGCCAAAGGGGCGCGGGAAATCCGTATCGTGAGCGATTATAAGGAGGCGGGCGGTCTTGTACCATTTCCGCAATTCACGTGCGTGGTGATAATGACGACTGATTTAATGTCGGATGTGAGGGGGCTGCTGGGGGTCATCCTGCTGCCCTTTCCTTTTATCGGCATTATGGGCAGCATGACGAAAATTAAAAAAATCTACGATACTCTGGCCGAGAAAGGCGTGGAAAGGGAGAGGTTTGAAAAAATCTATGCGCCCATCGGTCTTTCTCTGGATAGTGATACGCCGGAAGAAATCGCGGTCAGCGTAGCGGCCCAAATCCTGCAGGAACGCAATATTGAGGGGAAATTGCCCCGTAATTAAATGATAAAACAAGGATGGAAAAATATTTGACGAAATAAACTGGCCGGCATTATAATACTGATGAAAAATGGGTCTGATGGTGGGTTAATTTCCACAGGACATCTGCAAAAGACCAAAGATATTGACCAAGGTTTACCCTACCCTGCTGGAACCTGAAGAATTTATTCACAAATTGAAATGGAGCCATTAACAAAGTTTATCCTCAACGAGCAGTGGATCGAAACCGACTATCCGCCCGGCATGCTGGCGCTCGATTTTCTTCGCCGGCAATTGTGGAAAACGGGCACAAAGGAAGGTTGCAAGGAGGGGGATTGCGGCGCTTGCGTGGTGCTGGTGGGCAGTCTGCAGGAAGACGATACGGTGCAATACAAGCCGGTCACCTCCTGCCTGCTCCCTCTGGGTGAATTGGAGGGAATGCATCTTGTCACGATCGAAGGGCTGAACATGAGCGAGCTTTCCCCGGTGCAACAGGCCGTGGTGGAAGAGGGGGGGACTCAATGCGGTTTCTGCACCCCTGGAATCGTTGTATCCATGAATGCCTTGCTCATGGACAAGAGCAAATCGGTCGATTTGGAAGGAATCAAATATGCCCTCAGCGGGCATCTGTGCCGGTGCACCGGCTACCATTCGCTGAAAAACACGGCGGCTTTGTTGAGCGAGCGTCTTGGGCCGCATCTGAGCGCAGACGACAGAATGACCAGCTTGGTTGAGGCGGGGGCCTTGCCCAATTATTTTGTGGAAATTCCCGGAATGCTGAGGGAATTAGCGACGGAACCGGTCGAGGCCTCGAACGGAAATGGCTTCGACGGAGCGGATTTTTTGATTGCCGGTGGGACCGATCTCTATGTGCAGGTGGGTGAAAAAATTCCCGAGGCCAATGTAAAGGTTCTCAACCGAATGCCGGGAATGAAGGGAATTCGCCGGGTCAACGGCCATTATGAGGTGGGTGCCTTGACCACTTTTGAGGAGTTCGGAGACAGTCCTGAAATGCGGGAATTGATGCCCGATTTGGGACATTTCATGTATCTGATCGCCTCCTGGCAGGTGCGCAACCGGGCCACCTTGTCCGGAAACATTATCAACGCCTCGCCCATTGGCGATATGACCGCTCTTCTACTGGTCCTGGAGAGCGAGCTGGTTCTGCAAGATGGTAAAAATAAAATTGAGAGAGTCATGCCGCTGAAAGAATTTTACAAGGGCTACAAAAAACTGGATCGGAAAAAATCGGAAATCCTGACCACGATCCGGTTTCCGGCCCCGGCCCCGGGCGCGAAAATAAATTTCGAAAAAGTTTCCAAACGCACATGCCTGGATATTGCCAGCGTCAACAGCGGCATGCTGCTGGACCTGGAAGACGGGGTGGTCAAGAATATACAATTCAGCCTCGGAGGGGTGGCCCCCATCCCCTTATTTTTAGGCCAAACCTGCCAATTCCTGGAAGGCGGGCCGATCAATATGGAAAACGCCCGGAAAGCGATTGAGATCACCCAGGAGGAGATTGCCCCCATTGACGACGTGCGGGGCAAAGCCGATTACAAGCGACTGCTGGCCAAGCAGTTGTTTATCGGCCATTTAACCAAACTGTGTCCGCAAAAATTTAAAGTGAGAGATTTCTATGAACTATGAAGCATATTGATTCGCATCTTCATGTTCGCGGGGAATCCCAGTATGTTGACGACGTGCCGCCGCCGGCGGAAATGCTACATGCGGCCGTTTATGGTTCCCCATGCGCGCATGGCACAATTGAAAACCTGAACCTGGAAAAAGCCCGCGCGGTCGATGGCGTGGCGGCTGTCTTCACGGCGGAGGATATTCCGGGAACCAATTGTTTTGGACCTATTTTTCAGGATGAGGAGCTATTGGCGGTTTCCAAGGTCCATTTTATCGGGCAGCCGGTGGCTATAATCGTGGCGAAAACCCCGGAAATTGCCCGCCAGGCGCGGGAGGAGGTCGAAATTGAAATTACGCCCTTGCCGGTGGTCATCGATCCGCGGGAGGCCTTCCGCAATGGGGATTTTGTGGACGAGCCGCGCACCAACTCGTCGGGTGACGTGGGAGGGGCCTGGAAGGATTGCGATATTATTGTGGAAGGCCGTTGCGATATGGCCGGACAGGAGCATGTTTACCTGGAAACGCAGCGCGCCAGGGCTATTCCCAAAGAGGATCGCTGCCTGCAAATTTTCGCCTCCACGCAAAGCCCGGCCGCGTTGCAGTCGGCAGCGTCCGTTTTGCTGGGGCTGCCCATACATAAACTTGAAGTGGATGTGAAAAGACTGGGGGGGGGATTCGGCGGCAAGGAAGACCAGGCCACCCATTGGGGGTGTATGGCGGGTCTTTGCGCCTTGCACCTGCAAAAACCGGTGGAGCTTGTTCTCAACCGGCTGGATGACATCAAAATGACGGGCAAAAGGCATCCCTATTCGAGCGATTTTAAAATGGGGCTGACCAAAGATGGCCGCATCCTCGCCTACGATGTGAGCCACTACCAGAATTCGGGCGCTTTCGCCGATCTTTCCACTCCGGTATTGGAACGGACGATTGTGCACAGCACCAATGCCTACTATATACCCAACGTCCGCGTGTTTGCGGCTCCCTGCCGGACGAATCTCCCATCCAACACGGCATTTCGGGGATTCGGCGGGCCCCAGGGAATGTTCGTCATCGAATCGGCCATTAACAAAGCGGCTGAGGTAATGGGTATGCGGGCAGAGGAAATTCAGGCTAAAAACCTCATTTCCGAGGGCCAGTATTTATTCTACGGCCAGCCGGTTAAAAACTGTACCATGGGCAGAGCCTGGGATCAGTTGTGCGGGGATTTCGACGTGGATGGGGTTGGCCGGAGAGTCGAGTCCTTTAACCAGGAACATTTTGATTTTAAAAAAGGCTATGCCCTCATGCCGATCTGCTTCGGCATCTCCTTCACCAAGTATTTCCTCAACCAGGGCCATGCGCTCGTTCATGTCTATCTCGACGGCAGCGTGGGCGTGACCACCGGCGGCATTGAAATGGGGCAGGGGATCAGCACCAATATAGCAGCCATCGCGGCCAAAAGCTTCGGGATTGGGGAAGAGCGGGTAAAAGTGGAAAGCACCAACACGACCCGGGTGGCCAATATGTCGCCCAGCGCAGCCAGCGCCACGACCGACCTCAATGGCAATGCCACCATCCGCGCGGTCGAACAAATCCTCGACGGGATGAAAGAAGTCGCCTTGGCGGAGCTCGGGGTGGAGGACAAAAACAAGATCCAGATCCTGGATGAAATGGTCTGCTACGACGGTTCTAAATCGGTGCTCACGTGGGAGGAACTGGTCAGCAAAACCTATATGAAGCGTAAAAAGCTCTCCGCTCACGGTTTTTATGCCACGCCGGGAGTTTATTTTGACCCTCAAAGGGGCAAGGGCAATCCCTTTGCCTATCATGTTTACGGGGCGGCTTTGATCGAAGTCACGGTGGATTGCCTGAGGGGGACCTACACCATCGATGCAGCCAAAATCGTGCACGACATCGGCCGCAGCATCAACAAAATGGTGGACCTGGGCCAGGTCGAAGGAGGCCTCGCCCAGGGGCTTGGCTGGATGACCCTGGAGGATTTGCAATTCGATAAGGACGGGCGCTGTATTTCCCACGCTTTGTCCACCTACAAGGCTCCAGACGTCTATTTCATGCCCGATGATATGGAAGTGAAATTTCTGGAGGATTCGGACAACAAATTTGGACCGTTCGGCACCAAGGCCGTAGGGGAGCCGCCCTTAATGTATGGGATCGGCGTTTTTTTCGCTCTACGCAACGCCATGAAAGCTTTCTCCCCGCAAACCGACTTTGAGTTTAGGTCTCCATTGACGCCGGAGCGGGTGTTGATGGAATTGCATAAGGACATCCCGTTGATTGTTAAGCCCAAAGGCAAGGGCGTGCTGGTGGATTTCTGATTTAGAAACCGCCTTGCGTCTGCCCCTGATTTTGAAACTCTGATTCCATGTTCGATCAGTATGCATTAATCGATGCCCAATTCCCCTGGTTCTACCCGTTCTTTGCTTTTCTATTCGGATCTGCCGTGGGGAGTTTTCTCAATGTCTGCATTTACCGCATCCCGAAAGAAGTTTCCATTGTCACGCCACCCTCTACTTGCGCCTGCGGTCAACGCATCGCCTGGTATGACAATCTTCCCATCCTGAGCTGGATTTTTCTGAGAGGAAAAGCTCGCTGCTGCGGTCGTTCGTTCAGCGTTCGTTATCCGATAATCGAGGCGCTGACGGGCCTGGGCTTCCTGTTGTGCTGGATCTTGTTTCCTCCCGGAAAAGCCGTTGCCGGGATGTTTTTTTGCAGCCTGTTGATTTGCGCCTCCTTCATCGATCTGGATGAAATGTATATTCCAGACCGTTTTTCAATTGGCGGGTTTGTTAGCGGCCTCCTCATTGCCGTGGCGTTTCCCACCCTGCATGGGTTCAGTGAGAGCATATACTTGCTGGATGCCATGCGGTCCCTGGTGGCGGCATTGACGGGCGCTTTAATCGGATCGGCCCTGGTGCTGTGGATCGGGCTGCTGGCCGAGATAGCCCTGGGGAAAGAAGCGATGGGATTTGGAGATGTTAAATTAATGGGCGCAATCGGGGCTTTTTGCGGCTGGCAAGGGGCGGTTTTCTCATTCTTTGGCGGGGCAATGCTGGGGACTGCCGGGGTGTTTTTTTACCTCGTATTCCGATTAATTCGGAGGGACAAAAACAAAGGGTCGAAGGAGGGTGATGGGGATGTGGAAGAATCGAAAGCCTTGATGGGGAAACAGGTGCCTTTCGGACCCATGCTGGCCGCGGGGGGATTGTTATATTTTTTCTTTTTTCATCCACAGGTCGATCAATATTTTGCCGAAATATCGAAATTGCTTTCTCTTTGATTCGTGAAAAGGCTTTTTTTCAGAATTTTGCTCAATTCCATCTTTCCGATCGCAGCGCTGGTCGCCAATTGCACACTGGGGGCATCGACGTCGGCGAAGCTGGTTTGGCCGACGCCCAATAACGCCTTTCTGGAGGGCCGCGGCATTGAGCGTTTTCTGCAGGCCACTCAATCCGGCGATGCGGATTCGGGGGGATTCGGGTGTGTCCGCAACAAGGGATTCCGTTTTCATGAAGGAGTGGATTTGAAGGCCCTGCGCCGCGCTTCGAGGGGGGAGGCTATCGATCCGGTTTTCGCGGCTATGGACGGAGAAGTGGCTTATGTGAACCGGCGGCCGGGGAAAAGCAGTTACGGCCAGTATATTGTCCTTATGCATAGCGGGAAAATCCCTGCCCTGTATTCGCTTTATGCGCATTTGCGGATCATTGAACCGCATTTACATTCCGGCAGGGTGGTAGTGGCGGGGGAAACTTTGGGCATCATGGGCCGCAGCGCCAATTATGCCATACCGAAAGAGCGCGCCCACCTGCATTTTGAAATAGGCCTGCAACTGTCCGAATCTTTTCCGAGATGGTATGAATTGAAAAATTTTGAAGACGCCAACGAACATGGGAATTTGAACGGCATGAACCTGGTGGGTTTCGATCCGTTGGCTTTTTTTTCATTTTTCCGGGAAAAGGGCAGCGATAATTTCAGCGATTATATTCAAAACCTGGACACCACCTTCACCTTGCGGGTAAACACAAAAAAAAGACCGGACTTTATTCGACGTTATGCGAGTCTTCAGGAAGGTGAAATCCCCGGTGAATCGTTTGCCGGCTGGGATATAGATTTTACCGGGTTCGGGCTTCCCATCAGGTGGAAACCTCTTTCGACAGAGGACCTGCTGGAACCGTGGAAGGAAAACCGGGTCATTTTGCTCGATTCGAAGCCGGGAAGCAAAAATCGGTTTCCTTGCCGCAGCACAATCTCGACCGACGGTATAATGGGGACCCATTTACGACAAATCCTGGAGTTACTGTTCGAGTTTCGCCCGCGATAGGAAGAAGGAAACGGAAGACAGGAGAAAGAAGACAGGAGAAAGGTGTCAGGGAATATGCATCCTGAGACCAGGTGACTTGAGTTGTTCAGGTTGGCAAGTTTCTGCGCCGTTCATCCAGTAAAACACGGGTGGGAAGGAAAATTATGGTGCTTATTCCAACCAGTGCGGCGGCCGTCCAGCCGACAAATACCGGCCCCGCCCATTGCAGCAAAGTATAGCCGAGGAAGGGGGCGAGCAAGCCGCGAACTCCCGTAAATGCGCTGTGCACGCTCATATAATCAGCGGTTTTATGGGGGGGAGAAATCTTGATAACCCAAAGCTGCCACATAATCCTCCCGCCGCCAAAAGCGAGGCCGAATATTCCGGCTGCAATACCCATCACCCATACGATTGGTTGTCATAAAATACAAGAGGTGGGAAATCATGAGCAGAAAGTTCAGGATGATTCGCAGCGTGATTAAATTTAATCGATCAAACAAATATCCCCAGAATTTGGTCGAGAGGAGCCTGACGATCATTGGCACGTCTCCGAAAATCAATCCGATTTGTTCGTTTGTGGCATTGATTCCGGGTAGTGTATAAAAAAAGAATGTTATTTTGTATTTTTAGCTGTACAAATAGCGTTAGGCAGTTTATTCTTAGTGCATGGTTACTAAAATTATTAATTGTCGGCACTGTGGAAGTGAAAATATCATTAAATTTGGCAAGACGCCCAACCATAAACAGCGCTACCGCTGCCATGATTGTGGTAAACAAAGCCGCGAAAACCCCACAGTGAAATACACCGAAGAGCAAAAAGAAATGATCCTTCGAGTCTATCAGGAACGCAGCAGTCTACGCGGTTTACAGCGGGCCTTCGGGGTGAGTCCCAACACCGTTTTGAGTTGGTTTAAAAAAACGACAATCGCTGCGACCGCTCAAAAGCACGATTCTTGCGGCCCGCCGCCATGATGTCATTGAACTGGACGAACTGTGGTCTTTTGTGGGACGCAAGAGCGATGCCCAATGGGTTTGGATTGCTCTTTGCCGACGCACCCGTCAAATCCTCTCCTATGCCATTGGGCCTCGGGATTGGTATCGTTGCCGGGAACTTTACGAGCGTCTGCCACGGGCCTACAAAAGATGTGCCACCTACAGCGACTTTTGGTCCACTTATGATGAAGTCTTTCCTCATAACCGATCCGTGGGAAAAGAAACCGGTGAAACGGCCCATGTGGAACGATGGAACAATACCCTGCGCCAACGACTGGGTCGTTTCACACGCAAAACCCTCTCCTTTTCCAAGCTTAAGAGTATGCATGAAACCTGTCTGAGACTTTTCATTCATCAATATAATCAAGAATTAGCCACCATTCCTACTTAATACACTACCTGATTCCGTAAGCCGGATTAGCCAGGTATTCCATGCGAATGGGAAAGGTCATAAAGGACCCCAGGCCCATTATCATCCAGGCTCCCAGTAGCCAGGCGAACAATTTATCCTTTTTAAGCAAACCGACGCTTTGCCAGGGATTACCCTTGGCGACTTTCTTGAGGGTGTCGGTCGGCATTTTTAAAAAAGCCATCGCCACCACCAACGAAGCCAGCGATCCGCACACGAAAATCCCGATATAATAAGAGAGGTCATAATCGAGCAGTTTTCCGCCTGTGTAGGAGACCAGCGCGGCCATTGATGCGGATATCAAAAAAATTGACGATAAACGGCGGCCCAACTCTTTGGACGAATAGTTGCTGGCATAAATCTGCGTGACCAAAGGAACTACTTGCGATAAAATGATTTGCGCTGCCAGGATGCAGATTGCAAACACCCAGAGATTGTTTGCGCCCACCGCCAAGGCCAAGGCGAGGGCGGAGCATACCGCGTAGCCAGCGCAAATGACACCCACCCGGCGTTGTATTCTGGCGGCCACATAAACCGTCATTGGAGCCAGCAGAAAACCTATCGGAAAGGCGGCCGGAAGGGTGGCTTTGACGAACATCGGCGCCTCGAAGATGCGGATGGCTGTCAAGAGGGCGAATGTTTGAAAGGTGGCCTCCAGAAAGCCTCCCCCGCAACCGCGTATGCGATCCCAAAAATAAGTTATGCGGGTTCGCTCTGCTAAGGGCAGGGGCTTCACTTACGGCTCCAATCGAGCATTCGCTTGATTGGCTTGCCGGCGGCAATCCGCAAATCTTCGGGCAATTCAATGCGGGGTTGCAGGTTTATCAATGCATCCCGTGTTTTTTCAATGGTGTTCAATTTCATGAACCGGCATTCGTTGCAGGCGCAAGTATCGGTGGGACCGGCGATAAAAGTTTTTTCAGGGACTTCTCTCTGCAATCGATGAAGCATCCCGGTCTCCGTCACCACAATAATGGTGCCGGCGGGGTGCTCTTTGGCGAAACCGATCATTTTTTCGGTGCTGCAAACCTCATCGGCCATATCTCGGACGATTTCGATGCACTCGGGGTGGGCGACAATGGGGGCCTGTGGGTATTGCTCGCGAATCCTCTCCAGGGAACGCACCGTGAACAACACATGGACATAACAACTGCCGGGCCAAAGACGCATTGCGCGGCCTGTTTTTTTAGCCACCCATTGGCCCAGATTTTGGTCGGGCACAAACAGTATCTCCTTTTCTTGCGGGATATTCTGCACGATTTGTATGGCGTTGCCGCTAGTGCAAATGACATCGCTGAGGGCTTTTACGGCCGCCGAGCAATTGATGTAGGCCACCACATAAAGGCCCGGATTGGCTTTTTTATAGGCGGCTAGTTTATCGGCGGGACAGGAATCGGATAAAGAGCAGCCGGCCTCCAGATCGGGCAGGATGACGATTTTTTCGGGGTTCACGATTTTAGCCGTTTCAGCCATAAAATGAACCCCGCAGAATAGAATAACATCGGCATCGGTTTCGGCCGCTTTGTAGGCCAACCCTAGGGAGTCGCCCACATAGTCCGCCACCCGCTGGATGGGTTCTATTTGATAATTGTGAGCGAGCAGGATCGCATTTTTCTCCTTTTTTAAAGTGAGAATCTCTTCTTCGACGGCCGAAAAAGGCTTCGTTTCCGGGGGACCGAAAACGAGAGGTTCATAATCGAATAATTCTACTGGCATTGTTCAACTCCGTAAATTCAACAGTCCACATTGTAAAGTATAATGCAAACGGACATTATTTTCCAAGATTATTTTGGAAAGTGTCAGGGTGCAAGATGCGGGTTGGGGGTGTCGGGTTTCAGTTTTTTTACTTTATGTCTTCTTTATTTATATAGGCTGGATTCCTTTTTTGGGCAATTTCCATCCTTTTTTAAACGGGTGCATCCGGCGTGGACCTGCAAGCGCTGGCTGACCGGTTCCAGGCCGACTTTTTGGGCCACCGAGCGCGCATACCATTCCATGAATGGCGCCTCGATTTCAAATATTTTTTCACAATCCAGACAAATGACCTGGGCCTGTTCGGTTTTTTGGCCCCGGTTGGCCAGGTAGAACTTGTAGTCCCGCCCGACATCGATTTCCTTTACCAGGCCGCCTTCCGTCAAAATGGGGAGGGTTCGGTAAACCGTGGCGCGAGATACCGAGCGGTCGAGCCCCCGCGAAAAATCGAGCAAGTCCTCCGCCGTAAAGTGTTCCTTTTGATTGAAAACCGCGTCAAAGATGGCGATTCGCTGGTTGGTCATCCGCAAACCTTTTTGAGTGAGGAATTCTTTGAAGGTCTCTCTGGACTTTCTACGGTCTTCGGCTTTGATGGTGTTCAAGGTTCTTTCCCTCCACTTATTTTTAATGAGACTAATTTGAGAATAGCTCAGCTTTCCATTCAAAGCAAGTAATATTGGACTTTTATTTTCTAACTCTTTCCCGCTCCGGACCATGAGCAAAACCCACACTTTCTCTCAAAATTCTGAGCGGGATGATAAAGAGGCAGCTAATGCAGAGATCGTTTCCGTGGTTTCGTTAACCGGTCTCGATAAGGTGCTGGGCTATAGGGTTCCGCAAGAATTACAGGATAAAATCAAGGTTGGCTGCCTGGTTCGGGTGCCTTTGTTGAGGCGCAATGAATTGGCTGTGGTGCGGCATTTCGGGCTGCGGGAAGCTTTCCCGGTCTCGAAACTCAAATACATTTACAAAATAGTGCAGCCCTATCCGGTGATGACGGCGGACCTTCTTCAACTGGCCGAATGGATGCAGGGTTATTACCTCTCAACAGCGGAGAGCATCGTCGAGGCCATGGTGCCAGCGGCGGTGCGCAGAGGCATGGGGGGAAAACATCGCATCCTGGTCCAGCTTAGCAAAAAAATTCCGCCCGGGGAGATTGCCGCAATCCGTAAAAAAGCGCCCCGGCAAGCCGATCTTTACGAATTCCTGCAAGGGCAGTTCAAGCCTTTGCCCAGGCAAATTGTCCTCAAGCGCTTGGGCCTGTCTGCGGGCAGCCTGAAAGCCTTGGTCAAAAAAGGCCTCGTGGAGGAATTCGAGGAGCGTTTTGAGCGGCTGGCTTATGACGACCCCCTGGGCCATGCGGAAATCGTGCCGGGGCTGGATTTCAAGCTCAACTCGGAACAGGAAGCCGCCATCGAATCCATTGCGGAGAGCCTTCAATCCGGAAAATACCACACCCATCTGCTCCACGGAGTGACCGGCTCGGGCAAGACGGAAGTCTATATACACTCCATGAAACGGGCTTTGCAGATGGGCGGTTCCGTCATTTACTTGGTCCCGGAGGTGGCTTTGACTCCCCAGACGGTCGGGCGGCTGAGGTCGAGATTTGAGGCCGAGGGCGTCAAAACCGTAGTCTGGCACAGCCACCTTTCGGATGGCGAACGCCTTGATGCATGGAATTCGTTGGCCAGTGGGGAGGCCCGCGTGGTGGTGGGCGCCCGGTCGGCCGTATTCGCGCCGGTGCAAAATTTGCGCCTGCTGGTGGTGGACGAAGAGCATGAGCCAGCCTACAAGCAGGAGGAATCGCCGCGTTATCATGGCCGGGATGTGGCCGTTTACCGGGCCAGTTTATGCCGGGCCGTATGCGTTCTGGGCTCTGCCACCCCTTCCCTGGAATCTCTCTACAATACTCAAGCCAGCAAGTATATCCCCAATACGCTCCCGGAAAGAGTGGATGAAAAGCGCCTCCCCCAGATCCACATCGTAGATATGAAGCGTGAAATTCGTAAGGGTCGAGGCCCGGCTTTGTTTTCCCGGCATTTAATCGAGAAAATGGCGGATAGATTCGACCGCAAAGAGCAGACCATTCTTTTTATCAATCGCCGCGGATACTCGACCAGCATTTTCTGTCCCAATTGCGGTTATGTAGCGTCTTGTCCGCATTGCAGTATTACCCTGACCTACCATCGCTTTGATGAAACCCTTCGCTGCCATCTTTGCGCTACGGAGGAAAAACCGCCGCGCTATTGCCCGACCTGCCGATCCAATCAAATCCAGTGGCGGGGCCACGGGACCCAGCGCATCGAGGAAATCGTGAAAAAATTTCTACCCCGGGCGCGGGTGGTTCGCATGGACACCGATGCCATGAGCAAGAAAAACCTTTTCCGCAAAATTTTCAGCGAATTCAGGGCGGGAAAAATCGATGTTCTGGTCGGAACCCAAATGATCGCCAAAGGGCTGGATTTTCCCAACGTCACCTTGGTGGGATTGATCGATGCTGATATGGCCCTGCGCATTCCGGATTTTCGAGCCGCCGAAAGGTCTTTTCAGTTGATGGTGCAGGTATCCGGCAGAGCGGGCCGGGGCGACCGCGAAGGAGAAGTGGTGGTGCAAACTTATCTTCCCCACAGCCCCCCCATTCAATTCGCCAAACAAGGCGATTTCGATGGATTTTTAGCGGAAGAACTGACCCACAGAAAGGAGTACAACTATCCGCCCTATCGGCATTTGATCCAACACCGGTTTCGAGGCCTGAACCCGGAAAAAGTACTCTTTTTCGCCGAACATTGGACCCGCCATCTCGAAGCCAATCTGACCGGGAAAATCGAAATTCGCGGCCCGGCCCCGGCCCCCCTGGAAAAAATGCGCGATCAGTATCGCTTTCAAATCTGGTATTTTGTCACCAATGTGACCAAGGCCGCGGCCGAGCTATCCCGTCTCCGCCAGCAATTCAAAATGGACAAGGACGTCATCGACAACTTCGACGTCGATCCAGTAAATCTGGTTTGAAGCGGTGGAGAAAGAAAGATAGGAGACAGGAGAATTTAAGAAACCCGCCACTCTTTCCCGCATCCATATTAATGCAGGCGGCGCTCCATCCATTCGATGAGATCGATCAGGAATCGGGTGTCTCCTTCCAGCTTGCGGCAGTCCCGCAATGCCTCCGCGGTTGTTTCAGCGGCTTTTTGCCTGGATTTTTCCAGGCCGTGTAGTTTTACGTAGGTGTTTTTCTGGTTTACGGAGTCTTGCCCGGCAGTTTTGCCGAGTTTCTCGGAAGTGCTGGTGGCATCCAGTAGGTCGTCGATTATCTGAAAGGCCAGCCCCAGGTTTTGCCCCACTCGCCGCGCTATGGGCAAATTTTCTCCGTCCACCCCGGAGAGGGCCACCCCCATGGATAATGACGCCGAGATGAGGGCGGCAGTTTTGTTCAGGTGAATATAGTCGAGCTGCTCTGACGTGCAATCGGTCTTTTCATGGATAATATCTTCCATTTGGCCCCCGATCAATTTGCGGCTGCCGCCCGCATGGGAGATCTCCCGGATAAGGACGACGGCCAACGAGGGGCGGTCGGCATAGGCATCGGCCAGAAGCCAGAATACGTGCGTGAGAAGAGCATCCCCTGCCAGGACGGCGGTGGCTTCGTCGAACTGTACATGGCAGGATGGCCGGCCCCGGCGCAGATCGCTGTCGTCCATGGCTGGCAAGTCGTCGTGGATAAGCGAATAGGTGTGCAGGCATTCTACCGCCACGGCGGCCGGGATGGGGTCAACCGGCGAGGCGCCAAGATGGCAGCCGGCCAGTAGAAGAACCGGGCGGACCCTCTTGCCGCCGGCCTCCAAACTGTAGCGCATGGCCTGGTGCAAGAGGGCGGGTCGTTCATCCGCTGGCGGCATCCATTTTTCCATACCCGCTTCCACCTGCAGGCGGTAAGCTTCATAAGTATCCTCAAAATTCATATCGCAAAAGAAATTTGTTTCCGTTTGGGAGCTATCTAAAAGGCCTTGTTCTCAATTCACATGAAACTCAAAAAACTTTGCACAAGTTCAAATGCACGACGCGCTTGCATATCTCGTTGGTCTTGATCGGCGGAATTGAAAAAATCAACAACCTGAGAAGGGCCATAAGAATCGACCGTGGCAAACTTGCTTTTAAGTATCTTGAGGGAACGTTGAATGTCCTTTTCATTACGGCGCCGTTTCCATGCTCCGGCGAGCTTTTCGATGCCACCCGGATAATAATCCAGGCAATAACATAAATCGTAGCTGTCTTTTGGTTTGTCCCTTCCTTCGATGGCAAATGCTTTCATGATGAGAAAGTCCGGCAATGCGGCAACGAGGATATTCACTGTATTTGTCGTGTCGCGAATCATCTCACCGGTAAGTGTTATTGATTTGGGTTCCCGGAAAACCGATTCGCATCCATCGATTTGTAGCACACGAAATTCATGCAATAATTTTGGTTTGTTCTTTTTGAAGCTAATATTTTTTGGAGCGAGAAATTCCAACTCTACCCCAACAGGAATTTCTTCATCCCCCAAGTCAACCTCAGCGACGAATTGAAATGGCTTGTTTCCTCTAATGAATCGGCCGGTGCCGAGCAGCAATTTTAGAAGATCGGCATAGCGTCCGTCCTTTAGTTTGGCTATATTTAACGCCAAATCCACATCGATGCTTCCGCTGTGGGGTTCCTCCGCTCCGTGCAGCAAAAGATCAGGCACCCACCCCCCGACAACCACGAAGCAATCAACGAAAGAACCCAATACCTGGGCAACATCGATAAGAACGCGACGAGCGGCTAGAATTTGCCGCTCACCATAATCATTTACGCCTCGTGGTTCACCGTTCATTTAGTTAAAAAAGTGTTTTCCAAATAGGTTTAATCCGTGTTTCGAGCAAAACCTCGGCGGCTTCCTTGCCGCGATCGCCACAGTACCATAAATCTACATAGGTTTGCGCCTCCGTAGTGCAGGCTAATCGATTGCTTTCATACCCTTCCTGCATGTAAAACACACCATCGTCAGGCGGAAATAGCACTACAAGGTTTTCCCCGGACTCCACTGGTTGCGCTCCGACAATTTCAATAAAATCACGCTCGAAACGTTCACTTAAATAAAGCCAAATTTTGTTTTGTCTAACATGTGGCGCTTGAAAGTCGGCGGCGGAAAACACGGCATAGGCAGCATGTCCTCCTGTTATAGACTCGAGTGAGGTTAGCGCGTCGCTTAAAAATTGGCCGCGCGACAAGGTGAAATAGCCTCGGCGTTTATTGCGGTCGAATCGATAGGCATCCCTCCATGCCGTCAGTAGCCCTGATGGATCCTTCAATTGAAACTTTCGATCATCGAGTGTCTTGATGAAAGCTTCCTCTCGAAGGAACCGTACAACCTTATTGACAAGACCGATACTTGGCAATCTCAGTCCCCCAATATGTTCTCTTAAAGATGTTTGCGTCCATTCCATGCCCATGTTGTTTGGGCTCAATAAGGCGCGAATGACCCGTGCGGTAGCGGGAGTGCTCAAATTGGCTATCGGTCGAGCCCTTTTATACGCTGGTTTCGCGCCTCTGCGTTCAATATGGAGAAGCTCCGGCACACTGAAAAAGCAATTTCCCGACAAATCAAACCAACTCCAATGATGGTTCTCGCAAATCTCCGCCATGCGGGGCGAAATGTATGGGGCGGCAAACACAGGAACGTGAGTTTTTCTTGTCCCATCCTTATTGAACTGGCTCGTAAGATTTACATAGGGAAAAACCTGATTTACGCGCTCATAAGGAAAATGAGCAGGTCTGGGTTCTTTATGAACTTCAACCCACATTTCAATTTTATTGCCATCTGGCAAATCGATCAGGGCAATAATATCGTAAACTCGCTCAAATGGCGCGGGATTTCGCTCTACTTTCCAGTTTTTAAACCATGAAACGCTTTTCAATAAGGATTCCAACTGCTCTGTCAAATCCTGTATCAATCCTTCCTGAGTTAAAAGATTTTCCATTTTCACGTTTACATGAAAAGTGCTTTTTCGTGAAAAAGTCAACTATTGAATGACATACCTTTTCCCATTAATCAAGATGAGAGCATTCTGGAAAATTGTTATCGACGTTTTTTGTTTTCTTTTTTGGCTTTTGGCGATTTGCTTGATTTTCGTTTTGGATTCAACTGCTGAAAGACATGCCGAGTTTTGAGGAGATTAGCCAGCGGATAATGGCTGACAAGCGGTTTGCCAGCAAATTGCTCGTTGGCGGATTGATCAGTTTTGTGCCCATATTGAATATTGTCATTCTGGGGTATTTGCAGGAGTACACCCGTCAAATCCGAAATTCGGGGAACCTGGTTTTGCCGAGCCTGGAGCGTTGGTGGTTGCGGCTGGGCAAGTTATTTGTTGAAGGCTTGCTTCTTTTTGTCCTTTTAATGGTTTTTTCCCTGGTGGCGGGGGCGATCGGCTGGAGCTTGTATTATTTGGCAAGTTTCATCCTTTTCGGCCTGTTGAGTTCTTTTTTGCAAGGCTGGCTGGCCGCCTTTTTCCACCTGCTACCGGTGGGGCTGCCTCTATTGCTGGCGCCACCTTGCAGCGCGGCGGCCCTCTATCTCTATCAATCGCGAAACAATGCCCAGGATTTGCTTCGGCTGGACGCCATATTGAGAATGCTGCTGGCGGGATGGAAATCCCTCATTTTCCCCTCATTGTTTTTTGTCGGTCTTATGATTGTGGGCGCTCCTCTTTATGGGTTTGCCTTTTTCCTTGGCTTTTCCATCCTTCTGGCTTATTTCACGATCCTCTTTGGTCTTTTGGAAAAGCAGAGAAATGCGTCAGTGGATTGATTAATTTCAGTTAAGAATATTTAGAGCGATGCCAACCTACGATTATCTTTGCAAATCCTGTGAGGAGGAATTCGAAATATTCCACTCAATAATGGCAGATCCGCTTACCAAGTGCCCCTCCTGCGAAAAGGATTCGCTGGAACGCTTGATCGGGGTCGGCGCCGGAATCATTTTCAAAGGCAGCGGTTTTTACCAGACCGATTACAAAAACAGTTCCGAAAAAAACCCGGAGTCTGCTCACAAAGAGGAGAAAAAGAAAGAATTCGGCACGTCGGAGTCTAAAGCGGCCGCTTCCGGCAGTTCGGAATCAAAATCCGAAACCAAATCGAAAAACGGAAACGGCTCCACTGTATGAAGCGCTAAAATTTTTTTTAATGGAGGCAATATATTATGGCTAAACAAGAAGAAGCATCGGGTCCCGGTTTGGCGGGGCCCATTGTGGCAGCATTTATAAGTATCCTGATCGGTGGAGTGTTGGCAGCGGCCAATCTCATCATTTTACCCGTTTCGGTGGTCAAGGAGATCCCGCCCGAAGAGGAGCTCGTTCTCAAGACCGTATATTTCATCAGCGGAGGGGACCAAGGTGGCAATACCTGGAAGCAAAAGAAAACTTTTCTGGCAAGCGGGCAAAGCGGTGCCCGGGCGTTGAGCGAAGGCGAATTAAACCGTTGGGCCAAATCGACTTTCAAGCCGAATCCTCAAACAGACGAGGAAGGGGGCCTGTTTTCGAAAATTTCCATGGTTCCCGAAACCCCCAATTTCCGCATCGTTGACGATCAGTTGCAGGTCTCTTCCCAACTGGAAATTCCCATTCTGGGCGAGGGCAAAAAGTTCCTTTACCAGGCCAAGGGGAATTTTGTGAACGAATCCGGAGTCAATAAATTCAAAGCCGAGTCCGGGTATATCGGCACATGCCCCATTCCTAAATTTGCCGGTTTGCCTGACATTGTATTCAATCTTTTGGCGGCTAAATTCTTACTGAGCGAAGAATACGATGCGCTCAACCCCAATTGGTCCCAATTAAGCCAGGTTGTTATCGAAGATAACCAGATTAAACTCGTTCGGTAACAAGTAGCTGGCATGGCGGCCAAGCTGGGCTGGGAAACTCAGTTTTATCCGTCAGCTTCGTCTTCGTTTGCCGGCGGCAGGGTTGGGGGCGGTTCAACCAAAACGGTTCCTCCCAGTCCGGGCATGTAATCTGAGAATTCGGCTCCTTCCGGAGATTGGCGGAGGGCTTGTTGGACCATCCCCATTTTTGCGTCGAGATTATCTAGCATGGAGACAAAAACCGCCTCCGGTGTGGCCGCCAAGACTGCGGCTCCCCATTCCAACTGGCCTTGGTGGCTGAGAATGATGTGCTCCAGCCTGTCTCGAAGTTCGGGTTCCAGCTTGTTTTGCAGGGCCGCTTTGCGTGCCATCCGGTAGCCCAGCACGACATGACCTTGCAATATCCCCTGGCGGCTTTTCCTGGTAACCCGTTCGCCTTCGTATTCCAGCATTTTGCCCACATCGTGTAAAATCAGGCCGCTCAGGGCCAGGTCCGGGTCAACTTCGGGATAGTGTGGTAGGAGGGCCCGGCAGGCCCGGCAGAGATGGACGGTGTGCTCGAGCAGTCCACCCCGGTAGGCATGGTGCATTGCAATGGCGGCGGCGCAGGTTTTAAATCTGCTATCCATTTCAGAGATGGCCTGGACAACTACGGCCCTCATCGCGTCATGTTTTATTTCCTGGCAGAAGTTGAGCAATTCGGCCCACATTTCATCCCGGTCCTCGCTGCTGGAAGCAATCAAGTTATCGAGGAGATTTTGCGATGCAACTTCTTCCTCCGAAACCACTTCGGCGAACTGGACGCGGGGTGAGAACCGATTCTGGAAGTACTCCGTCATACCCTGGACCCGGACGATCGATTCCGCCGGGGCGTCATGAAAGAAAAGAAACACGGCAGTGTCGCTGAAGCAGACGATGTGGAAACTGCCGGTTTTGTCACCCAAATCCACGGAGAGGTATTCGGAGCCGTTGCGGGCCGTTTTCAAAGCCGCCTCGCGCAATAGGAAAACACCTTCGAAGGGAACATTCTGGTCTTCCCCAAGGCTCTTAAGTTCGGCCACGGTGGTATAATTTTTATGCGATCGATTCATGGGCCAGGGGCCGGTTTGGCGGTGCTAAAATTATTAGGACGCTTTTTCCTAAAGCAAAAGAAAAGAGCCCAGGCTGAGAAAAACAAAAAAGCCGGCCACATCGGTTACGGTGGTTAAAAAAATGGAGGAACTTTGCGCCGGATCCAGGTTCATTTTTTTCAGGAATAGGGGAATGAATGCGCCGGCCAGACCGGCCAATCCCATATTCAGAACCATTGCGATAATGACGACGGCGGCGATCATTTTCTCTCCCGTCACCCCATAGGCCACCGCAGCCGCTATCACTCCGGTGAGCATCCCATTGAGCAGCCCCATGACCAGTTCCTTGGAGCAGATGCGCAGCCCATCGTGTTCCTGCACCTGGGCCAGAGCGATGCTGCGAATGGCCACGGCCAATGTTTGCGCTCCGGTATTGCCGCCCATGCTGGCCACAACCGGCATGAAGACCGCCAGAATAGTCAGTTGCTCAATCTGTTTCTGATAAAAATAGACCACTCCCGCAGCCATGAAGGCGGTGAAAAGGTTGACCTGCAGCCAGGGGTGCCTGCGGCGCACACTGTAGCCAATATTATCGTGGATATCCTCATCCGCCCCGGCCCCGACGAGCTTCTGCATGTCCTCGGTGGCCTCGTCCTGAACCACGTCCATGGCGTCGTCGATGGTGACAATGCCCAGCAGGATTCCGGCCTCATCGACTACCGGCAGGGAAAGGAGATTGAATTCGGCGATGGTTAAGGAAACCTCTTCCCTGTCCATGCCGGGATGGCAGATGCCTTTGACCTGGGTATTCATAATGTCGCCAATCTTTCGTTCCGGACGGGCCAATATGAGGTCCCGCATGGAGACGATTCCCAACAGTTTCATTTAATTTCAGATACCCCGTAGCTTGCTACGGGGAGCGGTAACTTTATAACAGAGATGAATGAGCGAAGAGAAACGGGAGCATTTGAGGCGCGCGAGCCATTGCGTGTGGCAGATCCACTACCATATGGTGTTCCCTGTGAAGTGGTGTTCCCTGTGAAGTATCGGAAGATGCTCTTGGAAAGGCGGGTGCAAGAGGTGCTGAAAGAAACAAGCGTTGGGATAGCCGAGCGCTATGAAATAGAGATGGAAGCACTGGGAATGGATGGAGACCATGTGCATTTGCTGTGTGGAGCGCATCCGAAAGAAGCACCCGGGCGAATCGTTCAGAAATATAAGAGCATAACGGCGCGGGAGATCTTTCGGCGCGAACCTTGGGTGAAGGAGAAGCTGTGGGGAGGGGAGTTTTGGAGTGACGGGTATTATGTTGGAACGGTAGGGGAGCGTGGGGATTGGGCCAGTGTGGAGGCCTACGTAAGAAAACAGGGCAAACCGAAGAAGCAGTTGCAACAATTGATGCTGTGGTGATCATGAATTTCTTTCTTAGATACCCCGTAGCTTGCTACGGGGAGTTTCATTGCCTCGTCAACGGCATAGATGTAGTAAATGTCCTCAAATTCCTCCTGTAGCATTCGTATTCTTTCAATGGCCTCATTGACCGTCATGGTGGGGAGAATGGTGGCGAATTCCGGCGTCATAATGCCACCGGCGGTGTCTGGATTGTAAGCCATTAAAGCTTTCAGCGTCTCGGCGCTCTCCGGCTTCATTCGGTCCAGCAGCCGGTCGCGGTCCGCCTCGTCCATTTCCGCCACAACGTCGGCGGCATCGTCGGGGTCGAATTCCTCCAAAATCTTGACCGCCCGATCCTCATTCATGGCGCCGACCACCTCGGCGGAATCGTCGGCATCCATTTCGGAGAGAATATCGGTGGCCTCCCCCTCTTGCAATTTCCGCAAAACAAGGCGCCGGTCGTCCACATCCATGCGTTCCAGGAAATGAGCCACCACGACCGGCGAGCTGGCCGCCAGCCGCCTGCCGTCGAGTTCCGCATAATCGTCTCTGGGCCAATCGTGCAGTTCCTCCTGAGAATATTCAGGTGGAAAATCGACCTGCGATGGAGTCGAATGAGTCATGTTCAAATAGCGTAATATCTAGCTGTATTTTTTAACCAAACCCGTATAGGCGCGGAAAGCGGGCGCCTTTGCATCGCCCAAAAGACTGTAAAAGACGGCTTCGGAAGGGAGTGGATGGCAGGATTTTTCCCGGCTTAAAAAATCAATCACCGCCCTGCCGTCATCTTCCCGGCGGCACCCCAGGCAATCGGTCAGGAGCGTAACCCGGAAACCGGCCCTGAGGGCATCGACCACTGTTTGATAAATGCAGACCGGCGTTTCCAATCCCCCCACGAGGAGGTGTTGAATATTATGCTCTTGCAGGGAAAGGTGGAGCCCCTCTGCCTTGAGCGCGGAAAATGCCGTTTTGGTGTAGATTTTCGCATCGGGGGCGGCATCCACCAACTCGGGATGGGTGGCTCCCAGTTTTTCTGGAACCTGTTCTGAAATGAAAACCGGCAATTGCAACAAT
Source organism: Opitutales bacterium (assembly GCA_965226205.1). GTDB lineage: Bacteria > Verrucomicrobiota > Verrucomicrobiia > Opitutales > UBA2987 > JAJFLU01. The sequence continues at coordinate 54,874 of CBDDCJ010000020.1, read as the reverse complement.
GCCGCCGCCTCCAGCGCGAACCGGCACCGCTGGACAAGTTCATCATAGCCGTGCAGCACGCCTGCGAATACGGTTTGCACATCGACCAGCAGAAAGGCTATCGATTCTTTTGCATCGGCATTTGTCATTGTCATTGGCCTGGTTTAAAATTGAAATATTAGCGATGGCAGGACAATTTTAAGATTTGAGCCCGATTGGTCTTTACTACCCCGCCACGAACATTGAAATGTAGACAAATATGGATTGGAGAGTAAAGACCCTTTCAAAGCATTCTCATGCTTCCGGCAGACCGTTGGAACCGGAGCAAAAGGTCGTCAGTTACCTCTACAAAAATGAGGACGGCGAATTGTTGAGAGCCGATGTTCTGGCCGAAGAAGCGGATAACTTCCATCCCTCCGGTTCTATTGTCGGTTGGTGGGGGCATCTCATCAAGGCCTCCGAATCGGAAGCCCGTCAAGCAATGCTTAAAACCACCGAGGAACTTTTTCTGTCCCTGTATGAAGCCGAAGACGAAACCGGCCAAACCGAGGAGAGCGACATACTCAAATACCTGCTCGCCCTGATGCTGGAAAGGAAAAGAATCCTCAAACCCCTCGCCCGGCAAGGAGGAGCAGACTCCCGAACCTACCTCTTGCGCCATACCGAAACGGAATTTGAAGTGCCCAACATGGAAATTTCCCCTGAAACACTCCTCAAAGCAAGGGAGCAATTAAAACTGATCATTTAAAAAGCGAGATACAACTTTTCAAAGATTATTTGTTATCGAGTGTATCGGCCGCGCGCTATTGAAATAGGAACAGGAAATGAAGCAGAGTTATTTTGACGTTGGGAAAATAGAATACGAGGGGGTGAATTCCAGAAATCCGCTTTCGTTCAAACATTATGACGCCGGGGAATTGGTTGCAGAACAACCGATGAAAGACCACCTGCGATTTGCCGTTGCCTATTGGCATACGATGCGCAACCCATTGTCGGACCCTTTTGGCGTGGGGACCGCTAAGATGCCTTGGGACGATGGTTCCGAGTCGGTTGACAACGCCCGTCAGCGGGTCCGGGTATTTTTCGAGTTTTTGGAAAAATTGGGGGTGAAACATTACTGTTTTCACGACCGCGATGTGGCGCCCGAGGGCGGTTCTTTGGCCGAGACCAACCGGAATCTCGATCGGGTGGTGGAAACCTTGAAGGAGGAACAGGAGCGGACCGGCAAGAAATTGCTGTGGGGAACGGCCAGCCTCTTCATGCACCCCAGATATGTGCACGGAGCCGCCACCAGTTGCAACGCGGATGTCTTTGCCTATGCCGCCGCTCAGGTGAAAAAAGCAATGGAGGTTACCCATGAGCTGGGCGGGCTTGGTTATACCTTTTGGGGTGGGCGCGAGGGCTACAGCACTTTGCTCAACACCGACATGAAGCGTGAACTCGACCACTTGGCGAAATTTTTGCACATGGCCGTGGACTGGAAAAAACAAATCGGATTTGAGGGGCAATTTTATATCGAACCCAAACCGAAGGAGCCGACCACCCATCAATACGACTCCGACGCGGCGGCATGTTTGAATTTTTTGCGCGAATACGATCTTCTGGACCATTTTAAACTGAATATTGAAACCAACCATGCGACCCTTGCCGGACACACGGTGGAGCACGACCTGACGGTGGCGGCCAACGCCAGCGCCCTCGGCAGCATCGACGCCAATACGGGGAACCTTTTTCTCGGCTGGGACACCGATCAATTCCCGACCGATATTTATTTAACCACTCAGATTATGTTGATCGTGCTGGGTATGGGCGGCTTTATCACGGGCGGTTTGAACTTTGACGCCAAACGCCGCCGGGAGTCTTTCGAGCCGGTGGATCTTTTTCATGCTCATATCGGGGGCATGGACGCCTTTGCCCGCGGACTTAAAATCGCCCACGCCATACGTGAGGACGGCCGTTTAGCCGAATTTGTCAAAGAGCGTTATAAATCCTGGAACGCCGGGATTGGAGCCTCCATCGAGGCGGGTGAAGCGGATTTTGAGGAACTGGAAAAATATGCCCTCAAAAAAGACGAACTATTCAATGTTTCTGGCCGTCAGGAAATGCTCGAAAACTTGATTAATGAATTTATTTGAGCTTTTGGGCTAAGTTTTTGCCAAATACTTTTACAACAAACAATGGCTTATCTGCTCGGGCTCGATATCGGAACCTCCTCCGTCAAGGCGGCGCTTCTCCACGAATCGGGGGAGGTGGCGGCGGTCGCTTCGCCGGAGCATGGATTTCTTACCCCCAAACCGCTTTGGGCTGAGTCAAATCCCGAAGATTGGTGGCAGGCGACCATCACAGGAATCAAGAGCGTTATCGAAACCGCTAAAATCTCCGGGAGCGAGATCGCGGGAATCGGTTTGACCGGGCAGATGCATGGGCTCGTGCTGCTCGACCGCAGCGGGAAGGTATTGCGCCCCTGCATTATGTGGAACGACCAGCGGACGAAGGCCCAATGCCGGGCGATTACCGATGCGGTGGGCGCCGATCGAGTCATTCAATTGACGGGAAACCCGATATTGCCCGGTTTCACGGCCCCGAAAATCGTTTGGGTGCGGGAGAATGAACCGGAAGTTTTTACCCAAACCGCCAAGGCGCTCCTGCCCAAGGATTATATCCGTTATCGTCTGTCGGGAGAATTTTTCACCGATGTATCCGATGCTTCCGGGATGTCGTTGCTGGAAGTGGCGCGCCGCGACTGGTCGGAGGAAATGCTGGAGGCCTGCGGCATCCCTCGCATCTGGATGGCGGAAATGACCGAATCACCGGTGGTCTCGGCCAAAGTCAGCCGGGAAGCGGCGGCCTTAACCGGATTGGCAGAAGGCGCTCCCATTGTGGCGGGCGGGGGCGACCAGGCAGCCCAGGCGGTTGGGTGTGGCATTGTGCGGGAGGGAAAGGTATCCGTCACGGTGGGAACTTCCGGGGTCGTTTTTGCTCATTCCGATGAGTATCGGGTCGATCCGCAGGGGCGGCTTCATGCCTTTTGCCATGCGGTTCCCGGGAAGTATCATCTGATGGGGGTCATGCTGTCCGCGGCGGGCAGTTTTCAGTGGTATCGCAATACTTTGTGCGGTTCGGAGTTGGAGAAAGAGGCTCAAACGGGCATGGACGCCTATGATTTGTTGACGCAGGAAGCCGCCCAAATCACTCCCGGGAGCGAAGGTTTGATATTCCTGCCCTATTTAAGCGGGGAACGCACCCCTCATCCCGACCCTTACGCCAGAGGAGTATTTTTTGGATTAACTTTAAGGCACACGCGGGCCCATATGACCCGCGCGGTATTGGAAGGCATCACTTTTGGATTGCGGGATTCCCTCGAGCTGATGCGCGATTTGGGTAGCCATCCCAAGCAAATTGTTGCTTCGGGGGGAGGGGCCAAAAGTATTTTTTGGCGTCAATTGATGGCCGATATATTTGAAACTCCGATCCAGGTGACCAACGCCGTGGAGGGAGCCGCCTACGGGGCCGCATTGCTGGCCGGAGTGGGAATCGATGTTTTTTCTTCCGTGGAAGATGCTTGCGATCAAGCGATCAGGGTGACGGATGAAATCAATCCGGGAGAATACGCCGGTTGTTATAATGATAATTATTCTCTCTATGGCAGCTTGTATGCCACCCTCAAAGAATCCTTCAAAGCGGCTTCCCGGATTGTGGAATCCTGAGAATATCTTCCGTTTCCCGTTCTGCCTATGTTTCCAGGGGAGGAGAATCGTTCTTTTTATCTTCTGGATCGGTGAAATAAAATAGATTCAAAATGATATAGAGGACGACCCCAACGGTGATGGCGCTGTCGGCAATATTGAAGGCGGGCCATCGGTAGCCGGGGAGGTGAAAATCGAGAAAATCTACTACAAAGCCCCACCGTAACCGGTCACAGAGGTTTCCCAGGATGCCGCCGCAAAGCAAACCGAAGGCAATTTGAGAGGGCTTTTTATAAAGCAGCAGACTATGCCGAAAATAGTAAATGCCGCCCAGCGCGGCAATGGCCAATACGATAAATCCGTAATGAAATCCCTTCAAAATACCCCAGGCCGCGCCTTCGTTGACCACATGGGCCAAATAAAAGAATCCGGGCACGATCTCGATGCCTCCATACGGCCAATAGCTTCCCAGCGGAAGATCGGGGCGTCCCTGCACCCAGTATTTAGTGCTTTGATCTAGGACCAGAATGGCCGAGACTAAAGCAAAGAGCAGCTTATAACGGGCTATATTTGGCCGCCCGCAAGCGGTATCTGTTTTATCAGTTTTCAGCGTCTTCGGTCTTAAATTCAGCCGCTGCTTCGGTGGAATCCATAAATGCGCCTTTGCGCGGGGCTTTCCTTCCCGGCTCACTCTCCCTTTGCGCCTGGCCTTCAATCGAGAATCGGGTGAAGGGCACTGCCGAGAGCCGCTCTTTGCTGATAGCCTTTCCGGTGATTTGGCAGACACCGTATGTGCCTTTGTTTATACGCTGGAGGGCCTGCTCGATTTCATGAAGCGCTTCCTGCTCGCTGGAAAGCAGATTGAGGGCGAAGTCCCTCTCGAAATTTTGCGCCCCGGCATCCGCCATTTGTTGGCTGTAATTGGGTAAATTTCCGGAATCCCCCCGCGTAGAGCGTTTGATGGTTTCCTTGGAGTGCAAATTCAGCCCGGAGAGCACATGCTCGCGCAAATCAACCAGTTTTCGATAAAACTTGAGGTATTTTTGGGGAATTTTCTTGGTACCGCTATCGAGGGTTAATTGCTCTTGTTTGGGATTGAAACCCAATATATCGGCCACGGAAGCCGCTCCCAGCACTCGATGTTTTTCGGCCTTTGGCTCCTGCTTGACTGATTTCTTATTGGCGGGGGGCCGTTCGGTGGAAATATTTGCCTTGGCTGGCGTAACATCGGCGATAGTAATGGGTTTTTCCTCCTGGTTTTTTTTCAGAACTTCGCGCACATCCTCCAGGGAAAAAACAATAGGCGTTTGTTTTTTGGACGGCAGCTTGAAGACGGCCGGCGTATGCTTATTGGACCGCGACAGCATCTTTATGGTTTCCTCTGTCCATTCCGCTCTTGCCTTATCTTCCGCGGATTTCTTTTTGGCAACTTTGATGTAAGCCTTAGTTTTAGGTTTGGCCTTGGCTTTGGCCTTAGCTTTGGGCTGGGTTTTAACGGTTTTGGCAGCCGTTGGTTTAACGGCCTTCTTTTTAGGCTCCGCAGGGGGGGGGGGGTTCCCACTTTCTTAACAACTTTGGCTTTTTTTACAGGTTTTGCCTGAAGGGGTTTCCCCGTCGTTTTGACAGCTTCGGATTTCTTTTTAGGTGTTGATTTAATGGGTTTATTTTTGCCGGTCATAATTTTTCTTGTCTTATGGTAGGTTTTTCAAGAGCCGTTTGACAGCGTTCACAAATAGTATTTTCGTCCGCGACCGCGCTAATTTCTCCCACCCAGCGCCAGCACCGGGGGCAGCGATTGCCCTCATATTTCATTGCTTCAACCATGAGCGGCTGCGGGCATTGCGGGCCGGTTTTCAAGGTGACTTCCGAGACGATAAAAAGTTCCGCCAGATCTTCCTGGCAATGCTTAAGTTTACCCAAGAGGTCTTCCTCCTCATGGCCTGTCAGGACAACTGCCGCTTCCAGCGATTGGCCGATGACTTTTTCCTTGCGCAGGGTTTCGAGCCGGTTGTTTACCTCCACGCGAACCGGCAGCAAATCTTCCATCAGCCGGGCATCCGCATTCTCAAGCCATTCCTGAGGCGCCACTGGCCAGGATTGTTGATGGACGGAATCATCGCAAAATTCTTCATTGCGATGGGCAAAGGCATGGACCTCATCGGTGGTGAATGCCAGGATGGGCGCCAGGACGCGGTTCAGAATGTTAAAAATCTGGTGAATGGCCGTCTGGGAGGAGCGGCGTTTTTGGGAATTTGGCCCCAGAGTGTACAAGCGGTCCTTGAGGATATCGTGGTAGGTGGCGGACAGGGTCACCGCCACGAACCGGTTAACGGATTGGTAAACCCGTTGAAATTCATACTTTTGGTAGGATTCCGTGACATCGGCGAGAAATTCCGCCGTTTTATGCAAAGCCCATTTGTCCAGCATGGTGAGTTGGGCGAAAGGCACGGTGTGTTCCTCAGGCATAAAATCGAACAAATTCGAGACCTGAAAACGCAATGTATTGCGAATGGAGCGATAGGCCTGGGTGACGTGGCTGTAAATTTCCTCCGAAACGGGTATGTCGTTGCGGTAATCTTGCGAGCTGACCCATAAACGCAGTATATCGGCGCCGAATCGGTTGACAAAAAAATCCGAAGTATTGGGCTTGGTTTTGCCGGATTTCTTTTTGCCCTCCTCCTCGCTTTTGCTGATTTTAGTCCCGTCTTTGTTGACGATAAAGCCGTGGGTAACGATTTGTTTAAAGGGCGCCCTGCCCTCCATTACCATGGCCGTCCAGAGTGAGGACTGGAACCAGCCCCGGTGCTGGTCGCTGCCCTCCAGATACAAATCGGCGGGCCAATGGAGGTCTTCATTATGGTTGAGCACGGCCATATGGCTGGAGCCGGAATCGATCCACACATCCAGGGTGTCCTTGCCCGGCTGGAGGGTTTTCCCTTTCCAGGAATCGGGCAATTCGATCCCCGAGAGCAATTCCGCGGCATCATTCTCGAACCAGTAGTTGGTGCCTTGCTTTTCAATTTTTTCAGCCAGAGAGCACACCACAGCGGCATCGATATAGGATTCGCCGTTTTCATCGAAAAATGCCGGAATGGGCACGCCCCATGATCGCTGCCGGCTGATGCACCAGTCCGGACGCGATTCGACGGCTCCGCGGATGCGGTTTTTACCCCAACCCGGCACCCAATCGACATTTTCAATTTCGGCCAAAGTTTTTTGCCTCATGCCGTTGTGGTCCAGGGAGACGAACCATTGATCCATGGCGCGAAAAACAACCGGTGTTTTCGACCGCCAGCAATGCGGGTATTGGTGCTCGATTTTTTTCTCCCGCAGAAGCGCGCTGCCTTGGCGCAAGATTTTGAGCACCCCTTCATTGGCCGGACAACGCCCCCCGGTCTCCAGCACGGTCAATCCCACCAGCTCTGCCGGGATGCGCCCATCATCGACAAATCCACCCCCATCATCGAGGGGGCAGTAGATTTCCAAATTATATTTAACTCCGGTCAGGTAATCGTCCAGCCCGTGACCGGGGGCGGTGTGGACGCATCCGGTGCCCGAATCCGTGGTCACGTAGTCGGCTAGCACGATGGGGCTTGCACGGTCGATAAAAGGATGTCTGGTCTCGATGCCCTCGAGGTCTTCACCTCGATGCATTTTGCCCAGGGTGGCTCCTTGCAGGCCGCAATCCTCGATGAATTGATTGGCCAGCGCTTCGGCCACGAGGTAATTACGGCCTTCGTGACGCACCTCGACGTATAGGAGCCGGGGATACAGGGCAATGGCCAGGTTGGCCGGAATAGTCCAGGGTGTGGTCGTCCAAATGACTACAGAAACCGGCCCTTCAAAAGGTGATTTGTTTTTCACGGTCCCGGCCACTTCAAATTCGACCCAAATAGATGGGCTGGTGTGGTCTTTGTATTCGATTTCCGCCTCTGCCAGAGCTGTTTTGCAGGGAATGGACCAGTAAACCGGTTTTTTGCTGCGGTAAACCATGCCTTTATCCAGAAAACCGGCAAAGGTGCGCAGAATCTCGGCTTCGTAGGCGGGGTTCATGGTTTTGTATTCCCGCGCCCAATCGGCCGCCACGCCGAGCCGTTGAAACTGCCCGCGCTGCACATCGATGAAATGGTTGGAAAACTCCGCGCAAGCCCGCCGGATTTCCACCGCAGTGCGGTAGACCCCGCTCTTTTGCATTTGTTGGCTCACCTTATGCTCGATTGGCAGGCCGTGGCAGTCCCAGCCCGGCACATAGGGCGTGCGCCAGCCGTTCATGGCCTTGTAGCGCAAAATGATGTCTTTGAGGATCTTGTTTAAAGCCGTCCCGATGTGCACGTCGCCATTGGTAAAGGGGGGCCCGTCGTGCAGGACAAAAGATTTTCCATTGCGGTTTTGTTCCTGGATTTTTTCGTACAGGCGCAACTTTTCCCAATGGGTAATCCTGGCTGGTTCTCGCTTGGCCAGATTCCCCCTCATGGGAAATTCCGTCTGCGGTAAATTAAGAGTATCTTTGTAATTATAGGCCATAATTTTACCCGTCGGGTTGCCCCCTGTAAAGTAACCGGCGAAACAATGCTAAGTTCTGGTGGCAAGTCAAGCTAAGAGAAAAATAAAGAACTGCTATCGACAAATCGCTCATTTTCTTTCCTTTTATGGTGAGATTTATTGGCTGGGGTTACCCCATACTTCTTCTTGATGAAAGATCGAGCATCTGATTTTTTCTAACTGATTCCACTCAATTTTCAACTGTATCCATGGAAGAATTTCTCAGCCATTTCATGCAGGGCCAACACCTGGCCATTCTTTTTCTGATCATTGCCCTATTTCTCTTTACCCTGGCAAAAGGGGCCGATCTTCTGGTTGACGAAGCGGTCGCGCTCTCCCTGCGATGGGGGGTCCCCACCGTCCTCATCGGGGCCACCATCGTAAGCCTGGGAACCACCTTGCCGGAAGCTGCCGTATCGGTGCTGGCGGCGGTGGCGGGCAAACCCGGCCTGGCTCTGGGCAATGCCGTGGGCTCGATTATTTGCGACACCGGGCTGATCCTCGGAATCGCCGCCATTATGGCGCCCTTGCCGCTGAACCGAGCCATTGTCAATCGGCAAGGCTGGATTCAATTGGGGGCCGGATTTCTCCTCGTCCTGGCCTGTCTGCCCTGGTCCAACCTCGGGGAGGCAATGAGCAAAGGCGGGCGGCTTCCCCAGGCCATGGGCATCCTCTTTCTTTTCCTTCTGGCCGCCTATCTCATCCTCTCCGTGCGATGGGTTAAAAGCGGCGGTTCCGATGATGAATCCATCATCCTTCATGCCAAAAAAGAGAAGAGCGGCGTCTTTCCGGTATTATTAAAATTGATATTTGCCATCGCCCTTGTGTTGCTGTCGTCCCAAGTTCTCATCCCCGCGGTGGAAGAGACCGCCCACCGCATGAGCATACCCAACAGCATCATTGCGGCCACCCTGGTGGCTTTTGGCACCTCTTTGCCGGAACTTGTCACCGCCATTACCGCAGTCAGGAAAGGTCATGGCGAACTGGCCGTGGGCAATGTCATCGGGGCGGACATTCTCAATGTCCTCTTTGTGGCTGGGGCCGCCGCCGCTGTTACAAGTGATGGCCTGATAGCGACGCCTTATTTTTTCCGCTTTCTTTTTCCCGCCATGATCTCGGTGCTGATAATTTTCAGGGTCGGTATTTTTCTCTCTAAAGAAAAACTGGGGCGGCCTTTCGGCATTCTCCTTTTGTTTGTTTATCTACTGGTTACCGGAATCAATTTGACCATCGGGTCGGCCTGAGGCCAACTTCTTAAAAAAATGAATGACATCAAACCGGTCGTATTGATCATCCGCGATGGCTGGGGGGTGAACCCCAATCCCGGGCACGATGCCTTCAATGCCGTGAAACTGGCTAAAACGCCGGTTTCCGATGCCATCGCCACTACCGGTCCCCGCACCGAGATTAGCGCTGGCGGGCTCAATGTCGGTTTGCCCGTGGGGATTTTCGGCAATAGCGAAGTAGGCCACCAGAATATCGGGGCGGGCCGTGTCGTTGTGCAGGAGATCGTCCGCATCGGCAAAGCTTTTGCCGCCGGGGAAGTGTTGCCCAAACCGATCATCGGAGTCGGGCTGACACGCTTGCGGGTTAACGGCGGAAAATTGCACCTCATGGGACTTGTTTCCGATGCCGGGGTCCACTCGACCCTGGAGCATCTATATAAATTGCTGGAAGTGGCCCGCGATAAAATGGTGCCCGGTCTCGATGTCTGCATCCATGCCTTGACCGATGGCCGGGATTCCCCGCCACAAAGCGGTCTTGGCTACATCCGTCAGATTGAGAAAAAGTGCAAAGAAATCGGGATTGGCCGAATTGCCACGGTTTGCGGGCGTTATTGGGCGATGGATCGCGACCGGCGATGGGATCGCGTCGAGAAAGCCTACAACTGTCTGGCCGGCAAGGAGGGGCAGGGCGCCCGCAGCGCCGAGGAAGCCGTGCAGCGTTATTATGATGATCCCGCCGGCGATTCCCTCAATGGCGACGAGTTCATCACGCCCACCTGGATTGTTGATGAAAATGGAGAACCCTCCGGACCTATAAGCGACGGCGATACGGTCATCTTTTTCAACTTCAGGGGGGATCGCCCCAGGGAAATTACGCGGGCCTTTATCAATGATGACTTCAGCGAGTTTCCGCGGGAGAAAAAGCTCGACCTGTTTTACATCACCATGACCGAGTATGAAAAAGGTCTCTGTAAAAACAGGCTTTTCCCCAAGCCCCCGAAAATGAAAAACACCTTGGGCGAATACCTGAGCCATTTGGGCATTGCCCAGTTTCGCTGCGCCGAAACGGAGAAATATCCCCACGTCACCTACTTTTTCAACGACTACCGCGAAGAGGCTTTTCCCGGCGAGGAGCGCGCCCTAATTCCCAGCCCCCGCGATGTGCCCACCTACGACCTCAAGCCCGAAATGACTGCCCACGAAATTTGCGAGGCCGCCAAAGAAGCCATCCTGAGCCGCGAGTATGGTTTGATAGTGGTCAACTTCGCCAACCCCGACATGGTCGGCCACACCGGTTCCCTGGCGGCCGCCATCAAAGCCTGCGAAACAGTCGATGCCTGCCTGGGGGAATTGCTCGAAGCCGTTAAGCAGACAGGCGGGGCGGCCCTCGTGACCGCCGACCACGGAAATGCCGACCAAATGTGGGACCCCGAAAATGAGGTTCCCCATACCGCCCATACCCTCAACCCGGTGGAAGTTGTCCTGACCGGGGCCGAAAGCCGGGGGCTTCGAATGAAGGACGGCGGCAGGCTGGCCGATATAGCCCCAACCCTCCTCCACCTCATGGGACTCGAAAAACCGCCAGAAATGACAGGGGAATGCCTAATTGTTTGAGCCGTGAAAACCACGGGGCAAACATCAGATTAAGCGCCGCGAAACCAAACCAAAAATGGCACGGGAGGAGGGGCTCGAACCCCCGACCCTCGGTTTAGAAAACCGATGCTCTATCCAGCTGAGCTACTCCCGCTCTCCGAAAAGGATAATGCTTCCTGAATTAAATAAAATTCCGAATCCTGCAAACGGCAATAAAAAACCCCCACCCAAAAGGCGGCCCGTGTCCCGGTCAACAAGTGGGGACACTACCATCCCTTTGAGGCGCTGAGTCTCCGCTATTGTCCACCGGCATTGATTTAAGGCCATCAAAAGCGTCTGAATAAGAGGTTGGGGTTTCAGGAAGGGCTTTGAGGATCAACGTTGCTATTCATTACTCACATATTGAGACCCATTCTCAATAAGTGAAGCCTAAAGCACTGAAAACTTAGAAAAACATGAAGCCGTTGAAATCTGGAACCGTTGTATAACGATCAGACTAGCGATGACGGTGAAGCGCGGAACCGGCATTCGCTGAGTCGATTGGTTCGGCGAGGGTATTATCAGAATGCGGTACCTCCACATGCGCGATGATTGCATAGCACTACCCATTGTAAGCCCTTCACCGCCATTGCATAATCAGATTTCGAAAGGCTAAGGTCGCTCTCTGATTTAGGGTGAGTTACACGATTTCGGATTTTGACAGCAACTAAGAAATCAGGCCAGCCAGGCACTTGTTTTGGCTTCAGAGTGATGCCGGAAGCCTTCGCCCGCATTATGAGGGCAAATATTACACGGTTCTGAAATCTCATTCTTGGCGGCCGAATCTCCAAATCGCCACTATCGTTAATTTCATAGGAAATATCTGATAACGCACAAGCCTCTAGGAAATATCGATGCCGCTCCTCATGGGAGGCTCGTGTTGCCGGTGGTGGTAGCTGTCGGAGAGCACTAGACATGACCGCAGACGCTAATGCTTCCACGGAAGCAAACATGCTACGAATAGAGATTCGCCGTGTTGCAGGATCATCAGGCGGCAGTCTTTCCTCGATTAATTGTAGCTCTTCAGCTAGCTGCCTTGTTGTTTCTTTGCTCACTTTGTTGTCCGTTTTACATTGAGAATCAGGCTGCTTCCACCTGGATAATAATCGATGTAATAACGCACTTCCGTACGATGGTCATATTTAAGTATTCCCTCCACTGTCTCAGATAAACTCTGTTCTGTTTCAAGCACTGGTGGAAAATCAAACTCAATAAAAATCCGTATAATCTCATTTACAACGTCGCTTTCCTCAAATTTGTCGATATCGAACAAAATGGTGATGTGATCGAGTTCATCGCTTCCTTCGGTAAACAAGTATTTTGCTGAACACTTCCGTCCACCGAATGCTCGATCAAGTTCCACCCCAAATGCGAAACCTTTAATATGACTCCCGGCAAATCTGGAGAATTTCTCAGCTCCAGCTTTGGCTAATACTTCATTCTTTCCCATCCCGAATTGGAATCCACCAAACGAAAAAGAATCTTTTCCAGGCAAAACCGCAGCCATTGAGAAAACAAGAACCGCTATTGAAATCAATTTCATGGATTCACAGAACATATTGTAGGCAGCGTTTACGCAGCCCGTGATTGGGTACCATAAAATTTTTATCGAAATTTACAAGAAAATTTCTAACTCTTAGTCTAAGAAGAGGCTGAAACCGTTTTCCGTAATTTATCGCCCATTTTTAATGATGTGTGGACGCTGCCTAATATGGTACAATAGAGGCTGTCCCAAAGTTATAACCATTTGTTTTAAAGTAAGTTAACTTGTTTATAAAGCTGTCATAAAGACCGTTTTTAGGGGATTTTGGGCAAATTCGATGTCTATAACACCGTCAGCCTTTCTCTTGTTTTGCATATTCAAATACAATTCTACCATAGACCTCTGTCTGACGCGATTATATTTATAACGAATAGAGGCCTTATACAGCGTTTTTGACGGAATTGAATGACTTACGTTCCCTTACAGTTCGGAGTCGAATATCTCAATTCGCAAAATTCGGGTTTTTGGGACAGCCTCTACAATAACGCTGCATAAAATTTCAACTTGTAAAATCCCCGCCGCAAGGAGGGTGTTGAAAAAGTCGGCTATAGATCTAAACAGTATTTCGAATAGCGGATACATTTGTTTATGCGTGGTAGAACAGACAGTGGTCGCTCTTGGATTGGCCAGCGCATTCAGGTTCACCGGTATTGATTTATGTTTGTTTCTAGGCCGAGCCATAGAGATAGTTCATATCTGGTTTCTCGGTGGCGTAGAAATGGACCCAGATATAGGCGTGACTAAATGCTGCCACGGTGAGCGCTGCCGTCGAGTTGAAGCCTATGGCGATGGCCCAAAACATGAGGAAGGCGTAGAGATACATTCCGTTGTTCGTGAATCTGAAAATGCCTTCTTTGACAAGGGGCATGTTGCGGTAGCGTGGATCGAAATGGTCGGCTCCGGCGGCCCGTGCCATTCCGAAGTATCGTTTAACACTGTAAATGGCGTAAATTCCGGGCAGGGCGAGGATTATTGTTATGATAGAGGCTGTCCCAAAAATATAAAGATTTTGTAGTCAACTGGATGACGTTTATAAAAATAGCCGGAAAGAGCATTTTTTTGCTCGATCCGGCTAAAAAAGGGTTCTATAATTGCGTTAGCGAAAATCAATATAGCCCTTTCTATGAAAAATATAGCCATCCAATGCCTCCTGCGTCCAGCTTTAACTGTGGTCGACCGTTGCCTCGATTACGATAACTTTCGCGCCACCATCGAGCGTATCGACCGGCTGCTGATCGATTCGGAGGTGGAATCGCAGGGCGTTGATCTGGCCTTGGAAAGAGGCCAGCCAATGAGTGTAAAGGCCCGGCAAAAGCGGGCTAATTTTGCCCTCAAGGCGTTGCGTATGGAAACGCTGCGTTATCTGCTCGGTGGGATTTCGTTTCGGCATTTGTCGAGGGCTCTGGGCAGCAGCGATCTGTTGGCTGACTTTTGTCGTGTCCGCCATATCGACGGCATAAGGGGCATCTCCAAGAGCACCCTGGAACGGGCCTCGAAGTTTTTCAGCGAAGAGCAGTTGAGGGCCTTGCACCGGACCTTGACTGAGGTTGTGGGCGATGCCGATCTGGCCCGGCAGGTGGTGGGATTGGACAAGCCGATAGACACCACCATTTGCCTGATCGACGGCACCTGTTTGGAGGTCAACATTCATTGGCCGACGGACTGGGTGCTGCTCAAGGATGTAGCGGGCACGCTGCTCAAAGCGATCCGGCTGATCCGTGAGAAGGCCGGTTTGCGCCATCGCATGCCGATCGAACCGGAGCCCTTGGCTCGGCAGATGAATCGGCTGTGCATACAGATGACCCACAGCCGGCGGCGAAAGGACAGCGCGCGGCAACGCAAGGGTATCTTGAGGCAGATGAAAAAGCTGCTCAAACGGATCGGGGAGCATGCCCGCAGTCACCGGGAATTATTGCAAGCCTGCTGGGAGCAAAGCGATTACAGCGAAAAACAGGTCCAACAGATCCTTACCCGGATGGAGCGCATGAGCGAGCTAATCCCGGTGGTCATCAAGCAAGCGCACGAGCGAATCATTGGCGGCCGCCAGGTGAAAAACGCAGAGAAAGTTTTGAGTGTTTACGAACCCGATGCGCAGGTGATTGTGCGAGGCAAAGCGGGCCAAGAGGTTGAGTTTGGCAACACCCTGTTTTTGGGTGAAAGCGTTGAAGGATACCTGCTGGACTGGAAACTCTACGGCAGCCGGACGCCAAGCGAAAATGAACAAATGCAAGAGAGTTTGCAAAGACAGAACCGCTTCAACCTAGCCGAACCCATAGCGGCCATGTGCGCGGACCGGGGATTCGCCTCCCAGCGGGCCCGCCGGCAGTTAGCCCAGGAGGGCATCTACGATGCGCTCTGTCCACGCGATCCGAAGCAGTTGAAAAAACGGATGGAGGAACCACACTTCAGGCAATTGCAAAAGCGCCGGGCCAGCACCGAAGGGCGGATCGGGGTATTGAAGAATCGCTGGCAGGCAGGCCGGGCGATTGCGCAGCAAAGGCTTTGCCAACCGCTCGATCAGCGTAGCCTGGTCGGTCCTCTCGCACAATCTATGGAAAGTGGCCAAGATGCTGGCCCAGCAAGATGAACTAAAAACCAAAGCGGCGGCCTAAATAAAGAGCGGAAAAGCAAGGACAATACTTTTTCACAGGCCTACTGTCGGCCCATACAAAGAAAACCAGGCAAACGGACCCCAAAACCAGAATCCTAACGTCATAGGAGAGCAAAGTCACCCCCTCCCAAAAGAAAATACCACTAAAATGAACACTCTTCAAAATCCCCTCGCAAAAATCACCCTTTTGGGACAGCCTCTAGTTAGAACCCGGCCAGCGCTCCAACACTTTTTATGCTTTCGCCCCGGACTTATATTCCTTACTTGCTTTCGTCGCTTGGCACGTCTTCCGTTTGCTGCTTTGTTTGCGTTTCGTCTGGTTTCTTGTAATCACCGATGACGCCTTTCAGCGGACAGGCTTTGAAGGCCGGACATTTCTTGCAACCGGCTACTAATGCTATTGGGCATATTGTCATTCTCAATTCCTCTTTTTTCAGTATTAAATGCGTTCTAACATTATATGATGAAGGCGGCGTTTGTGCTGCCCATGATTGGTTATTTTGAAATTTTGAACGAAATTAGCAAGAAAATTTGTAATTCTTTGGCTGAGAAGTGGATTTACCGGGTTTCCGTAATTTGAGTCCATTTTTTAAATAAACCAATTTTCCTTACCTATCCATCATATGATTTGGAAGGGAGGATTATTTATCAAGATGGTTATTCTGTCGGCAATATTTTGACGGGCACTTTCCAGATTGTGCCAAGAATGCCGGGTTTTTTGCGATTGGGATCAGGCGGATGCATTTGCGGGTTAGCTCCTTTGGGCACATTGGGCTGGTAGTAAACGGTGAGTATTTTACCGGGTTCCAACTCGATAGAAACCGGATATCCCAAATCTTTGTTGGGGGCGTCGTCTCTGAGGATAATTTCATTTAATTTCAGATACCCCGTAGCTTGCTACGGGGAGCGGTAACTTTATAACAGAGATGAATGAGCGAAGAGAAACGGGAGCATTTGAGGCGCGCGAGCCATTGCGTGTGGCAGATCCACTACCATATGGTGTTCCCTGTGAAGTATCGGAAGATGCTCTTGGAAAGGCGGGTGCAAGAGGTGCTGAAAGAAACAAGCGTTGGGATAGCCGAGCGCTATGAAATAGAGATGGAAGCACTGGGAATGGATGGAGACCATGTGCATTTGCTGTGTGGAGCGCATCCGAAAGAAGCACCCGGGCGAATCGTTCAGAAATATAAGAGCATAACGGCGCGGGAGATCTTTCGGCGCGAACCTTGGGTGAAGGAGAAGCTGTGGGGAGGGGAGTTTTGGAGTGACGGGTATTATGTTGGAACGGTAGGGGAGCGTGGGGATTGGGCCAGTGTGGAGGCCTACGTAAGAAAACAGGGCAAACCGAAGAAGCAGTTGCAACAATTGATGCTGTGGTGATCATGAATTTCTTTCTTAGATACCCCGTAGCTTGTTACGGGGAGTTTCATTTTCCTTCTTCCAATTGATGCCATCTTCACTGATGCAGGCGTGCTGGCCAAACGGAGGGCGGCGGTATCCATAGGTAGCCAGGACGCGGCCATCGGAGAGGAGGCTCAGGTGCGGAGGATAGCCCCAGAGAGGAGTTTCGTAGGGTTTTGCCCAGGTTTTTCCATTATCATCTGAATAACTGCCCCAAAGAAAACACCGGGGCGAAAGGTCGTCATAGGGGATTGCGGTGGCCCGGATCATCATGATGATTCTCCCGGTGGGAAGTTGCAGTATATGAGGCTCTCCAAAACGTATGGTTTTGGGTAATGGACAAATAACGGTCGAGATTTGCTCCCATTGCGCTAAAGCATTTTCGGCGGCATAAAGGCCGATGTTTCCCCCGTCATCCCTCCCGGATGCCACCAGGAGCGAACCGTTTTGAAGTTGGAGGCCACCATGTATGGAGTCTTTTCCCGGCATCGTCTTTGACCAGGTTTTGCCGCCATCCGTGGATAAAGAGGACCATGACCGGTGAAGATGCGAGGCATTCAAGTATTTCGGTTGATTGACATGGTTGATCCATTTAATCAGCACTTCCTTTTCATAAGCCTTTGGAGGAAGGTTTCTATAATTGGATTCCTTCCATTGCGTGGTTCGGAAATGAGTCAACAAACGGTCATCTGAGAGCACCGTTACACCCGATTCCCGGTCGTCCGCCAAGGTGTCATAAATCACTACCGGCGGTTCCCAGGAGTTGCCATTATCGGTTGACCGCGAGAGCAGAATTTCTCCATCGGGACCGAGATGCTCCTCACTTCGGGTGTATAATACTACAATGTCTCCGGTCGAGGTTCGGGCAATCGCAGGCCATGCGCAATATTCATCGCGTTTTTCATAAATGCTCAGGTGGCGTATGATGTGTGATGTTGTATTAGCAGCGTCCATATTTAATGGAAGCGCCGCAAATGCGGATAAAATCAAAAATGAAAATGCTGAAACAAATTCAATACCATCCCATAGGGGCGAGGCAAGCTTCGTAACCCATTGATAATCAATGTGAGTTTTTGACTTTTGGGGGAATCGAATTTTTGAAATTTTATCACATGTTTCTCTTTTATTGCTTTTGCCACCTTGTGCTGTCCCATAGGTTTTCAACCAAACCCAGGGAAATAAGCCTGCTGGGGAGTCGCTCGCATTCTAAAGCGTCCACCGGCTGTCCCATAGAAATCGAGCAAGTCCCGCAGGTTAAAGCGATCCCAAAGCACGCCTCTGACAAGTGTGAACAGGCGGACAAAACTATGCTCCCAGCGGCTCAACCAGGCCTGGAACCGGAGCAGCACATAGAGCAGCAAAGCGCTCCAAATCTGCCAGCGCACGGCATTGGCGCTATGGCCGAGGAAATCGCACAAGTTGAGCGTTTGTTTGATTTGGCGGAAGCAGGTTTCAATGGACCAGCGGCAGCGATACAGTTCGCTGATCGTATGGGGCGACCACTGCAAATTATTAGTCAAAAATTCCATCACTCGCCACTGGCCATCAATCTCCACCCATGCCGTTACCCGGCGCATCGGCTGGGGATAATCCTGACGGGATTTTTTGTTCTTAAGGACCACCAGATCATCGCGCAAAATATTGCCCTTGGGCTTCTTGAGCAGCCTCTTGACACAGCGCAAGGCCATGTTCTTTTTGGCCCGGGTGACAAAGTAAATGCCCCTCAAGGACAAGTCAAAGAGGTGGGCCAAATCGATGTAGGCCTTGTCAAACAATACGATTTCACCGGCTTTGAGGGCGGCGCACATTTCACGGGCTCGTTTGGCGTCATTGTCCCTGGCCGTGTCGATGATGGCAAACCGGGGCAGAAAACTTTGCAAATCCAGGCGCAAGTGACATTTGGCAGCCGCCTTTCGCCGACGATGTTTAGCCCAATCCATGCAGTTGGCGACCAAACCGATAGTGGACGAATCGACGATGTTGATAACGCGTTTGAAACGTCGGGGAAACCCCTTGAATTTACCACCCGCAAACCCCGGAGACAATGATTGCGAGTGCTTGAGCACCGGCCAAAACAGTTCTCCCGCCATCGCGGCATCGCGATGCTTGTTGGCGTAGAAAAGCCCGTTGCGACTGGGAGCGCTGGCCCCCCGGATACTGGCCAGCAACCCTCTGTGATGAGCGAGCCCGTCACAGACATCATTAAGCCCAATAGCATGAGTGATCTGAGCATAGAGCAAACTAACGATATGGCTCCATGGACTGAAACTGCGAGCTTTCTTATCGACACCCTATTGGCGGGCCAACTTGGCCACCAGATGTCCCGGAATAAAATTGCAAAGCTGCTGCAGAACGCACACTTTACCCCATTGTTTCATAAATTCAATCAGATTCAAGACTGTGATCCGCATAAACAAAGGGACTAACGTGCAAAAAAGGTATATTGCTGAACTTCACAAAAAGTGAAGATACAAAAATGGATTGATAGAGCGTTATTATGGTTGTTTATGCCGCATTCAGAAGGTTTTTACTCAATATTTATGAAACAATGGGGTTTACACTTGGCTGGATTTGCTTTTTGTTTTTTCATAATAACCTGCTTCTAGTGAAACAGGCGAACAAGAGCAATTCCAGCCGTTTTGCGTTATTTCCTATGGGATGCTATTGAACTAAATGCGAGAATAGTTTCATATTGCCATACCTTATCCGAGATTTCCTTACGAACATTCATAATCGTTGAAAATAGCTACATTTAAAATTTTTGATCCCATAACTATTATGGTTATGAAAAGCATAAAATGGTGGGCCTGGACGGACTCGAACCGCCGACATCCACGGTGTAAACGTGGCGCTCTAACCAACTGAGCTACAAGCCCAACTTGTTATGAATAAGATTAGAATAATGAAGGAAATCTAAGACTGGGATTTTGCAACCATTAATGATTTAATGGAAGCGTTATTTTCTGTGACTATTCCTTTTTCGTGCAGCAATTCGGCTATCTGGATAGTATTGAGGGCCGCCCCTTTCCAGAGTTGGTCTCCCACTACCCAGAAGGATATTCCGTTTTCAAATGCGCTGTCTTTGCGCAGTCGGCCGATTCCGCAGGGGACCCTTCCCTGGTAATTGAGGGGCATGGGGTATTCGTTCTTGGCGGGGTTGTCCACCAGTTCGCTGCCCGGAAATTGAGCTATGGCCTGGCGGGCTTGCTCAAGATCGACAGGTTTTTCAAATTCCGCGTTGACGGCTACGGAATGAGCGCGAAAAACCGGCACCCGCACACAGGTGGAAGAAGCCTTCAGTTTGGGAATCTCCATTATCTTGGCGCTTTCGTTGCGCATCTTCAGTTCTTCCCGGGTATAGCCGTTTTCCAGAAAAATATCCACATGGGGTAGAAGATTGAAGGCTATCTGGTGTGGATAAACCTCGCTCTCGATGTCATTGCCGGCGGCCCAGTCCCGCGACTGTTTATCCAACTCACCAATCGCGGCCGCCCCAGAGCCGGAGACCGCCTGATAGGTGGCGGCAAAAAACCGTTTCAGGCCAAACAACTGGTGCAGCGGGTAAAGCCCCATGAGGGTCACCGCAGTCGAGCAATTTGGGTTGGCGATGAGACCCTTGTGATTTTCCGCCGCATGGGGATTGATTTCCGGGATGATGAGGGGCACGTCCGGCTCCATGCGAAAGGCGGAACTGTTGTCGATCACCAGGCAGCCCCGCTCAACCGCGCGAGGGGCGAGCGTTTTGGTGATTTCACCCCCGGCGCTGAACAAGGCAATATCCAGATCGGTAAAAATCTCCGCGCTGGCTTCTTTGACCAGAAATTCGCGACCCTTTAACTGAATCGTGGAACCGGCCGAACGGGCGGATGAATACAAGCATATCTCACGGGCGGAGAAATTCCGCTCGATCAACAGTCGAATCAATTCTTGACCAACCGCGCCGGTAGCTCCGACAATACCTACTCTATATGAACGGCTCATTGGTAATAAATCCTTTAAAATCCTTTATGGAATACTGTGAGGCTCATAAAATCAAGCCCACAAAAAAAGCTATCGTCATATCTATTAGCGAGCAAAAACTATTTTTTTTCTCCTATGACCATGATGTTGATGTATTTGAGGCCTCCTATCCCGTTTCCACTTCCAGGAATCCTCCCTCCTGCAAAGAAAATTCATTCGGAACTCCGATGGGATTACACAAAATCGAAGAAAAGATTGGTCATGGAGTTCCAGAAGGCGGAGTTTTCATTGGGCGTGAGTACACCGGCAAACACTTTTCAGAATTTCCACTTGAAGAGCGGCAAAAGAATCTCATCACGACGAGGATTCTCCGGTTGAGAGGTTTGGAAGAGGAGAAAAACCGAGGTTCCGGCTGTGACTCCTATAATCGCTACATATACATCCACGGCACCAATCACGAGGAGCGCGTCGGCAGGCCCTTCACCGCCGGATGCCCGGTTCTCAAAGATGGTGACTTGCTAGATATATTCAATCGAAGCGAAGAAGGCACCCTGGTGCTGATTGCGGATTGACGATTTATTCTTGA
Source organism: Opitutales bacterium (assembly GCA_965226205.1). Lineage (GTDB taxonomy): Bacteria > Verrucomicrobiota > Verrucomicrobiia > Opitutales > UBA2987 > JAJFLU01. The sequence goes on along the minus strand of CBDDCJ010000020.1, from coordinate 33,708 downwards.
ATTATTTTCGCCCCACAAAATGAAAGGAAATAACGGTACAAAATTATTAAGATTGGGAAGCTATTTGTTGACACACCCGCATGAGCTTTTTTTCTATGCGGCAAATATCCCTCTCGCAGGAAAATCTCCCATTGAAACGGAATTTCCTTGGATTTCGCTAGGCGCAATTAAATTTCTCAAAAAATACTTGAGAAATGACATGGTAATCTTCGAATGGGGAAGTGGTGGATCAACGTTGTTTTTTTCTAAATTGGTTGAAAAAATAGTTTCGTTCGAGAGCCATTCGAATTGGTATGAGTTAGTAAAAATGGAACTTGAGCGAAAAAAAATAATCAATGTAATCCTCAAATATCGTGAAGGGAATTTTGATTCGATAAATAATTTTATAGACTCTGAATATTTTAAATCCTTTCCGAAAGAAAAATTTGACCTGATTTTAGTCGATGGTTATGAAGAACAGGTTTATGTGAGACAGGAGTGTTTTTACCTATCTGAAAAACATATCAAGGAAGGTGGTGTAATCGTATTGGACGATTCATGGAGGTACCAGGAAATTAGAAAGAACAATAATGCAAAGGCTTTTGAAATTTTTAAAAGTATAGGACCCGCAAGATATGGGGTTACCACTACCGATGTCTATTTCTATTAAGAGGCTGTCTGAAAAGTATTGGCAGGGCATAATCAATTCCCATCTACGTTGTTTGTTTAATAAATGATGATGCGAAAGAAATGAAAATTATTCTAACAATATTTCAGATTTTTCACCCAAAGCGCGGCAAAAGAATCTCATCACGACAAAGATTCTCCGGTTGAGAGGTTTGGAAGAAGGAAAAAACAGTGGTCCCGGCTGCATGGTTCTCAAAAATTTTGGCTTGATCGCACTCTTCTATGATACTAAACCCCATTGTTTCATAAATATTGAGTAAAAACCTTCTGAATGCGGCATAAACAACCATAATAACGCTCTATCAATCCATTTTTGTATCTTCACTTTTTGTGAAGTTCAGCAATATACCTTTTTTGCACGTTAGTCCCTTTGTTTATGCGGATCACAGTCTTGAATCTGATTGAATTTATGAAACAATGGGGTAAAGAAGGCGTTATGGTTTTAATCCATTAATTTGATATAACATCAAATAAAAATACTCACCTTAAACTAGAGGCTGTCCCAAAGTTATAACCATTTGTTTTAAAGTAAGTTAACTTGTTTATAAAGCTGTCATAAAGACCGTTTTTAGGGGATTTTGGGCAAATTCGATGTCTATAACACCGTCAGCCTTTCTCTTGTTTTGCATATTCAAATACAATTCTACCATAGACCTCTGTCTGACGCGATTATATTTATAACGAATAGAGGCCTTATACAGCGTTTTTGACGGAATTGAATGACTTACGTGCCCTTACAGTTCTGGGTCGAATATCTCAATTCGCAAAATTCGGGTTTTTGGGACAGCCTCTATTTTAGAGGCTGTCCCAAAAGGCTGATTTTTGCGAGGGGATTTTGAAGAGTGTTCATTTTAGTGGTATTTTCTTTTGGGAGGGGGTGACTTTGCTCTTCTATGACGTTAGGATTCTGGTTTTGGGGTCCGTTTGCCTGGTTTTCTTTGTATGGGCCGACAGTAGGCCTGTGAAAAAGTATTGTCCTTGCTTTTCCGCTCTTTATTTAGGCCGCCGCTTTGGTTTTTAGTTCATCTTGCTGGGCCAGCATCTTGGCCACTTTCCATAGATTGTGCGAGAGGACCGACCAGGCTACGCTGATCGAGCGGTTGGCAAAGCCTTTGCTGCGCAATCGCCCGGCCTGCCAGCGATTCTTCAATACTCCGATCCGCCCTTCGGTGCTGGCCCGGCGCTTTTGCAATTGCCTGAAGTGTGGTTCCTCCATCCGTTTTTTCAACTGCTTCGGATCGCGTGGACAGAGCGCATCGTAGATGCCCTCCTGGGCTAACTGCCGGCGGGCCCGCTGGGAGGCGAATCCCCGGTCCGCGCACATGGCCGCTATGGGTTCGGCTAGGTTGAAGCGGTTCTGTCTTTGCAAACTCTCTTGCATTTGTTCATTTTCGCTTGGCGTCCGGCTGCCGTAGAGTTTCCAGTCCAGCAGGTATCCTTCAACGCTTTCACCCAAAAACAGGGTGTTGCCAAACTCAACCTCTTGGCCCGCTTTGCCTCGCACAATCACCTGCGCATCGGGTTCGTAAACACTCAAAACTTTCTCTGCGTTTTTCACCTGGCGGCCGCCAATGATTCGCTCGTGCGCTTGCTTGATGACCACCGGGATTAGCTCGCTCATGCGCTCCATCCGGGTAAGGATCTGTTGGACCTGTTTTTCGCTGTAATCGCTTTGCTCCCAGCAGGCTTGCAATAATTCCCGGTGACTGCGGGCATGCTCCCCGATCCGTTTGAGCAGCTTTTTCATCTGCCTCAAGATACCCTTGCGTTGCCGCGCGCTGTCCTTTCGCCGCCGGCTGTGGGTCATCTGTATGCACAGCCGATTCATCTGCCGAGCCAAGGGCTCCGGTTCGATCGGCATGCGATGGCGCAAACCGGCCTTCTCACGGATCAGCCGGATCGCTTTGAGCAGCGTGCCCGCTACATCCTTGAGCAGCACCCAGTCCGTCGGCCAATGAATGTTGACCTCCAAACAGGTGCCGTCGATCAGGCAAATGGTGGTGTCTATCGGCTTGTCCAATCCCACCACCTGCCGGGCCAGATCGGCATCGCCCACAACCTCAGTCAAGGTCCGGTGCAAGGCCCTCAACTGCTCTTCGCTGAAAAACTTCGAGGCCCGTTCCAGGGTGCTCTTGGAGATGCCCCTTATGCCGTCGATATGGCGGACACGACAAAAGTCAGCCAACAGATCGCTGCTGCCCAGAGCCCTCGACAAATGCCGAAACGAAATCCCACCGAGCAGATAACGCAGCGTTTCCATACGCAACGCCTTGAGGGCAAAATTAGCCCGCTTTTGCCGGGCCTTTACACTCATTGGCTGGCCTCTTTCCAAGGCCAGATCAACGCCCTGCGATTCCACCTCCGAATCGATCAGCAGCCGGTCGATACGCTCGATGGTGGCGCGAAAGTTATCGTAATCGAGGCAACGGTCGACCACAGTTAAAGCTGGACGCAGGAGGCATTGGATGGCTATATTTTTCATAGAAAGGGCTATATTGATTTTCGCTAACGCAATTATAGAACCCTTTTTTAGCCGGATCGAGCAAAAAAATGCTCTTTCCGGCTATTTTTATAAACGTCATCCAGTTGACTACAAAATCTTTATATTTTTGGGACAGCCTCTAAACTATGTTGAGAGGAAATTATTTATGAGATTTCTATTAAAAGCGGAATTGCCGGTGGAAACTGGCAATAAATTGGTGAAAGACGGAAAGTTGTCTGAGACTTTGCAAACGATCATGGAGGATTTAAAACCGGAAGCGGTTTACTTTACCGCTTCAAATGGAAAAAGGTCCGCTATGGTGTTTTTCGATATGGAGGACGCATCGCAAATTCCGGCGGTGGCTGAACCGTGGTTTCTCGCCTTCAATGCGAGTGTCGAGCTGGCTCCGGTCATGCTTATGGAAGACTTGCAAAAGGCGGGCCCGGCAATTGACCAGGCCGTCGAAAAATATGGTTAAATGAAACGCAATCGCTCCCCTTCAACGCAAATTTTCTTAACACTGACAAATGAGGTTTTTAAACGAAATTCAACTTCAACAATTTGAGCTGGAAGGCTACCTGATTGTGGAAGGTATCCTGGACCCGGGCGAAGATATCGAAAAGCTGGAGGCGGAGTATTCGGAGGTGCTCAATCGGGAAGCTCAAAAAAACGAATCCCCGGAAAGTGAGCTTGATTCTGGCGAGAACCTTCCGTTTTTGGAGCGGTTCACAACCATGTTTTTAAATGAGACGGTCACTCATCAATGCCTCGATATATGTCTTCCGCCAAATTTTGACGAAGACACCCCACTCCACATGGGGCCGACCGTTTTTCATAGAATATTGCGCAATCCGCGTATCCTCGATATCGTTGAGGACCTGATCGGCCCGGAGATTTACAGCAACGCAGTCCAGCACATACGCGTCAAGCCGCCGCAAAGAATGATCCCCCTCGACAAGCAAAACGCGCTCATCACCGCCACGGACTGGCATCAGGATATTGGAGTCATAGATGCGGAGGCGGACAATAGCGAAGTGATTTCGGTCTGGGTAGCGGTGACGGATGCCACAGTTGAAAACGGATGCTTGGTGGCGATTCCCGGCAGTCACAAAAAGGGACTGGTTCAGCATTGCCGAACGAGCCCGCAAAGTGTGAATCATGCGCTGGTTTCCATTCGTTCTGATTTGCTGGACGAGGAAAAATCCATACCTCTGCCCGTTCCGGCCGGCGCCGCTATATTCTTTCAAAAAACCCTCATGCATGCGGCTCTGCCCAACAAAAGCGATACTGTCCGCTGGAGCTTCGATTTGCGTTATAACCCGGTGGGCCAGCCCAGCGGCCGTTCCTGGTACCCGGGGTTTATCGCCCGCAGCAAAAAGAATCCAGAAAGTGAATTGAGAGATGCCGGGAAATGGAAGGAAATGTGGTTGCAAGCCCGTTCCCGCATGGTCAAAATCGGCGTCGCCGGGCGGCCTTTTACCCGATGGTCCCCCGACGACATCGGCTGTGCCTGACAATACTGGCAATGCCCTCAATGCCGCCTCATTTCTTAATAGAACCGGGGCGGTTAGGTGGAATCCAGCCAGTTGATGAGAGATTCAGTGTTTTTAAGCACCGGGGCGTTGCGGTAATCTTTGTCGAGCAGTTCGCGGTAAGAATTTTCCGCAAATCTACGGCAGTGCAGTAAAATATGGGCTCGTTGACCCGGTGCCCGCACCAGCCGGCCCAGGGCTTGGTTGATCTTGACCATGCCCGGCGCCTGATATACCTGGCGGGAAAGCTGTCTCACGCGGGAGGTGGGAAAGGTCCTCCATGCGCGCTTTTTGCTCGGCATTAACCTCCGGCAGGGCGGGGCCGACGACCATGGCATGGCTTACGCGGCCACCCAGCAGATCGACGCTTTCGGCGAACCCGCTGCCCATGACCAGCAGCAGCACATCGGCGGTCGCCAGGGCGTCTTCTAGAAAACTGGCTTGCTCTTCGAGGTCGAGCCCGCGGGGTTGGGAGACTACTCGAAAATCGGGCCGGTCCGCTTCCAGGTAGTTGGCGACGATTTCGGCGTAGCGGTAGGAGGGAAAAAAAACGGCCAGCGGCTGCGAGGAATATTCACGCATGAGGATGGCCGCTTCGGCGGTGGCCGAATAGTAGCGTTTTCTCGATTTGAAGCGGGTGTCCACCCGGGCGTCGATGGCGATGCCATAGGCTGAGTCGCGCCAGGGTGTTTCGGCTCGTAAATGATGACTCCCGGCGGGCTCCAGACCGCAGCGGGTTTGAAAATAATCGATGGGCGATAGGGTGGCCGACATGAGAAGTGTTTTTTGGTATTCCCCCAAGGTGGCGGCTATTTGGGTGGAAGCATCGAGGCAAGTGAGGTTGAGGTTTCCCTTGCGCGGAACCCAGAGGAGTTTTTCAAGGGCCTGGTTTTCCAAAAAATTTTTCATTTCGGAAATTTTCCAGATTTCCTCCCATGCTTTTGCGGAAATCAGGATGGGGTCGAATCGGCTTCCCTGTAACTGGTGATCGAGGGCATCGAGGGTGTCCCCCAATTCATATTCGAGATGGAGGTCGAGCCGTTCAACGGGTTCGAGATTTTCTAAAAATCCAAGGTAACTTTTCCAGGCCCGGGTGACTGTAAGAGCGCATCCGGCAAAGCGCAATTCCCTCAAAACGGCTTCGACAGCGTCCACCGTGGTAAAGCAGGAAAAAGCGCCCGCCACACGGGACGGCAAGTTGTGGGCCTCATCCAGGATTAGAAGGGTTCGAGCGGGGTCGAAGCCGGGCTGGCCATAGAAAATCCCGTTAGTGCGGGGTGAAAAGACATAATTATAGTCGCCCACCCAGATATCTGCGAAAGGTAGCACGGTTCTGGAAATTTCAAAAGGGCAAACGCCGGTCTGCTCTCCCAGCAATTTTATATCGTCCAGTTCCACCGTTCCACGTTCGAAAAGGCGGGGAGGAGAGATGCCGGATCGCTCCCATCGCTCTTCCAATTGCTGGCGGCAAGCAACGCCCTCCCCACAAGTGTGCAGGGGCGAGGCGATGGCATGGTTTACCCGGTTGCGCATCTGATAATATTGCACCGAGCCGGCTGGCGCGACCATTTGTTGTAATTGGCTGACGGCCTGCCATTGCCCTGTCGCTTTGCCCGTCAGGTATAGGACGCGCTCGAAGAGCCCCTCCCGCAAATGGGTTAGGGCAAACTGGAGCGCCATGCCTGTTTTTCCGAAACCGGTGGGCGCTTCAAAGAGGATCGGTCCCGGTTTATGGAGAAAGAAATTGAGCTCTTGCTGAGTGTTTTCCTGACCTGAGCGCAGGTTCTCAAACGGTTTATGGAAATCCATGACCCGAAGGCGTTGGCGGGAGAGCCAGCGTTCCTCCAGAAAATCGTGCAGCCTTTCCAATTGGTCGAAGAGCCTGTTGTCGGGGGGCGTCTCCATGTCCACCTCCTGAGTAATTCCATCGGCGATATCGACAAAGACGAGTTCCCCGGCGAGGGGCTTTTTTTGCCAGGCGGGATCTTTGGCCGCGAGGGCCAGATAGGTGGCCAATTGAACGAAATGGGATGGATAAATGACCTCCAAATCTTCCTCATTTTGAGGCAGGACAGCATTGACCGATTTGATTTCACGAATCAGGAAAAGTGGCTCTTCTTCGATCAATTGGTCGATGCGTCCCTGGAGTTCGAAAGTCCAATTTTTGTGCTTTAGAACGCCTTTAATCGGTATTTCGAAATGGGCCTGGGTATGCTCCTGCAAGGCCTGGGACTGCATTTCCCGATGCCAGCGTTGACCGATTTCAGCTCTCCAGCGTCCGCTTCTTCCGTAGCCCGCATCGGTCGGACCGATGCGGAACTCAGCAAATTCACGAACACTCAAGGAAGCCTTGCGCTCGTTAAGATTAAACTGCATGGCTTAATTACAGAAGACAGAATATAGGAGACAGAAGTCAGAATATAAAAATCCTCACACCTGTATCATTTTCCCTTTTGGCGCAGCCAGAATTCTTTGCTTGTGGGCATTCTAAAGAGCGCATCCGAAATTTTCACGTTCACTTTTATGCTTTTAAAATCGACTTCCTTGTAAACTCCTTTGTTGGCCACGTATTCGCGCCCAAGTTCCATGACCACGCCATTGATTTTGCGAAACCCTCTGGGGTAGTAATCGGCGTTGACCTTTGAGGAGGCGAATTTTCCGGTAAAACCGTAGCGGCGCAGGAGGTAGTCCTTGGCGTCGAAATAGTAGTAAACGATGGTGCCGTTGTTGAGCCTGCCTTTGACGATATGGGTGGGTTTGCCATAGACTTTGGCCTGACTGTCGTAGACAAAAAAGTGGCCTTTTTTCTGGTGGTCGACCAACGGTCCATAAAAATCGGCTTCCAGGCTGAATTCCTTGGTTTCGGCTTTGCCCATGACGGAAGGAGGTTTCGGTTTGGGCTCGACCACTTGCGTCCAGGCGGTTTGCCCGTCATAAACCCGAATGGTTCGATAATCGCGGCCCAATTTCCGGTAGTGCTGCTCGACCCGGTATTTGTTGGGGGCTTTGCGGTGCCAAATCATGTCAAAATCGTTTTTCCCTTCTTTCAAAGAGCCTCTGATAGTGATTGTGTGAATGGATTTGATTTGTTCCACCCCCCCCCTAATACTTGTAAATGATAATCGATCAATTTGGCCGCGTTGGGGCCGGTGGCCATCGGTCCCTGGTCTTTTTTTTCTTCCCCTTCTTCAGAATCAGAATCTTCCGAACTCTCGACCGGGGATTCCTCTTGGGCGCGCAATGGATAATAGAGGGCCAAAAACAGCCCGATGAGACAAATGCAGGTAAGGTATTTCATGGCTTTACAAAGTAGGGCAATGTTGCCAAAAAATGCCCGCTTTGGCAATCCCTTAGCGCAACCCGGCCGGATCTTTCTAAATTAAAGCAGAATGTCGGTTTTTCGCGTAATCCAACCTTTGAGGTTGCCCAGAAGGTCCGCGCAGGCAGGGTCGCCGGTTTCCAGTAATTCTATTTTTTTATTGAGAATGCGGGCGGACTGTTCGCGTTCCTGTGGGGAAAGGTTTTGCCACCAGTCCTCCTTGACCGGATAACCTTCCTGGCGGGCAAACAGATAAAGCGATTTGAGGAGAACCACGTCCGCATCATGACCCTTCTCCCAGGATGCAAAAGCAATGGCGGCCAGACTGAAAAGTTTCTCGAAAGTTTCCACATGAGACAGGTTTTTTAGCAGAGCGGCGGCAAATTCCGATGCGTTGAGAAAAGTTTTGTAATTCCTGGCAATGCCGGTGTGCCGCGCGACGATCGTATATTCTTTCAGAAACCAGGCCACACCTGATTGCGGTTTTTCAAGTTCCAACTGGGCCCGGTCGAAAAGATCCGGCTGAATTTTGATGGCTTTTCGAGTGGATATCCTTTTCAGGCAAAGCAGCAAACCATGCTCCGCCGTGAATATCTGATAGCGTTGGTAGGACTCACCGGTGGCCTCCTTGCTTAAAAGAAAGCCTTCCGTGGATAGCCGGCGGTTCGGCATTTTATTTATACCTATCTATCTATTTAATCGCCTGATGTGGAGGCGGTTGAAACATTAGCGGCGTTTTCCGCAACGGAGGTGGAGGGGTCCGCGGCCGTTGGATTTTGAACTTTCACATTTTCCGTTTGCCCCGTTTTCTTGTTGTAGACGGGAACAACAGCGCCGCCGGAAATGATCAATTTCATGCCGTCGGCAACCGGCATGTCCATGAGAATGACATTTTCCTTGGGCACCATGACGAGAAAACCGCTGGTGGGGTTGGGAGTGGTGGGGACGAATATATTATACACCTCCCGGCCCAGCCTGGACCGAATCTCCTCTTTGCCGGTCCCGGTCAAAAAGCCCAGAGCGTAAACGTCTTCGCGAAAAAACTGCAAGAGCACCACTTTCTGAAAGACCGCTTTGTTCTGGGAGCTGAAAGTGTCGATAATTTGTTTAACGGTATTGTAAACCGTTCGGATGAACGGAACATTGGTCAAAAATCTTTCTATTGCCCTAACGACGTAACGACCGATCAAGAGCCGGGAAAACCATCCCACGATGGTGATCAAAATGAGAACGATAAAAGTCGAAAGGATGCTGATGGTCCAGGCAAACCAGGGTTTGGCTACCATAGAGTCCTTCAGGAAGGGGAAAAACAAATCCCTGGCGGGGGTGCCGATGGAATCCACCAAGACATTGATCACCAGTATGGTGACGGCGACCGGAGTGAGCAGCAAAAGCCCGGAAATGAATGCGTTGCGTAATGATCTAATCATGACATGGCGGGGTGCCCGGTGGTAAATCCACCCCAGGCTCCTATGCTCGAATATGCCGTCTCAAACCCCGCATCACAAGCACATTTTGCCGTCATCCAGCTAAAATCAGCCCCTTTTGCGTATCCGAGCGGTTAAGAACACCAGTCAATCAAGGAATCAAGTATTGCCCCTTTTTTCCCACTTTTGCGCTGACAAAACGATGACCGAAAATGTGTGGCGCCGATTGTTCCGGTCGAGTTATTCGGATGGAACCTGTACTAGCTTGTCGTTGACAAAATACTATAAATGAAGCATTCTCAGGTAAATTATTGTATGCTCGGGTCGATAAAACCCCGGTATGCAGTCAATTTTAGGAAGGTTTTTAACCATAATGGAGTATATGCCCAATTACGCGGACGGATTAGTAACCTCAATTTTGAATTGCCGGCTGCGATGAGTGGCTCCCTGATTGTACGGATTGCTTATGTCGTCTGAAACACCATTAGGTTTAGCAATATTGTTCTGTGATCAGATCATCACAGATGCTGGGACCAACAAAAAAACGCTTGTAGGTATATTCAACCAGATTTCTTCTAAAAAATTCCCGTGCAGGCATCCTGCAATGTCCATATTTCTCTCGGTCACAAACCTAATCGGAAAACAACCTGTAAATTTACGCATAATTCATTTTGAGAAAGAATTTGAATTGATGAGCGCTAAAGGTGAGATTCAAGCAAAAACCCCGAACGATGTGATTGAATTGGACTTCAGTCTACGTAATATTCCATTTAAAGAACCTGGGACGTATTGTTTTGAATTTTATGTTGACGGCGAACTGATACTTCCACGCAGGTTTCAAGTCCAAAAAATAAATTAATGAAGAAAATTCCTAACCTAAAATCCAAATGAGTACTATCATTAAAGAAAATCCTATTTTCGTTTTCTCAGAAGGCAAGCCAGAGGATTCAATCGGTGTGGGAAGTTCCATACAGTATGGTCTTACTTCTTTGACTGTAACATTTCCAGACATAGGGGATGAGGAACATACTTCTGAAGATGAAGCGGATATAGAAGTTATGCAGGCTCGCGAAAACGAGCCAACTGAACCATTAGAAGATGTTATAAAAGAACTCGGTTTGGATGAGTGAGTTACAATGTGGAGATCAGGCGGCCGGCCAAGAAAGAATGGGCTGGCCTTCAGAAGAAAATACAATTACGAATTAGAGGTTGTTTACTCTCTCTCAAAAAAGCACCATACAAAAATGTAAAAAAGCTCAAGGATGGCTCTGGCTTCCGTGCTAAGGTAGGTGATTACCGAATCTTATATAATATTGATGCAGAATCGAAAACGGTAATAGTTTGGCGGATTCGTCACAGGAAAGACGCTTACAATAAAAACTGAACTAGCTTACTCGCTGGAGTAAAATTAACTGTTTGTATATCCAGCTTGAAAAAAAGGGACAGTACTTAATTCTTGACGGGTGGTGCGGTGTTTGGGTTTGAGGATTATTTATTGGTTTGTTTTTTTATTTCAGTTCCTTGGAGAGCCTTTCGAGGCGTTGGGTTAAATTTGAAAACGGGGCTGTAGTTCGGCGGCTTCGATTTCACTGAGCAGGCGGGTTTCTTCTTTGCGCATTTTTTTGCGGTCCAGTTCTGTTTTATCGTTGAAACCGGCCAGATGGAGCCAGCCGTGTATGAGGTAGAGGGTGAGTTCCTGGGCAAATGGGAGATTCCGTTTGTGGGCTGAGGATGCCGCGAAATCCACGGAAACGCAGATTTCTCCGGCAAAATCCATGCCGGGATCGCCCTGAAAAGTGATGACGTCGGTGGGCGTTTCATCGTACATGAATTTGTGGTGCAAATCCATGTGCTCGCCCTCATCCATGAAGACGATGGACAGTTCCCCGGCGGCCACGGCGTGGGGGCGGATTTCGTCCAGAAATTGAAAGAGGGCCTGGATATCCGCCAGCCGGATTTGCAGCCGTTCAGACCGGTTGACTGCCAGTATGGGGCGCTGCTTTTTCTTGGGCGGCATGGGTGGCGGCCGTTTCGGATGTGCCGGGCGTTGGTTCGATGGCAGGGCTTTTGCCTTTGCCGTTTTTTCTTTGCTGGCTGGCTTTTCTTCCCGCTTTTGCGGGTTTGGCCTCGGCCCTATCGACAGCTTTTTGCTGTTCTTCACGGGTGGGATATTCGACCCGCGAATGGAGCATGTTTAAAAGTGTAAAGCAGAAGCTTTTTTTGATTTTTCCAACCTCTTCGAAGGTTAGAGCGCATTCGGAAAGCTGCCCGTCATCAAGACGTGACTGGAAAATGCCGTCGAGCAGTTCTTCGATGGCCAGTGGGGTTACTTTAGGCAGGCAGCGGCTGGCCGCTTCGATGGAATCGGCGAAAAAGATGACGGCGCTTTCCTTGAATTGCGGTTTGGGGCCGTCGTAGCGGTAAGTGCTTTCGTTGACGGTATCGATTTCCATCCTCGGCGCGTCGGGAAAAATGCTGTGGGTGTAGCCGGCTTGTTTCTGTTTCAGGGCTTTGTAATAAAAATATTGAATGAGGGTGGTTCCGTGATGCTCCTTGATGACGTCGATAACCATTTCGGGCAGCTTGTATTCGCGGGCCAGTTGAACTCCCTCCTTAACGTGGCTTTTGATTACAAGGGCGCTCATGGATGGGTTGCGCTGGTGGTGCGGGTTATGCCCTTCGCGCTGGTTTTCGGTAAAGTATTCCGGTTTCTGAATTTTGCCGATGTCATGAAACAGTGAGGCTACCCGGCACATCAGGGGATTGGCCTCGATTTCGGCGGCGGCATTTTCAGAAAGGTTGGCCACCATGAGGCTGTGATGGTAGCTGCCGGGCGCCGATACCTGCATGCGACGCAGTAGCGGGTGGTTGAAATCCGTCAATTCGAGGAGGGAAATGTTTGTCGTGAACTTGAAAAGGCTTTCAAATAACGGCAGGAGGCCTAGCACGGTGACGCCCGTAACTACGCCCACCAACAGGGCCGTCGCCATCTGCTGCAGTATAACGCCCACATCAAACGCGGCGTGCAGCCCTATAAAAAAACCGCAGACAGCCATGCAAAGCCCCGATATGGCGCCAGCCTGGACCACCCTGGAACGTACCGTGACATTGTGGCAATAATAGATCCCGAGCAGCGAGGAGAGAAAACTGACTAACAAGAGGGCCATGGAATTTCCCTGCATGATGGCGTAAAACAGGCTTATGAGTACGGCCAGGAATATCCCCGGGCCGGTTCCGATGAGAACGGCGGTTAGAATGGGACCCAGTGCAACCGGGGCCAAAAAGGGCAGAAGCGCGGTCAGGGAGGGCTTGGTGGCAGCCAGAAAGTCCAGTTCGATAACCAACCGCAGAAAAAGCAGGTTTAACAGCAGCACCGTTACCGAGAGGAGAACGCGCTGTCTGTGCCGGCGCAATTGGCGGCTTCCGATTTTTATATAAATAGAGGCGGATACGAGAATGCCGATTGTCATTAAAAGCCGTTCCCAAAGAAGCGGATTGATGCCCAGCGCCCGGTCCTCGTTGTTTTTGAGGTTTTGGCGGTAGGCGTTCAACTGCTCCAGATCCAGTGGGCGCACCTTGGTGCCTGGCTCGATAATGGTTTGCCCCTCGGTTACCTGGACAACCACGGGGGCGATTTCGTTTTCCACTTGCCGGCGCTTATCTTCGGTTTTCACCGGATCGAATTCCAGGTTCGGGGCGAGGCCGTTTCGCATTATGTGAAAAAGCGCCGATGATGCTTCCCGGGGAATATCCAGGGCCGACATGTTGATGCGCAAAAAACGCAGGGCATCCTCTTCGGACTGAACTTTGACCGGCGTCAGTTCACCCGCCTCAGTGAAAATATTCAGTCTGATTAAACTGTCCGACCCGATGGGGATGTCCTCATTACTGGAGTCGTAAACGCCTTCGCGGTAAATTTGATGCAAAATCATAAGCCCTTCCTCAATCACCCGTGGGCGTAGTTGTGGATCGATTTCATTAAGGATAATGGCAACGTTTTCGCTGTTTAGATTGTAGCCAGACCCCAATTCGAACTCATTGGCAAAACGCCGGAGTAAGCTCACTCTTTCGACCGCATCCACCGCCTTGATCTCTTTTTCCAGATCAATGAAGGCTTTCTGTAGTTTACCCGCATAATCTTCAAACCGCCGATAAGAATTCAGGCTGAGCCTGTAAACCGGGGGCAGGCGCTTGCGCCGTTCCTCAATCAGCTGATTAGTTAAAATTATGCTTTCGTAGGAAAACGGAATCTCCGCCACAACCCGGATTTTCGTCACCTGATTGGGCGGGATGTTGGGTCCCGCCGGAGACAGGCCAAAGAAACTGATTGTGAGAACCAGCGCGGTTAGCCCCAAAAAGGAAAAAACGAAAAGCATCCGGCCGGGGTTCAGCAATTGCCGGGCAATGGTTTCCTGCCCGTTTTTCCGTTTCCGGCGGGTGGCGGCGGATTTCTCCTTTTTTGATTTTTTGAGTATTCCCATGGCGGGATGTTCGATTCTTAAATCAGGTCTTGGGCATTCGGCCTTTTATTCGGCCTCCTGCCTGTTTTTTCGTTCTCTTTGGTCCGTGAATTGCTGGTAGGCTTCGATGATATTTTGGACGATGGGGTGGCGCACCACATCCTGACTTTCGAGATAGACAAAGGAAATGACCTCAATTCCATTTAAGACCCGGATGGCTTGTTTGAGACCGGAATTGATGCGCGAGGGCAGGTCCACTTGGGTGATGTCCCCGGTGATGACCATCTGGCTGCCATTGCCCATGCGGGTGAGGAACATCATCATCTGTTCGGGCGTGGTGTTTTGGGCTTCATCCAAAATAATGAAGGCGTTCGATAAGGTGCGGCCCCGCATATAGGCCAGAGGGGCTATTTCGATGATCTCCCGCTCCATCAATTTTACCGACCTCTGGCGGCCCAAAATATCGTACATGGCATCGTAAAGCGGCCTCAGGTAAGGCTCGATTTTTTCCTGCAGGTCGCCGGGCAGAAAACCGAGGGCTTCTCCCGCTTCGACCGCTGGCCGGGTTAAAATCACTTTATCCACTTCCTCTTTGAGCAGGGCGTTGATGGCCGCCGCCATGGCCAGATAGGTTTTGCCGGTGCCGGCCGGTCCGATGCCGAATACGACATCCTTTTTGCCGATGGCTTGCAGGTACTTTTTCTGGTTGATCGAGCGGGGAACGATGCTGCGGTTTTTTACCTGGATAACGAGCGGTTTTTCGTAAAGGCCCTCCATTTGCTTACTGTGGCCGTTGGCCACCGCACGCAATAAATTCCGGAAATCCGTGTTGTTGACCACCATTCCGTGGGAGCGGCCCTGTTGCAGGTTGTTGAAAAGAGCCTCCACTTTATCGATGGCTGCCTCATTGCCTTCCACCCGCAGCCAGTCTTCCCGCGTGACCAGCTTGACGGAGAGGGCTTTTTCCACTTCCGCCAGGTTGTCTTCCTTGCCGCAATAGAGGTCGTACAAAAGGCGCGGGTTGGGAAATTGAATAATCTTTTCGGGCATGATTTCAGACAATGCTCTTTCGCCCATCCATGGATCCAGGGACCAGGGACGAGGGTTTTTTTACAGGCTGGAATTTCAACAATGTTTTTTAAGGATATGCCAGGTTTCGGTCAATGCCTGGGGGAGGACACGGGTTTTCCCGATCACCGGCATGAAATTGGTGTCCCCCTCCCAGCGTGGAACAATGTGGCAATGCAAATGGGCGGTTATGCCGGCACCGGCCGCGCAGCCGAAATTGAAGCCGATATTGAAACCGTCCAGCTGGAAGGTTTTTTCCACGATTTGCTTTGCTTTTGTGATGGTGGCCATGAGGTCGCTGCTCTCCTCCTCGCCTAAATCCTCGAGGTTGGCCACGCACCGGTAGGGGATGGCCAGCAAATGCCCTGGATTATAGGGAAACTTGTTAAGCACCAAATAATTGAACGAACTTCGCCATAGAATGAGAGCGTCCTTGTCATTATCGGTTTGATGCAGTTTTGAAAACACGTCTTGAAACCCCTCGTCTTCCTTGGGGGCTTTGACATACTCCATTCTCCAGTATGAATGGAGGCTTTCCATTCAGTTGTTTTTTATGTCCTTTTGACTGATTTTAGTAGAACCTATCTCAAAATCGCGGATGAATGATGTTTGTAGCGCCACGGTGGCAGATGCCAGGCGGCTTCGCGCCCGATGGGCTGGGAGCCCCTCGGGCGCGAACCAACGCCGCAGGGGCTGCCGTGCCGCACAAATCCTGCGGACAGAGGCAATTATGAGTTGGAGCAGCGTTCCGTCGGGGCACCAGGGCTTCCAGCCCGGCAAGCCACGGCGCGCCTTGCTCAAACACATAATGGCTCTCTGCATCATCATCATCGAATTTGAGATAGGTTCTAGCTATATATAGCTTCTTTAATTTGAAAAGGGGGGGAGGCTAAAGATTTTTCCCCCTCTCGTCCAACACTTTATTTTGGCCTCTGGCGGACCTATTTACGGGTTTCGGTTTGCCCAAAACGCTAGAAACTTGCAACCTTCTGTTCGATTCGATGGAGAAGTTGAGAGAACTATGAGCAAAAGAGCGTCCAAAACCCTTCTGGTCATCACTCAGGTGTATTTACCCGATCCTTCGTCCGCTGGTCAACATATCGCTGACGTTGCCGAGGAAATGGTGTTAAGAGGCTGGAGGGTAAAGGTTTACACGGCCAATTGCGGCTATGATAATCCGGCCCTAAAGTTTCTTTCCCATGAAATCCTCAACGGCGTCGAAATCCGGCGATTCCCTTTCTCTTCCTTTGGCAAGAATAGCATCCGGGTACGACTTTTTGGGCAATTTTTCTTTCTTCTGCAATGCTTTGTGGGGGGAATTTTCCTGAAGGACTTAAAAACCATCCTGGCTACCACCTCGCCGCCCATGGGCAGTCTGATGGCGCTTTTCGTCCGATTTTTTCGACACGTTTCCATCAAATGGTGGGTTCTGGACCTGAACCCGGACCAGGCCGTGGAAATGGGTCTATTCAAACCGGACAGTTTTCTAGTGAAACTATTTGACTGGCTCAACCGCCATATCCTGACCAACGCCGCCGACATTATAGCTCTCGACCGATTCATGAAGGAACGGTTGACCCGCAAAATCCGGCCGCGGGGGCGGTTATCAATCATTCCGCCCTGGCCCCTTGATGAGCATTCATTTTCCGTTATTCACAGCGAAAATCCCTTTCGCCAAAAATATGGGTTGGAGGGGAAATTTGTTGTCATGTACAGCGGGAATCACAGCATCAGTCATCCATTGACAACGGTTCTGGAAGCGACCCGGCAATTTCTCGAAAACTCGAGGGTGGTATTTTTCTTTATCGGCGGCGGGAGAGGCAAACAAGAAATCAAAGCATTCATCACCCGCCATGAACCGCCCAATGTCTATTCCCTGCCCTACCAGCCTTTGGACCGGATTAAATATTCACTATCCGCCGCAGACCTGCACCTGGCGGCATTGGGAAATCGCATGGTCGGCTGCAACCACCCCTGCAAAATTTACGGGTCCATGGCTCTGGGCAAAGCTTTTCTTTATCTCGGGCCCAAGCCCTGCCACATCACCGACATTATCGAGCAGCACGATTGCGGTTGGCACGTGAACCATTCCGATGTCGAAAAATTCGTAAAAACCATCAACCATTGCCTGGAAATGAACCCCGAAGAACTAGTCGCCATCGGCCAACGCGGCAAAGCCGCAATCCAGCAAGAATTCACCAAACAAACCCTCTGCGGTCGAATCTGCGATGTGATAGAGGCGGATTAGAATGCCCCGATTTCATCCGAGTTTATTATGCCTTGCATTATGGCAATTACTTTATATTCAATCTATTTTCCCAAACAAATTGCATTCGATTGTTTTATGATTTGATGTGGTAGGACAATAGAAATTAAACTTGCAGAAGTGACGGAAAATCAATAGGATGCTGAAATATTTTACAACGCACTTAATCTCTGAATATTCTAAATAATGCTTTATCAACGGCAAAGACTATTGATTGGGTTGCTTGATGCTCTTGGCGGTGAGGCGACTAAAACGGATTTTCAGAAATTCCTCTTCCTTTTCACTCGCGAGCATGAGGATGAACCAAGCTACGACTTTGTTCCCTACAAATATGGGTGTTTTTCGTTCACATCCTACGCAGATAAAAGAAAGCTGGCTCAACGGGGATATTTGGAAGAGAATGACGATATTTGGAGGTTGCGAAAAAACGGAGTAACAGTACCAAAGGAAACTCAAAAGCGACTTTTCCAATTCGCAAAATGTTACAAGGACAAACATGGGGATGCCCTTATTAGGGAGGTTTATAGTCGATATCCCGAAACGGCCTGGCGTAGCGAGATAAAGGACCAAGTAATTCAGGATGCGGAGATTCTGCAACGGATTGAATCAGCCCGTCCCGTTGTCAATGGTCGAGGTTTAGTCACCATTGGCTACGAGGGAAAGAGTTTGGAAACTTATTTAAACGCTTTGTTGGCTGATGGCGTGACAATCCTTTGTGATGTTCGTGGCAACGCTCTAAGCCGTAAATATGGATTTTCAAAATCTACGCTCTCATCAGCGTGCGAGCATATGGGCATTAGGTATGAGCATCTGCCTGAATTAGGTATCGATTCAAGATTGCGGCAAAATCTGAAAACCCAAACAGATTACAACGAATTGTTTGAAATATATAGGCAAAAAATTCTTCCAAAGCTGGATAGCAGCGTTGAGAAAATTGCCCAATGGGTGCGAGATGGAGAAAGAGTTGCCCTCACCTGTTTCGAGTTAAAACCACAGCAGTGTCACCGGCATTGTGTTTCTACTGCCGTGGAAAGGCACTTAGATTTCCCTTGCGACGTTAGCCATTTATAGTTTTCCTAAGATGCATGAATCGGGAACGCATTCTGGTAACGGTAAAAACCTATCCAACGCTGTCTCGAAAATATGGTGAACTCGTTTGTACCGCAGGTTTGCTCGAAAACGGTTCATGGATTCGTTTATATCCAGTTCCATTTCGTTTAATAGATTTTGAAGAACGATATAAAAAATGGGATTGGATTGAAGCGGAACTCATTAAAAGCAGTAATGATAATCGTCCAGAAAGTTATCATCCCAAAGATCACAGGGAAATGTCCATTGTCGGTCATTTAAAGACGACTGAAAATTGGCGAGAGCGAAGAAGGATAGTTTTACAAAAAGGAGTTGTTCATTACAATCTATCCGCGCTAATTAATGCAGCCCATGATAACCAGCTTTCCTTAGCGACCTTCAAACTGAAGTGGACGGGGTTGTTTGGACAATTTTGACGTGGGATTAAGGTGGAAATCGTGTTCATATTATTTTTTAAAAATATATTTTGTCCTTAGCCAAAGACGGGCACGCAGGTGCCCGCAAGCTGTATTGGCGGGGAGGTTGGTTTTGCTCCGATTGCATGGACTTCGGCCGGGGTCCGGTAGCCCAGGGCTTGGTGGGGGCGCAGGTGGTTGTAGAAGTCCAGGTAGCGGGCTATCCCTTCGCTGGCTTCCTTTGCCGTGGCGTATTCGCGCAGGTAAATGTCTTCATACTTGAGGGTTCTCCAAAAGCGTTCAACAAATATGTTGTCCAGGTAGCGGCCACGCCCGTCCATGCTGATGCGCACCCCGGCTTGCCCCAGCACCGAGGTGAACTCGCTGCCGGTAAACTGGCTGCCTTGATCGGTGTTGAAGATTTGAGGTTGGGCCCGCCTCAGAGCTTCCTCCAGGGCGAGCACACAGAAGCGGCTCTCCAGGGTGTTGGAAAGCTGCCAGCTCAACACGTAGCGGCTGAACCAGTCCAACACCACGGTCAAGAAAAGGAATCCTCGGCTCAGCCGCAGGTAAGTGATGTCGCTGCACCATACCTGGTCGGGCCGCTCGACCGCCAAACCCCGCAGCAGATAAGGGAAAATGCGGTGCTGCCGGTGCCCCTGGCTCAAGTTTCGACGCGGATAAATAGCCTCCAGGCCCATTTGGCGCATGAGCCGCTGGATGCGGCCTCGTCCCACTGCATGGCCCTCTCGACGCAGCCACTGGGTCATCCGGCGAGAACCAAAAAACGGATATTGGGTGTAGAGCTCATCCATGCGATGCATGTAGAGAACGTTCTGCTCGCACTGGGCACGGGCCCGATAGTAATAGCTGCCGCGGGCCAGCCCCAGCAACTGACATTGCCTGCCGATACTGATTTTTCCTTGAAGTGGTTGCACCATCTTGCGCCTCTCACCAACCGAGTTGTTCAGACTTTTTTTTTAGCCAATCGCATTCTACTTTCAGCTTTCCAATCTCCTGGTAAAGGTGATCTTTTTCCGTCTCGTTGTCCTTGCTGAGAGTCTGCCGCTGGCGCGAAAACAGCTCCGTTGCTCCCTGCAAAAGCTGCTTCTTCCATTGGGTCACCTGGTTGGGATGCACCTCAAAACGACCGGCGATCTCGTTGATGGTATGAGCGCCCCTGATGGCTTCCAGGGCCACCCGGGCTTTAAACTCAGCACTGTATTGTCTTCTCTTTCGTGATTTAATAACATTCATAGGTTAGCGGATTTAGTGGTTCAAGACCACCTTATTCCACTGTCCAGTTTTCCCCGTCCATTTCATCCCTCAGCGCGGACAGCAGTTTGAGCATGCGCTTTGGTTTTTTTCCCGCCCGGGGTCAACTTGAATAGGGCTTCCCGAATGGCAGACGGACCTTTGGCGGCTTTTTCATAACCGGCGTCGGCATGACGCATGACGCCGGTTCCCGGATCGGCCGTTAAAACCCGTTGCAGTCTCCTGTCCGCCATACCAGTGCCATCAGCCACCGACACCATACCTGCGTGGATGGAATAACCGATGCCGACGCCACCGCCGTGGTGCAGCGAAACCCAACTGGCGCCGCAGGCGGTGTTGAGCATAGCATTGAGGAGCGGCCAGTCCGCGATGGCGTCCGAGCCATCCCTCATTCCTTCGGTTTCGCGGTTGGGAGAGGCTACCGAACCGCTGTCCAGGTGGTCCCGCCCAATGACCAGAGGCGCATCGACCTTGCCCTTTTTCACCAGCCAGTTGAACTTCAAACTCATCTCGGCCCGCTCGCCATAGGCCAGCCAGCAGATACGGCTGAGCAGCCCTTGAAAACGCATCTTCCGGCGGGCTTTATGAATCCATTGGCAGAGGGATTCGTTTTGTGGAAATGTTTCCTGGACCGCGTCATCGGTGGCCGCGATATCCATCGGATTTCCGGAAAGAGCGGCCCACCGGAAAGGCCCCGAACCGCGGCAAAACAGTGGCCGGATAAAGAGCGGAACGAATCCCGGAATATCGAAGGCTTCCTTCATCCCCCGCAGGTCCGCCACCTGTCCGCGCAGGTTATTGCCGTAATCGAAGGTGACCGCGCCCCGCTCCTGCATTTCGAGCATGGTTTTAACGTGGACCACCATCGAATCGAGGACCGCATTTTGGTATTCCTCTGGTTTTTCCGAACGCATTCGTACGGCTTCATCCAGAGATACCCATGCCGGAATATAACCCAGCTTTAGGTCATGGGCCGAAGTCTGATCGGTTAAAACATCCGGGGTAATGCCCCTTCGGGCCAGTTCCGGCAGGACCTCGGCAATATTTCCTAAAAGCCCGATGGAAAGCGCCCGCCTGTTATGTTTGGCATATAAAACCTTGTCCAATGCTCGATCCAGATCGGTGGACATTTCATCCAGGTAACCGGAATCGAGGCGCTTGTGGATGCGGCTCTCGTCCATCTCCACGCCGAGAAAAGCGGCCCCGTTCATGGTTGCGGCCAGGGGCTGGGCTCCGCCCATGCCGCCGAGGCCCGCCGTCACCAACAGCCGGCCCGCCAATGAGCCGCCGAAATGCTGGCGCGCGCATTCGGCAAAAGTCTCGTAGGTTCCCTGCAAAATACCCTGCGTCCCGATGTAAATTCAGGAACCCGCCGTCATCTGGCCATACATGGTCAGCCCGAGGGCGTCCAGGCGGCGGAACTCATCCCAATGGGCCCATTTCGGAACCAGGTGGGCATTGGCGATGAGGACCCGCGGCGCTTCCTCATGAGTTTTAAAAACCCCCGCCGGTTTGCCCGATTGGACGAGCAGAGTCTCATCGTTGTGCAGTCGCCGGAGGGTGCGGACGATGGCCTCGTAGCAAACCCAGTTGCGGGCCGCCTTGCCCCCGCCCCCGTAAACGATTAACTCGTCCGGTCTTTCGGCCACCTCCGGGTCCAGGTTGTTCATCAACATCCTCAAGGCTGCTTCCTGGTGCCATCCCTGGCAGGATAACTCCGTGCCCCGGGGAGCTTGAATATGGGTCGTTGGCGCTAGTGCCATCTTCAAATCTCCTTTATTTGACCGAAGGAAGTCTCCGGCCTTATCCCTGTTTTTAGTCTCTGATTAAAATGGCTCGCAAAATCCAGGCCGCAAGGCAACGCCAATTTTTTCTCTCTCCATGCCCAGGCTATTTTCCATGTTTTTAGCTATATTTACTACGAAATTGAAGCGCTTGTCCGACCTATGGGTAATCTGCGGCCTCATTTGATTTGGTTGCGGCAACTTGACATGTAGGTTCGCGGATGTGTATTTTATCATGTTTCAAAACACTATAATTTGCTAAACCGGAGTACATAATATGTTTGAAAACTTCGATTTTCACTACCGACGCACCATTTACCAGTCTTTACTGAACAGCGTTCGCACAAATACCGGAATCGGTTTTCACGACCACGACCAAGGGCACCTCGCCGCCTATTTGCATAGTAGCGCGCTGAAGCCCGGGGTTGATAAATCGACGGGTTGGCCGGAGTATAATGAACTCTATATAATGATGAAGGAACTTTCCGATTCCCTCAAGGATTGTGAGGACTTCGAGGCCAATGACCTTATAACTTGTTGGACGGATTTCTGCCTCATGGCTGTCGAAGGCTACAATAAGCGCCGGTAGGGACAAGAGTGCAAATAAGAAAACGGGCGGCGGGTTACACTGGATATCAATGGTTACCGGAATTGCTGCTACAGGTCTTTGACTTTGGTTGGCACATATTCATCCGCGCCGAGATCGATATTGGGCGAATAACGGGGCTGCCCGTCGATATCGTCCGAGGCAAAATCGGCATAAAGCCCACGGTTGATGCAGGGAGAGTCCGGCGCCAGGTGGAAGGTCGGGATAATTTCAATCTCATCGCCTTTTTCGAGGGCAAAGTTACCCCAAATCGTTAATTGGCCAGCGTCGTTATCAATAATGAGAGACCAATCTTCACCCATTCGGACTACACGATCTTTGAGGGATGTGGATTTGAGACCGCCCTCGATGGCAATGATCGTCTGGAACCTGGCGGGCAATGAATTTGACCTTTGCACACTCAAAGTCAGCCCGTCATCGAGAAATCCAGGCTCAATGTTGTAAGCTGTGTAGGATTTTCCGAAACCGCCTTCTATTAAATTGTAAGACAAATCGATCCATGGCTCCAGCACTATTTGGTCGGGCTCGTTGCCGTAAAAAATATTATTTCTCATGACCAGCGGTTACAGATAAGGATTTTTAAAATTAAGATGAGCCACCGCCCCGGCATTTTTTCCAGCCTTGTTGAAAACCACCGTATTGTTGACAGCATAAAGCCAGCCGTGGGTTCCGCCAAATGCGCCCGATTTGCTGCCGGATGAATTGTAAGCGAATATATTATTCTCCAGGTGCATCAGTGAATCATCCTGGTGAAGGGCTCCACCGGATCCCTCGGTATTGTTCCCGAAAAACAGGTTGTACTTGATTTTCGGATGGGAAAATTTTTGCGAATCGAGGGCGCCCCCGTCGTCTTCGGCAAAATTATTGAGAAAAACGTTCCAGCGAACAGTGGGCCATGAGAAATATTCGCAAAAGATCGCTCCCGCGTCGCTGCCGCCCAGCGCTTGATTGGCAATAAAGAGATTGTGGAACACTCCGGCCCGGGAACTGTTGGCCAGGCTGAGAGCTCCGCCGTTGGAGGAGCGGGTTATATTCTTGTCCCCGAGACCTGTGCGATTTCCGTAAAAAACATTATATCCGATCTGGGGGATGCAATCGTCCTTGGCCGATATTCCGGCCCCGTTACCGACCTCCGTGGCATTATCCATTATGAGATTATGATGAATGACCGGGTTTGCGTAATTAACCAGGCCGATCCCTCCGCCATCGTGACTGCGTTGGCGCCGCCGGTTGGAATCGTGGCTGAAATTTTCGTAGGCGAGGACCCGGTTATTGCGAATCACGTTATTGGTAATGATCGGCGAGACCTGGTAACAGTATATGCCTGCGCCATGTCCCCGCACGAGACCTCCAGTGATGACGAAGCCGTCTAATTTCGACGAATGGCTGCCCACCACCACCCGCCCGTTTTGCCCGGCATCAAGAATGGAGGCATGAGTGAAAATATCTCTTTTCCAGGAATTTGCGTCAAACCCGCCGTAGAATTCGACATAAGGCGTCATTTCCAGGGGAGTCCGGGAATAGACGCCTTCAGCGACCAAAATGGCAACGCGGCTGCTGGCGGAGGGTTTTGCAAATTTCTCAAGAGATTTGAGGGCAGCCTGGATGGTTTGAAAAGGCCTGGATTTGTTTCCATCGGCCGATGCATCATTACCCCCTTCCGTGGAAACATGGATGACCTGTGAATACTTCTGCAGCGGGACAGCTTCCGTCCGCGGGCCCAATTCCTGCAAATGCCAGCCGTGAGGGGCGCCTGGCCAGGCATGGATATTTTCCGGCGGGTCGGCCCGCAGGCAGGAAAGGGTAGTTATGGCGGCAAGGCTGGAAAAGACCGAGAGAAAACGCAGTGTATTCATGACGGCAAATTATATGCGGGGAGATGCGAAGCAACTCAATTGTTCCCAAGGGTTTGAATAATAACGGGATCTAGCATTAAATCCTGTTTGTGAAAAAAGACGTAAAATGCGCATCAGAAGGCGCCGGATTCTTCAAAAATTCGGTGCCTTTCCTTTGGCCACTTTTTTTTTGGTCGCGATGCGGTTGGGCAGGTCGGATTAACATTTGATTCATCATTCATTACCCATTGCTTTCACAAACGCAGCCGCCCGCATTGAGCAAGCAGCCTGCCTTTGCCTTGGACTAATCGGGAGAATTCTAAAGGGTCAAAGATGATATAGGGTCAACGTCCATATTTCATATTGAGTCCTTTTTTCCTGCTTCTGCCCAAGTTTATTCTTCTAATATTTTGTTTACCAACTTATTTGCGTGAATGCGCGTAGTGTCGAATAATCTGGCGGTTGACGATTCCGGAGGGACCAGTAACGCTATTTCCGTGCAGCCAAGGAGAATTCCCTCGGCCCCGTTTTGGAGGAGATTTTGTATAATTTCCTGAAAAATAATTTTTGACTCCTGCTCGATTTGTCCGCGGCAGAGCTCATTGTAGATGACTCTATTAATGATTTCCCTTTTTTCCTTTGCCGGAACGATAACCTGTAATCCGTGGATTCGAGCCAATCGGCCTTTATAAAAATCTTCCTCCATAGTAAAACGGGTGCCCAGCAGACCGATGGTTTCCATGCCTGCCGATTGGATTGCGGCGGCCGCGGCATCGACAATGTGAATAAGCGGGGATATTGACGGCAGCGGCGACATTTTCGGCCAATCTGCGCATGGTGTTGGTGCACAGAGCCAGAAAGTCCGCCCCGGCGTCTTCGAGGCGTTTTGCGCTGTCTATCAAGATTTGTGCCGCTTCAGCCCAACGGCCTTCACTTTGCAAGGATTCGATTTTTGCGAAATCCAGACTGAGCATGAGAATTTGAGCGGAGTGAAGCCCCCCGAGCCGCTTTTGCACGCCTTCGTTCATGAGCCGGTAATAAACGGCAGTGGATTCCCAGCTCATGCCGCCGATCAAGCCAGCCGTTTTCATGATTTAAGTGGATCGGGCGAGCCGTTGTTTAGTTTAGCTGAAAAACTTGCGGTTGATTTGCCAGCCCAGGACGATGCCGGCGATGGAACCGGCGGAACTGAGAATTAACGCCGTCATGAAACCTTCCAAACGCATGCCGAGCCACCAACCCAGATAGCTGCCTGCGGTCAACCCGATAAAGATGCAAAGCTTTTTCATGTCGTTTGGTTTTTGAGGGACGGAATTTGTGGGCGAAAAAGGGTCAAGGCAAGAGAAAGTGAGAGCAAGGCTCCAAATGCGTAGGTATTATACCCATTCAGGGCTTGCTCTTTGGCTTTCAAGGGAGTTGATTGGGGCCCGTTCTTTAATTTAATAATAATATTCAATAGTGTGAAAAAACTTTAGGGCCGGTTTTTGGGGAGCGTGCATTCGCCGCGCGGCGTTTCTTTCGGGAAATGGATGCGTGGAGGAAAGTCCGGACACCGTAGGGCAGGATTCCTCGTGAAAGCGGGGGAGGTTCGGGTGAAAACCTGGATCGACGGATAGTGTCACAGAAAATATACCGCCTGCAAGAGCTTCGGTTTTTGCCGGTAAGGGTGAAATGGTGGGGTAAGAGCCCACCGCCTCGGGGGTGACCGCGAGGGCAGGAAAAACCCAATCTGGTGCAAGGCAAAATAGGGGACCGGGCGGCCCGCCTGTTATGGTCCCGGGTGTGCCGCGCCTTCCGCCGGGGAGGGCCGGGCAGTTTGTTCGGCAGATAAATGAATGCCCCGGCCGTCTGCGGACAGTGGTCTGTGGCCGGCAGGGAACAGAATCCGGCTTACCCCTCTTTGAAAACCGGCCCGCCTATTTTTACTTTTTATAGAAAATATAACCTGACTGACACTCGCATTCCATTGTCCTGAGCTTGTTCCCTGGCAGTAGGATGGCGGAGAGTCGCATTTGTTTGTTGACAGCGGGGAGGGGCCGACCCAACTTCCCACTTTCCATTTTTTCGGCAACCGCGATTCTCCCGCCCATGCTGGCAAAGGAACAACCTAGTTTAATTAATTAAAACAATAGCAATATCAATATTTCATGGCCAATTTAAAATCTTCGAAGAAAGATATCCGGCGCATCGCCAAGCGCACAGTGCACAACCGCCAAGTCCGCACCCGGCTGAAAACCTTGCAGAAAAAATGGAATTCGGTCAGTAGCGGCGACGACCCGGCAGCGGCCAAAGAGGTGGCCCGGCTCTATGTAACCGCTCTGGACAAGGCGGCCAAGAGGAGTATTATCCACCCCAACAAGGCCAGTCGCCAAAAATCCGCCTGCGCCCGAAACCTTAAATAAATCCCGAAGTTTTGATAGCATAAATAAACAGCAGGGTAAATAAATTTACAAACCAAACCATTCGGCCCGGAACCTTCCTTCCAGCCATCCATTCAATCAGCCTACATGGGAAATTTGAGAAAAAAAAGAGCTCGCAAGATCTCCAAGCACAAACGCCGCAAGCGGATGAAATCAAATCGTCATAAGAAGCGGACCTGGAGCTGATAGCGCGTTTTTAAAGATGCCGCAGAAGGTTCTGCTGGATCGTCAAGGAGGATGGGTTGGATAATCCGCAGGCGGAGTCTCTGCCGGGAGGGGCGGAGTAAACGGTTTCGGCAGGTCATGAGGCCCGATTGGAAATCTGAGGCCTGAGGTCGAAGAAGAGACCCAAACGCGCGGACTTACACCTAAATGCTTGGGTGGAAGTATTTTTTGCTTGTAAAGACCAACCATTGAATTTTTAATAGGGGCAGCAATTTATGCTTGTATCACTACTTGCGAATAAATCCACAGGCTAACTATAGTCCCCACGTTCCAGATTAAATTAATCATTTCATCAAACTGCTAATCCAATGCTAGCGAAAAAGACTAAAGGGATATTTATCGAAGTCAGCGATTTCTCCATCCTTGCCGCTGTCACTACCAGCCTGAATGCCCCCTACCACATCGAAAGCCTGCAAGAGTGCCGCGTAGATGTGGAATTGGAGGAACTTCAAGAATTCATACACAGTTTGGCGGAAGTGAAGGCGCGCGGTTTCCTGACGGGGCACTGCTCGATTTATACGCAGGACTACCCTGGAATCGCCGGCCAAAGCCAAAGATTCCGCATTCTTGATCGATTTGCTGACCAAACAGTTTCGAATTGATCCGACCAAGAACGGAGTGGCCGTAGACGGGATGGAGTTTGATGCGGAGAAGAATCTGCAAGCCCAGAAAGAGCTGATTTTTTGCGGTGCGAGTCTGGAAGAGCTGTCCCAAATACAGGAACGTGTAGTGGAGTGGGGCGTTTACCCGGCTACTCTGGAAGTCGGTTCCCTGAATGGTCTGGGGGGGTTGAAAAACTATTTGGAATGGAAGAAAATCCGGTTTCCGACCCTGGTATTGGAAATCACACCGGATAATTCCAATATCTTCATCATCCGCAGCAGCCAGGTGGATATTACCCGGCCCATCCCCTACGGACTGACCAGCATGTTCCCCAGCATTAAAAGCGAATTGGGCCTCAAAGACGAGGAGTCAGCAAAAAAACTGTTTTACTCCAACACCTTCGATTTTACGGAAATGGGGCCGGTGTTGCTCAAGAAAATGCTTAAGGAACTGCAAGCCTCGACAGGATTTTACGAGGTGCAAACGGGCCAAACCATCGGGCAAATATTCCTCACCTTGCTGCCCAAGAATTTTAATTGGATGCATGCCACACTGTCCCGCGCCCTAGGGGTGGATATGCTGCACCTGGATTACCTTGGCTGGCTCAAGCACCTGGGCTTGACCACCGGCGAGAGCGTCCAACTGGAAACCCTGGACAGCCGGTGGCTGGGTTTGTTCAGCCTCATGGGGAATTACAATAAGGCGGAGAATGGCACTAAGAAAGCCTAAAAAAATTGTTCAGCCGGCCTGGCATCCTAATTTCCGCAATGTGGATGCATTGCCGGACATTAAAGTCATCAGGACCGATTTTGTTATTAATTGGGGAGTGGTATTAGTGGCAGTGGCATTGTTGATGTTCTTCCTCAGAAACGAATTTTCCGCTCTTTCGGTAGGGCGTAATATCAAGGATTTCGAGACGAAAATCAGCGAAAACGACACCATCAACAACAACAATTTAAAGTTGAGCGGCGAATTCGGCACCCTTTCCAAGGAAGTAACCGAAGTCGAGGCCTTTATGGACGTTCCCATCAAACCATCCGCCTTTCTCCTCAATTTTACGAAAATCAAACCGAAGGAGATGCTTCTGCAAACGATCAGCTACGACTCCCAAAACATCCAACTGGGCAACCGCAAAACAGCTCCCGGTAAAACCATTGGTATTCGAGGCTCGATTAGCGGCTCGCCGGCCGAAGTCACGCGATTGGTGACGGAATTCGTGGAAACCCTCAAAAAATTGGAAATGATTAAGAAAAGCCTCCATAAGGTGGAGTTGCAATCGCTGATTCGCGATGAGAATCTGGGGCTTTTCAACTACTTCATCCGCATCGAGTTGGTGTTGCCGAAAAAATAATGAACGCCCAAGCCATTATCGCCAAATTAAAACAATACCCCCTAGCGGTGGGAGATGTTGTCTTTATAGTGATCATCGGAGGAGCTTATTTCTTGCGTAAATCACATGTCCCCGAACTGGAGGGGGAACGTGAGATACTGGAGGTTAAATGGGATGTCATGGACAAGAATAAGACCGCGTCTGTAGATATTGCCGGGCATGTGGATAAAATTAAAGAATATAGTAAAGAGATAAAATCCCGCCTCATGGTGCGTGCAACGAAAGCCGTCAATCAGCAATATTTTTATGGTTTGGAGGAGCAAACTGAAATGGACGGGGAAAACTGGACAGTGGAATAAGGTGGTCTTGAACCACTAAATCCGCTAACCTATGAATGTTATTAAATCACGAAAGAGAAGACAAAAATCACGAAAGAGAAGACAATACAGTGCTGAGTTTAAAGCCCGAGTGGCCCTGGAAGCCATCAGGGGCGCTCATACCATCAACGAGATCGCCGGTCGTTTTGAGGTGCATCCCAACCAGGTGACCCAATGGAAGAAGCAGCTTTTGCAGGGAGCAACGGAGCTGTTTTCGCGCCAGCGGCAGACTCTCAGCAAGGACAACGAGACGGAAAAAGATCACCTTTACCAGGAGATTGGAAAGCTGAAAGTAGAATGCGATTGGCTAAAAAAAAAGTCTGAACAACTCGGTTGGTGAGAGGCGCAAGATGGTGCAACCACTTCAAGGAAAAATCAGTATCGGCAGGCAATGTCAGTTGCTGGGGCTGGCCCGCGGCAGCTATTACTATCGGGCCCGTGCCCAGTGCGAGCAGAACGTTCTCTACATGCATCGCATGGATGAGCTCTACACCCAATATCCGTTTTTTGGTTCTCGCCGGATGACCCAGTGGCTGCGTCGAGAGGGCCATGCAGTGGGACGAGGCCGCATCCAGCGGCTCATGCGCCAAATGGGCCTGGAGGCTATTTATCCGCGTCGAAACTTGAGCCAGGGGCACCGGCAGCACCGCATTTTCCCTTATCTGTTGCGGGGTTTGGCGGTCGAGCGGCCCGACCAGGTATGGTGCAGCGACATCACTTACCTGCGGCTGAGCCGAGGATTCCTTTTCTTGACCGTGGTGTTGGACTGGTTCAGCCGCTACGTGTTGAGCTGGCAGCTTTCCAACACCCTGGAGAGCCGCTTCTGTGTGCTCGCCCTGGAGGAAGCTCTGAGGCGGGCCCAACCTCAAATCTTCAACACCGATCAAGGCAGCCAGTTTACCGGCAGCGAGTTCACCTCGGTGCTGCGGCAAGCCGGGGTGCGCATCAGCATGGACGGGCGTGGCCGCTACCTGGACAACATATTTGTTGAACGCTTTTGGAGAACCCTCAAGTATGAAGACATTTACCTGCGCGAATACGCCACGGCAAAGGAAGCCAGCGAAGGGATAGCCCGCTACCTGGACTTCTACAACCACCTGCGCCCCCACCAAGCCCTGGGCTACCGGACCCCGGCCGAAGTCCATGCAATCGGAGCAAAACCAACCTCCCCGCCAATACAGCTTGCGGGCACCTGCGTGCCCGTCTTTGGCTAAGGACAAAATATATTTTTAAAAAATAATATGAACACGATTTCCACCTTAATCCCACGTCAAAATTGTCCAAACAACCCCGTCCACTTCAAACCGGCATTTCTCTGACCCTCCTCTCGCAATCGGACACCCCGCCGCCGCCGCGAGCACCACCAGGAAAACCCAACCTTACCCTCTACGCTCCCATCGCGTATTCGGTCGGCGTTTCCGGAACCTATTACCAGGTAATTGATTTTCTCAACCGGCTCGAACATGGCCAATACTTCACCCGTATTGAAGGGTTTTCCTGCAATTCCCTTGGTAAAAACGAAACCGATGCGGTCCAAATCAGCCTTAAAATGGATATCCTGGGAGTGAAATAAAAATAAGAATATAATGAAAAATCCTCCATTTTCAGGCAAAAACTTTTTTTTATCCAAGGCCCCGGCTCTGGCTGCGGCGGGATTCATTTTGTTGGGTTTGGGTCTGGCCCCGCTCCTCATTGGGCAGGATGAGCCGCCCCGGCCCGTATTGCTCAAAAAAGACCGGGAATCCGTTCTGGAGAATGCCGAAAATATATTGCACGCGGAAAATCCGGGTTTTCTAACTACCTTGCTAGAGACGCACAGCCCCTTTCTTCCTCCCCTGGAAGAAGTAGTAGAAGTAGTGCAAGAGACGCCGGAAGGGCCCAGAATAGTAACTAAACCAGTTGCTCCGAAAGCCCCGCCGAAGATTCCTGATGCGGATATTTTACGGTATGTGGCCGACCGGCTCAACCCCAAGGGCAGCCTGGTCACGAGCCGAAGAAGCCTTCTTCTCTTTCCCAACGGGGGGAAACTGACAGTGGGCGGCTCCATACCCACGAAGGTCCGCGGGAAGGACTACACTATCATTGTGGCCGACATTACGCCAAACAATTACACCCTCCGCCTGAACGAGGCCCGAATCACGCGATCCTTTAAAATCACCAGCTCGAAAGGCACCGTCAGAAAAGATTAGTAATCTAATTGTGCCTGCTTGCCTAATTACAAATAATTCTATAAATTCTAACCGCCTTCTTTTTGATAATTCAATTTAACCACTAAAAAAGGCACGAACTATGATTCGCCCTACATTCAATATTCCCCTGATACTTCTACTCTCCGCCATTGTGGCTTGGGGACAAGAGCCGCCCGATGTCGAAGAACCTGAGAATCTGGGTTCCGAAGATATCCAAATAATTGCGCCGGGAGCACAGACGCCGGTAACCCCGCCCCCACCGGCGCCAAGTTCTCCCACGATGGATTTTGCTGATCCCACTTTCGGCGGTGATGTGGATTACTCAGCTCCCACCGAGGAGGTAAGGGCGGCCGAGATGACCCTTGAAGAGGAAACCATCTCGGTGGATTTCCCCGATGAGGAAGTGCGCGTCATTATTAGCAATGTGGTAGATCTCTACGACCTTAACGTGGTCATACCCGACACTCTGGTGGGCAGCACGACCCTCAAAATCCGCAATGTATCCTGGAAGCAGGTTTTCGAGGTAGTCTTGGAACCCTTGGGCTTCAGCTTTGTGAAGGACCGCAACATCATCAAAATCCGCAGCAATCTCGATCTGGAGCAGGAAAAACCCGATACGCGCGTGTTCATTGTAAATTTTGCCAACGCCTCCGAGATCCAAGGTTCGATCGCCCCGCTCATCGGGGAAGGAGGCCGAGTGCAGGTGGACGCCCGAAGCAACGCCTTCGTCATTACCGAACGGCCCACCCGGATGAACAATATCCAGGAAATCATCGAGCGACTGGACCGGCCCACCGCTCAAGTGATGATTGAAACAAAATTTATCGAGGTGACCAACCGGGACGCCGTCAACCTGGGCGTGAACTGGTCCTCCCTCAATTCCTACCAACTCTCTGCCGGTCCCTTCCAGCGTGACTACAATAGGGATATTAGCCAGACCGCAATCGGCAACAACGATAACACCTCCATCAATACAACCGACAATATCTCGGAGAATTCGACCGATTTCACTTCCAATATCCCAGTGCCTGGATTACCCAACAGCAGCACGAACATCACAAATAATTCCTCTAACACGGTGAATGCCAACAACATCCTGACCCAAGCAGCATCGGTGCTGAACAGCGCCAGCCAGGGGCGTATCGATACGGCCGTTTTCTCGGCCCCCGCGTTCAATGTTGTGCTCAGCGCCCTGGAATCCTTAAGCGATTCCAAATTGATTTCCAATCCCACTGTGGTCACGCTCAACAACACGCCGGCCACGATCAACATTGGTGAGGAATTCCCCATACCCGATTAGGTAGTGTATAAAAAAAGAATGTTATTTTGTATTTTTATCTGTACAAATAGCGTTAGGCAGTTTATTCTTAGTGCATGGTTACTAAAATTATTAATTGTCGGCACTGTGGAAGTGAAAATATCATTAAATTTGGCAAGACGCCCAACCATAAACAGCGCTACCGCTGCCATGATTGTGGTAAACAAAGCCGCGAAAACCCCACAGTGAAATACACCGAAGAGCAAAAAGAAATGATCCTTCGAGTCTATCAGGAACGCAGCAGTCTACGCGGTTTACAGCGCGCCTTCGGGGTGAGTCCCAACACCGTTTTGAGTTGGTTAAAAAAAACGACAATCGCTCCGACCGCTCAAAAGCACGATTCTTGCGGCCCGCCGCCATGATGTCATTGAACTGGACGAACTGTGGTCTTTTGTGGGACGCAAGAGCGATGCCCAATGGGTTTGGATCGCTCTTTGCCGACGCACCCGTCAAATCCTCTCCTATGCCATTGGGCCTCGGGATTGGTATCGTTGCCGGGAACTTTACGAGCGTCTGCCACGGGCCTACAAAAGATGTGCCACCTACAGCGACTTTTGGTCCACTTATGATGAAGTCTTTCCTCATAACCGATCCGTGGGAAAAGAAACCGGTGAAACGGCCCATGTGGAACGATGGAACAATACCCTGCGCCAACGACTGGGTCGTTTCACACGCAAAACCCTCTCCTTTTCCAAGCTTAAGAGTATGCATGAAACCTGTCTGAGACTTTTCATTCATCAATATAATCAAGAATTAGCCACCATTCCTACTTAATACACTACCCCCGATTACAACTACAACGAGGAACGAGGCACCTTCGAGGTCAGCGGGTTCACCTTCAAATCCATCGGTATACTCCTTCGAGTCACGCCGCATGTGAACAGCGCCGGTTTTATCAACCTCAACATCAGGCCGGAACTTAGCAGCCGGACCAGCATGGTTAGTTTTGGCGGCGCCGCCGGGGCGCAAATCCCCATCATCTCGACGCGCAAGACGGAAAGCACCATAACGATCAAAGATGGCTATACTCTGGCCATCGGG